>CANQTL010000020.1 GCA_947626775.1 uncultured Lachnospiraceae bacterium | reverse complement strand
AAGTCAACAATTGGATCGAATCTCAGCCGTTGTTTATTCAAGCATTGTTTAGTGATTTATGCTGGGAAAGTTGAGTATTTTATTTACCGTTCTCCACAGCCTGACGGAAAAGAAATCTACCCGATCGCAGCCGCCGTTATAGAAAAGAATTATCGGTTATATGGCAAAATAGGAGATCCGGATGTAAAGAGCAGCCTTCTGCAAAGCATTTATTCGCTCTTATGGCCGGAGATCCGAGAAGAAAAAAGCGGATATATGATGTATCAGGGCTGGATCTGTTCCGATACGATGACGAGCTGTCAGAGTGTTTTAAACAGCTATGTGAAAAGCAGGATGCCTGAAGTTTTGGAAAGGTACGACGCCAAAAATGTTTCCAACTTAATGTGCATAGAGCTTTATGAAGCGGATGCTGCATTTAAGAAACTGCTGGAAGAAAGCGAGGATTTAGAGCATTTTATCGCGGCGTACCACACGCTGGGGAATTACCTTCCGGTTCCCTGTGGGTTTAACAAAGCCAGAAGCGGCTATTATGGTTCGCATGACAGCTGGGATCTGACGCTGATGAAAATAAAAGAATACTATGATGCCAGAGAGAAAATTTCGAGTCATTCCGGGGAACTGTCCGCCTGCCCGCCGGAGATAAAGATCATGGAGCTGTTACATTGCAGCAAAGAAATAACCAGCTGTTATCAATGGCTAAACAGCTTTGCGGGATGGGAAGATTTTATTGTTAAAAATTTCCTTCAGGATTTTGTCGGGAAGGATTATCAGCCGATTCCGTTTTGTGAAGGGCATTCATGGAAAAATCCGCAGATATCGGATCATTTTGATGAATTTTTCAGGAACGCATGGCAGATGATCGAGAAACGAAGCAGAAGGATGATCGAAGAGATAGAAACTAAAAATTTTTATATGGCAGAAGCTGTCAATACATGAGCGAAACGGAAGGGCAGAGGGAAGCGCCGCTTCATAACTTTTTGGGTTATGGTGCGACGCTTCTTTTTTACTGAAATTCGCACAGAACGGAGGAGGAAATCAATGAGATACTTCGAGTTTATACTTAGCGCCACAGCGGAACAGATTAAAGAAAATGCGACGGTCAATCTGAACGAATATGCCTATAACAAGCCGGTCGGCGCAGTGAGCAGTTACCTGTACGGCAGTCTCAAAAACGGCGTGTGCTGTTTTATGTACAGGGAAGAGCAGGACGCCGTTTTGAGCGCATTTTCCTATGACGAAAAGACGCGGACATTTCGCGAAGCATACGACGACATCCTTGGAATGTTACGGCAGATATTCGGCATCAAAAGGGTAAAGGCAGAGCCCTGCGAAGTCACCATAGAGCAGTTTCATGAAGATATGATGGAAGCAAAGCGGAGAGAGCTTTTTCAGTATGTTTCTGCGGGCAGAGCGTTGGAAATGTCAAAGGCGGGGTTTTACGACATGTACAGGCGGTTGGAGAGGGAGAAGTGTTCCTATAAGTGGGAAGAAAAGATTATCTCTGAAAAGGATAAAAAAGCAAATCCGCTGTATGACAAGAGCATGACCGATGAACTTTCCAATATTGAGTCTCACAGAAACGCGTCGGATTTTCAGGGGAATCCGGTTCACTACGTGATCTCGGGCAGGAGTACGGAGGCGGCGGTCGATCTGGCGGAGGCTCTCGCGCGGAAGCTGGCGAAGGCGAACCGGCTGCGCGGCAGGCGCATGGAGATCATCACGCAGATCCAGCCGAGTTTGTATCGGAGCAGCGATTGCCGACTCGAGGAAGTGATAGAAAATAATTACGGCGGCGTGGTAGTGATCGATCTGTCCGAAAAATTCGGATTCAGCCCGGTGGACTATGCCATGACCTGTAAGTACATGGAGAAGCTGGTGCAGAGATACAGGAACGATTGTCTCTTTGTGTTTACCTACAATATCGAAAAGCCGGGGTTTGCCTATCAGCTGCTGACGCAGGTGCGCAAGTATATTCTTTCGGTGGAGATCAGAGAGGGTGTGGGCGGCAGAAAGGAAGCCGTGGCTTACCTGAAGGAACTGATCCGGGCGTCGGACTATTCCCGGTATGCGGGACAGGCGGGAGAGTTTATGAAATCCTTTGCCGGGGACCGCTTTTCCCAGACAGACGTGCTGGCGGCGTTTGCACAGTTCGAGCCGTGGTGCCTGAACCGCAACGTGCTGAAAGCCTATACATACGACACGGCGGACACGTTTATGCTGGACAGGGAAGAAAATACCGATTCCGCCTATGAGCGGCTGAAGAACCTGATCGGCCTTACCGCCGTCAAGGAACAGATCGATCACATCATTGCCGCGGATATCGTGGAGAAGGAGCGGAAAAAGCGCAGGGGCAGCGCGTACCGGCTGGGAACCATGCACATGATATTCGCGGGCAATCCGGGGACGGCGAAGACGACGGTGGCGAGACTGTTCGCCGGCATCGCCAAAGAGAAAGGAATCTTAAAGAGCGGCGTCTTCGTGGAATGCGGCGGGATGGATCTCGACGGACTTGGCTGTGAGATAGCAATCAGAGAGGCGTTTGCGGGCGCGCAGGGCGGCGTGCTGTTCATCGACGAGGCGTATTCTCTCTGCGACGGTTATGAGAACAGCTTCGGGGATGAGGCGATCAGTACCATTGTCCAGGAGATGGAAAATCACAGAGACAACGTGGCGGTTATCTTGCGGGCTATTCGGAACAGATGCGGCACTTCCTTGACCGCAATCCGGGCATGTCGTCGCGGATCGCGTTCCATGTGGAATTTGAGGACTATTCCGTCTCCGAACTCTGCGACATCACCGGGCTGATGCTCGCCGAAAAGCAGATGAAGATCACGGACGCCGCCATGGACAAGCTGAAACGCATCTATGAGAGCGCGAGGAAAAACAGCGATTTTGGCAACGGACGCTTTGTGCGCAAGACGCTGGAGGAAGCGGAGATGAATCTGGCGGTGCGCGTGCAGCAGACGGACGAGGCCCTGCTTACCGAAGAACTGCTGACGACGATCGAAGCAAGCGACATACCAGAGTATGAACGCGGGAAAACGCAGGAGAGGAAGATGGGCTTTTAAAATGGGAAAATGACTGTTAAGATAATATTTAGAAAGGGAGGGAGTCTTTGTGAGATATATTGTTTCCGACATACATGGGTGCTATGAACAGTACCGGGCGCTGCTGGAGAAGCTTCATTTTTCAGACGAGGATGCGCTCTATGTGCTGGGCGACGTCGTAGACCGCGGGCCGGAACCGATCAAAGTGCTTCAGGATATGAGGCGGCGGCCGAACGTTGTTTTTATTCTGGGGAATCATGATTTTACGATGTATTCGATCATGAGACACCTCATGGTGGAGGTCACGAAAGAAAATTATGACAGTCATCTGACAGAGGAGATCATGCTGGCGCTGAATCTTTGGCTGCAAGACGGCGGACGGGTCACGATGGAGCAGTTTCGTGACTTGGATAGCGCACAGATGAAGGATATTCTGGACTACATAGCGGAGGCGTCTCTGTATGAGGTGATAAAACACAACGGAAAAGAGTACAGGCTTGTCCATGCAGGGCTATCGAATTTTGCGCCCGATAAAGGACTGGATGAGTATGATTTATATGATTTTCTGGAAAAAAGAGCGGACTATGCCAGAAGATACTATCCGCAGGACAATATCTATCTGGTCACGGGACATACACCGACGGTTTTTATTGAAGGCTGGGGAAGGCCGGAGGTGTACAGGGCAAACGGACACATTGCGATCGACTGCGCCTGCGTGGCGGGAGGAAAGCTGGCGGCGTTCTGCGTGGAGACGGAGGAAGTTATCTACGTGGACGGACTGTAAAAAAGGAGGAGGATATAGCATGAGGTGTAATCAGGTAAGCATATTTATTGAACGTTTCGGCAAATATGTGCCGAAGGACTATCCGGCGGATGTACAGAGGATCAGCGTGTACTGTGATGACTTCCAGTCTGTATATGCGGCGCTTTCCAAGGCGTACGCAATGGCGGTAAACGAGCTGAATGAATATGAAAGCATCGGTGTTAGAGCGAATGTTTTCACCAATGAATTTTCTTATGTGGATTACAGAGAAATGCACAGCACGATACCAAAATCACGGCGCAGCTATGACGAGGATTTTGATCTGGAATACGGGGATAGCAGACTGCCGCTTCTAAAAGATTACGCATGGGTCTATGAGCACAGCGGCGAGATCATGGAGGTCATCAAAAGTTCGGGCAAAGAAGATGTCGTCCCGGCGCTCCGGGAGCGTTTTGCGCTGGATGACGTGCAAGTCAGAAAACTCATGCAGATCCGGATGGATATGCTTGACCGGGACAACTATGAGAAAGTCTGCCGGGAAATCGAACATTTGGAAGGGGAACGGGAAAATCGTGGGAAAACGCCGGAAGAAGCGAGGGCGAACAGAGCCGGGCATGAGGATATTTATCGGAGAAATAAGATACGGGAATGCAGACAGGAAATCGATGTGATCAAAGCCTACTTCACCGCCGCAGACCACTATGAGGATATCATCCGGGTATTGCGGGAGGCCGAAGAAGACGACGGGTATATGGAATATATGAAAAATACTTATGGCTTTTCCCCTGAGCAGGCGAGGGCGGTCAAGTATGCGCCGGCGGAGTATTACAGCAGACAGGGACGGAGTAGGCAGGAAGAAAAGCTGAAGCGGCTGGAAGAAGATCTGGCGATCTATCAGAAATGGCAGGAGAAAGCGGAAAAGGAGGCCGCAGTCGGGGAACAGTAATATACAGGCGGCGGATACAGGAGACAAAAGCGTATGAAAATGTATTAGGTGAAGTTTTTCAGCTATCTGGCGGTGTTTGAGGATTATTTTATCCACAGCAATATGTATCTGACGGATGCCGCGAGCGATACATTTATGGAGAAGGAATCTATATCCGCACAGGACGAACACACATCCGGCTGTATCCGTGTGCCGCAGGAGGAACTGGACTGGCTGGTGGAGCATATACCGGAGAAAAGTATCATCGAAATGTAGGACATACGGTAAAATGGAGAAGATCAATGAGCCGCAGTTATAAAAGAAATCCGGTATTTAAAGCTTTGAGCAAATATGGTAAGAGTCTGGCAAACAGGAAAGTACGCCGGACAAAACTTACAGCCTTTAGAAAATCAAATATGTACCGCAAAGTGTATGAAACATGGGATGTGTGCGATTATAGATTTTATGTGCCTTTTTCCTCTGAATATCAAAAAAATAAGGGCGATAGGAATTGGTGGGGAAAATGGTATTACAGGAAATAGAATATGTGAGACATAGAGAAGAAAAGGGGAAATACAATGTATTTGTATGGAAAAAGGATAGAGCTGTCAGGTATGGAGCACGGCGGGTCGACAGAGCAGAAGAGTCAGGCGGCTGTTGTGGAAGAAATTCTGCGGCAGGAACTTACGGCGTCGGGGGAGTTTGAGGCTTATTACGGGATGAAGTGTACGCCGGAAACGCTGGCGATGATCGATCTGAACAAGCCGCTGTTTTTTGATATCCAATCAAAGGACACCGCGGAGTTAAATTATGGTGAAAGCGTGGGATATATCGGGTTCAATGACCTTGGGGAGGGAGTTTTTGGTCTGGAGCTGTATATTTATCCAAAATCCCGCAGAAAGGGATATGCGGCGGAGGCGGTGGAAGTCCTGTTGGACGCCGCATTTCATGAAAAACTGCAAGGAGGCGCGGCTGCTGATCAGGCAGTCGAGGTAAAAAAGGTAACTGCGTCTGTCAGGGCAGAGAATGAAGCAATCGTGGCGCTGATTGAGAAAGCGGGTTTTG
This sequence comes from uncultured Lachnospiraceae bacterium, assembly GCA_947626775.1. Taxonomy (GTDB): domain Bacteria; phylum Bacillota; class Clostridia; order Lachnospirales; family Lachnospiraceae; genus UBA3282. The sequence goes on along the minus strand of CANQTL010000020.1, from coordinate 50,208 downwards.
TTGCGAACGAGGGCGATGCGTATATACCGCTGGATCTTTCGGAATACAGACTGAACCAGCCGCTGCATATGAGGGATTACTACATAACAGGCAGGCGTTTCGATCAGATCGAGGCGAAGCAAAAATATGTTTACACGGTTATGTACGCATATTATAGCGACTGGGAACTGTATGGATATTTTACCACGGAAAAAGAAGCAGAGCAGTATTGCCGTATCCATAGCGATAGGAAGCTGCATATAGAGAAGCTGCGCTGTATGGATCGCTGTCAAAACTTTGCCGGCCTTGAAGAGGTTCAAATGCTGTACAGGTATACGGTTGTCTTTCGCCATACGGAGGAGGGGTGGGACATGGTAGACGGGCGGAGTGATATACAGGTAATCTCCGGGGAGCAGGCGAAGGGATATTTTCTCCGCTTGACATCTTCTCTCATAATCCGGGTATGTGTGGAGCAGTCCGTATGCGACAGGAAGATTGCGGAAAAAACAGCGCAGGATCTTCTGTATCAATATCTGGAAAGCTGTGATAACCAGCCGTCGCAGGAATCTGTGGAGCGGTTTAATGAAACCATAAAATGATAAACACGGAAAGAAGATATGAAAGGAACGGTTTAAAGGACAGTCATGCACTATGTAATCGGCGATGTGCACAACGATGCCGGAAGACTGCGTCGGATGCTTGATGGTATAAGGTTTAAGAAAGACGGCGAAAATGCGGATCACCTATATCTGCTGGGAGATCTGTTTGACAGGGGCGGCGCTGCGGCAGACCCCGTGGAGGTCTATTTTACCGTACTCGGGCTGGGGGATTCCTGTACCGTGGTGGAGGGCAACCATGACCGGTGGCTTGCCGCGTATATCCGCGCATACTGTCCGCTTTCGGAGAGAGCCAGAAAACGTTACAGGCCGTATCCCTACGAATCCTTTGCGCTGCTGCGGGAGCGGCTGACGGATGTGGATCTGCTGGAACTGGCGGAGTGGATCCTTCGTATGCCGCTGCAGGCGCAGCTTACGCTGGACGGGCAGCGCTATCTTTTCGCGCACGCTATGACGTCGCCGTCGCAGACGGAGGCGGATGCTTATTATCTGCTGGGAGATCTGACGACCGGTGAAGAGATTTACGAGGCCTTTCTTCTGGAGGGGACTGCGGGATATCTTTCTTTCTGCGGTCATCGGCATACCGGAAATTTCGCGTCCTGTCCGGGAGAATACTGTGATGCGGACAGACCCGCCGTGTGGCATAACGCGGCAGGAAACGTCTATATGATGGACTGCGGCTGCGGCTTTGCGGACGGCAGACTGGCGTGCTTCTGTCTGGAGACGGGAGAGCGGTTTTATGTGTAAATCAAAACTGAAAAGCGTTGTAGTAGAGTGAGGAGGACTTATGAAAACGAAAGAACCGGAAAACAAAAATTTTATCGACACATTTGTTCCATCCAGGGACACGCGGGCGTATCTGCACAGCATCCATCACGAATTTACCGATCTGGAGAAAGCGACGATCGTGGCAAACCACCGGATGATTTCTAATGCGGAAAAGGTCGAATGGCTGACGGCTTTTGCGGACGAGGTTGCGGATGAGGCGCTTAAGAGCCGGATCCTTGCTGCGGCGTCGGAAATAAGGGAAAGCGCGTGGGAAGGATACGCTTTCAATGAGGAACTGTTTGATTTTGTCTATATCCCGCATGATTTCCGGCACGGCGACATCGTGCGGGGATTGTGTGATGATTTCCAGACAGAGCCGTATCTGGAGACGGTGGGAATCATTTTAAATTATTTTGATGAGAATTATGAGCGTTACAGGACCAGAGGCGACCGGGGCGGAGATTATTCGGACGTACAGTTATGCGTGAATATTAAATTTAACGGGGTGGATTATCAGGGCGAATTTGAACATGAGCATATCAATCCGATCTATATCGAGCGGATGAAACTGCAGGAGAATGATGAGCGGCAGGCATACCTTGATTATCTGGTCAACGTCTGTACAAGGAAATATTATGACAAAAAGCATTCCGCGGATCATAGGCGAAATGAGCCGGCTGATGATGAGAACGCACAAAAACCGGAGTATGCGGACGGACCGCAGGATGTATTGGAGCAGAAGTACCTTGGGTGTTATCTGCCCGTATATGATTCGGAGAGCGGAAACTGGTGCGTACAGACCAGCCATGGCTTTGAATACGGTCCCTTGGAATATGTGGCGGGCGAATTTTCCGGCACGGGGCTGATCTATCATTTCAGGAGAAACGGCGAGGAGGATCATGCGCACAGCTTCGAGGAGGTATTGGCCGCTCTGCTGGATGCAGAGGGGGATCTGGAGCCAGTGACAGATTACGGGGAATATTCGGCGCAGGAACTCTACATGCTAGAGAACGTCAAATGGGCGATCGAATCTGTCAGGCAGCGCCGACGCCCGATGACACCGGAAGAACTGCACGGAAAGAAGTAAGCGTAAAAGTAATTTCCCGGAGAACGAGGACTGACAAAAGGTTTACCACAGAAAATAGGGGAGGGCTTGCATGAAATTATATTGTATGTCAGATATTCACGGCTGCCTTGGGGAGTTTGAGGAGGCGTTATCACTGGTAGAGGAACATCTGGAGAAAGGCGACGTCAGACTGATTCTGCTTGGCGATTACATCCACGGCGGCGCGGATAACAGGGGCGTGCTGAACAGGATCATGGCGCTCCAGTACCGGTACGGCTCGGACAAGGTCGTGGCGCTTATGGGGAACCATGAGGAGTTTGTGCTGCTGGGAGATTCCGATATCGACCACCTGATCAGGATGAGCAGGGACGACGACGGAGAAGATGACAAGTATGTCCGCTGGATGGAAAATCTGCCCTGCTATTACACGGAGGGCAATACCATTTTCGTTCACGCGGGGATCGACGAGGAGGCCGGAGACCTGTGGGAGTGGGGAACGGGAGAAGATATATTTATCGGTAAATATCCGGCGGAGACGGGGCAGATTGAAGGAATGGACATGAAAGTGGTGGCGGGGCATGTCGGCACTGCCGAGATATCGGGCGATCCCCGCTATCACGACATCTATTACGACGGGGCGAGCCACTATTACATAGACGGCACGGTTCTGGACAGCGGCAGGATTCCCGTCCTGAAGGTGGACACGGAGACGGATAAATATTACAGGGTGACGGAGTCCGGCGACTGGCTGATCCTGCCCTATGAGGAGGAGAACTGAGAAGCGGCAGCCCGGTAACCTGATTCATGGAGGACACCGATGATACTAAGTGCAAGCAGAAGGACGGATATACCGAACTATTATGCGGACTGGTTCCTGCACAGAATCAGCGAGGGATTCCTGTATGTGCGCAATCCGATGAATCCGCATCAGATCAGCCGGATCGCGCTGTCGCCGGAAGCGGTGGACTGTATTGTGTTCTGGACGAAAAATCCGGCGAATATGCTGGACAGACTGGATCTGCTGCGGGATTATGCCTGCTATTTCCAGTTCACGCTGACAGGGTATGGAAGAGATGTGGAACCGGGTCTTCCAGACAAGAAAAAAGCGCTGATTCCGACTTTTCAGCGGCTCTCTGCGCTTGTCGGCAAAGAAAGGGTGATCTGGCGCTATGATCCGATCCTTCTGACAAAGCGGTACACGGCGGCGTACCATGTGAGAGCCTTTGCGCAGATTGCGGAAAAGCTGGCTCCCTGCACGGAGCGGGTTGTGATCAGTTTTGTGGATTCCTATGCCAAAAGCAGGAAGAATCTGTCGGCGCTGGGCGCAAGGCAGCCTTCCGGGGAAGAGATGTTGGAGATCGCCGCGCAGATGGCGCAGATTGCGTCGGCACATCACCTGGCGATCGAGTCCTGCGCGGAGGAGATCGATCTGCAGGCGGTCGGCGTCTCCCATGGCAGCTGTATCGACAGGGCGCTGATTGAGCGGCTGACAGGCTGCAGGCTGCGCGGGTCAAAGGACAGGAACCAGCGCGCTGCCTGCGGCTGTCTGGAGAGCGTCGATGTGGGAAGCTACGATACCTGTCTGAACGGCTGCAGATATTGTTATGCGAATGACAACGATGCGAAAGTGCGGGAGAATGTGCGGATCTATGATCCCTGCGCGCCGCTTTTGTGCAGCGCCGTCACCGCGCAGGACCGGATTACGGACAGACAGATGAGGACGTTAAAAGAACATCCTGGTATTGCTATTCCAGGCGAGAGCGGCTATGATAAAATCAAACCTTAGATTAGTTGCAGAGGCGCGTTATGGCATATCCTATGACTTTGAAGATTGCCCTGCTCCAGCTTTTGCCGGGCAGGGATTTGGAAGAACAGCTGCAGATCGGCATGGCCGCCTGCGAGCGGGCGAAGAAGATGGGCGCGGACATCGCGCTTTTCCCAGAGATGTGGAGCGACGGCTACACCATACCGCAGGAGCGGGAGGCGCTGGACAGGCTGGCGATTCCGGCGGACAGTGAGTTCGTGGAGCAATTCGGTATGCTGGCGGCGCGTCTGCGGATGGCGATCGGAATCACTTTTCTGGAAAAGCATGACCCGAAACCGCGCAATTCTATTGTGCTCTTCGACAGACATGGAGAGCGGCTGCTGCACTATGCCAAAGTACATATCTGCGCTTTCGATGCGGAGCGGATGCTGTCCGCGGGTGAGGATTTCTGTGTGGCGGATCTGGACGTCGGCGCGGGCACGGTCAGGGTCGGGAGTATGATCTGCTTCGACAGGGAGTTCCCCGAGAGCGCCAGAATCCTGATGTTAAGAGGGGCGGAGGTGATCCTTGCGCCGAATGCCTGTCCGATGGAGCTGAACCGTCTCGCCGCGCTGCGCACCCGTGCCTATGAAAACATGGTCGCCGTCGCTACCTGTAATTATCCTGAGGGACAACCGGACTGCAACGGACACTCTACGGTGTTCGACGGCGTGGCATGGCTCAGGGATGAGCCGGGTGCGCGGGACATGTGTATTCTGGAGGCGCCGGAGGAGGAGGGCATTTTCCTCGCCGAGATTGATCTCGACATGCTGCGGGCCTACCGCGCGCAGGAAGTGATGGGCAGCGCATACCGTCATCCGGAGAACTATGGTATATTGAGCGAATGAAGCGGCTTGCGATGAGTGATTTTGTATATGCAAATTGCAGGAGATGGTTATATAATAGAGAAATATGAAGAGATAAGAGTATGCTTGCGATACAAAAGCACAGGAGGATGAAAATGTTATTTGTATGGTATCCGAAATGCACCACTTGCCAGAAGGCAAAGAGATGGTTAGAGAAAAACGACGCTGTCTTTGAGGAGCGCCATATCAAGGAGGAAAATCCGACGTCTGACGAGCTGCGGGAGTGGCACAGGCTGAGCGGCGTGCCGCTGAAGCGTTTTTTCAACACCAACGGCCTGCGTTACAAGGAACTGCAGCTGAAAGACAGGCTCTCGTCCATGAGCGAGGAGGAACAGTATGCGATTCTCGCCTCGGACGGGCTGTTGGTGAAGCGTCCGATTCTGGTGAGCCAGAAGTTCGCGCTGGTTGGCTTTAAAGAGGACGAGTGGGAGAAGGCGTTTGAGGGCAGCAGGGGTTAGAAACAGATGAGGGACATGACTTCCGGAGCCGCCTGGGGGCATCTGTGGCGTTACGCGGTGCCGATTCTGCTGGGGAACTGGCTGCAGCTGGCATACAATGCGGTGGATTCCATGATCGCCGGACGGTTTATCGGCAAGGATGCGCTGGCGGCGGAGGGAATCGCCGGACCGGTGATGAATCTGGTGATTCTGGCGGTCACGGGACTGTGTATCGGAACGGGCGTGCTGATGAGCGAGTTTTTCGGCGCGGGCGATTTTGGGCGTTATCGGGAGAGTCTGGGCACAACCGTCAGCGTCGGCGTCATGGCGAGCGTCCTGATGATGGGAGCCGGTGTTCTGCTCACCCCGTTTCTGCTCAGGCTGATGGCGGTTCCGGCGGAGATTTTGGACATCACGACGCTGTATCTGCGGGTAATCTTTGCGGGGATGCCGTTTACGTTTCTCTACAACGCGCTGGCCACAGGCTTAAAGAGCGCGGGTGATTCCAGGACGCCGCTGAAATTTCTCGCATTTTCTTCCCTGTTAAACGCGGGTCTTGACTTGCTTTTTCTGGGTGTGCTGCACTTCGGTATCGTCTGCAGCGCGGCAACGACCGTTGCGGCGGAGGCTGTCTCTGCGCTGCTGGTCGCCGTCTATCTGCGCAGAAAGTTTCCGACGCTTTTTCCCAGTCGAAAAGAGCGGCGCATAGACAGAGGGCATTTGCGGAAAATTCTGCAATATGGCGGGCCCACGGCTTTTCAGCAGGCGGTGCAGCCCATCGGAAAACTCCTGATTCAGGGACAGGTGAACGCGCTGGGCGTGACGACGATCGCGGCTTTCAATGCGGTGACGCGGGTGGATGAGTTTGCCTTTATCCCGGAGCAGGGAATCGCGGCGGCGATTGCCACCTACATTGCGCAGAACAGAGGCGCCGGCAAAAAGGAACGCATCCGGCCCGGTTTTCGCGCGGGCCTGCGCCTGGAAGTGTGCTACTGGGTTCTGATCGGCGCTGCGGCGCTGTTTCTGCGGACGCCGGTTATGTGCCTTTTCGTGGCGGGAGAAGGCGCGCAGGAAGTCGTGCGCACGGGGAGCCGGTATCTGGGGTTGATGGCTTTTTTCTATCTGTATCCGGCGTTCACCAACGGGTTTCAGGGCTTTTACCGCGGTATGGGTAAGATGTACACGACGATTCTGGGAACGGCGCTTCAGATTTCCATGAGGACGCTCGGTACTTTCGTCATGGCGCCGCGGCTGGGGATCGTGGGCATCGCCTATGCGTGCGTTTTAGGCTGGACAGTTATGATGCTGTTCGAGGCGCCCTACTATTTTCACACCGTGAGGAAGAAGGGGCTGCCGAGGTGAAGGCGCGGCCTGCGGAAGATACTAAAAAATCCAAAGAAACGACTGCCCGGGAGGGATCTGTATGAAAGCTGCACTGACAGCCTGCTCCGATCCGATGCTGCTGTATCAGCGGGAGGATGTGGAGCGGCTGAAAACTCTGATGGAAAAAGAAAACGTGGAGGTTGTCTTCAGTCCGCATCTGTTTGACCGTGTCGAGGATCTTTCCGAGCGGGACCGGGCGGGCGATCTGACAGGATATTTCCGCGATCCCGACATGGATTTTATCTTCGATATCTCCGGCGGCGATATCGCCAATTCAGTTCTGCAAAAGCTGGATTACGGGGCAGTCCGTGACAGCAGGGCGGTGTTCTGCGGATACAGCGATCTGACTACCGTGCTGAATGCGGTCTATGCGAAGACGGGCCGCGGGACAATCAACTATCAGATCAGGAATCTGCTGTATGATCACGGCGAAGAACAGCGGACATATTTTAGGGAGCATATTCTGGCACGGAACGTCACGGAGAGCGACCTGGAATACCGTTTCCTGCGCGGGCATTCTATGTGCGGGAGGGTGCTCGCCGGCAATATCCGCTGTTTTCTGAAACTCGCCGGCACGCCGTTTTTCCCCGATCTGAGCGGGGCGATTCTGCTCCTGGAAGCTTACAGCGGCACGCCTATGAAGATGACGACCTATCTGCATCAGCTGAAGCAGATCGGCGTGTTTGAGAAGATAAACGGTATCCTGCTCGGCCGCTTTTCCGAGATGGAGAAGAAGGGATATACGCCCGCCATGCGGGAACTGGTCGAAAAGATTGTTCCGCCAAAGATCCCGATTGCGGCGACGCCCTATGTGGGACATGAGACGGACGCGCGGGCGGTCTGTATCGGGCGGGAATATTCTCTGAAGGAGGGCTGACGGATGAGACATATGGGAACGAGCGAGTTGGAGACGGATCGGCTGATTCTCAGACGGTTCACGATGGCAGACGCGCCTCTCATGTATCGGAACTGGGCGTCCGACGACAATGTCACGACATACCTCACGTGGCCGACGCACACGAGTGTCAGCGTGACGAGGGGCGTTTTGGAAGACTGGACCGCCAGATACGGCGAACCGGACTTCTATAACTGGTGCATCGAGTTGAAAGAGACCGGCGAGCCTATCGGCAGTCTGTCAGTCGTCTCACACGATGATGCGACGGACGCCGCAACCGTAGGCTGGTGTCTGGGCGCGCACTGGTGGGGACGGGGACTGATGCCTGAGGCGGGGAGAGCCGTCCTGCAGTATCTGTTTGGCGTGGTCGGGTTTAACCGGATTGTGGCGAAACATGATGTGGAGAACCGCAAGTCGGGCAGGGTCATGCAGAAGCTGGGCATGGTGCAGGAGGGGACGTTCCGCAAAAGCGGCAGGAACAACCGCGGCATCGTGGACGAGGTGGTGTACTCCATCCTGCGGGAGGATTACGAGAAGACCCAGGCGAAGGATATGCAGCTGACCTGGAAACGGAAGACAAGGGAGGAGACGCATAGAAGATGAATCGGACGGCGTGTACGGCAAAAGAGGCGCTGGAAAAACTGAAAGCGGGCAACGAGAAGTACATAGATGCAAAGACGGGAGAGGGGGACGTGTCCCCAGCGCTGCGGCTCAAGACCTGTACGGAGGGACAGAATCCCTATGCGATTGTCATCACCTGTTCGGATTCCCGCGTGATCCCGGAGAGTATTTTCTGCGCTGGGATCGGAGAACTCTTCGTGATCCGTGTGGCGGGCAACGTGATCGACGACCACCAGCTCGGCAGTATCGAGTACGCGGCGGAACATCTGGGATGCAGGCTGGTCCTGGTCATGGGGCATGATCACTGCGGCGCGGTGGACGCAGCGATCCATCATGAGACGGAAAATTATATTAAATTCATCACGGATGAGATTAAGCGTGCCGTCGGCGACGAGCAGGACGATTACAGAGCCTGCTGTCTGAACGTGCGCCACAGTATCCAGAGGATAGAAGAGAGCCTGGAGATCCGGCAGGAGGAGGAGCACGGGCTTCGCGTCTGCGGCGCCCTCTATCATCTGGCGGACGGCAGGGTGGAATTTTTAGATGATCTGTCGGGCAAATAGAAGGGATCATTTGACAAATCAGACAATATTAAATAAGCTATGAACAACAGCGATATGGAATCAGGAGGGATATATCATGATTTACACGAAATTTCAGGGAGAGAAGCTGTCGGCGCTCGGCATGGGCAACATGCGCCTGCCGGTGATCGGCGGGGACGATGCGAAGATCGATGTGAAGGCGGTCGAAGAGATGTTTGCCTATGCCATGCAGGCGGGTGTGAATTATTATGACACGGCCTACGGGTATCACGGCGGCAACTCGGAGAAGGTGGTCGGCGAAGCGCTGAGGAAGTACCCGCGGGACAGCTTTTATCTGGCGTCCAAATTTCCGGGTTACGATCTCGCCAACATGCCGAAGGTGAAGGAGATCTTTGAAGAGCAGCTGAAAAAGTGTCAGGTGGAATATTTTGATTTCTATCTGTTCCACAATGTCTGCGAGATGAATGTGGACGCGTATCTGGATCCCCAATACGGGATATACGATTACCTGATGGAGCAGAAGAAAAACGGCCGCATCCGGCATCTCGGCTTTTCCGCCCACGGCGACATCGACTGCATGAAGAAATTCCTGGACGCCTACGGCAAAGATATGGAATTCTGCCAGATCGAGCTGAATTACTTCGACTACAAATTCCAGAATGCCAAGGGTAAGGTGGAACTTCTGAACGAGTGGAACATACCGATCTGGGTTATGGAGCCGGTGCGCGGCGGGCAGCTGGCGACGCTCTCCGATGAGTTCGCGGCGAAGCTCAAGGCGGCGAGGCCGGATGAAAAAGTACCGGCCTGGGCGTTCCGTTTCCTGCAGGCGATTCCCAACGTGGTCATGACCTTGTCCGGCATGTCGGACATGCAGCAGCTCAAAGACAACATTGCCACTTACGAAGAATCAAAACCGCTGGATGAGAAGGAGATGGAGCTGATCCTCAGCGTGGCGGACGACATGATCGCTAAGACGACGGTTCCCTGCACGGGCTGTCATTACTGTGTCAGCCACTGTCCGAAGAAGCTGGATATCCCGTTCCTGTTAAAGCTCTACAACGAAGCGGTGGTTGCGGGTTCCGGCGACTTTATTGCGCCGATGGGACTCTCTTCCGTGGAGGCGGACAGACAGCCCGAGTGCTGTATCGGCTGCCACAGCTGCGCGAAGGTATGTCCGCAGACGATACAGATTCCCGAGACACTGCATCGTTTTGCCGAGAAGATGGGAAGGACTTCGTAAAGAAGTCCTTCCCCCAGACTGTAGACAAAGTCCCGGGGTCTCCCGGGATTTTTCTTTTTCAAGGGGGCCGAAAGTCCAGTAAACATAAAGACTTTCGGGCTCTTTTCTGGTATAATAGAAGTATCAAAGCCAAGGTGGTGCTTTTACTTATGATGACTCAGAATGCAGATAAGAAAAGGGAACAGATGCAGATGTTCTGTATGGATGACATGGTGCCACAGGACCATCTTCTCAGGATCATAGACAAGGCCATCGACTGGAACTTTATTTATGACCTGGTGGAGGATAAGTACAGTCCCGATAACGGCCGCCCCAGCATGGATCCGGTAATGCTCATAAAAATCCCGTTCATTCAATATCTGTACGGGATAAAAAGTATGCGCCAGACGGTAAAGGAGATCGAGGTAAATGTGGCATACCGATGGTTCCTCGGGCTGGAGATGATGGACAAAGTTCCCCACTTCTCAACCTTTGGAAAAAACTACACCCGCAGATTTAAGGATACAGATCTCTTTGAACAGATTTTTTCCCACATCCTGCAGGAGTGTTATAAATGGAAACTGATAGACCCCGGTGAGGTTTTTGTGGATGCCACGCATGTAAAAGCAAGGGCAAACAATAAGAAGATGCAGAAACGCATTGCCCGGGAGGAAGCCCTGTTTTTTGAAGAGCAGCTGAAAAAAGAGATCAACGAAGACCGGGAAGCACATGGGAAGCGTCCCCTGAAAGAAAAGGATGACGACAAGGATGGGGATCCTCCCTCCGGCGGCACCGGCGGAAAAGAAGAGAAAACAATCAAGGCGAGCACGTCTGACCCGGAGAGCGGATGGTTCCGCAAAGGGGAGCATAAAAATGTATTTGCCTATGCCGTACAGACTGCCTGTGATAAGAACGGCTGGATCCTTGGTTACAGCGTCCACCCGGGCAACCATCATGACAGCAGGACTTTCAAGAGTCTGTATGACAAGATCAAAGGCATCGGGATAGAAACATTGATAGCAGATGCGGGGTACAAAACGCCGGGTATTGCAAAGCTGCTGATTGACGATGGGATCCGTCCGCTTTTCCCGTACAAAAGACCAATGACCAGGCAAGAGTTTTTCCCAAAGCAAGAGTATGTTTATGATGAGTATTACGACTGTTACATCTGTCCGAATCATAAGCTGCTGACCTACCGCACCACAAACAGAGATGGATACAGGGAATACAAGAGCTGCGGGGAAGTATGCGAAGACTGCCCGTATCTTGCACAGTGTACCCAGAGCAGAGATCATGTAAAGACGGTAACAAGGCATATCTGGGAATCTTATATGGAGATGTGTGAGGATATCCGCCACACCATTGGAATGAAAGATTTATATGCTCTGAGGAAAGAAACCATAGAGCGGATCTTTGGAAGTGCAAAAGAAAACCACGGATTCCGTTATACACAGATGTTTGGGAAAGCCCGGATGGAAATGAAGGTCGGGCTTACTTATGCCTGCATGAATCTGAAAAAGCTGGCAAAGATGAAAGTAAAAATGGGGATAACAGGGCGTGATTCCATGGTGAAAACGCTTAAAGGCATCTTTTTTTCTATTAAGACCAGAAAAGCACTTCCAGCCTAAGTACTGTTGGAAGTGCTTTGTCTACAGTCTGTGGGAAGGACTTCGTAAAGAAGTCCTTCCCCTGCTCTACATGTCATATCCCCATTGACATTCAGCAGCTATCCATTGCCTTGAAAATTCATTATTTTCCGTTGCTGCCACAAACGGCTGTTCAAGAAAATTCCTTATTATTTTCAAAACGGCGGCATAATCTTCCGTTTTAAGGTTGATTTTTCGGATAAACGCTTTCCATTTCTTTTGCATTTCTGCATCACTGCCAAAATCCATAACTTGTTCGAACTGTTCTATCGTAAAGGCGCGGCCACGGTTTTCAAAGGTTTTTTTAAGTGCTTCGGCGAGCGTTGCCCCATCGAAATCAAATTTTTGCGCCAGATAGTAGATGTCGTAGTAATCTTTCATTCGGCTGGAAAATTCCATCAAACTGAGTATTGCATCGAGCTTTTCGGCAATCGTGGTTTCCAGCGAATACGTGTTCACGGTCGGCGGGTCAAAATCTGCAAGCTGTGTTGGGATTTTGCGTTTTTCCTGCCTCGGGACGATTACATCACCGACGCCGAAGTCAATGCCAAACGGTGTTCTGGTATTTTTAATCCGGGCAATCATAGACGCACCTATTCCCGTGTATTTTTTGGCGATTGCAATGGGAGCCACGGCTATGATTTCAAAGGAAACAAAATCATGGCCGGTTTCAGTTGCGATGATTTCTTCCAGCACCGCTTTCAGCTGCTCTGGAGTGTTTGGCATCTTTCTGAGCAGAAAATCGACATCAACGGTAACACGGCTGTCGAAGTTGGTAAGAGAGTAGATGAACAGTCCGCCTTTTAGAATAAGATTTTCCGTGTACTTGGATTTTTCCAGTCGCCGTAAAAATTCTTCCTGACAGAAAAGCTGCAGGCAAAGCTGATAACTTTTGCCGCATTCCTTCGCCTTATTTTTCAGCCGTGCCAGCACGGACGCAGCAAGATCAGCCACCGAGCAGCACCTCCATCACATTCATTACTTTCGTATATAGCTTCATCTTTTTTGCATACCGAGAAAGATTTGCGAGATTTTTTCGGTCGTCCGCGACATAGGCGTTCAGTGCCTTATTGAAGGTTTCATTATCGAGCTTTGTCCGATATTTGAAACAATCGCAAATGGTACGCTCCCGGTCATATACAGGAAGTTCCACGCCGTTGAATAAACCAGTTGTTTCCCCCAGATGATACATTTCGCTCTGAACATAATAAGCCTTTACTGGTAATTCTTTCCGTATGGCTTTGACTGTTTTGGAATAGGAGCGGGGAACAGAAATTGTCCATTCACGGGGAGCGAAATCGTTGTAGCCATAATAAAATAGGGCGGACTCCACGCAAACGATGCCCTTTGTGAGTAATTTGGAAAGCAGATATTCTTCTTGGGGTTCGTTAAGGTCAGGTAGTTTGTAATACCCATATTTGATGCGTTCAATGCAACCTTGCTTACAGAGAGAAAAAACAGTATGTTCTTTTAGTCCCGCTGCTACGAAATCGGATGTTTTGGCGATTGTACCGACGGTATTAAAAACCTCTTTTACAAGTTTGGGCTTATCCACGTGGTCACCAGCTTTCCACACGTCAATTTTACATTATGCGTGCTTATATTGTAACCGAATATTTCAAAAAAATAAATAGATTTTGGCACGCTTTTTCTAAAAAATGCATGCCAAAATCAAATAAATAGTAGTCAGATACAGGATTCCTGTTTTTGATCTGTCTGTGAAAGGCAATCTGGTTTTATGCCCTGTCCGTGATCTCCGCGTGCAGCTCCTGCAGGGACCGCACATTGCTGTCTCCGTGGGTTTTCACATACTGAATTCCGCTCGCGGTCGCCTTGGCGGCCGCGATGGTCGTCATATAAGGGATCTTCGCCTTGATGGCGGCCTTGCGCAGATAGCTGTCGTCATGGATGCTGTCTTTACCGACGGGAGAGTTGATGATCAGATCGATCTGCCCGTTGGTGATCAGATCAAGGATATTCGGCCTGCCCTCATACAGTTTGTTGACCTTGTCCGCTGGGATGCCAGCGGCGGTGATCAGTTCGTAGGTCGTGCCCGTTGCGACGATGTGGAAGCCGCAGTCCGCAAACTGTCTGGCCACTTCCACGACCTCCGCCTTGTCCTTGCGGTTGACGGAGATGAGTACGGTTCCTTCGAGCGGAAGTTTGGACTGGGTCGCCTCCTGCGCTTTGTAGAAGGCCTCGCCGTAAGAGCGGGACAGTCCAAGCACCTCGCCGGTGGAGCGCATCTCCGGCCCGAGGATCGGATCCACTTCCGGGAACATATTAAACGGGAATACGGCTTCCTTTACGCCATAGTTCGGAATATCCTGCTCTTTCAGAGCCGGCACGGGAGAAGGATTCCCGGTCAGTTCCGCGGTGATGATCTCCGTCGCCAGAGGTACCATACGGATATTGCAGACCTTGGACACCAGCGGGACGGTGCGGGACGCGCGGGGATTTGCTTCCAATACGAATACCCTGCCGTTTTCGATGGCGTACTGCATGTTCATCAGACCCTTGACGTGCATTTCTTCCGCGATTCTGCGGGTGTATTCCTTGATGGCTGCCACATTTTCTTCCGGGATATGGACGGAAGGAATGATGCAGGCAGAGTCGCCTGAGTGGATCCCTGCCAGCTCAATGTGTTCCATCACGGCGGGCACGAAAGCGTGCGTGCCGTCGCTGACGGCGTCGGCTTCGCATTCCAGCGCGTGGTTGAGGAAGCGGTCGATCAGGATCGGACGGTCGGGCGTTACGCCTGCGGCGGCTTTCATGTATTCCGTCATGCTTTCATCGTCATAGACGACTTCCATGCCTCGCCCGCCGAGCACATAGGAGGGGCGGACCATTACGGGATAACCGATCTGCGAGGCGATTGTCAGCGCTTCTTCCACAGTGGCTGCCATTCCGGATTCCGGCATGGGGATCTCCAGCTTCTCCATCATGGCGCGGAAACGGTCGCGGTCCTCCGCAAGATCGATGACGGACGGGGAGGTACCGAGGATCTTCACACCGTTTTTCTCCAGATCCGCCGCGAGGTTTAAAGGCGTCTGTCCGCCGAACTGGGCGATCACGCCGAGAGGTTTTTCCTTGTTGTAGATACTCAGCACGTCCTCCAGAGTCAGCGGCTCAAAATAGAGCTTGTCGGAGGTATCGTAGTCCGTGGAGACTGTCTCGGGGTTGCAGTTGACGATGATCGTCTCGAAGCCCAGTTTCTTCAGGGCGAGAGACGCATGGACACAGCAGTAGTCGAACTCGATGCCCTGTCCGATGCGGTTCGGGCCGCCGCCGAGGATCATGATCTTCGGCTTGTCGCTCACGGGATTTTTATCGGCTGCATTGTAGGTAGAGTAGTAGTAGGCGCTGTCCGGCGTGCCGCTCACATGGACGCCCTCCCAGGCCTCCTCTGCGCCGAGACTGATGCGGCGTGCGCGCACGTCGTCTTCCGGAATCTCCAGGATCTGGCTCAGATACTTGTCCGAGAAGCCGTCTTTCTTGGCGGCGATGAGAAGATCGTCGGCGGGCAGAGAACCTTTTGCCTGCAAGAGCTGTTCTTCTTCCTCCACGAGTTCTTCCATCTGCTCGATAAACCATTTTTTCACATGTGTGATCTCATGGATCTCATCGACAGACGCGCCCTTGCGCAGCGCCTCGTACATGATGAAATGGCGCTCGCTGGAAGGCGTGATTAACAGCCGGAGGAGTTCTTCCTTCGGCAAAGTGTCGAAATTGTTGGCATGTCCCAGTCCGTAGCGCCCTGTCTCGAGGGAGCGGATCGCTTTCTGAAAGGCTTCCTTGTAGGTTTTGCCTATGCTCATGACTTCGCCCACGGCGCGCATCTGTGTGCCCAGTTTGTCCTCCACGCCTTTGAATTTCTCGAAAGCCCAGCGGGCGAACTTGATGACCACATAGTCCCCGTCCGGCACGTATTTGTCCAGTGTGCCGTACTTGCCGCAGGGGATGTCCTTTAATGTCAGACCGGAAGCCAGCATGGCCGATACCAGAGCGATGGGAAAGCCCGTTGCCTTGGAAGCCAGCGCGGAAGAGCGGGAGGTGCGGGGATTGATCTCGATGACAACGATCCGGTCGCTCTTCGGGTCGTGGGCGAACTGTACGTTCGTGCCGCCGATGACCTGTACCGATTCCACGATGCGGTAAGCCTGTTCCTGCAGCCGTCGCTGCGTCTCTTCGGAGATCGTCAGCATAGGAGCCGCACAGAAGGAGTCGCCTGTGTGGACGCCCATAGGGTCGATATTTTCGATGAAGCAGACTGTGATCATATTGCCGTCCGCGTCGCGAACCACTTCCAGTTCCAGCTCTTCCCAGCCAAGCACGGACTCTTCCACCAGAACCTGTCCCACCAGACTCGCCTGCAGACCTCTCGCACAGACGGTCCTTAGTTCGTCGCGGTTGTATACAAGGCCGCCGCCTGCGCCGCCCATTGTGTAGGCGGGGCGCAGTACCACGGGATAACCCAGTTTGTCGGCGATGGCGAGCGCCTCCTCCACGCTGTAGGCTACCTCACTCTTTGCCATCTCGATGCCGAGGGCGTTCATGGCGTTTTTGAATTCGATGCGGTCCTCTCCGCGCTCGATGGCGTCCGCCTGCACGCCGATTACCTTCACATGATATTTGTCCAGAATGCCTTTTTGATTCAGCTCCGCGCACAGATTTAAGCCCGACTGCCCGCCGAGGTTCGGCAGCAGGGCGTCGGGGCGCTCTTTGGCGATGATCTGTTCCAGTCTGTGCACGTTGAGCGGTTCAATGTAGGTTACGTCCGCGATTTCCGGGTCTGTCATGATCGTGGCGGGGTTGGAATTTACCAGCACAATCTTATAACCCAGCCTGCGCAGCGCCTTGCAGGCCTGGGTGCCGGAGTAGTCGAACTCGCAGGCCTGTCCGATGATGATGGGGCCGGAGCCGATGATAAGTACCTTGTGGATGTCTTCTCTTTTTGGCATTTGTTTCCTCCTGGGTCTGAATCTGTATGGATTTCTGCATCAGGGCAGAAAAGCCGATCACTCCTGTCTATCATTATATAGGAAATACGGAAAATCACAAGCCAAAAATCCGCCGGATATAAGGGGTGGCGGGATTTTATGGTTTGTGCTATAATCAAATGCAAAAGGTGTGTCGGTATGCGTAGATTTCAAAAAAGACAAATATTAGACGTGTTTCAAAGCCTGCACGCGCTGCACGGGCAGATACGGGACAAGCTGGGCGGCGCCGGATATGAGGCCGTTCGGACAGCCCTGGCGGACTGTCAGGAGGCGGCTATCCAGGTGGGCGAAGCCATAGAACGCATAGAGGGAGAGGGAACGGACGCCGTGACCTGTCTGGAACAGTACTGCGAGGGCGTGTATCAGGTCAGCACGCAGGAGCAGGCGATCGCCGGGCAGAAGGCGTATAAAATCCTGGAGAACAGCCTGATCAAGGCGGAGAACGCCGTCAAACATTTTCCGGAGAGGCGGGAAGCGGTCTTTCTTCCTTATAAGGTAAGTATGTGGGATTCGCTGGAGAGCGTCTGGATGGCTGCGGACCAGGATCCGAACTGCGACGCTTATGTGATCCCGATACCGTATTATGACAAGAACCCGGATGGCAGTTTCGGGGCGGCGCACTATGAGGGGGACCGTTATCCGGCCTATGTGCCGGTGGTCAATTACCAGGAGTATGATTTTGAGGAACGCCGCCCGGATATGATTTTCTTTCATAATCCGTATGATCAGTTTAATAACGTGACGAGCGTGCACCCCTTCTTTTATTCCAAGAATCTGCGGCAGTTTACAGACATGCTGGTGTATATACCTTATTATTGTACCGCGGGCGGAATGATGGAAGGGCAGGGATACGGTCTGGCGTATTACTATGCCGATTATCTTGTGGTGCAGGCGGAATCGTATATCCGCTTCTTTGATCCGGGACTGCCTAAGAAGAAATTTCTGCCGTTTGGTTCGCCGAAGTTTGACAAGGTAATCAGGCTGTGCAAAAATCCGCCGGAACTGCCAGAGGCGTGGAGAGAGAAAATGTATCTGGCGGATGGCACAAAGAAAAAGGTATATTTCTACAATACCAGCATCAGCGGCATGCTCGCCGATACGGAACAGTTTCTGAGAAAAATGGGCTATATATTCCAGTGTTTTGCGGAGTATCCGAACGCCTGTCTTCTGTGGCGCCCGCATCCGCTGTTGGAATCTACGTTTGATTCGATGCGCCCGGCGTATAAGCCGATTTACGAGAAATTCAAACAGTATTTCTTCTCGGCGCAGATCGGTATCTATGACGATACGCCGGAAATCGAGACGACGATCGCACAGTGCGACGTCTACGTCGGAGATGCGGGCACTTCCGTGACGTCGCTGTTCGGCGTGGCGGGAAAGCCGGTGTATATCCTGAATAACCGGATCGACAGCAAGCCGGAACAGGATGACTGGAGGGGGGAAATCGTCGGGGGCGTCCCGCATCCCATGTACGGCGATCGAAGATGGAGGGTCACACAGGGGAACAGGCTGTACTGTGCGCCTGAGGATGATTTTCGGTACAGATATTACTGCGATCTGCCGGCGAGAGCCAGCGACGGCAGCTACTCGCACGTTGTGTCCATAGGGGACAAGGCTTATGTGTGCCCGTCATGCGCGCAGAAGATTCTTCTTGCGGCGGACGGCGGTATACAGAAGGTGATCGCTCTGGAGCGGCATGAAGAATGCAAGTGGTCGTTCAGAGGCGGGATCGCCTGCGGCAGATATCTTTTTCTGATTCCCTGCGATTATCCGGCGTTCGTCCGCTATGACACGGAAAAAGGACGGATCGTGTATCTAAGGGAACATCTGGATATCCCTGGCGTGGAGACGGAGCAGGGATGGAGATTCGGCGGATACTGCGTGTACGACGGCTGCCTGTATATAGCGTCTCCGGACGCCGACAGGATCCTGAGGATCGAAGCGGAGACCGGCCGGATGGACGTGCTTCAGACCGGCGCAGAGAAACTGCGCGGCTGCTGTTCGCTGCTTCTGCATCACGGAGAATTCTGGCTGATTCCTGACGAGGGATATACCATCGGCAGATGGGATCCGCATTCCGGGACCCTGCGGGAGTATGAGATCGCCATAGACGGGATGGCCTGTGTGGATCCCGTGAAAGAAGAGCCCTGCGAGCGGTATCCCTTCGGCACGCCGGCCTTCTGCGGCGATGAGATGTATCTGCCGCCCTACTGGGGAAATAAAAGCGTCCGCCTGTGCATCGATACCGGCGAGGCGGAAGAGTGGAAACTGCCGATTACACTGCCTGAGAAGCCACCGAACGGATATTACGGCGTTACGGCGGGGGCGTCCTTTGTCTGGACGGGCAGGGACAATGGAGGCGGAGAGCTCGGAGATTATTTCCTGTTCTCCAATATAGACCGCAGACTGTACCGGATGGAACGGAAAAGCGGGGAATGGCGGGAGGTTACGGTTGATTTCGATCGGGAAGAGCTGCTGCGGCACACGCATGGATTTACCGAAGTCGCCGACCATCTGCGCTATGCCTGTCTGGAAGATGCGTTTCATCCGCTGTCGGATCTATTAGAGGGAAACTTGGCCGGCGAAGCCTTTGACGCCGAGCGCGAGCTGGCGGCTTACCGGGAGATCGTGGCGAATCATGACGGCACATGCGGAGACAGAGTCTATCAATATATAAGCGGAAAGTTATAGGAAATGCGGGTAATGAGATTATGACAAGAGTGATCACATACGGCACCTTCGATCTGTTTCACGAAGGGCATTACAGATTATTACAGAGGGCGAAAGAGCTGGGCGACTATCTGATCGTGGGCGTGACGACCGAGAGTTATGATCAGACCAGAGGCAAACTCAATGTGGTGGACTCTCTGATGACCAGGATCGAGAATGTCAGAAAAACGGGTTTTGCCGACGAGATTATCATAGAGGAGACAGCCGGACAGAAATTTCGGGATATCAAGAAGTATCAGATCGATATCTTTACCGTCGGTTCGGACTGGGTCGGACAGTTTGACTTCCTGAAGGATTACTGCAAAGTGGTCTATCTGGACAGGACGAAAAATATCTCCAGCACGATGCTGCGCGCGCAGAATATGCAGATCCAGCGGATCGGCGTCATCGGCACTGGGCGTATCGCGCAGCGGTTCATGCCAGAGGTCAGACAGGTCAGCGGTATCAATACGCAGGCGGTATATAATCCGCATGCGCAGAGCGCGGCCCGGTTTGCCGAGAGATGGGGGCTTGACTGCTATGCGGACATCGAAGATTTCTATGCCGCGGTGGACGCCGTCTATATTGCCTCGCCGCACGAGACGCACTACGACTATATCAAGTCTGCCCTGCAGCATGATAAACATGTGCTCTGTGAGAAGCCGATGGCGCTGAAGGGAGAACAGGCAGACGAACTGTTCCGCCTGGCCAAAGAAAGAAAGAAAATTCTGTTTGAAGGGATCAAGACCGCATACTGTCCGGGTTTCAATCAGCTCATGGGAATCGCATGCAGCGGCATGATCGGCAGTATTCGGAATATCGAGGCCTGCTTTACCAAGTTGGAAAAAGAGGACAGCAGAGAGCTGACAGACTTAAAATACGGAGGCAGTTTTGTGGAACTTGGAAGTTACTGTATGCTGCCGATTATGAAGATATTCGGAGAGGATTATACGGACGTCCGCTTTGATACGATCCGGGGAGAGAACGGGCTGGATCTCTTCACCAAGGCTTCGTTTACCTATCCGAACGGCCTGGCGACGGCGACTTGCGGACTCGGCGTGAAATCCGAAGGCAAACTCCTGATCTCCGGGACAAAAGGATATATCGTCGTGGAGCCGCCCTGGTGGAAGACGACCTACTTCGAGGTGCATCACGAGAATCCGGGAGAGGTGGAAAAATATTCGGACAGATTTCTGGACGAAGGGCTTCGGTACGAGATCAGCGACTTCCTGTCCATGATCAACGGGAGCAGTAAGAGCGAATTCAAACTTACGCGAAGCGAGTCGGTGGCGTTTGCGGGCGTGATGGAAAAGTTTTTGAGCGAAAGTCAAAGAGGCTGAAATTTATATATGAAAGCAGAAAGAGAGAGAAGACATGGAAAATAAGGTGTTATCCTGGCTGGAAGATGAGGAATCCAGATTTATTTTTCAAAAAAGGCTGGAATTTAATAAGACCGGTAATATGAGCGTATTTAGTGAGATTACGGATAAGTATATGCCGGGATTTAAAAATGCCAGTCAATACAATAATTTAAAAGATGGTATTATTGATAAAGCCAAAGGTGAAGATGCTGTATGGGTTTGGGGAGGCGGCTGGTTCGGAAAAGACCTTGTGTGGAGATTGACAAAGGCGGGGATTAAAATACAGGGAATTATTGATAGCGACGCCAATAAGAAAGCGGTTTTTGGAAATCCAACATTTTTGCCAGGCACTGTAAATTTTCAAAAGATAGGGTGCCTTATCATTTCAATGTGGGATGGGGAGATAGCGAAATATTGCGCTGATCAGGCTGTTTCACAAGGTATGAATCCGGATCATATATGCTATTACAGGGATTATATAGTTGCTTTGTATGATCCTGACCAATATTTTGTTGATTTAATTAAATATGAGGAAAAGGAATGTTTTGTCGATGCTGGAGTGTATGATCTGCAGAACAGTATTCGATTTGCAAAGGAATGTGGCAAAAACCATGTGAAAGATTTTAAGATTTTTGCTTTTGAACCGGATAAAATTCCATATCAAAACTGTGTCAGGATCAGAGATCAGTATCCGGAGTGGGATATAAAGCTGTTTAATAAAGGACTCTATAGCGCCGATACGAAACTTACTTTCGATGCTAAAATACCGGGAAGTTCACGTATTGTGGAAAATGGGGGAGGGTTAGAACAAATTGAGACGACACGTTTGGACTCTGTGGTAAAAGAAAAAGTCACCTTTATTAAAATGGATATAGAAGGAGCAGAACTTGAAGCGCTAAAGGGTGCGCAGGAAATTATCAGGAAATATATTCCCAAATTGGCAATCTGCGTATATCATAAACCGGAAGATATTTTGGAAATTCCTTGTTATATCAAAGAATTAGTTCCAGAGTATAGGTTATATTTAAGGCATCATAGCAACTATAATGGAGAAACGGTTTTATATGCCTTGCCATACTAGAAAACATAGCTGGGTGAATAAACATAAAATTCTATTGTAATAGAAAATAATTGTGAAAAGAGGTTGTGAATAAATTTATGAATATATGGGCGCACAGGGGCTGCAGTCAGAGATATCCGGAGAACACGCTGCTGTCTTTTGAAAAGGCAATCAATGTCAGGGGACTGGCTGGTATTGAGCTGGATATCCAGCTGACCAGAGACGGACATATGGTAGTGATTCACGATGAACGGGTGGACCGCACCACGGAGGGCCTCGGTTATGTCAGAGATTACACGCTGGCGGAACTGAAGAGACTGCACATCTATGCCGACGAAAATCCCGTCCAGCAGATTCCGACCATAGAGGAGGTTCTGGATCTGATAGAGCCTGCGATGCGGTCGGGGATGAGGCTGAACATCGAATTGAAGAACAGCGTATATCCATATGAAGGCATGGAGAGACAGATTATAGACCTGATTCATACAAGAGGATTGCAGAATCAGGTGGTATATTCCTCTTTCAGCGCGCTCTCCCTGGAGAAAGTGAGAGAATTGGACCCGGAGACGGAGATCGGCATTCTGGATACCAAAGTTTCGGATTGCCTCTTTAAATTGCAGGGCGGCTGCGGCGCGAATGTTCTGCATCCGTACTGGCAGGGAATTGATTTGCCGCCGGAGCGGCTGCGCGGCTATACGGTGAGAGCATGGCTCTCCGGACATCTGTATCCTGAGAAGCCGACGGGAACAAAGCTGGATCTAAGCGCTTTGGAGGCGAAGGGGATCACGGATCTGTTCCTGAACGAGCCGGAAATGTATGCAGATTAGCGCACAGTTTTTGCGCGGCTATGTGGATTTGTGGATTGATGTATTGAAATATGGCAAATACTTGTGATATAATGACCCAAGATATATAAATAAAGTGTATATATTTTATTATATAATAGTTTGGAAGGCGATGTGGGGAAAGAAGCACAGCGCGGCACCTTGACAATTTCATATTTTATATCAGGAAGAGACAGAATATTGAAACTGTGCGAATTTCTGACAAGATCTGTTATGAAAAATGAAAAGCGGCAGGCGAAAAATAGCTTGTAATTTCTAAGCGCATCTGTTATAGTGTAGCTATCGGCAGCGATCTGGCTGCCGGAAATCTTTTGGCACATGGATAACTCTCGTTTTCAGAGTAAGTATCCCAACGAAAGAAACAGACAACAGTACAGCAGAGCCTGGGACAAGCGTATACGATATGGCATTAGCCTGTTTTTCAGAGAACGGATAGTACGGCAGCTCCGTTTGGTCAATCGGTATTTCGACTTTCCCATGCGGAAGGGGAGGAAAGATTGATACAAAAGAGACGAAAAACCATTGTAAACACTCTTGGCGCGTCATATAATAAAGACGGACAGGGAAGCAAGGATCAGGCAGTGCCAAAAGCATTCAGGGAACTGACCCTCGCAGACAGATTCATTTTTTATAAGGTGATGCAGGATAAGGAGCTGTGCAGACAGCTCTTGGAGATCATCCTGGATGTAGAGATTGAGCGCATCGAGTACCCGGAGGGCGAGAAAACCATCGAAGTTAAGAGTGACGCCAAAGGCATCCGTCTGGATATCTATGTGAAAGATGAGAAAGCAACCGTCTATAGCGTGGAGATGCAGGCAGCACACGCGGCGAACCTGCCGCAGAGGAGCCGGTACTACCAGAATCTGATTGATGTGAATCTGCTCGGACGAGGTGAAGATTATCGAACGCTTAATCAAAGTTTTGTGATCTTTATCTGTATGGAGGATATCTTTCACAAGGGCAGACACATCTATACCTTTGAGAATCGGTGCAGGGAAGATACGGAGCTTACGCTTGGCGATGGGACGGTGAAGATTTTCCTGAACCCTGATTCGGAGCTGGATGACGTTACACCGGAGCTGGAGAACTTTCTGAAGTATCTGGCGGAAGGAACGGTGACGGATGAGTATACGAGAAAGGTGGATGCAGCGGTGGAGACAGCAAAGAAAGACCCAAGACTGATGGTGGAATACATGTCGTACTATGCGGATCAGGCGGATCATAGGGCGGAGCTTGAAGAAAAATATATGGCGGGAAGAGAAGAAGGCCTTGCCGCGCTTGTGCGGTCGCTGAGACAGCTCCTGCCTGACTTTGAGGCGGTGTATGCTGCTGTCATCAGCAACGAAGAGTACGCTGGCTGCAGCCGTGAGGAGGTCATGAAGTATTACGAGAGTGTGGAGTAGGTATATCAGATTGAAACAGTGCAACAGATGAAGTTGAAATAAGTCGATATACCGGCTGTAGACAGTAACGGGCTTCGGCATGTGAATAACTGAATACAGAAAATGTACAGAACTCCTGATATAAAGTATGGAATTGGCTTTGTATCGGGAGTTTTTTGTGCTACATGAGCTGTAAGCCTGAAAACACATATAGAGAAATGTGAAAAAAGAAAACAAATGAATTTTCATGCAATTACGATGGTTGGAGGCCTATTTGAAAGGGAATGCTCAATGCAGAAAAACGATATATTGTTAAACGAAAAATAAAAGCATTCATCAATAGTCTTTGTTTTTATTTATGCCGTGTGTGGCCTATTGAAAATGAACTGATTTCTGTATGTACTTTTGAAGGAAAAGGAGGATTCGGATGTAATCCTAAGTATATTGTTCAAGAATTACATGCAAGAAATAAAAACTATGAATTTATCTGGTTTGTGAATGATATGAGTAAAGAATTCCCGGATTATATTAAGAAAGTTCCCAATACGTTGTGGAATAGAGCATATTGGCTATCCAGATCAAAAATATGGATTGATAATTATAGAAAACCATATGGAACTGTAAAAAGAAAGGGACAATATTATATTAATACTTGGCATGGGACAATCGGATTTAAAACTACAGGGTTGTGGCGTGGCACCGCGTTTTCTAAAATGGCATATCTGGTGAGTAAAAATGATTCGGATATGGTAGATCGCTTTGTAATTGATTCTGAGTGGTGTAATGAAATGTTTCCCAAAGGTTTAGTGTACAGAGGGGCATTTTTAAAAAGCGGAGCTCCCAGAATTGATATTATGATGAAAAATAAGGATGCGATGCGCAGTTCATTAAGAGATAAACATGGTATTGAACAGGACTCTAAAATAGTTATGTTTGCGCCGACTTTTCGGGAAAAAAATTTGGATGGAGTAAGAAACATTTTTTCTGAAATATGGACATTGGATTTTAAGGGAATGCTTGACTGCATGGAAGAACGTTTTGGGGGAAAGTGGTATTTATGTATTCGAGTGCACCCACAGTTAGCAGAAACTATGAATGATTACGAGAATAAGGAACTGGAAAATAAAATCATTAATGAGAGTATGGCGGATGATATGTATGAAATACTTGCGGGAGTCGACGCATTGATTACAGATTATTCGTGCGTTGCTATGGATGCGAGTTTCGGCGGCATTCCTGTTTTCATTTATGCAGATGACATTAATGATTATATTGCGGATCGAGGAAGTTTATTGTGGGATATTCAGATGAATCATTCGCAGTGTATCAGAAATAATAAGCAAATGACTCCTGATATTGATGTAATTTTACCATATTCAGTGGCGCAGAATAATGCGGAATTGCAGCGGCAGATTTTATGTTTCAATGAAGAAGAATATCAACGCAGGCTAAATGAATTTGAAAAAGGAGTTGGGCTTGTTTGTGATGGACATGCAAGTGCGCGTGTCGCAGATTATATAGAGAGCTGTATATAGGTGAAAGTATGTATGGAGCTATTATTCTTGCGGCTGGGCAAGGAAATCGTTTCAAAAGAAAGAAACAGTTTGAGATCATTGAAAATAAAGAAATGTGGAAGTATGTGTATGATAAGGCGGTTCAGGTGGTTAGTCCGCAGTTTATTGTGACAGTTGGAGTAGACTTTGAAGGCGGAGATACCAGAAGCCAGTCGGTACGAGTTGGTTTGGCGCATTTAGAAGAATGTGAGAGAGTGATTATTTTAGAGGCGGCAAGGCCTTTAGTCACTGTTGAACAAATATCTGCCTTATTGGAATCGGATGAACCGTCGGTTACGTATGCACTGCCGTTGGTAAATACCGTTATCGGGCGAGACGGTACATTTTATGACAGATCCAACTTTTATGATCTTTTGACCCCACAAGCATTCGATTATCACTTATTAAAAAATGCTTATGAAACTGATAAATATACTAATACCACTGACGAAACTTATGTAATGTTCTGTGAATATGGCATCAAACCCCACTTTATTTTAGAAGGGGAAAACTTATTTAAAGTTACATATGAAAGAGATATGGACATTATTAATCATATGTTAAAAAGGCAGGAAAAAGATGAAAACGATAGTTATAACGGGCGGTAATGGAGATATCGCACAGGCAATTAAAAGAGAACTGGAAGGGGAATACCATATCCTGACGCCAGGGAAAGAACTGCTGGATGTTACTGATGTTGTAAAGGCCGATCGCTATTTTGAAGAAAACCGAACAGATATATTGATTAATAATGCTGGGTATGTCATGCCCATGTCTATCGCAGAATGTGATATAGATTCTGAAAAAAAAACACTGGAAGTCAATTTGTTTGGTACATTTAATTGTACTGCGGCGCTATTGAAGAAAAATAGAGAGGCTAAAATTATTAATATTGGATCATCTGCAGCTACAAAAGTACATGGGACATGGAGCGCATATTGTGCGGCAAAAGCAGGCGTCGTGATGGCGACTCAATGTTGGGCGGCAGATGGGTTCGATGTAATTTGTATATCGCCCGGACGGACTGCGACAAAAATGCGCAGAGGATTATTCCCACAGGAAGATCAAGGGACCTTGCTTCAGGCAGAAGATTTTGCCAAAGTAATTCGCTTGGCAATTGAAGACAGGTATCAAAAAGGTGAACACATAAATGTAAATAAAGACAATGTTGAGGAGCTGCTTCATTGATGGAAAGGAAGAAAATTAGTATTAACACAGAAAAACAGTTTACACCGCTCAATGATGTGATTGAAAAATTTTTAATCGGCAAAAAAGGCCTTGGCATGCTGAATGTATTTGTTGCACATACCACATGTGCAATTAAGGTGATGGAGGGAGAGATTCTCCTGCTTAGCGATGTCAATACATATCTAAATAAAACTTTTCCAGAAAAAAATGATTATCGACACGACATTATTGAAATAAGAGATGTGCCACTCAATGAGCGTGTAAATGGGCATTCTCATATGCGTCAGTTGTTTTTTGATTCTGATGTAACACTGCCGGTTGAGGATGGCAGGCTTGTTCTGGGAAAATGGCAGAAAGTATTTTTGATTGAATTTGATCCTATCAGAGAAAGAGATGTTTATCTCACGTATTGGGAATGATCAAGTCTGCATTATTAATTTGTAGAGAAAGGTAAGAGAAAATGGACAAGTTCATGTGTGATACGGATGAAATGTCAATGTTGAAAAATGTGTATGAAAAATTGCAGGATGATGAATCGCGAAAAATATATGTAGCACGGTCAATATTTAGTTTAAGTGATGATAGAAAGTATATGTTAAATGTTATAAAAAGTATGACATTATCAAAATATATGCTTGAAAACATTGCTATGCATAAAAATCAAAAAATAGTATTGTTCGGTGCCGGTACTTGGGGCAATATGATTACCACTATATTCGACAATATAAAGTGGGATTATGTTGTAGATAACAATAAAGTAGGTCAGACTTTGAATGGTTATTTTATCACTGATTTGAACAGTGTAGAAAATATAGAAGATTGTTATGTAGTGTTAGCGGTCTTGTTCGAGTATAGAGAAATAGAGAAACAACTTATTGATAAAGGAATTACAAGAGAAAACATTCTTGTATTGGGAAAAAGAGCAGAAGAATGTCAGTATTTTGATTTGCCCGAATTAAAATTCGGTAATAAAGAAGTGTTTATCGATGCGGGAGGATTTAATGGGGCTTCAGCAATACAGTTTTCTGAAATTACAAAAGGAAAGTATGACAAAATATATGTTTTTGAACCGAGTATTAAAGCAGTTGTCGAGTGTAGGCAGAATTTAAAGGATCTGCATGACTGCTATATCATCGAAAAAGGAACCTGGAATAATACAGGTACATTATATTTTAGTGAAGATGGGGAGGGCTCGCATATTGTCACTGAGGAAGAAAGCACAGAGAAAATTGAGACGATTAGTATTGATGAAATGCTAAAGGGGGGGGGCGCTTCATTTATTAAAATGGATATTGAAGGCGCAGAATTTAATTCTCTGTTAGGCGCCAGGGAAACAATTTGTCAATATAAGCCAAAATTGGCTATTTCTGTATATCATAAACGGGATGATGTGTGGAAGATACCGATGTTACTTTTAAGCTATAATCCGGATTACAAATTTTATTTACGTATTTATTCTTTCACTGGGAATGATACGGTTTTGTATGCTATATAGAAATTTATTTAATGCATAGGCTGCGCTTGTAGAAAAGAACCTTGATAATTTCATACTTTATATCAGGAAAAGGAAGAAGCAGTACCCGAAAAACGCTTGCAATCCCTATATGCATCTGTTATAGTGTAGCTATCGGCAGCGGTCTTGCTGCCGGGAATCTTTTGGCACATGGATAGTTCTCATATTCAGAGTAAGTATCCCAACGAAAGAAGCAGACAACAGTATAACAGAGCGTGGGACAGAGCTTTTCTTTCCCATGCGGAAAGAGAGGTGCAGGTGACACAGAAGAAAAATGAGACACAGAATACCAAGTACCGGGACAGCTCCGCGAAACTTATATTTGAAGATCCGATCCTGTGCGCACAGTTCCTGCGGGGTTACGTGGACATTCCGCTTTTAAAGAATGTGCAGCCGGAAGACATCGAGGACGAGACGGAGCGCTTCGTCCATCTGTTCACGGAGGAACGGGACTCGGATGTGGTGAAGCGCATCCGACTGAAAGACGGAGAAAATGGTGAAATACCGTTTTATCTTATTTCCCTTATTGAACACAAGTCGGATGTGGACTATAATGTAGTCATGCAGATATTGCGGTATGTAGTGTTCATCTGGGAGGACTATGAGAAAGAGCAGGAGAGGAAACAGGAAGGCGTCAGCAGGACGAAAGGCTTCCGCTATCCGCCGGTTCTGCCTATCGTGTACTATGAGGGGACGAAGCAGTGGACGGCGGCGGTAAAACTCCATGAGAGGGTATATTTGAGTGAAGTGCTTGGAGAGTATATTCCCGACTACCGCTGTCTTATGGTGCAGCTGAACCGGTACAGCAACCAGATGCTGATGGAGAAAGAAGACGAGCTCTCCATCGTGATGATGTTAAACCGCCTGCGGGAGGCGCAGGACTTTGCTGCTCTGCGGGAGGAAGTTCCGCCGGAATACCTGAAGAAGGTGACGGCGCAGACGCCGGAATATCTGCTGGGAATCATAGGCCAGGTAGTGGAAATCCTGTTAGGCAGGCTGAACGTGCCGGGAGAGGAGGCGCGGCGGTTTGCGGATCAGGTGAAGGAGCGTAAGGTGGGCGAGTTATTTGCGAACTTTAAGGGATATGATGTGCAGGCGACAAGGCGGGAGGCAAGGGCAGAAGGACGAAAAGAAGGCAAGATGGAAGCTCTCCGCATTTTTATAAAGTCGAATCAGAGACATGGCATTTCCAGGGAAGCTACCAAAGCTGACTTGGTGGAATTGTATTCTCTAAGCAGCGAAGTGGCGGAGGAAAAGCTTAGGCTGTATTGGGAAGAATAAGACTTCGGCATGTGAATAACTGAATACAGAAAATTTTCAGAACTCCTGATATAAAGTGTGAAATTGGCTTTATATTGGGAGTTCCTATTTTGCAGATGATTATTTCAATGGTATAGAAAGGGGGAAATTAAAGATAATATGAAAAGTGCAATTTGGGGAATAGGGTTGTTGGCCGCAGAGTTTTTTTGTACCTTACGAGAGGAAGATGTACTTTTTTTTATAGATAATGACAGAAAAAAATGTGAAAAACTTTTTGCAGGGAAAAAGGTTATACATCCGGAAGATATAATTGATTGGGAAGGACTCTCTCTATATATACCCTATAATTTTTATGATGAAATTGTTGAACAACTTATAGGGTATGGAGTGGATAAATTAGTGCATATCCACAAATATTATGAAAAAAATCCCATTGTCTATAAAAAATTTTTATCAGATTATAAAGGATCACAGGTTATGTTGCAGAGTAGAATGCAGCAAATGACGGATAGTTGTATTTTTTGGGGAAGAATGTGGTCTTTTGAAGATAAGGGATATATAAAATTTATCAGGGAGTTACATGATAGAAATAAAAATTTAAAGATGGGTATTGTATCTGAAGCTATTTGGTATACACAAGAGCAAACTGAGAATATATTGGGCCTGCCGTCAGTGGTAACACCAAGTATTTTTGATATGCATACATATGTGAAAAGTATTGAGTGGGATGAAGAATTTAAAAAATTTGTGTATCAAAAAAAGTGCGGGGATTATGGAATTAAATTTTTGCAGGCAGCAATACCAGATTTAAATGAAAAAGAAGCCTGTACAATGATTTATTATATGTACCAATATGTCATAAGCGCTATGAATATATTTCATCCATCTATTGTGGTCGTCTACACTTTTCTTTGTCCGCAACACAGAATATTGGAAGAAGAATGTATGCAAAGGGGTACGTCGATTATTTCGACTCATCAAGGGGTTTTGCCGGGAACATTATCTTTTGATATTGGTGGTGAAATGGGAAAAAGCTTGCCTGCGGTATATCCGGATAAGTTTAGAAAACTTCCGGTAAATGAGACGGATTTGCGAAAGGCGCAAGAAGTCTGGAATTTTTTGTATAAAAGTAAATTGAATCGAAAAAAACAGCAAAAGAATAATTGTATTGAATATGTGAAAGAGAATATTGTGCAAGGAAAGCCAATTGTCTTTTTTGCGGGACAAAATGATATCGATTCGTGTATGGTTCCTTATACTGAAGAAACAAGAAAATATCATTCCCCGTTCTTTCAATCTTCAATAGAAGCCGGAATCTATTTGGCGAGGTTGTGTGAGAAAAACGATTGGAATTTTGTATATAAACCACATCCTATGGCGACACGATATGATGATGCAAATAAGCTGCCAAAGAATACCATTTATGTTGAATTCGGCAATATCAATGATTTAATAGATATCTCCGATGTGGTCGTGACCATTCTTTCTCAAACGAACTATATTAGCCTGATACGTCATAAGCCGGTAGTAATGCTGGGTTACAATCAAACCAAGGGAAAAGGGTGTACTTATGAGGCTTTTGAGAAAGGGTTGATTGAAGGAACTATCAGAGAGGCTTTGGAAAAGGGCTTTACGAAGGAACAGGAAACTGCTTTTTTAAAGCATATTGCGCAGCTTATTAAGTATTATTTGTATGATGATGGGATGGAGCGAGAGTTACGATTTGGACGAGAAGTGCCCACAAATATAGAAGAGTTTTATGAACTGGAAAAATTGATGAAAGAAAGCGAAGAAGTAGGGTAATGTTTTACGAAGAGTATCTGTACGAGGTAAAAAAAGGTATACAGCATATGATTGTAACCGATAATTTCGGTACAGAAATAGGCGCGCAGGAAGCGCTGGATCTATGGAGCGTCAAAGCAAAAAGAACGCGTGATGAATTAGAAGGACTTTTGTTCTTTTGCGGAAATGGAGCCAGTGCGACGATGGCGGAGCATATGTCTCATGACTGGTTTCAAAATGCTGAAGTGAATACGACAACCTGTGCGGAGACCGCGCATATCACGGCAATCAGCAATGACTTATCATATGAAGAGGTATTTAGCTATAGAATTCGCCGTATTTTATCAGACAGGGATATCTTGATTACGATATCCTCATCCGGCAATTCGCCTAATATTGTTAAAGCGTTGGAAGCGGGGCGCGAGCAGGGAGCATATTGCATTACATTTTCCGGCAAAAATATGGACAACCGTTCTCGGAAGATGGGAGATTTAAATTTCTATATACCGTTGGATACATATGGGTTGGTGGAGAGCGCACATGCAGTTGTACTGCATGCCGCCTTAGATAATTTTTTGGAGAAGTATATGGGAGGAAAGCATTGATGAAGGTGGTAGTCGGAACCTCTTCGTTTGCGGACAGCAATGACAGAGCAATGGATCTGTTGTTGGAGAAGGGCATTGAAGTAGTTAAAAATCCTTATAAAAGGAAAATGACAGAAGAAGAGATCATTGTACATTTGTCGGAGGCGGATGGTTTGCTGGCAGGCTTAGAGCCGTTGAATGAAAATGTATTTCAGCAAGCACCACAACTAAAAGCGATAGCACGTATTGGAATCGGGATAGACAATGTGGATCTGGAAGCGGCGAAAAGACATGGGATCAAAGTGTCCAATACCCCGGACGGACCAACGCAGGCGGTTGCAGAAATGACATTGACCGCGTTGCTGGCGCTGCTTCATCAGATATTTTTAGCAAATGAAGATGTTCATAACGGGGTTTGGAAAAAAAGAATAGGATATTCGATATCGGGAACCAAAATTTTGGTTATTGGATATGGACATATAGGGAAAAAGACATCAGACCTATTAAAAAGTCTCGGTGCAGAGATACTGGTCTATGACAAATATGATACATCTGCATCGACATGCAGCTTGGAAGATGGATTGCGGAATGCGGATGTAGTGACATTACATGCCAGCGGTAATGAAGAGATTATAGGAAATCGAGAGATAGAACTTATGAAAGAAGGAGTTATCCTTCTTAATAGTGCCCGTGGGGCGCTTATAAATGAGAATGTTCTTTATGATAATCTGCAGAGTGGCAAGATTGCCGGATTCTGGGGAGATGCGCTTTGGCAGGAACCATATCGGGGCAAAATATGCGAATGTAAAAATGCGGTTTTAACTCCTCATATATGCACTTATACGACTACATGCAGGGAAAGCATGGAGACAGAGGCCGTAAAGAATTTATTGAGAGATTTGGGGATTTAAATGGTTTTTGATAAGCTTACAAATTTGGACAAATATATTTCAACAGAGCAGTTTCAAAAAATCGAGCGATTTTTACGGATATTATCTCCGGATATGGAAGAGAAACGTTATGAAATTGACGGAGAAGCTATTTTCGCAAGAGTAATGAGTTATTCCACTTCAATGCCATACGACTGTAAGATAGAAGCGCATGAGAAGTATATTGATATCCAGGCATCGCTGGAAGGGCTGGAAGGAATAGACATTTTTGACAAAAGCAGCCTTACTGTCATGGAAGATTATGATGGGGAAAAAGATGTTGCTTTTTATGAAGAAACAACAGAGCCCCATTTATCTGTGAATAATGTGGCAGGATATTTTACGATGATTTTCCCGCATGAAGCGCACCGGCCGCAGATATCGGTGAATCGGAAATGTGATAAAGTAAAAAAATTTGTGATCAAAATTCATATATAAACACAGTGGAGCGTGACAGGACAATGACTAAAAAGATTATAGTGATGATTCCCGCCAGGCTGGGATCCAAGAGAATACCCAAAAAGAATTTGCGCTATTTAGGCGAAAAGCCGTTGATACAGTATCCGATAGAGCTTGCACTCCATGTTCCGGAATTTGACAGTGTCTGGGTAAATACAGAGAGTGAGGAGCTTGGGAAAGCGATACAGACCATGGGGGCACAGTTTCACAAACGACCTCCGGAGCTGGCCACGGATCAAGCTACTAACAGAGAATTTACTTATGAGTTCATGTGTAAGCATGATTGTGATTACGTAGTTATGATAAATTCGACATCGCCTTTATTGAGAATGGAAACCGTCCAAAAATTTGCGAATTATGTTGTGGAAAATGACTATGACACGGTACTCTCGGTGGTTTCTGAAAAGGAAGAAACGTTTTATCAAGGCAAGGCGTTAAATTTTTCTTTAGAGAATAAGGTAAACAGCCAGACGCTGGAACCGGTTCAAAAAATTGTATGGGCATTAACGGCATGGAGACGGGAACATTTTATGAAACTGGAGCAGGCTGGACAATGCCCGGTATTTGCCGGGGAATTAGGCTTGTTTGAAATACCGAAAGATGAGTCTTGCGACTTGGATACGGAAGAGGACTGGAACATTGCAGAAGGGCGAATTACAGCCGCAGGAATCAGAACAGAAGCCAGATATTTAAAGCTATAGATGGGTAGTGTGATTATATTGCAGAGGAATCAAATGTCGAAGAAGAGTGCAGAGCTGCAGTTGGCAATTAGGGCGGCGCAGGCAGCGGGGGATTTTTTAAAGAAAAAGGAAAATATCAGAGTAGATTTGTGTGAGGGCAAGGATATCAAACTTTCTTCTGATAAGATGAGCGAAAGAATTATCATGGATATCCTGCAGGAGAGTAATTTGCCAATTTTGTCGGAAGAATACGGCTGGAGCGCGGCTGCAGGAGATACTTACTGGATTATTGACCCTTTAGACGGCACGCTTAATTATTACCGGGGTTTTGATGATATGGCATGTGTATCCATAGCATTGTGGCGTGACAATTATCCTTGTCTGGGTGTTATCTATCGTTTTATGAAAGGAGAACTGTTTTACGGTGAGAAAGGTACAGGTGCCTTTGTAAATGGACAGGCAAATTCTCCGTCGGATATCAGAGAAATTTCACAGGCTGTTTTGGCGACAGGTTTCCCGGTAAAGCGTTCTTATGATACGGACAGTTTGGCATTATTTGTTAGCCAGATACAGAATTTTAAGAAAGTCAGGATGCTGGGATCAGCAGCTATTATGGGCGCGTTTGTAGCGTGTGGCAGATTCGACGTTTATTGTGAACATGAGATTATGCTGTGGGATGTGGCCGCAGCAGTAGCGATCAATGAAGCGGCGGGTGGCTGTACGGTGCTCAAACCTTTGGATGAGAATAAATGTATATGTCAGTGCTTTGCAAATATGGGATTGCAGGAGGCGTATTATGCTAAAGGCTTATGACTATGCAGAACCAGGAAAGCGAGCTGAATTGCGCGATGCAGGATTGTTTCGGCAAGAAAAGCAGATCGCACAGCAGTTTGTATTAGAGCATCCATCAGAGCGGCAAAGTATAAGTTGTCCTATATGCGGGTCTATTAAAACGAAGTATATATTCGAGCGATGGGATGTAAATTATAGACTATGCGATGACTGTAAAAGTATTTTTGTTGCTGTAGATGACTCGATTTTACAGGAATATCTGGGACTGAAGAGCATGAAAAATCTTAGAGTATCGAGTAAGTATCAGCAACAGGCTAGTGAACGTAGAACAGATATCTGGATGGATTTTGTGAGTTGGGCAGAATATCGGGTATTCAGGTATCTAGGCAGAAATAGAGGACTTCGTGTGATTGATTTCGGGAATCGTTATGTGAAATCCGTGGAGTTGTTCCGAAGTTCTAAAATGACTGCGGAGTATGAATTGCGGGATTCAATTTTGCCAATAGAAACTGCTTCGGTGAATGAAGCGGATCTTGTTCTATATTTGAATCAGTTGCAGCATGAAGCTGATCCGATAGAATCCCTGTTGCAAATCGGGAAGTGTTTGTCGGAGGACGGTCTGCTTATATTGAACACAAGGCTGGGGAGTGGTTTTGATATTCTAACCCTAAAAGGCGGAACAGAGGATATATTTCCTTATGAGCATATTATGCTTCCTTCTGCGAAAGGATTAAAGCTTATTTTAGATAAAGCAGGATATGAACTTTTGGAAATTACGACTCCTGGAACGCGAGATTTAGATGTTGTTATGAAAAACAAAGAGCGCATTGAAGAGGCTAATTTTTTTATTAAATATCTGATTGATACCGCAGATTGCACAACCATAGCGGATTTTCAGCAATTTTTGCAGAAGAGTGGGTTGAGTTCTTTTGCACAGGTAATCGCGAAAAAGAAGGACTGATATTGTGGAGAAGATTAAAGTTGTCATTATCGGTATGGGTCGGATGGGAAAAACACGTTATGATGCAATGAAAAGGCATGGGGGATATGATATTATTGGACTTTGCGACACAGATCCGGCACGGGGTATATATTATAAAGAGCCTTTTTATAGTGACTGGAAATTATGTATAGATCAATGTCATGCGGATGCCGTTATTGTCTGTACTTATAATGTCGTAATACCAGATATCGTATGTTACGCTTTGAAAAAGGGTTGTGCCGTTTTTTCAGAGAAACCGCCGGGGCGTAATTTGGCTGATACCTTGAAGATGCAGAAGGCTTGTGAAGGATCAATATGTAAAATATTGAAATTTGGCTTTAACCATCGATATCATAATTCTGTTATCGAGGCCAAAGCATTAGTTGATTCCGGTATTTTAGGTGATGTCGTGTGTGCCAGAGGGGTTTATGGAAAGGCTGGTACACCTGCTTTCCCCAGCGAATGGAGAAATGACAGGGCGATATCTGGCGGCGGTATTATGTTAGACCAAGGCATCCATATGCTTGACCTCATGTATTATTTTATGGGGAAATTTACGGATATACAAAGTTCGGTGAATCAATTAGTGTGGAAAGATATGGACACGGAAGATTCAGTTTTTTCAATTCTACATACGGAAGATGGCAAGGTGGCCTCTTTGCATTCCAGCGCTATTCAATGGCGGCATAAATTCAGTTTGGATTTGATTTGCTCAGAGGGGTTTATTTCACTCAATGGATTGTTGACGTCAACTATGAGTTATGGAGAAGAGCGGCTGACTTATTACAAAAAAGATTTGGAATGTAAAACCGGCGGTTTGGGGCAACCGATTGAACACACAATGTGTTTTGACACAGACGAGTCGTGGGATTATGAAATGAAGGAATTTTATGATGCCGTTGTAAGAGGGAAACCGGTATTGCAGGGAACTATAGGAGATGCAGTGAATCTCATGGAAATGCTGGAAGGAATTTACCATAAGAATAGTATAATGCAAGCCGAATGACGTGCATGTATATGCTATGGAGGAAAAAATAATGTATTATGAGAGAGCACAGGATATCTGCCCAATTATCGAGCTGCATGATCTGAAAGAAAATCCTGATATTATATATGATCATTTTATGAATTATGGTGATGAGGTTTATTATGTTTTAAAGCTTGGAGAAATATATGGGATTGTCACACCGGGAGATTTATATAGAGGATATTTGAATGGAAACAATATGCCTCATATAAATAGAAACTTTTCTTATGTGACGTCGGAAAATGATCGTGAAGGAGCAAGGAATATCTTTGATAGATTTCCTACGATTCATGAAGTTGCAGTTATTCAGGCGGGAAGACTTACAGGAGTAATTAAGAGCGGGTTTCGAAAAAGTGAAAAAGAATGGAAAGAAATCAGAGAAAGTTTCCAATGTGTAAAAGATCTTGCATCACGAGGAATTGTTATCGATGATGCCGATTGGATTAACAAAGAATATAGTATTTGGGTAGAAAAAAATATACAAGCACTATTGCAGTTAAAGAGCCAGATATATATTTATCGCTGGCTGCGTGTTGAAGACATGAATCTGTCAGACGATGATCGTATTATTTATACAGAGAAGAATAAAAAATTAATATCGACAGAAAGCTTATATGCTATGACTGAATGGGAAAGGAAAATAATTTTTGGCGACAATTATAATAATATAGATTTTATAACAGAAATAAAAGAATTTACAGATAAGAGACAATTCCAATATAAGAATGGTGTTCCTATATATGGGGATATGCAGGGAAAAGTGATAAATATTTGTAACGGAAACAGGCTTGTCCCTGCCGCCCATAGGGGGGGGGGAGGCACGAATATTTATGGTTGGTCCATGCACCATGTTTGGGCCGTTGGTTGATGATAGTCATACTATAGGAAATAATTTGCAGAAGATATTGTATGATTATGGATTTAATGATTATGAGGTTATAATCTGCTCTGTTTCAGGAACATTGAGCCCGCCAAGATTGTTTGTGGAGGAAATAGGAGAACAGGATATAGTTGTTCTGATGAGCAGCTACTACGATGTTTGGAAAAAGTATGAAACAAGTTACTCGAATCGGCTGCATTGTTTGGAAAGTATGGCACAGATATGGCATGAAATTGACAGGCCGGTTGATCATGTGTTGAATATGGCAGAGCATTGTGATTATATTGTACAGCGAAAGATTGCAGAAAAAATATTTGATGATCTAAAAGGTGTTTTGAATAAAAATGGTTTTACGATGGGTTTGCGATCCCGTTTACAAGACTATTTTATCTCATGGGATATTATTTGTTATTATAAAAAACACTTCTTGCAGTATGGAGAATCAAGAAACGGAACAGTAGGAGCTGCTGTTATGAATTGTAATCCGTTTACAAAAGGACATTACTATTTGATCGAGCAGGCGAGTAAACAAGTTGATTACGTCTATGTTTTTGTAGTAGAGGAAGATAAATCGGAATTTACATTTCAAGAACGATTTGAATTGGTTCGAAAAGGTACGGAAGGACTGGAAAATGTTAAGGTAATTCCTTCAGGAGAATATGTGATATCTAGCAAAACTTTTGAACAGTATTTCCAAAAGGACAATGTTTCGGAGATCAAGGATATGAGTTATGATATACGAATTTTTGGAGAGGTAGTAGCTAAAGAATATGGAATAAAATATAGGTTTGTTGGAGAAGAGCCATATGATGCAGTCACCGCAGAGTATAACGAGACAATGAAGCGAATTTTACCTCAATATGGTATTGACGTAATAGAGCTTGCAAGAATAAAAGATAAAGAAAACGATGTAATCAGTGCATCAAAGGTAAGAAAATACTTTCGAGAAAATAATTGTGATAAGTTGAAGGGTATGTTGCCGATTTCTACTTATCAGTGGATTGAAGAAAGAAGTAAGACTGCATTCAAATAGATGCGGTACAAAACTGAAAAGGAGTGGGCGCAATGAACCGTTTAGGAATTTATATATTTTATGATGAAAATGGAATAGTAGATAGATACGTGCCATATTTTCTGAGCAATGTCAGACCTTTGCTGACTCGCTTGGTAGTTGTATGTAATGGAGTTGTATCCAAAAAGGGACTGGATATATTAAAACAGTATGCAGACGACGTGTATGTCAGAGATAATTATGGATTTGATGGAATGGCCGTGCGGTATGCCATAGTAGAAAAGTATGGGTGGGAAAAAGTTGAAGAATATGATTGCGTGGTTGTCATGAATGATACTTTTTTCGGGCCGTTTTATCCCTTAGAAGATTTGTTTAGACAGATGGATCAGAGAAATGTTGATTTATGGGGGACATTGGCAAATATAAGCGGTGAAACGGAAATTGCTATAGGCACTTCTTTTATTCCGGCCTTTTTTTACGTGATGAGTCAAAGATTGATAAAAAATCAGATTTGGCAGTTTTTTTGGGAAAACTTACATATAGATGATGAGAATTATTCGGATGCGGTTAGTAAATATGAATACCAGCTTATTTCAGTGTGTGAAAAAGCAGGATTTAAATGGGATGCATATCTGAGGAGTGATCGATGGAATTTTGGATTGATACGGGATGATTTTCATTATCTTAACAAAGCATGCGAATTGATTCAATATTATCAGTATCCATTTCTTAAAAGAAAGCCAGTTGTGACTGCATTAGATTGGAATGGATTTAGAAATACAAATGCTACAAGTATGAGGAGAGCAATACGATATATAAAAGAAAATACGGATTATGACGTGGATATGATATGGGAAAATATCATTAGAAAGTATGATATTGCATCGATCAAACATGGTCTGCAACTGACTAAAATATTTTGGGAGAAACCTCAGAGTGACTTGGATTACAGCAGGAATGATGTTGTAATACTACTCAAAACAGAACAGCTTGCTTGGACGGATGATTACATTATTGCGATAAAAAATTTATCTGGGGAAATTCCTGTTGTAATTTACACGACACAAGCCGAAATAGAAAGTAAATTTTCAGCACAACTAAGGAAAGATACTTTCTGGATCAAGGCGTTTGGAAATTATGTGTCTTTTCTGAAGGATGTTATGGAATTGACGAAAAAATATGAATATATTCTCTATATAGATGATAGTAAGCTGGTGAACGGTGCCAGACCTATCATTGAAGGCAGAACGCTTCAACAGTTAATGATAAGGTGTATGTGGAATGATGATTTGTACACAAGCAATATTACTAAAGAATTTGAAAAAGAAAAGCGTTTAGGAGTGGGGATTCTGCCTAAAACATACCATGGAGAATATATTCAGAACATGCAAAGCCGATGGGAAAAGGTGAGCAGCTTTCCTGAAATTCGAAAAATATGGAAAGATTATGGATTCTATGCAGATATTAAGGGAAGTACGGAATGTGCCAATGAGTATTCGATATTTTGGGCAAGGGGCTCAATATTGAGAGAAAGCTGCTGCTTTTTGTTGGATGGCGGTGAAGAACTAATTAGTAACAGCGCTGATATTATGGGTAGAATCATACCGTATATTGCTCAAAAACAAGGATTTTATACCATGGATTTTTTAAGCGTGGGCTGTGCGGAAGAGAATTACTCCAACCTACAGGTACTGAGCATGGAATTATTGTCAGGATATAAGCAATATGGGGTGGATGTACAGGAATATTCAGATCTGAGGTTCAGTGGTCTTCTGGAATTTTGCAGACAACATCAAAGAGTATATATTTATGGCGCAGGGGTGTGGGGCAAGAAGGCATTAAATATTATGAAAAGGTCGCATATTAAAAATATAAATGGATTTATTGTGTCAGATGGCCAAGTCCATGCACAGGAAATAGATGGTTACTGGGTTAGGGAATTGAGTAATGTGAAAGTGGATCAGGATGTCGGAATTGTTGTAGCGGTAAGAGCGGGTCAGCAGCAGGGAATATGCAGGAATTTGAAGAAAAAAGGATTAGTAAATGTATTTAAAATGAAAGTTGAAATATGAGTAGGTAATAAGTAATTTGAGTAAAAACGAAAGGATGATATCATGCATGAATGGCCTTTAGTATCTGTAATTATTCCTATGTTTAATCGCGAAAACACAATTGAGCGTGCAATTAAGAGCGTTTTAGAACAATCATACCAAAATATAGAATTAATTATTATCGATGATAATTCGTCAGATAATTCTGTTGACGTGGCGCAAAGATATGTTGACGATGCTAGAGTAAAATTAATCGCACTTCCTAATAATTTGGGTGCTAATGTGGCTAGGAATGTGGGAATAAGTAATGCTAAGGGAGATTATATTGCATTTCAAGATAGCGATGATGAATGGATGTGTGAAAAATTACAAGTACAAATGCAATATATGAATGATAAAAATCTCAATGCAGTATTTTCTGCTTTTACATCTATTCGATATGATAACTATGTAAAACAATTTCCAGATACAAATACGAATGTAGAAATCGGAGAAAAAGGGATTGAAAATGTTTTGAGAAGAAAAAATGTTATAAGTACGCAAACATTAATAATAAGTAAGGAAATTGTTGAGACTGTAGGATGTTTTGACGAGGAGATGCCTAGATTCCAAGATTATGAATATGTGGTCCGTATTATTCAAAAATATAAAATAGGCTATATTGAAAAACCGTTAGTGAAAGTGTATAGGCAAAATAATAGTATATCTGCAAATAGTGATGCTTATTATCGCGCAGTAGAATTGTTGCTTAAGAAACATGGGGATTTTTTT
This sequence comes from uncultured Lachnospiraceae bacterium, assembly GCA_947626775.1. Lineage (GTDB taxonomy): Bacteria > Bacillota > Clostridia > Lachnospirales > Lachnospiraceae > UBA3282. The sequence goes on along the minus strand of CANQTL010000020.1, from coordinate 8,545 downwards.
GATATAGATGAATTTATAAAATCCTATGTCATTTCAAATGATAACTGTATTGTTAATATAGAAAATTTGTGTGAGGCTTATTCACATGGAGATAAAAATAGAAAAAATATGTTTTTTAATCATTTTAGACCAATTTTGTTAAGTCGTTATAAGATGATTAGACAGATAGAAAAGCAGTGTTATGATAATAGAATTGCACATTTAAAAAATGGAGAGTTTGCTATATATGGTACCGGAGGTATAGGAAGAAAAGCTTTTTATGAATTGAAACAAAAAAATATTTTGCCAAAGTATTTTGTCGTTAGCGAGCGCAAAAAGGAGTTGTTTATAGAGGATATTCCGATAAAAGAAATCTTAGATATACAAGATAAAGATATGGAGATAATTATTGCGGTATCCTTGAAGTTTCAAAAAGAAATTGTGCTTACTTTAGTGGAAAAAGGTTTTAAAAATTTTTTTGTCTTTTTAGGAAATGATAACAATATATGTATAAAATAGTAAAAGGAGAACAAGATATGTTGAATCAAGAAGTGATAAGCAGAGCGAAACAATACCCTAAAGTGGTTATAGTTGGGGCAGGAAAAAGTGGAGACTATTTGTTTTCCATTTTGCAAAAAGAGACGCACAATATAGTATGTGTTTTTGACAATATGATTAAGGAAATAAAGAGCAAAAAAATTAGTGTCCCTATTGTGCTCCCATATAATTTAAATGAAAAAGTGCTATACATAGTGGCGGTCAATAAGAAAAATCAGGAGAGTATTGTAAAACAATTGTGTGAGTTGGGGATTAATTCGGATGATATATACAAATATACAACATCACCTTTTGACTATGATTACATTAGTCAGATTGATCCAAGTTTGTATGAACAAATTATAAAAGAGCAATATAGATATTATTTAAATAAAAACATAGATTTAAAAAATCCCAAGACATACAATGAAATAATTAATTGGGAAAAAATCAATCTTCATGATAAACGTCGAACAATTCTAGCAGATAAAGTTAAAGTTCGGGAATGGGTAGCGGGAAAAATTGGACAACAATATTTAAATGAAATATATGGAATATGGGAGAATGCAGATGATATTGATTTCGATAAATTACCAGATAGCTTTGTCCTTAAAACAAACAATGCATCCGCGCATAATGTAGTAGTTAAGAATAAAAAGGAAATTGATAGAAAACAAATTTGTGAAATGCTTAATGGTTGGTTGGAACGTAATTATGCATATGTTGGGTTAGAAATGCAATATGAAAAGATTGAGCCTAGAATAATAGCGGAGAAGTATCTGGATGGTGTGGCAGAAAGCGTATATGAGTATGATGTTTTTTGCTTTCATGGAGAACCACAATATATATGGTGTATAAATGGATCGCATCTTCCATGGTGTAAGGCATCTTTTTACGATTTAGACTGGAAAATGCAACCTTTTAGCTATGGATATCCAAAGGATGAAATTATTGCACCAAAACCTATACAGTTTGAAGAGATGATTGCAAAGACAAAAATTTTGGCAGAAGATTTTGAACATGTTAGAGTCGATTGGTTTTTGTTGCCGACGGGGGGGGGCGAAATGTATTTTGGAGAAATGACATTTTCAACTTGGGGAGGGTATATGGAATTTGTTCCACCAGAGATGGATGAAATTTTTGGTTCATTAATTTTACATAAATTTTATGGTCAAGAAAAGGGGTAAGAAATTTTTTGTTGTAAAGTTTATGCACCAAAATATATTTCTTTAATTAAGGAGATTTGATTTTAATGAATGGCAATAAACTGGAGAATGCGAATGTAGTTAGATTTAAAAGCGGATTAGGAAATCAGATGTTTCAATATGCGCTGTATAAGTCATTAGAGCATAGAGGAAGAAATGTCAAAGCAAGTTTAGGCTTTTATCAACATCGTCCAGATCGCTCGTTTAGTTTAACGGAAGTATTTCCTAAAATTAATATGAAATATATATCAGATGAAGAATTTGATCAAATAGATTTGGAATGGAAAAAAATAAAAAAAGATCCCAATAAGCGATTAGAATTTGAGAGGGATTATCGAAATAGATTTTTTTGGGTAGAACCTAGAACTATGCCCTATCAACCGGAAATATACGAAACTCAAAATTGTATTTTTGTAGGATATTGGCAGACGGAAAAATATTTTTGTGATATTAGAAATGATCTTTTAGAGGATTTTGAATTTAATTATGGGGAAAGGCGATTGGAAGAGTGGGGGATGAAAATATCCGGCAGTGATCAATATGTTTCTGTACATATAAGACGAGGGGATTATTTGCAGCAACCAGAGGTATGGGGAAATTTAAGCGAAAGCAATTATTATAATAAAGCTATTTCGTATATGAATTCTGTTTTGCGCAATCCTAAGTTGGTGTTTTTTTCGGATGATATTGAGTGGGTGAAACAAAATTATAAAGACAACAATGCTATTTACATAGAAAAAGAAATGTTTGATCAATACAGATTTTGGTATGATATGCGGCTGATGTCCTGTTGTTCCCATCATATTATTGCAAATAGTTCGTTTGGGTGGTGGGGAGCATGGTTGAATAAAAATGGTAATAAGATCGTGATTGCTCCAAAACCGTGGTTTTTTGATAATGAAAGGGCAGATGTGGATATATGTCCGAAAAATTGGATACGTATAGCAGTATAGGAGGATATGAAAGTGAATGCAAATGTATATGGGAAGAAGCAATTTTATGAAATGTGGTATGAATTGTTTAAAGATTCATTAAAAGGAATGAATATTGGATTGGGCGGAAGTTTGGAAACAAGTGGAGAAGAAAATGTATTAAGAATGTTAAACAGGGGGGGGGACAAAGAAAAATATACAGTATTTGATGTTGGAGCCAATGTGGGAAATTATACGCAATTAGTGATAAATAATGTCCCTAATGCGCAAATTCATTGCTTTGAGCCTTCTGCGAGTACATACGCTAAATTGTGTGAAAGAATACAATATGAAAATGTAAAAATTAATAACTTTGGACTAAGTGATGCAATTACAGAAGCAACTTTATATTATGATAAAGAAAATTCTGGACTTGCGAGTCTTTATAATAGGCAGCTGGATTATTTTGGAATTGATTTTGGCTTACGTGAGATGGTGAGTCTGGATACTTTAGATCATTATTGTGAAGTAAATGATATAAATAAGATTGATTTTTTAAAAATGGATATTGAGGGACACGAATTGAAGGCATTAAATGGGGCTCAAAATATGTTGGCTGAAAAACGTATTGATAATATTCAAATTGAATTCGGTGGTTGTAATATAGATTCGCGCACCTATTTTAGAGATTTTTGGAATTTGTTAAGTGCTGATTTCTTTGTTTATCGAATTTTAAGCGATGGACTTAGAGAGATTCCTAAATATGGAGAGCGGCTAGAATGTTTTATAACAACAAACTATTTATTTATTAAAAAATAGATGTTCTATTTAAAGGGGAAAGATGCCATATGACAGCGATGGAAAAACAGCAGATCAGATCAGATATAATGTTTCGATGGATCAGACTGGGGCAAATTGGAATATCATTGGAAAAACTTTTAAAGGAGAGGGGGTATAAAGATATTGGGGTATATGGATACATAAGTTTGACGGATTGTATTGTATATGAATTGATGGGCAGTAAAGAAGTTAAATTGAAATGTATTATAGACCAAAAGGGTGATAAGATTTTAATTGACTTTCCGGCAGTTAAACCAACGGAAATAGAGAGACTGAACTTGGATGTGATTGTTCTTATGCCGGTTGATGATTATGAACCTATTAAGAAGCAATTAGAGAAATATACAGATGCTGATATTAAGACGATAGAGGAGATTTTATATGAATTATGACGTAATAATTCCTGTCTCGCCTAAAAATATAAAGAATATAAATTTTACACTTTCGGGGATAAAACGATATTTACAACCAGATAAAATAATCCTTATAGGCAATAGTGAAATAGAAGCAATATGCGACGAGCAGCGATGTTATTATATTGATGAAAATTCAATGTACTATAATTTGAATTATCATTCATTGCATGAAGTAATTTGTAAGCGGGATAATTTGGCAGGGAAACGTACGGGATGGTATTTTCAACAATTTTTAAAAATGGGTTATGCGAGAGTTGCTAATAAAAGCTGTTACCTCGTATGGGATGCAGATACAATTCCAGTAAAAAAAATAGAAATATATAATTCGGAGGGAATTCCTTACTTTGATGTAAAAGAGGAGTTTCATAAACCATATTTTACAACCATGAATAGGCTGTTTGATAATCAATATAGTAAAGTGGGACCATATTCTTTTATTTCAGAACATATGCTTATTAAAACAGATTTTATGTGTCAAATGCTCGATGATATAGAGGCGAACCGGAAGCTTGAAGGAGAATTTTTCTGGGAAAAAGTGATTAATGCGGTGACGTGTATAGATTTGTTGAAAAGTGGATTTTCAGAGTTTGAGACATATGGCAATTATGTGTGTCAAAAATGGCCGGGAACATATATAATACGAAGATTGAAATCTTGCAGACAGTCCGTAAGGGATTTTAGCACTAATATATCGGAAAAAATGCTGGAAGAATACGCCGAGCAATATGATATTGTTACTTGTGAAATACATTAGAAAAAAGGTATGTGCAGAAGTTATAACAAGGAGGAGATTTCGATGAGTAATAATATAGTTCGTACCTTGACGATGTATTTGCCGCAATTTCACCGGATTGCAGAAAATGATGCGTGGTGGGGAGAGGGATATACGGACTGGACAGCTGTGAAGTCTGCAGATGTGTTATTCGAAGGACATAGACAGCCGGTGATTCCATTAAATAACAATTACTATAATTTACTGGAAAAAGATGTTATGTTATGGCAGGCAGACCTGATGAAGCGCTACGGCATTGATGGACAATGCTTTTATCATTATTATTTTCAAAACGGTCGAATGATATTGGAAAAACCGGCAGAAAATTTGCTTAAATGGAAAGATGTATATATGCCTTTTTGTTTTTGCTGGGCAATCGGGAGTTGGACACGGACTTGGAGCAAATTTGCAGGAAACGCATGGACAGATCGATTTGAAACAAAAGTCGATGAAAATCATAGAGGAATTTTGCTTGACCAAAAGTATGGAAGAGAAAAAGATTGGGAAAATCATTTCAATTATCTGCTTCCATTTTTCAAAGATGAAAGATACATAAAAATTGATGGAAAACCGGTATTTATGATATGTCATTCGCGGGAGATTCCATGTCTTACGATGATGCTTCAAATGTGGAGGAAATTAGCACAGGAAAATGGTTTTGATGATTTGTTTTTTATAGGGAAAAATATTGGTTATGCAGAAAAAATGATGGATGCGGTTCTATATTATGCGCCTCATTCTTTTTGGGATTTAGAATCATCAATGCAAGCAGACGGGCTTTATCGGCCGGATTATGATGCTGCTTGGAAGAGTATTTTAGAGGAAAAACCTTATGAAAATTGTAAAACTTATTATGAAGGATTCCCTAATTATGATGATACCCCGCGGAGAGAAAGAAATGGAGGGATTGCTTTTAAGGGAGCTACAGTGAAAAAGTTTGAGTTTTATATGCAGGAATTATATCAAAAAAGCATAGCGTTAGGGAATGAGTTTGTATTCATCAATGCGTGGAATGAATGGGGAGAGGGAATGTATCTCGAGCCTGATGAAGAAAATAAATATGGATATCTTGAAGCAAACAAGAAAGCAAAGGAATCTGCTCTTAAAGGAAATAAAGCTGAATATAAAAAGAAATACGAGAATAGAGGCTATAAAATACAAGATATGAATATAGTAAAAACCCGGCAGATAAATCGTTGTTATGATGTTTGGTTAAATTGTATTGAACAAGGAAAGAGCATAGCGGAATATCTTCATAAAAACAATATACGTACAGTTGCAGTTTATGGAATGGGAAAACTGGGACAACACTTAGTCACGCAGCTCGAGAAAACAGATATTCAAATTTTATATATTATAGATAGAAGAGGGCAAAAATTGTCCAATGAATATGAAGTGAAGAGTATTGACGACGAGTTATCGCCTGTAGATGCAGTGATATTGACAGTCATGGGAGGCGTGCAGGATATTTTTATAGAATTAAGCTCGCGTATTGACAGCAAATTGATTTCCTTGTTTGAAATATTATATGAAATTATGTAAAAACATGAAAGCAGATAGTGAAAAACAAAAAGTATTGCAGCATTTATTGGTAATGCGACAGAAAATTAATGATAAAATTGCTCTCAGTCATTGGTCCAATTATCATTCAGCAAGAGGGGGAGAGGAAAAACTTGTGAACAGGATGGCCATATTTGTATTTTATGATTGGGAAGGGTATGTGGAAGATTATGTACGGTATCTGCTCAACAGCCTTATGGCGGTCACGCAGAAAATAGTGATAGTTTCAAACGGAAAACTCAGGCAGGAAGAAAGAAAGAAGCTGGCAATTTATACTCCCTGTATCTATGAACGGGACAACAGAGGATTTGACGCAGGAGCTTATAAAGACGCTTTTTTGTATTATTTGCGGGAGGAGCCGCTTGATCAATGGGATGAAGTGATCTTGCTGAATGATACCTTTTATGGTCCGGTGTATCCCTGGAGCAATGTATTCGACAAGATGGATAAACAGGATGTGGATTTCTGGGGAATGACGAAGCAGGAAATTTGCAGATGGAATGATAACACGATCCTTCCTGTGCATGTACAGGCCTACTTTCTGGCGGTTCGGAAGAGAATGCTGTGTTCTGAATCTTTTCGCTTGTTTTGGGAAGAGATGGAATATCCTGTTAGTTTGCCGGAAACCGTATTGAATTTTGAAGTGCGATTTACGAGTTTTTTTTGTCAAAAGAAATTTAGATATACTGTATATACGGATGTATGCGGAGTATATTTTCCGGCTAGAAGTTCGGACATATTATATATATATTATATTATGGAACTGTTGTCCGAAGTTAAAATGCCGTTGGTAAAACGGAAAGCTCTGGAATTACCAAATTTTGTGAAAGCCCGGGAAGTTTTTGGCTATATATCCGAACATACGGATTATGATGTGGACCTGATAAAAAGGCATATGCAACGGTGGGGCAGAAATCATGTTACGCAGCCATTCAGCTATTGGCAATTGGATGATTTCTGCAGGAAACATCCCGATTTCTACATATATGGAAATGGAAAGATGGGAAGATTGGTCGGTAAATATCTTCAGTGGAGGGGTATGGGATCAGACCGACATATAGTATCTGTTAAAGGGGAGGGAGAAGGGAAGAATGTGACCTCTTATAAAGATGCAGTTATCAATAAGAATACAGGAATTATTCTTGCTTTAGGCAAGAAAAATACAGCGGAAGTGCTGGCAGAAATTGTGAGTGACGTACCGCTGGAAAATCTGCTGATCCCGAATTACGAGATCGAGGTTCTAAAGGATGTTGACCGACGATAGAATCGCAATAATAGAAAGGAAAGCTAATATATAAATAGATTTCGGATATGTGGAACAGGTGCAGTTGCAATGTATTTGGAGGAGCAAAGATATGCAGCGGATAGTGCTTATGGTTCTGTACTGTTATGACGGAGAGCTAATGCAGTATAGAAAAAAACTCATTGACGATATTCGGCCTTTTGCGGATGTGTTATATATTGTATATAACGGATATATAAATGCGGAGGGAACGGATTTCCTAAGCCAAAAGGCAGATTTTGTGATACAAAGAGAAAATACAGGATATGATGTTGGGGCGTATAAAGATGTACTGGCGCAGATACCCTTAGAAAAGTATGATGAACTGCTGTTGATGAATGACACTTTTTTTGGCTTTTTTTTCCCGCTGTCGGATTTTTTTAAGTACATAGATGAAAAAGCAAATATTGATTTTTGGGGACTGACAAAACACCCCAGAGGTGTTTGGAAAGACGGAGAGGATTTTGCGGAGCATATGCAGTCCTATTTTTTGTTAATCAAATCCCGCATGCTTCATAGTGAGGAGTTTAAGCTGTTTTGGGAAGCGCTGCCTTATCCGGCGTCATTGGATGAGGCCATTAAAAAATTTGAATTGAAGTTCACGGCGTATTTCAGAGGATGCGGATTTCAGGGGGACGCTGCCTGCTGCGACCTACAGAAATTAGGAATAGAAGAGGGGAATAATCCATGCTGGGGCTGGGCTCATGAATTGATTAAGAACCAGCATTGCCCGGTTTTAAAAGTGAAAGCAGTTGATTTTGGAAATTTTGTTGATGCGTGGGAATCAATAAAATATGTAGACAGATATACGGATTATAAGGTTGATATGATCAGGGAGGTATTTGATAAGCGGTGCCGCGAGCAGCTTTCCGGGTTTTTAACGGATTTTTCATTTTTGCATGAGCTGGAGGAGTTTTATGGGACCCATGAGAATGTATATATATATGGACATGGGCGAATCGCCCAAAATATGGCGGCATTTTTTGAATATCGAGGCTGGAAGTATGAAGGTTTTCTGGTAACGGATAAAGGGAAGGAAGAAG
>CANQTL010000019.1 GCA_947626775.1 uncultured Lachnospiraceae bacterium | reverse complement strand
TAAATTCTCGTTTATCTTGCTATTTATGGCAATCTTATCGTCAAGAGGACCAACCACTGATATAATCTTGTCTTGTACACTCCTTTCTGGAATGAGTAATTTCAAAGCGTTCAAACTAACTTGACTTAATTTAGGTTGTGCCGATCCTGTTATATAACCAGATAAATCCATTGAATTTATAAGGTAGTATAAGAACCGCAAATCACAACGCTCGTTGGATTGTATAATGTGGGCATGGTTATTAACCCAAAATTTACCCTCAACAAGTTGCGCTATGTTTTGTTTTTTCGATTTTAGATTTTCGCCATCTTCAGCAATTAACAGATACTTTCCGTCAAAGATATAATCATCTATATAGTCAATTACTCCTTGCGCTCCGTAATATCTATACACTCCCTTGCGCTTTGCTCTTTCCATCAAGGAGAGTGGAATTCGCTTTTTATCGTGATTGATGGTCACTTCATCAAATCTGAAACTACTGCATCTCATACCCAATCGCCCCCAGTTTTCTCCTGATCTCCTCCTCCAGCTCATGAGACTTGGCAAACATATCCGACAGTTCTGACGTCAACCTTGTCATTTTCTCCTCGAAGGGTTCTCCGTCATCTTCCTGCTCCTCAATCCCGACATAGCGGCCCGGCGTCAAAATATAATCCTGCTTTGCAATATCCTGCAGCGTCGCAACGGCGCAGAATCCTTTCACATCTTCCAGTGTGCCGTCCTGGAATGCCCCGAAAGTATCCGCCAGTTTTTGAATATCTTCCTCGGTGAAGTCTCTATGCTTGCGATCTACCATGTGACCCATCTTGCGGGCATCAATAAAGAGCGTTTTGCCTTTCTGCTTTTTCCCCTTAGTGATAAACCACAGTGTAACCGGAATCGTTACACTATAAAAGAGTTGTGTCGGCATGGCGATGATACCCTCGATCAGATCGTCTTCTATGATCTTTTTCCTAATCTCACCCTCACCGCCAGACTGCGTAGAAAGAGCTCCGTTTGCAAGCACAAGACCAATCTTGCCGTTCGGCGCAAGATGATGGATCATATGCTGAATCCACGCATAGTTGGCATTGCCCGCAGGCGGAATACCATATTTCCACCGCACATCCTCCAACAGCTTCTCCTGATTCCATGGATGATAGTTAAACGGTGGATTCGCCAAAATAAAATCTGCCTTCAAAGTCGAGTGTAAATCGTTTGTAAATGTATCTGCCTGGTAGGGGCCGAAATCCGCGTCGATACCACGGATCGCCATATTCATCTTAGCCATCTTCCATGTATCGGCGTTCGCCTCCTGTCCGTAAACAGAGATCGCTCCACGCTTGCCGGAATGGGCCTGAATAAATTTCGCACTCTGTACAAACATACCGCCGGATCCGCAGCAGCAATCGTACACGCGGCAGTTATCAAATGGGCGCAGAATGGAAACGAGCGTCTTAACCACGCTGGACGGCGTATAAAATTCACCGCCGCCAACGCCTTCTTTTTCCGCAAACTGCGCAATGCAGTATTCATAAGTCCGTCCCAGAAGATCCTCACTTTCCTCCGTATCGCTCATATCAATATTGTTTGTGAAAATATCAACTACATCACCAAGCACACGTTTGTCGAGGTCCGGGCTGGCGTAATTCTTCGGAAGGACATTCTTCAATGTCTTATTCTCGGCTTCAATAGCTCTCATAGCCGTATCGATAACCGTTCCGATTTCCGGAGTATGCGCTGCGGCTGCAATCGTGCTCCATCTTGCCTCTTCTGGTACGAAGAATACATTTTCCATCGTATAGGCATCTCGGTCATCCTCGAAACCGTCGCCTTCCTCCACAAGTTCCTGATATCTCTTATCAAAGGCTGCGGAAATATAACGCAGGAAGATAAGGCCGATAATCACCTTCCTGTATTCTGCTGCCGGTATATGTCCCCACAGGACACAAGCAGCATCCCACAATTGTTTTTCAAAGCCAATGTTGGCGTTGGTTTTATCAGCCATTACCTAAAACCTCCTGCTACAATACCATAAAGAGATGCATATTCTCATATCCTACTATAACATAAGAATAATCTGTTTTCCATCACAACGCAGGATGTTTTTGCGAAAAGCCTTAATGCTGCGCCAGACACGCCACCACCTCCACCCCGCTCGTCCAGGGAAACATATCCACCGCCACGGCTCGTTCCACACGGTAGCCTTTCTCCAGGAATGCTTCCAGATCCCTGACGAGACTGGTCGGCTTGCAGGAAATATAGAGGATATGTTCCACGCCATAATCCAGTATTTTCCGCAGCGCTTTGGGATGCACACCGTCCCGGGGCGGATCAAGAATGATCACGTCGGGTTGTTCTGCAATCTCGTCCAATACCTTCAGCACATCTCCCGCGATAAACTCACAGTTATGTAAACCATTCAGGGCGGCATTCCGCCGGGCGGCCTCCACCGCCTCCTCCACGATCTCCACGCCGATCACCTTCTTCGCTACCGGCGCCATGAGCTGAGCGATGGTGCCGGTGCCGCTGTAGAGATCGTAAACGATTTTTCCGGCGCGCTCTCCCCCGCAGTCTTCCCCCGCAATATATTTTCCGATATACTCTCTCGCCGTCTCGTAGAGCACCTCCGCGCCGAGGCTGTTGGTCTGGAAAAAGGAGAACGGCGAAATCCGAAACTTCAGTCCCAGCAGTTCTTCATAGAAGAAGTCCTGTCCGTAAAGAAGTTCTGTCCCGTCGCTCTGCACTACATCGGCCTGTGAATCGTTCCTGATATGCAAAACGCCGACAATTCGGCCCTGCAGGGGCAGCGCCAGCAGCGCATCCCGGAACCCGGCCAGCACCTTTTCTTCCGTCAGGCGATCCTCGGCAGTCGGTATGCCGTCAGTCTGTCTCTGTCCCGCCTTCTCAATTCCGTCATCCGCCGCTGTATTCTTCCGCTCATCGCACGCCGCGTCAAAATCCGTCTGTGTCGTCGTCACAAGCGCCGCCAGGATCTCTCCCGTCTTCTCCGCCTTGCGCACAAGCAGATGGCGCAGATAGCCGGTATGGCGCAGGCGGTGATAGTAGGAAATTTCCAGGCCCTGTCTCTGCAGGCCGCCAAAATACGAGAGCGCGCACTTCAGAATTGCCCGATAATCCTCGTCCACAATCTGGCAGTCCGTCACGGACACGATATCGTAGAAACTGCCGCGCTTATGCATCCCCAGCGCCAGCGGTCCGTCCTTCACCTCGTCTCCGAAGCTGAATTCCATCTTGTTGCGGTAGCCGAATGGCACAGGGCTTGGCTTGATACCTTCAAACGTATACGCCGCGCTCCCATTGTTGGCTTTTTCTGATTTACATAACTTATCTTCCTCACAATTCTGCTCGTCGATCGCGATATTGGGTTTACATAATACGGAGTTCAGCAGCCTCTTCACCTGTCCTTCCTTGATCTTCAGCTGTTCCTCATAGGGCAGCGACAGGTACACGCAGCTGCCGCACAGACCGAAGTGCGGGCACGGGCCTGCGCCCTCCGACGGCGCGGGCTGAAGTACTCTGAGCAGACGCCCTTCCGCCTTGCCGCGGCGGGCCTTGCTGACCGCACACTGCACTCTCTGCCCGGGCAGCGCGTTCTTCACCACGCATAGCCCGTCCTCCGTCTCCACGATTCCTTTAGCCGGGAAATCCGTCCTCAGCACGGTTCCCTCGATTACTTGTCCTTTTTTCATCCTCTCTGTACTGCGGGTCCTCCCGCTCTCTCCTTGTTCCGCTCCGCCGGTTTCTCTCACAGCCACCCTGCTCCTTTCGATTTACGGAGCGCAGATTCTCCTATAGATAACAAACGCGAGATGTACATGGTACATCTCGCTGAAGTTTACATAACTCATCCACTTTATGCGCCCGCTCCCGCCACATGGAAGACTTATTTCTTCTCTTCCTTCTCCTTGGACGTCTCATCGTCATCCTCATCCTCAAAGAAGTCGTCCTCGAAATCATCGTCAAAATCGTCCTCGAAATCCTCCAGATAGTCCGGCGTCAGATAACGGTACACCGCATATGCGATAGCCGCGACCGCCGCGACCGCGCCGATAATGGCAAGCACCCACAGAAGCGTGTTGCTCTTCTTTTCTTCTTCCTTCTTTCTGCCGATAAGCCCATTGACGCCGGAATTTTCCAGAATGTCGTCCAATTTATTTATAATCTCTTTCTTGCTCATTGTATAACCCTCTCTTTCCTCGTCCCTTGTGTTTGAAGCGTCATTATATATAATATACCACTTCCCCGCGCTTTTTACTATATCCTTTTTTGAAAAAGTAAAAAACTGCCGCCAAAAATATCTGCTCCAGAGCCGTCGCCCGGCTGCTGCCTCCGTCACACCTTCTGCAGTTTGGCAAAACCGGCGTACATGATCTTCTGTCCGGCCTCGTCAAAGGCCACCGTGACCTGAGCGTCGCGCGGGCCGTCCTCGATTTTCAGCACGGTTCCCTCGCCGTAGCGCATATGGCGCACTCTGTCTCCCACGCCGTACGCAAGCCGGTTTCCTCCCGCGGGGATCGGCGCAGCCGCCTCCGCGCCCGAAGCCGTCCTGGCAAGATAGGGTTTGTTTTCCGCCGCCGTGCGTTTCTGGCGAAGGACCGCTTTCGGCTTCACCGACGCGCCGTATCCGCCGCCAGACGCTCCGCTCCCCGCCTGAGGCTTGTCAAACACCGTGTCCGACACGCGCCGATAAGGAGTTTCCCGCGTGGTCTGAGCAGATTCCGACGCCTTTCTGCGGTATGCCCCCGCTCCGTCCGAGGCATCGGCTTCCGCCCGCCTGCGGTACGGCGTCTCCTCATATCCCTGCACGCCGCCGAAGGGCCTGCTCCTGAAAAAGCTCTTCTCGCGGGAATCCTCCCGATACTCTTCGTAGTCTCTCCGCTTCTCCGTGAGGGGCCTGTCGTCCATCAGAAGCGGCGGGATCTCCCTCACGAAACGGCTGATCGGATTGTACTGCGTCTCGCCGCGGATCATGCGCTGTCTCGCACAGGTGAGTGTCAGATCATCTTTGGCCCGCGTGATTCCCACATAGGCAAGCCGCCGTTCCTCTTCAATCTCCTGCGGGTCGTCGGACATGATGGTCATGTAACTCGGAAAGATGCCGTCCTCCATCCCCGCCAGATAAACGTGTGGAAATTCCAGTCCCTTGGCGGAATGGAGCGTCATGAGCAGCACTTTATTGTCGCTTCCGTCGGCCTGGTCGATATCCGCGACGAGCGCCACCTCTTCGAGAAAACCGCTCAGGGTCGGTTCGTCGCAGCTCTCCTCATAAGCCGCCACCTTGCTGATCAGTTCGTCGATATTTTCGATCCGGTCCGCCGCGTCCTCCTCATCCGACGCCTCCAGTTCCCTCACATACCCCGTCGTCTCCAGCACGTCCCTGACCAGTTCCGACAGGCTGAAGAATTCCTGCTTGCTGCGAAAAGCCTGCATCATCGTCACAAAAGGACGCAGCTTCGCGCTGCTCCGCCCGATCGTCATGATCCTGTCCGACTCGAGAAGCGCGTCATAGAAGCTGATCTGCCGCTCGTCCGCATACTCCTGCACGCGCAGGATGGTCGCAGCGCCGATCCCACGCCTGGGGATATTGATGATACGCTTTACCGCCACATCGTCCCGCCCGTTGTCTATCGTCTTCAGATACGCCAGAATATCCTTGATTTCACGTCTGGCATAGAAATTTGTGCCGCCGATCAGATGGTAAGGTATCCCCTCCATGATAAAGCGTTCCTCCAGAAGGCGCGACTGCGCGTTTGTGCGGTACAAAACAGCGCAGTCCCTGTACTCCGCCTCGCCGCTTCTCATCTTGCGCGCCACATCGGAAGCTATGTACTCCGCCTCCTCATAGGCGGTGTCAAACTGTCTCAGATGTATGCGGCTCCCTTCCTTTTTTTCCGTCCAGAGCGCCTTGTCCTTGCGCCCCGTGTTATTTTTAATCACGGCGTTGGCCGCGTCCAGAACGATCTGCGTAGAACGGTAATTCTGCTCCAGCTTGACGACGCACGCCTCCGGATAGACTTTTTCAAAATCCAGAATATTCCTGATATTCGCGCCGCGGAATTTGTAGATGGACTGGTCGTCGTCGCCCACTACGCACAGATTTCTGTACTTGCCCGCCAGCAGCCTGATCAGTTCAAACTGCGCGGTGTTTGTGTCCTGGTACTCGTCCACCATGATATAACGGAAGCGCTCCTGGTAACTGTTCAGCACTTCTGCGTCCGCCCGGAAAAGCTCCACCGTCTTCATGATCAGATCGTCAAAATCAAGAGCGTTGTTCTTGTGCAGCACCGCCTGATACTCCCGATATGCCCTGGCAATCCTGCTGCCGTTGTAGTCGAAGCCGTTCTGCAGTTCATACTGCGCCGGATCGATCAGCTCATCCTTCGCCGCGGAAATCGCATTTAAGATCGTCCGCTCCCGGAGCGTCTTCGTATCGATCTGCAGCTTCTTGCAGATCTCCTTCATGATTCCCTTCTGATCGTCCGTATCGTAGATGGTAAAATGATTGTCGTAACCGATTCTGTCGATATAACGCCGCAGAATCCTGACACAGGTGGAATGAAAGGTCGCCACCCAGATCTGCTCCGCGCCGAAGCCTACGATTCTGTTTACGCGCTCCCGCATCTCCTCCGCCGCCTTGTTGGTAAAGGTGATGGCCAGGATATGATAGGGCTGCACGCCCTCTCTGTCGATCAGGTAGGCCGCCCGGTGTGTCAGCACCCTGGTCTTGCCCGAGCCTGCGCCCGCCAGGATCAGGACAGGCCCCTGCGTCTGCATCACCGCCTGTTTCTGTTTATCGTTTAACGTATCGTATATGCTCATAATCCTCTTTCCAGTCCATATTCTCGCGCCATCGGCACTTTCCTCGTTATCATACCATCTCGACTGCCGTCTCGATGGGGATACTCGTCAAATGCCGATTGCCGCAAGCGCCATCGGCGCTTTCCTCGTTATCATACCATATCCCGGACTTCTTTCACAAGGGATTTCCCCGGGGCGCCTACAGCACAGCGATCACGATCCCCGCCATAATGATAAGCGCGCACACCAGCTTGTGCGTTGTATTTTTTTCCTTGAAAAGATAACGGCCCGCCAGGATCGTCACGATGCAGCCGGCCTGCTTCAAGAGCGTCATCACGGTGATGCGGCTGCCCTCCATGCCGTTGGCGATAAAGAGCGCCCGGTCGGCAATCACGATCAGCAGGCTTAAAAGCCACACCCATCCGTTGCGCACCGCACTGCGCAGATTGACGGAAGTACGGCTTACGGGCAGGAAGACCAGATACATCAGCGCCAGGAAAAACAGATACCAGAACTGCAGCTGCGCGCTGCTGATGTCCTTCATCAGGATCTTGTCGAGCAGTCCTGAGACGGCGTTGAGAGCGCAGGACGCAAACGCCATGACGACATACCTGACCGCAACGCCCTGCTCCGCGTCCGGCGCCGTCCCCGCGCTCCGCGGTCTGTACCTGAGCAGCAGAAGCCCGGCCGACACAAGGATCAGTCCCACCGTCTGGTACAGCCCCAGCGCCTCATGCAGCACGGTCACGCCAAACAGCGTCGCAAACATGACGCGCGACAGATCCAGCACACCGTACAGGCTGATGGGCATTTTTTTGATCGCCCGGAAGCTGAAGAGCCAGGCCAGAAAAATGACAAAAGACTTGAGCGCCACATACGGATAGAAGCGCGCTTCCATTCCCATCGCCGCTTTGGCGTTCGGCAGGACGATCACGAAGGAAAGCAGAGTGTACATAAACAGTACCTCTATGGTAGAGTTTTTCTCCAAGGCTTTCTTTTTTACGATCTCTCTGACGCCCTTTAACACGCCATACAACAGCACTAACGGTATCCACATCATGTTTCACTCATAGCTCCGGTCATTTTATCGATTTTGCCGATTTTACTGATTTTGTATATTTATGCTTTTCTTTTTGTGCAAATGCTGTTATACTAATACAGTACGCGGATATAGTTCATCGGTAGAACGCCAGCTTCCCAAGCTGGAGAGGCGGGTTCGATTCCCGTTATCCGCTCTTTTTTTATGCCCTTTTCTGTGCATCGGCTGCGCCAATGTCGATTATAGCATGGCTGCGGATGCATTTCAATGGAGGGACTTTTTCCGCGCTCCCGCATATCCTATAACAAATGCACTCATAAGGTATGCGGAGATTATGAAAAAATTATTGTGTTTGTTTCTCACCGCCGCGCTTGCCGCCGCCTCCCTCTGCGCCTGCGGCAGGCAGAACGACGCCGGCGGTATGACGCCTGTCGTTCTGAACGAGGTGGCGCACTCCATCTTCTACGCGCCGATGTATGTGGCCATCGAGGAGGGATATTTCGCCGAAGAGGGAATCGACCTTACGCTTGTCACAGGCTTCGGCGCAGACAAGACGATGACCGCGCTTCTGTCCGGCGAGGCGGACATCGGCTTCATGGGAAGCGAGAGCACCATCTACACTTACAAGGAGGGCGCCTCCGACTATGCCGTCAACTTCGCGCAGCTGACGCAGCGGGCGGGCAACTTCCTCGTCTCGCGGGAACCGATCGACGATTTTCGCTGGAACATGCTGGTCGACAGAGACGTCCTCGGCGGCAGAGCCGGCGGGATGCCGGAGATGGTTTTTGAATTTATTCTGAAAAAGAACGGAATCGATCCCGCGGCAGATCTCTCCATCGATCAGAGCATCGACTTCGGTTCGACTGCGGCGGCCTTCTCCGGAGGGCAGGGCGATTTCACGGTAGAATTTGAGCCGCACGCCACCTCTCTGGAGGAAAAAGGCGACGGCTATGTGGTCGCCTCCCTCGGCGAAGATTCCGGCTATGTGCCCTACACCGCCTTTTCTGCCAGGAAGAGCTACCTCGCGGAACATCCCGAGGTCGTCCAATCCTTTACCAACGCGCTGCAAAAGGGCATGGACTATGTGCAGAGTCACACCGCCGCCGAGACCGCCGCGGTCATCGCGCCGCAGTTTGCGGAGACGGATCTGGAGACGATCACGACCATCGTGAAGCGCTACGCCTCCCAAGACACCTGGAAGGATGACCTGATCTTCGAGGAGGACAGCTTCGATCTGCTGCAGAATATCCTGGAGGAAGCCGGCGAACTGGACGGGCGCGTGCCTTACGCGGATCTGGTGGACACGACCTACGCGCAGAAGGCCGCGCACTGACGGGAGCGTTTTCTGCATAACGAGATGAAACCCGCACTGCGAGTTTCACTCGTTATCGCGGCATTCGCCAAATTGACAGGCAAGCCTGTCAGCTTGGCTCATTGCCCGCGTAAAAAAGAGGAGTGCCGACCCGCCTGCGGTTTCGGAAACTCCTCTCTTTTTGCCTGTTATGATTCTGTCTGTTATGCGAGATTCGCCATCAGTTCCTCCAGCGCGTCCACCACATCCTGATACTGCGCAAGAACGCTCTCCACCTTCTCGTCCACGAGCTGCAGATTGTTCTCCTTCACCGCAAACTCCTGCTCTTTGGCAGCCTCGGACAGCGTGACCGCACCGATGGACTTCATGGCGTTCTTCAGACCGTGCATCTCAATGCCGTAACGCTCAAAATCTTTCTTCTCATAGCAGTCCCGGATCAACGGCAGCTTCTCTCTGCCTTCCTCCAGCGCCGCCTCCAGAACTTCCACATAGATTTCCTCGTCTCCGGCGCACAGATCAATCCCTTCCTCAACGTCGAAGCCCCTCTTTGCCAAATCCTCAATCGTATGAACCGCTTCCATGATAAACCTCCCTGAATTTCCTGTCTATAAGCAGGCGCAAGTCTGCAACCTCGTGCCTGCGCGGACTTACAAGACCGTGCTTATCAGTATATCACTTAACTTTCGTCTTGGCTACTGCTTTCCTGTTTTTTTGTCTTTTTGTGTTCGGACTTCTCTCTGTTCTCCGCCATCCCGTCGATCATCTTCTCGATCAGCAGCTTCTTCATATAGACGTCGAATCCGAGCATACAGATAAAAGAAAAAGTCCGCAAAGACTCCCGGCTCTCCTCCGGCGCATCCCGGAAGGTCTGCTCCGCGGTTCTGAACTTCTCCACAATATCCGCCTTCAGCGCATCCGTCTGCGCCCGTTCCAGCCCGAATACCTCCTCGTACACCGCCCGCAGATCAAATTCCTCGTCCGTGTTGAAAAAGCGCTCCGTGATGGGTTCTAAGAGCTGCTGTATGTCGCTGATCGACAATATTCCCTTATAGTAATAGATAAAGACCAGCAGAAGCACATGCTCGCGGCTGTACTTTTTTTTGACCGGCGGAGGAAGCAGATCGTTCTTGGCGTAATTATTGATCATCGTCTTCGTCAGAATCTTGTCCTCTCCGGGATTGCGCGTGGAGTTTTTCAGATGCGTCTCCATAAAAGTCGTCACCTGATCCATGTACAAATCGATGTCCGGGATATCCTCCGACTTGATGTACGCGATCCTGTCCATGCTGGCCAGTATACTGTCGAGCAAATTTTCCGTGTTAATCGTCATGACTTCGCCCTTCCGCCCATCAGAGCTGCATAGTTTCCATACACACTTCATTATATAGTTTTTATTACTACATGGCAAGCATTTTATCTGGCCGCCGGCACAGACTCCAAACCCATTTACAAATCCCGTTTTCTGTGCTATATTCATACATAACAGCAATGAAGTTTTAACGCGTGAAAGCGCCGGCAGATACCGCAGGCGCCAAAGGAGCTGTCTATGAACAAGAAACTGAAAACCGATGCCGTAGACCGATTGTTTGATGCGATACTGTGCCTGAAGACCCGCGAGGAGTGCTACAGCTTCTTCGAGGATCTGTGTACGGTCAACGAGTTATTGTCCCTGTCGCAGCGTTTCGACGTGGCCGCCATGCTCAAGAGCGGACAGACCTATCTGGAAATCGCCGAGAAGACAGGCGCGTCAACCGCGACGATCAGCCGTGTCAACCGTTCGCTCAATTACGGCAACGACGGTTACGACATGATACTGGAACGTCTGGGAAAGTCATGAAACGGTAACGAAGCACAGAGAGCTGTCCTGCGAGGGACAGCTCCTTTGCCGATATCCGCTAACCGTCGATATTGATAAGCTCCATCGGATCAATATATTTGTCGTCATAAGTGATCTGATAGCCCAGCTCCGTGTTGTCCTCGCCAATCACATAGAGGATGGCGCCGCGCACCACCTCGTCGCCCTCCTTGATCATCACATCGCCGTCATTGCGATAGATCGTATTGTACCCGTTGCCGTGGTCGATCCTGATGCAGTGCAGATAGGTACTGTCGGATGCGACGGAGACGACCTTTCCGTCGGCTGAGGCGATCACGCTTTCGCCGGCGCTGCCGGTCAGCTTAACCATAGGTTCCTCGCCATCCGTCTCCTCCAGCGAAGCAGAGGAGGACATAGGGAAACCGACCGGCATATGCGCCTGCGCCTTTTCCTGCTCCAGCGCTTCCTCCTCCTCCACCTTCATATTGATGGTATCGCTCAGAATTGTCACCTTGTCGTTCAATTCCTCCCTGAGGGCCACGAGATCGGCATTCTCCTCCGTAAGCTCCTCATTCTTCTCGGTGAGCTTCCGGATACTCTCGTTCTGCGCGTTGATCTCCTCCTCCAGGGATCTGTTCTGAAGCCTGCCGATAAAGCACATGAGGGCGAGAACCAGGATGACCGCAGCTATGACCAGCGCCACGGATTCCACGGCGGTCGGCCCGATTCCCATCTGGCGGATACTCCCCTCTCTGGAATCGGCAAACAGCATCAGCATATAATTGATTTTTCTCTTTTTCTTCTGATCCTTAATCTCCGTATCGTCCAATGAATCAATACCTCCGATGCGTTAATCATACCATATTTATCATAGGAATGGCAATATATGTTTACATAATATTCTGCACACTGTTTCTTCCTTCCCTTCTTTCACAGAAACTTATGTACAAACCGCAAAACAATGCTTTACATTTATAGGGACATGTGCTATTCTATGAATGTTGACACAACAAGCAACATATTTATTTTTTTGGAGGTATGTACTATGAGCAAAGGTACAGTAAAATGGTTTAACAACCAAAAAGGTTACGGCTTCATCTCCGATGAGAGCGGTCACGACGTATTCGTTCATTACACCGGGCTGAACATGGAAGGCTTCAAATCCCTGGACGAGGGCGCTGCCGTTGAGTTCGACGTCGTTGATGGCGAGAAAGGTCCTCAGGCCGTAAACGTAACAAAGTTATAAGAAGCAGCGAACTTATAACACACTATAATCAGTATCACGATGTGCCTGTTCTTAAATATAAATGATGAATTTTATTTAGAATTTGCAGTATTGTATGACGGATTAGAAAAAACCTGCCTATCAAGCATAGGCAGATTTTTTTTGTTATTTTACAGCCGCCAGCACATCCTCAAACTTCATCGGGCCGCCAAACAGATCGAGGGCGCTGCCGACGGTCACATGTATCCGGTTCCTGCCGAGTTCCCGGAGCAGGCGCAGATCTTCAAAGCTGTGCACGCCGCCGGCGTAGGTGACGGGGATCTTTCCCCAGGCGCCCAGAAGCGCCGCCAGTTCCTCCTCGATGCCGTCTGCTCTGCCTTCCACGTCCACCGCATGGACGAGAAACTCGTCGCAGTAATCCGCCAGTTCGTCGAGCGTCTGTTCCGTCAGCTCCGTCTCGGTATATTTCTGCCATCTGTCGGTCACAATCAGATAGCGTCCGTCCTTCTTCCGCACGCTTAAATCGAGCACGAGACGCTTCTTTCCGACCGCGCGCACCAGTTCGCGCAGTCTGTCGTACTGCACCCGTCCGTCCCGAAAGACATAGGAGGTGACGATCACATGGCTCGCTCCCGCGTCCAGATACTCTCCCGCGTTCTGCGGAGTGATGCCGCCTCCCGCCTGCAGCCCGCCCGGGTAGGCTCCAAGCGCCGCAAGCGCCTGCGCTTTTGTCTTTTCATAATAAGGCGAAGAGACGGGATTCAACAATATGACATGCCCGTTTCGAATTCCGTGCGCACGGTACAGACGCGCGTAGAACGCGGCGTCCTGTTCCGATACAAAATTTTCCAGCGCACTGTCCGAGCCGTCTCTCAGGCTGCCGCCCACGAGCTGTTTGACGCTTCCGTTATGGATATCGATACAGGGCCGAAATTCCATTTTTTTCCAATCCTTTCCGTGAACCGGCGCACAGAACGCGCCGCAGACGCGGACGCACGCCGTGCATATTTTGTATTCTAACAGACATAATAACACAGAGCAGATGTTTTTGCACAAGAGCATTCTGTCCGTATCAAAAACGATTGATTTCAGCAGAATAAAAAGGAGGCAATTATGAAAAGGGTGAAAGCATTATTACTGGTTTCTCTTATGGCCCTGTCCATGGCCGTGACTGCCTGCGGCAAAACGAACGGCGGCGCGGACGCCGGCCAGAACATTACCGACGGCAGCGCAGACGCGGACAATACCGCCAATGACGCGATGGACGGCACCGCATCCGACGCAGACAAAGCGATGGACAATGGCGGACACGCAAACGACAACGTCAACGACGTAACCGCCGGCGATACCAGGAACGACGGCTCTCTGCTTAACGATGTCGGCGACGCGGCAGGCGATATAGGCGAAGCCGCTGCGGACGCAGTCGACGATGTGGCCGACGGCGTTAAGAACGCGGTCGACGACGTGACGGACCGGACCGCCGATTCCGGCAGCGCCGCCCAGAGTACGTCCAACGGAAAATAAACTCCGGCAGCGCACAAGATCCGTCCCGTCTGAACAGTCGGGGCGGATCTTTTTTACGCGGGCAATGAGCCAAGCTGACAGGCTTGCCTGTCAATTTGGCGAATGCCGCGATAACGAGTGAAACTCGCAAAGCGTGTTTCAGCTCGTTTACGCGGGCAATGAGCCAGGACGGCTAAGGCTGCCGCTCATACCGCTCCGTGATGATACCGCCCCGATACGCCTGAAGCAGTTCCTCGAGCTGATGGATGCTCTCCCGCAGCTCCGCGCCGATATCCGTATCGGCAATCTTCTGCCGCATGCTGCTCGTCTCCAGGATGACGGAGTCCGAGAAGATATCCGACTCGTTCAGAATCGCCGACTCCGTGGACTCGAAAGGCTCGTGCGCCACAAGCCGCATACCGTAGGAGTTGACCACCAGCGTATAGCCGGCGATCCCCGTCTTGTCCTGATAGGCCTTGGAGAAGCCGCCGTCGATGATGAGCAGTTTGCCGCCGCACTTGATGGGCGATTCTCCCTTCTTGCGCTCCACCGGCACATGGCCGTTGACGATGTGGGAACGCTCCTCGTCCAGCCCGAACTCCTGGAAGATGCGCCCGATCACTTCCTCGTTGTCCAGGAGCTGATAGTAGCTGTTCTTCGTCTCCTTCTGCATCTCCTTGTCATCCAGGAAGTACCTCTCAAAAGTCGCCATCTTGTCTTTGCCGAACACCGGCGAATTGGGCCCTGTCCAGAGATACCAGATGATATCCTGCCCTTTCAGCTTCTCCTTCAGATCGTGGTCCGCATAGTATCCTCTCCTGGCATAGTGCTCCAGCACGTCGTAGAGCGCTTTGCCGCTGTACTCCTCGCCGTACACATTGACTTTGTTAAAATTGCCTTCGGCGTCCATCGGCACACAGCCGTGATAGAGCAGATTGGAATTGTGTATCTTGTACAGCCCGCCCTTGGAAAAAAGGAAACGGACATGTTTCTGCAGCTTCTCGCACTTGACGAAGGCCAGGCGCAGACGCTCCATGACCTGTTCCTCCTCCGGCGTCAGCTCATAGGGCCGCTCTCTGTTGACGGTGGGAAACTCCACGTCCTTCATGGGATAGGAGACGCCGTCCAGCACGAGCGCCCTGTTTTCATAGTCGATCTTGTCAAGCAGCAGCCTGTCCTCCATACCGAATTCGGGCCTGCGCATGATCAGCTGTCCCTCCAGCTTAAACTGAATGATGGCGATGGCCTTGTGGATCTTCATGTCGAGACTTAAATCCTTCGTGTCATAGTCCGTGTTGTACTTGATCGCGAAGGCGCTGCAGTCGGTGTCCCTGTACACGTCCAGCGCAAACGTAGCCAGCGGGATCAGGTTGATGCCATAGCCCTCCTCCAGCGTATCCAAGTTGCCGTAGCGCGCCGCCATCCGGATGACATTGGCAATGCAGGCGAGATGCCCGCTGGCCGCGCCCATCCACGCGATATCGTGATTGCCCCACTGCACGTCCACGGAGTGATAGCGGCAGAGCGTGTCCATGATAATGTGCGGCCCCGGCCCTCTGTCGTAGATGTCCCCCACAATATGAAGATGATCAATGACGAGTCGCTGAATCAGGTCGCTCAGCGCGATGATAAATTCCTGCGCCCTGTTGATCCTGATGATCGTGTGGATGATCTCGTTGTAGTACGCCTCCTTGTCCTGGATTTCCGCTTTCTCTGTGATCAGTTCCTCGATGATATAGGAGAAATCCGCCGGCAGCGCCTTGCGCACTTTGGAGCGCGTGTATTTCGACGAGACGCGTTTCGTGATCTGCACCAGCCTGTGCAGCGTGATCTTGTACCAGTCTTCGATAGAACTCTCGTCCTCCTCGCACAGCACCTGTTCGAGTTTTTCGCGCGGATAGTAGATCAGCGTCGCCAGGCTTTTCTTGTCCTTGATGCTCAGCGTGTTTCCGAACTCCTCGTCGATGGTTCTGCGCACGGATCCCGATCCGTTTTTCAGGATGTGGTTGAACTGCTCGTACTCGCCGTGCACATCCGTCATAAAATGCTCCGTTCCTTTCGGCAGATTCAGAATCGCCTGCAGATTGATGATCTCCGTGGAGGCCGCCGCAATGGTGGGATACTGCTTGGCCAGACTTTTCAGATATTTTAACTCTAACTCGTCCATGAATTCCTCCGTTTATAGCACTTATTTGTACAAACTCTCCTATAATGTCACAGTCTAACCATTGATCACATCGCTCATATCGTACAGTCCTGCCGGCCGTCCCGCCAGGAATTTTGCCGCCTGAATCGCACCCTTGCCGAACACGGCCTTGGAGTAGGCCCTGTGGGAAAAGGTGATGACCTCGTCCGCCCCGGCGAAGATCACGTCGTGATCCCCCACGATCGTGCCGCCTCTGACCGCGCTGATACCGATTTCCTGTCTCGTCCGCTTCTCCCGCACCTGGCTCCTGTCATAGACGTACCGGTATGCGTTGCCCAGTTCCTCATTGATGGAATCCGCCAGCGCCAGCGCCGTCCCGCTTGGCGCGTCCACCTTCTGATTGTGGTGTTTCTCCACAATCTCGATATCGAAGCCCGCCGGCGCGAGAATCGCCGTCGCGTCCTTCAGCAGTTTTAACAGCATGTTGATGCCCAGAGACATGTTCGCCGACTTTAAGACCGCCACCCTGGCGGACGCCTCCTTCACTCTGGCAAGCTGCTCTTCGGACAGCCCCGTGGTGCACAGCACGCAGGGAATCTGCCGTTCCACGCAATAGGCAAGCAGCGCGTCCACCGCCGCCGCCGCGCTGAAGTCGATGACGGCGTCCGCCGCCACATCACAGTCGCCGATGGCCGTGAATACCGGATATGGATTGTGACCGTCGTCGCGGGCATCCACGCCCGCCACAATCTCGATCCCGGCGTCCGCCGCGATCAGATCCGTTATGGTCTGCCCCATCTTCCCGTTACAGCCGTGCATAATCACTCTTGTCATAATACTCCTCCGTTCGTTTTACTGTATTGATAACGAAAAGTGTCTGCCGGAGATCAGAACGTCGCCGGCAGACAGCTCAGGTTTCTTATAGGATACCGTAATTCTTCATCGCGGTTTTCAGGATCTCCACATTCTTAGGCTCCATCTCCGAGAGCGGCATATGCAGCGGGCCGACGTTCTTGCCCATCAGGTTCATCGCCGTCTTCACCGGGATCGGGTTGACTTCGCAGAAGAGCGCGTCGGACAGTTCGATCAGGCGCATCTGCTCTCTGGCGCTGCCCGCCACATCGCCGTCGAAAAACATCCTGCACATCTCATGCATCTGCCTCGGCGCCACGTTGGACACAACGGAGATCACACCGAGACCGCCCATCGACAGAAGCGGCACTACCTGATCGTCGTTGCCGGAATACAGGTCGATCCTGCCGTTCGCCAGAGACATCAGTTTGACGACCTGGGAGATATTGCCGCTGGCCTCCTTGATTCCCACGATATTGCTGACTTCCGTACACAGCCGCACCGCCGTCTGCGGCAGGATGTTGCATCCCGTCCGGCTCGGCACATTGTAGAGAATGATCGGCAGCTTCACGGAGTCCGCGATCTTCTTGTAGTGCAGGAACAGACCGTTCTGCGTCGCCTTATTATAGTAGGGCGTCACGAGCAGCAGCCCGTCTACGCCGTACTTCTCGGCCTCCGTGGAGAGATATACCGCGGTGTCCGTGCAGTTGGAACCCGTGCCCGCAATGACGGGGATTCTGCCCTTCACCTTCTCCGCACAGAACCGGATCAGATCCAGGTGCTCCTCGTGGGTCAGCGTGGAAGCCTCCCCCGTGGTGCCGCACACGATGATCGCATCCGTGCCGCCCGCGATCTGCTCCTCCACCAGCTCCTCGAATTTCTCGTAATTGATGCTTCCGTCCTCGTGAAACGGCGTGACAATCGCCACACCCGCTCCTTTAAAAATTGCCATGTTCGCTCCTTCCCGGGGTTTCAGGGTTTTCGTGCCCGCGAATAATCAGACTCGCGATGCTGCTTATTCGCGTAAAAAAGCTGACCTCAGGGTCAGCTTTGATTTTCATAAACCGATAGCGCCCCATCCTTCGATGACAGTCATACAGCTCTTAACTGCATGCCCAAGGCCAAAGCCCGCAGGCGGCTCTCCCTTTCGGCGTCCTCCCCTTTCGCAATCCTTCGCCCGTGCCTGCCACGTCAGAATCCCTACTGATGAAAAACGCAACCTCTATCTCATATTATTCTGTTGTCATCATCATAGCACCACAGCAGTTTGTCTGTCAACCGTCTATTCCCATATTTTAAACTGCATGGTCTCTACCTTCGTCACCTCGTCCGCGAGGAAACAGACTTGATCGTTCATGGAAATGCCGGTCATGATGATCTCCATGTCCTCCGGCTTGGAGGCAAGCAGCGTCTTGAGTTCCTCCACGGTGATGATGCCGTTGTCGATCAGCCCCAGCACTTCGTCCAGAATCAGAAGCGAACACTCTCCCGTATTCATGACCTTCTTGGCAAAGTTCAGGCCGTTTCTGATGTTCTGGCACTCCTCCGCCTGACGTTCTTTCTCCAGATGCCGGAAATCCCCCTCGCACTTCTCGAACCGGAAAATCTTGATTTCCGGCTCCAGGCGCTTCACAAACTCCGAAGCCGCAAGTCCTCTCCCCTTCAGAAACTGTATGATCACAACGCTGCCGCCTCCGCAGGCGGTCTGTATCGCTCTCCCCAGCGCCGCCGGGGATTTGCCGTGGCCTTCTCCGCTATAGATCTGAATCATGCCCTTTTTCATATGGATTCCTCGCTCACAAATCCGTGTTATGTATCCGGTCTGAATCTTCGTCAATCATAGCACAAATGTGACTCCGGCGCAACTTTTCCTGTAAATTTATGCCTTATGCTTCCTCTTCCACCATCTCCAGCTTGCTGACGGACACCTCGTAGGCCACTCTTCTCTCCAGCTGGTCTTCCGATAATTTCTTCATATATTCCCTGCTCTGGATGCGCCCCCAGATGGCGCAGCGGCTTCCCACCTCGAAATTGCCCGCGAACCGCGCGTTCCTCCCCCAGCAGATACACGGAATATAGTCGGATTTGCCGTAAGGCCTGTTGACCGCCAGCAGCAGATCCGCAATCTCCCTCCCCAGAGGCGTCCTGCGGTAAATCGGCGCCTTGCAGATATAACCGTCCAGAAAGATCTGATTGGTTTTGGCGCTCTCCGGGATCTCGTCCACAAACTCGATCTCCCTCGCAAACACGGACAGCACCAGCCTGTTTTTTCTCTCCTCATGCCTGTTGTAGGAGCGGAACTGTCCCGTAATGCTGATCTTCATGCCCTTGTAGTCCTCGTTCACGTCGAGAAGCCGCTCCGACACCATCACCGGTATGATATCCGTGGAATCGCTCAGGCGGTCCACGCTGATATCCACCATATAGAAGCCCTCTCCGAAAATCTCGTGGCTGAAGGTGAAATCGCTCACGATTTCTCCTATGATCGCCGCCTGGTTGTTTTCAATCACCTTATCCGTCATGTTTTTCTCCCTTCTACCCTTTTGGAATCGTCCCTTTATGGCTGCCCACAAAAATTCCTTTTAGTATTGTAATATCAATATATAGGAGTTTCAGACAAAATAGAACTGTAAAGGGTCGCGCAATTCCGCGCCCGGAAGTCGAAAAAGGGAAGCCCGGCGGGTCTGGCCGGCAGGGATGCCCGCGTACTTGCATACAAAATAAGATAGTGTTATACTTATGCAGTTTAAAAAGAGTTTTGTCACAGGAAAGGCACGGTAAGACAATGAACACGACGAGAGAAGATGTCAGAAATATAGCGATCATCGCCCATGTGGATCACGGCAAGACCACGCTGGTGGACGAGCTGTTAAAGCAGAGCGGCGTATTCAGAGAGAATCAGGAAGTGGCGGAGCGCGTCATGGACTCCAACGATCTCGAGAAGGAGCGCGGAATCACGATCCTCTCCAAGAACACGGCGGTCATGTACAAGGGCGTGAAGATCAACATCATCGACACCCCCGGCCACGCGGACTTCGGCGGGGAGGTGGAGCGCGTCCTCAAGATGGTGAACGGCGTCATTCTGGTGGTGGACGCCTTCGAAGGCCCCATGCCGCAGACGAAATTCGTGCTGAAGAAGGCTCTGGAGCTCGATCTGTCCGTCATCGTCTGCATCAACAAGTGCGACCGCCCGGAGGCAAGGCCCATCCAGGTGGTGGACGAGGTGCTGGAACTCCTGATGGATCTGGACGCCAACGACAAGCAGCTCGACTGTCCTTTCGTCTACGCCTCCGCCAAGGCGGGCACGGCGAGCACCCAGCTCACCGTCAAGGGAAAAGACATGACGCCGCTCTTCGACACGATCCTGGAGCACATCCCGGCTCCCGAGGGCGATCCTGCGGCCGGCACCCAAATTCTCATCAGCACCATCGACTACAACGAGTATGTGGGCCGCATCGGCGTGGGCAAGGTGGACAACGGCACGATCAGCGTCAATCAGGAGGTCGTCATCGTCAACCACCACGACCCCGACAAGCTGCGGAAAGTCAAGGTCAGCAAGCTGTATGAGTTCGACGGCCTGAACAAGGTGGAGGTGAAGGAGGCGGGCATCGGCTCCATCGTGGCCATCTCCGGCATCGCGGACATCCACATCGGCGACACGCTCTGCTCCCCCGAAAGCCCGGAGCCCATTCCTTTTCAGAAAATCTCCGAACCGACGATCGCCATGCACTTCATCGTCAACGACTCGCCGCTAGCGGGCCAGGAAGGCAAGTACGTGACCAGCCGTCATCTGCGCGACAGACTGTTCCGCGAACTGAACACCGACGTTTCCCTGCGCGTGGAGGAGACGGACTCCACGGAAGCTTTCAAGGTGTCCGGGCGGGGCGAACTGCATCTCTCCGTCCTGATCGAAAACATGCGCCGCGAGGGCTACGAGTTCGCGGTCAGCAAGGCGGAAGTGCTCTACAAGACGGATGAAAACGGCAGGAAGACGGAGCCGATGGAGCTGTGCTACATCGACGTGCCGGAAGAATTTTCGGGCACGGTGATCGAGAAACTGAGTCAGAGAAAAGGCGAACTGCTGAATATGGGCGTGGCCTCCGGCGGCTACAGCCGGCTGGAGTTCTCCATCCCTTCCCGGGGCCTGATCGGCTACCGGGGCGAGTTCATGACGGATACCAAGGGCAACGGCATCATGAACGCCATCTTCAACGGCTACGGCCCCTATAAGGGCGACATCCAGTACCGCAAGCAGGGCTCGCTGATCGCATTTGAAGCGGGCGAGGCCATCACATACGGCCTGTTCAACGCACAGGAGCGCGGCACGCTCTTCATCGGCCCCGGCACGAAGGTGTACTCGGGCATGGTCGTCGGGCAGAACGGACGGGGCGAGGACATCGAGCTGAACGTGTGCAAGAAAAAACAGCTGACCAACACCCGTTCCTCCAGCGCGGACGAGGCGCTCCGCCTGACGCCGCCGAAAGTGCTCAGCCTGGAACAGGCGCTGGAATTTATCGACACGGATGAACTGCTGGAGGTAACGCCGCAGAATCTGCGCATCCGCAAGAAAATTCTCGATCCGACCCTGCGGAAGAGGGCCGCGATCTCCGCGGCGGCGAAGCAGCAGTAAAGCTCCTGCTACGCCAGCCCCAGCACAATCGACGCCACCCTGAAATAAATTAACAGAGAGATGGCGTCCACGATCGTCGTGATGAATGGACTCGCCATAACAGCCGGGTCCATTCCTATTTTTTTGGCTAACATCGGCAGCGTGGCGCCGACGAACTTCGCCACCACCACCGCGATGAGCAGCGTGATGCAGACCACGAAGGCAACCGCCACGCTCACCCTGTCGAACAGAAGAAGGCGCAGGAAGTTGCACAGCGCCAGCGTCAGACCGCACAGCACCGCCGTCCTAATCTCTTTCCATACCACGGTAAGCCAGTCGCCGAACTCGATCTCATCCAAGGACAGGCCGCGGATGATGATGGCGCTGGCCTGACCTCCAGCGTTGCCGCCGGTGTCCATCAGCATCGGGATAAACGCCGTGAGCACCACATATCTGCTCAGCGCGTTCTCAAAGGAGGTGATGATCTTGCCCGTAAAGGTCGCCGAAATCATCAAAAGAAGGAGCCAGGGGATCCTTTTTTTGTATGCGTCGAAAATGGAAGTCTTCAGATAGGGCTTGTCCGACGGCATCACCGCCGCCATCTTTTCGATATCCTCGGTCGTCTCCTCCTCCATGATGTCCACCACGTCGTCCATCGTGATGATTCCCACCAGCCTGTCCTCGTTATCCACCACCGGCATCGCCGTGAACTCATACTTGCGGAACATTCTGGCGACTTCCTCCTGATCCATCAGGGTGTGCAGGGAGACGACGTTCCTGTGCATGATGCTGCCGATCACATCCTCCGGCTCGCTCAAGAGCAGATAGCGGATCGCCACGGTGCCGACGAGGGTTCTCTTGCTGTCCAGCACATAGCAGATGTTGATGGTCTCGCTGTCCAGCCCCATCTTGCGGATCCGTTCGATCGCCTCGGCCACGGTCTGATTTTCCTTGAGATCAATGTATTCCACAGTCATGATGCTGCCGGCGGAATCCTCCGGGTAGCGCATCAGGTGATTGATCGCCTTGCGGGTATCCGGGCTGGTGTTGGCGATCAGCCTCTTGACCATATTGGCCGGCATCTCCTCCATCAGCTCCTTGGCGTCGTCGGACATCATGTTGTCGATGATCGTGCCGGCGTCCTTGTCGGACAGCGACGTGATGACGAGCTGCTGCAGCTCGATCTCAAGGTAGGAAAACACGCTGGCCGCCATGTCTTTCGGCAGGATCCGGAAGACCTTCACGATCTCCTCCTCGTCCATATCCGCAATATAGTCCGCGATATCCGCGTCGTTCAGCTCCTGAACCGCCTGCCGCAGCTTCGTATACTGCCCCTTGCGCAGAAGTTCCAGTATTTCTTCCTTGCCGAAGTCCTCGTAGCTCTCATGGGTCTTTGCCGCCTGTTCCTCCTCAGACGCTCTGACCGTCTGCGCGCCGTCCTGCAATCTCCCGCTCTCGCTCATGACTTCACCTCCGCCCATGTTTTCAACAGTTATTCCCTCTTATAATACAGCGGTTCGGAGACGGTGATCTGCGCTCTTCCCGCAGTTGCCTCCGTGATCTCCCCGACAACGCCGTCCTTCTCCTCATACGGCGCCATGAACCGCAGCGTCGCCTGCTCGGCATAGTCCGCCTCTCCCACGGGAATCCCCCGAGAACCGAGCAGATACTGCACTTTGCCGACGCCGCCGTAGTCGGTCACAACACACACCTCATATCCCCGGCACATGGTCCGCACGACGCTCGCCGCGATTCCGGCCTGCGCCGCCTGCGTATAGGCGCGCACCAGACCGCCCGTCCCCAGAAGCGTCCCGCCGAAATACCGGGTCACGACCACCACCGCGTCCCGGATACCGGAAGCGGTCAGCACGTTCAGGATCGGCCTCCCCGCCGTCCCCGACGGCTCGCCGTCGTCGGAGAACCGCATCGTCTGCATATCTTTGCCGAGCACATAGGCATAGCAGTTGTGCCGCGCGTCCCAGAACCTCTTACGCTTCTCCTCGATGAAGGCGATCGCTTCCCCCTCCGTGGAGACCGCCGCCGTGTGCGCGATAAAGCGGGATTTCTTCTCCTCGATCTCCCCGCTCCCTCCGCTCTCTATAATCTTGTACGGTTCAAACTCTCCGTCCTGTCCCATCTTCTCTCCGCCGCGCGGGCCGTCCGTCCCCGCGCCCTTTTATACTACTCCCCGCGCGCCCGCCGCGTCAAGCATAAGTCCCTGTATAAAAGCGCGCAAAAATGTGAACAATCCTTGTTGAGATCCTTAACATATTCTTAATCAGTAGAAAAAAACTTTATTTCATCGGTAAGATTTGCTATAATGCATGATAGGTCAATGGGGCGCGCAAACGCTCCGGAATGGAGAATCTTATGAATTACGGAAAAAGAGGTGTCCGCAAAAAACAGCAGGCGCTTCACGCCACGTCAAAAAAATGGGCGCGCAAAATCGCCTTTACTTTTGTACAGGTTTTTCTGATCTGCGCGATCGGCGTCGGCATCGTCGGCATAAGCGCGGGAATCGGTCTATTCAAGGGCGTTCTGGCAACCGCTCCGGACATCGGCAACATCGACGTCACGCCGACCGGTTTCTCCACTTTCGTGTACGACATAGAGGGCAACCAGACCGCGAAGCTGGTGTCCACCGACTCCAACCGCATCCCCGTCACCATCGACATGGTTCCGCAGAATCTGCAGGACGCTTTCGTGGCGGTCGAGGACGAGCGCTTCTATGAGCACAACGGTATCGACATCAAGGGCATCATCCGTGCCGGCTATACGGCTCTGACCACCGGGAATTTTTCCCAGGGCGCCAGCACGATCACCCAGCAGCTTCTGAAAAACAACGTATTCACCGACTGGACCAGCGAAGATTCCCTGGCGGACAAATTCAAGCGCAAATTCCAGGAGCAGTACCTCGCGCTGGAGCTGGAAAAAGTCATGAGCAAGGAGGACATCCTGATCAACTATATGAACACGATCAACCTGGGCCAGAACACTCTGGGCGTACAGGCGGCCTCCCTGCGCTATTTTGACAAGTCCGTCAGCGATCTGACCCTGTCCGAGTGCGCGGTCATCGCCGGCATCACGCAGAATCCTTCCAAATACAACCCGATCACGCATCCCGACAAGAATGCGGAGCGGCGCGACAAGGTTCTTAACGATATGAAGGAACAGGGCTATATCACCCAGGAGGAGTATGACGAGGCCAAGGCCGACGACGTGTACTCCCGCATCCAGATCGCGGACTCCGAGAACGATGATACCTCTGTCAATACATATTTTGTAGATGCGCTGACAGACGACGTGCTGGAGGATCTGATCGCCGCGGGCTACAACGAGACGCAGGCTTTCACGCTGCTCTACAGCGGCGGCCTGAAGATCTATTCCACGCAGGACCCCAAGATCCAGCGAATCTGCGACGACGTGTTCAACGACGCGGCCAACTTCCCCGAGAACACGAAGTGGTACTTGAATTACGAGCTGACGATCGAGAAAGCGAACGGCGACAAGGAGAACCACAGTACCGAGATGTTCCAGTCCTACTGGAAAGAGAACCGTTCCTCCTCCTTCAACCTGATCTACAGCTCTCAGGAGGAGGCTTACGCGGACATCGAGGCGTACAAGAGCGCCGTCATGGGCGCCGGCGACGAGGTGTTCGGTGAGACGATCAGCCTGACGCCCCAGCCGCAGGTATCTCTCATCGTGGAGGATCAGCAGACCGGCTACATCGTGGCCATGGAGGGCGGCCGCGGCGCCAAATCCGCCAGCCGCACTCTGAACCGCGCGACGGACACCGTCCGGCAGCCCGGTTCCACCTTCAAGATCGTATCGACTTACGCGCCCGCTCTGGACAGCGCGGGCATGACGCTGGCCACCGTCATGAACGACGCGCCCTTCTGCTACGCGGACGGACGGCCCGTCAACAACTGGTACAGCTCCGGCTACAAAGGACTGTGTTCCCTCCGCTACGGCATCGAGCAGTCCCTGAACGTCGTGACAGTCAAGACATTGACGCAGATCACGCCCCAGCTGGGCTATGACTATCTGCTGAACTTCGGCTTCACCACGCTGGTGGAGCGCGAAGAGAGAAACGGCAGGGTCTTCTCCGACATCCAGCAGCCTCTGGCGCTGGGCGGCCTTACCGACGGCGTCACCAACGAGGAACTGAACGCCGCCTACGCCTGCATCGCCAACGGCGGCACCTACATCAAACCGAAACTGTACACGAAAGTGCTCGACCACGACGGCAACATCATTCTGGACAACACCACGCCGCAGTCGAGACAGGTGATCAAGGAGTCCACCGCGTTTCTTCTGACCAGCGCCATGGTGGACGTAGTCACCGTAGGCACGGGCGGCTCCGTCAACTTCGGCGGCATGGCCATCGCCGGCAAGACCGGTACCACCACGGGTCCTACAGACGCGTGGTTCGCGGGCTACACGCCCTACTATACGGCCACCGTATGGGCCGGATTCGACAACAACGTCAAGCTTAACAGCACAGAAAACAATCTCGCCAAGAAATTATGGCGCACCACAATGGCCAAGATCCACGAGGGCCTTCCCAACGAGGGCTTCAGCGGACCGCCTGCGGGCGTCGTGACCGCCACCGTGTGCTCCAGATCCGGCAAGCTGCCCATCGAGGGGCTCTGCGACGGCACGCTGCGCACGGAGTATTTTGCGGAGGGCACCGTGCCCACGGAGAGCTGCGACGTCCACTATGCGGGTCAGGTCTGCACCTACAGCAATCTGCCGGCCTGCGAGGGCTGTCCTTTCAAGACCGAGGGCGTGATCGAGATGACGCCCGTGGAGGACGTCTCCCTGCAGAGCGGCACGGCGATGGCTCTCGGACAGCCGCAGCCGGAGGCCGTACCCGAGACGCAGCCCGGCGAGATGGTGACGAACGAGGACGGCACGGTCACTCCCGCGCCGGCGGCACAGAGAACCATGTGTCCGCACAATGCGGAGTTCTTCGCCAATCCCGACTGGGAGGCGGTGGTCAACGCACAGCGCGGCGAGATGGCACAGCGGGCCGCGGAAGCCGCGGCGGCGGCACAGGCCGCCCAGCAGCCCGAACAGCCGCCCGCCGAGCAGCCGCCTGCGGAATAGACAGCCGGACGACAGAAAAAGAGGTATCGAAACCGCAGACGGTTTTGATACCTCTTTCGTTTACTCGGAATACGGGACGCCGGCTCAGACGCCTTTCAGTTCCTTCATGCGCGCCTCCAAATCGACAATCGCATTCTGCGCGTTCTCGATATCCCTGCACGCGTCGATATAGTCCTCCTCCGGCGTGGAGCCGTGCCGCTCATAATAGATCCTGCCGATCTCCGCATAGCGCTTGCGGATCAGCTCCTCACAGGTGTGAATCTGTCCTTTGAGATTGACGATCTCCGCCATATCCTTGGCCCTGTCCGATACCTCTCTGCCCTTCGTCGAGAGCGTCTCGCCGATTTTATCCAAGAAATCCATAGTAACCCTCCGTTTCCATTATGTACCATTTATTCTACATCAATCGCCCGTCCGCCGCAAGAGACCCGTGCGCTTTCTCTCACACATCCCATCTCCTGCCTCTAGGCGCCGGCTAACGGCAGGATCTCCCGGCAGTACCAGTCCTCGTCCGTCTGCCGCACGTCGTCTTCCTGCCTGATAATCGGGTGCTCGGCGTCGTTGGGCGGAATGTACAGGATCTCGCCCCTGCGCCCGTTGGACATCACTACCTGTCGGTTCGTGTACCGCTCCCGCATGTTTTTCAGGAAAGTGATGACAAGGCCCCTGTCAAGACCACCGAACTCATCCCGATAGAACATATCGAACACGTCGAGCGGGAGTCTCGCGCCCTTGTAGCTTCTCGCCGAGACCATCGCGTCGTAGATATCGGAGATCGCCGTGATCCTGGCGCAGAAGCCGACTTCGTCCCCCGAGACGCCGTCCGGGTAGCCGGTCCCGTCCAGCTTCTCATGGTGGTGACGCGCCGCCATTCTGACATGATCGTCGAATTTGCCGGCCAGCAGTTCGTCCGAATAGACCGGATGATTGCGCATGACCGCCAGTTCCTCGTCCGTCAGCCGTCTGGGCGCGTTCAGGATCTCCTCGGGGATCATCGTCTTCCCGATGTCGTGCAGCAGGCCGGCCAGTACCAGCGTGTTCACGTCCTCCTGCCCCAGCGCGAGCCATTCCGCCTGCATCCCGTTTAAGAGCGCCACGTTGAGAGAATGACGCTGCAGTCCCTCGTCCATCGGTCTCGGGAAGTTGATGCAGGACAGGATCGTCACGGGATCGAAGTTTTCCAGTTTGGAGGCGACTTCACGGATCAGCGGCGCCAGCTTCTCGCTGTCGAGCCACACGTCGTAGTCCCGTCTCTCAAACAGCCCGCCGATACTCTGGTGCAGGCGCGTGTAGCCGACATGGTTCTCCATCATCTTCTGCCGCGCTTCCGGGGAGGTGTGCTCATCCGTCATAATCTCCAGATAAGTCTCCTCATACACCATGATATTCCTGTTGTTCCCGTAGAATCCCATCAATTTTTCCAGCCTGGACCGGGTGATGGTCTCTCCTTTGGGCAGCAGCAGAACCGCTCCCGTATGGTTGAAGATGTCGTCCTTTAATACCAGCCCGTCCCACAAAAACTCCGCGGGCAGCGTCTGCAGGCGTCTGTTTTTTCCCCTATGTGTTTCTACCCGTTCTTTCTCTCTATCCATATCTCCAAAATCCTGCAGCCGTATTCTTCCGTCAGCATCGTGCTGTTCTGTATCCTGACAATTTCACAGTCCAGCTCTATGTCGCCTTCTTCCACCGTAAGTTTCAGGGTAAAAGAATCCCCGATATGGAAACTGCCGCAGTCCGCGTGCAGCAGCACGCCGCTGGCGCTCATATTGATGGTCTGCATCGGCATCGGCCTGCCCAGCCTGACCTTCTTTCCGCCCGCATAGACGCAGATGATGCTGCCCTCCAGCGCGACCGGATACCTTGTTCTGGCCCGGTCTTCCTTCTCCTTGCTTTTGCCGAGGAAAACCTCGATCTCGTTGTCCACGAGCACGCCCCTGATCGTGCCGTAGAACTGATAGAGACTGTCTTCCGCAAAGATATAGGCTAAAATGCTGTAATATTTTCTCTCCCGCAGACTGTCCGCCGCTATGTGAACGGAGTTCGCCAGACTGTCAAACCGCAGTATCTTCGTGTCGGCGATGACCCGCCCGTCCTCTGTATTCTTGATCAGTATCCTGCGGTTCTTCACATCGCTCTCGTTCATCCGCGCACTCCCGTATGCATATCATTTCCCGGCCCTGGACGGGACATTTTCTACACAAGCATACGATTATATATTAGCACACTTCTTCCCTCAGTTGCAACAGAATACGCTTCTCCATACGGCTGACCTGAACCTGGCTGATCCCCATGCATTTCGCCACCTCCGTCTGCGTCTTATCCTGAAAGTACCGCATCCTGATCAGCAGTTTTTCCCTGTCGTCCAGCCGCGCGAGCAGCTGTTCCAACAGCATGTGATCCAGCACCTTCTCTTTCTCAGCATCTCCCCAGCCGGCGCCGGACGCCGTCTGTCCCACGCCCGCATACCCGGCGGCTCCGCCCTCCCCGACAATCTGATCCACCAGGTAGATCTCGTTGCCGTCCGACTGATAGACGGACCTGTAGATGGATTCCACTTCCACATTGGCGTCCAGCGCCATCACAATGTCCTCGACGGACAGTCCCGTCTCGGCGGCCAGTTCCCCGAGCGTCGCCTCTCTGCCAAACGCCTGCGACAGACGTCCCGCGGCCTGTTTCACCTTAGCGCCCGCCTCCTTGAGTGTGCGGCTCACCTTGACCATGCCGTCGTCCCTGAGAAACCGCCTGATCTCTCCCTGGATCATCGGCACGGCATAAGTCGAAAACCGCACGTCATACTGCAGATCGAATTTGTCGATCGCCTTAATCAGGCCGATACAGCCGATCTGAAAAAGATCCTCCGCATCGCATCCGCGCCCCGCAAAGCGCTTGACGATGTGCCGCACAAGTCCCAGATTTTCCTCTATCAGTCTCTCTCTTGCCTCTTTATCTCCTGCCTGTGAACGTTCGATCAATACGGCAGTCTCTTCCATCGGCTAATCCTCGCTGCCGATCCAGGGATTTACGCCGATCTTCTTGCACATCTTCACGCTTGTCCCGCAGCCCGGCTCGGAGCGCACTTCCAGATCGTCCATAAAAGCCTCCATAAAGGCGAACCCCATACCGGACCGGTCCATATCCGGCCTGGTGGTGTAAAGAGGGGTCATGGCCGCGTCTACATCCTCCATTCCCACGCCCCGATCCGATATCTCCACCTCCAGCACGTCGCCCCGCAGGATACAGGTCAACAGAATCTTGTCGCTCCTGTCGCCCCGGTTCTCATACCCGTGTATCACGGCGTTTGTGACCGCCTCGGAGACGGCGGTTTTGACGTCCGACAACTCCTCCAGCGTCGGATTGAGCGGCGTGATAAACGCCGCAACGGCCATTCTCGCAAAGGACTCATTGTCAGAGACCGCCGCGATCTCCAGCCTGACCTCATTCGTCACCTCTCCGAGTTCTCTCTTCTCCACGATCCCGATCATTGTTCAACCTCCCCGCATTTCTTTTTCGTATCCATGATCTCCACGATCCTCTCCAGTCCGGACATCAGCAGGATCCGGCGGATCCGGCTGTCCGCGTTGACGGCGTAGACCTTGCCGCCAAAGCAGGCGACCTTTCTGTATCTTCCGAGAATGATCCCTATCCCGGAGCTGTCCATAAAGGTTGTCCTCTCAAAATCAAAAACCACGTTCTCCACCCTGCCGGACAGGATATATCTGTCCGCCTTCGAGCTGATGGCAGCCGACCCGTGATGATCGATCTCTTCCGGCAGTCTTATCATAAGGTAGTCGTTTATCACTTTGAAATCCTCCACGCAGCGCAAGCCTCCTTCTGTTTTCTTCCACGGATTCCCTGACAGGATCCGCATACGACAGGAAAGGACATGGCGCATGCCATGTCCTTTCTCTTTCGTGTCTCTATGTGGTCTTATCCTCAGTCCTGTCCTTCCATATCCGCCAGAAATTCTTCGGATTTATTCGCTTTTTCCGTGTCCGGGAACAGCTCAATCACTCTCAGATAAGTCTCTCTCGCCTTATCTTCCTGCCCCGCCCGGTAGTAAGAATTCGCGAGGTCATACAGCGCCTCGCCGTTGGTGGGATCATACTTGAACGCCTTCTCCAGGTTCGGGATCGCATCCTCGTAATTGTCCTGCCTGTAAGCGTCGTATCCGTCGTCGTAGTACGCCGCCGCAATGTCAGCGCCCACCAGACTGATCAGCGTATCGTAGAGATTCGTGTAGGCTTCGGAGCGGTCTGTCTCCCCCTCGCCCTCGACGTCCGTTCCGATCTCTTCCAGATAATCCGCCACCGCGGTGATATCCTCCGGGTCTGTGAGATAGGCCTGCGCCGCTTTCATGAGACTGTCCACGGACTCAAGCGCGCCGTCCGTACCGAGATAACCCTGCAGATCCTCCTGCAGCGCGTCGTTCTGCGCCGTCAGCGCGCTCACCTGCTGCTGAAGCTCGTCGATCGTCGCGGTCTTGGCGTCCGACTGTTCGCTCACCTTGCGCAGCTCTACGTCGATCCCCGCCTTCGCCGCCTGAATCCTCGCCGGCAGAATCAGAAAGAACGCAATCGCCACGCCGATCGCCACGCCGATCGCCAGATTGAGAAGAGACGTGACGCCCCTGCCCTCCTTCATGTTGACGGGCTGGATGATCGTCTCGTTGCCGCTCTGGTACTTGATAACCTCTTCCTTGCGCTTCCTGGGCTGGCCCTTGACGCCCTCCTCCGGCAGCAGCATCTCGTCTACTTCCTTCAGATAGCGCAGCGTCACCGTATTGTTGGCGTCGATCTCGATACACTTTGTCAGCTCCCGCTTGGCTTTCTCCCACTCCTCGCCGTTGATATACAGAAGGGCGAGAAGCTGATGCGCCCGGATAAATTTCGGATTCAGCGAGAGCACCTTTTTCAGCTGGATCACCGCCAGATCCAGACTCTCCTGATTGCAGTAAGTGAGCGCCTGATTGTACTTCTTGATCGTCTGATTGATCGTGTCCAGACGGCTCTGATTCGTCTGGATCATGTCGATATAGTCATCCGCAATATTCTTTTTGGGCCGCAGATTCTTGCTGATGACCCACTCGCTCAGAGCCGCGACCACCTCGCCCGTCTCAAAGTACACAAGACCGAGCAGATTCCGCGCCTCCACGTTATTTTTATTGAATTTTAAACTCTGCCGCAAACTGGTGATCGCTCCCGTCAGATCCCTGACGTTTGCCCGCTCCAGCCCCTCGTTGTAAAAACGGTTGGAGATATATATGATCTTCTTATACAGGGCTACATCGGCACCGCAGCTTGTGCAGAAATCATGTTCGGACAGCGTACAGCCGCACTGATAACAAATCATCTATGCCAATCCCCTATTCAACCGTCGGTTTCTTCGATTCCTTGACTATCTTCACCATCAGATCCGCCATATCGGTCAGATCCTGATTATAGATCGCTTCCTCCGCGTCCTCCACTTCCAGACTGGGATGAAACTTCTTCAACTCTTCCTCAAAATTAATCACGTCCGGGCCTCCTTAAAAGGGCTTTGATCTCGCCCGCCAAATATAACGAACCGGCAATATACACGCTGTCCCCGGCGCTCCTGCCCGTCACCATCTCCTCAAAGGCTTCGTCTAGGCTCTCATATGCCCGGCAAGGCAGTCCGGTATATTGTCCGAAAATATCTTTCAACATGTCAAGCGGCAGGGCACGCTCACCGTGAAGCTGCACCACGCCGACTTCGTCAAACAGTCCCGACTGTGCGATCTCGCGTATCACCGCCTGATACTGCTTATCTCTCACCACGGAGAACAGCAGTTTCCGTACGCCGCCGCAGGACTGCGCTCTCACCGTGTCCAGAAATGCCCGTATCCCGTCGATATTGTGGGCGCCGTCCAGATACACGGACGGCAGAATCTCTTCCATTCTGCCCTCCCAGGACATTCTGCGGATTCCCTCCCGCATGACGGGAACCGTAATCCGCTCGTCCTCCAGACACAGGAGCGCCCTGACGGCAAGCGCGGCGTTCTGCACCTGATAGAGCGCCGGCGTGGACACAGTAAAACCAATATAATCATAATAGTTGAAACGGAGAGAAAAATCAATCGTTTTATGCTTAATCTTGATTTCTTTTATCGCCCTCGGAAAGACCGGCACGCAGACCGCGCCCGTCCCGGCGGCGCAGATCTCGATGCGCTCTGCCACTTCCGGCTGCAGTACGGGATAGACCACCGGCACGCCGGGACGCAGAATCCCCGCCTTCTCAGCCGCAATCTCCTCCAGAGTGTCCCCCAGGTACTCCATATGGTCATACCCGATGGAAGTGATGACGCACAGCGCCTTGTCCTCCACCGCGTTGGTGGCGTCCAGCCTGCCGCCGAGTCCCGTCTCCAGCACGATGTACTCCACTTCCGCACGCTCAAAGAAATGCATTGCCATAAAAAACAGGAACTCAAAAAAGCTGGGGTGATAGGACGACTCCGCCAGCTCCGGCGGTAGATCGCCCAGCCTGTCCGCCACATACCGGAAAGCCTCCAGGAACTCTTCCTCGGTAGCGATGCGCCCGTCCACCGCCATGCGCTCCCGCATGGCGACCAGATGCGGCGAGGTGAACATGCCCGCCGGGATGCCTGCCGCGCGAAAGACGGAACACAAACAGGCACAAACGGAACCTTTTCCGTTTGTGCCGGCAATGTGTATGATTC
Source organism: uncultured Lachnospiraceae bacterium (assembly GCA_947626775.1). Classification (GTDB taxonomy): domain Bacteria; phylum Bacillota; class Clostridia; order Lachnospirales; family Lachnospiraceae; genus UBA3282. Next base: position 23,003 of record CANQTL010000019.1, on the reverse strand, counting down.
TTCTGTTTCTACCCGGACTCCCCATGTGCGCGAGGAATCTGCGGGTGTCCTCCATGCTGTTCTTGCCGTTGAAGCGCGGGATACTGTTGATGTAGTCCTCGGCTGCGGCGTAAGTTGTTATTTGCTCTAACATCATTTTCTTCAAATGCCGCTGCGCGTCGCCTTGTTCCCTCTGCTTTTATGCAGACTCGCAAGCCCCGCGCCTGTCGGCGCTCCTCAGCCTGCTTGCGCAGGCGGCTTGCTCGTTGACAGCGCAGGAAAACCAAATGCCGCTGCGCGTCGCTTGGTTTTCCTCTGTGCCTGTCACATGACGCTCGCCTCGATAATGCCTTTGTCGGCGCTGTAGCGCATAAAACGGGTATCTTTTTCCACCACCATCTGTTCCGCGTTGATGCCGATGATGACGTTTCGATAGACGTAGCCGTCCACCTTGATGCAGGCGCCCCTGCTGCCTTCCACAAGCTCTTCCAGCTGCTCCCGCTCCTGGCTGATCGCGTCCAGCTGCGAGAACAGAAGATCCTTCTGCTTATTCCAGTCGGACAGCTTCGCCTCCGTCGCCGCCGACGTGCTGGATCCCCGGAGACGCTTCTCGCGCAGCGCGTCGGTCATCGCTTCGACCAGATCCGCCAGAGCTTCTTTCGTCTCCGTCTCCTGTCTGCGCATCTCCACCAGCCTCTCATATGCCTCCGGCTCGTAACCGCAGTGCAGGATCGTCCTCACCTCCACGTCGCTGCCGACGGACATTGCCTCGATCCCTTTCAGCCCGTGCGCATAACCGCCGATGATACAGCCTTTCTTGCCTGTCGTGACCACCTTGTCCTTCGCGTATATCTGCGCGTTCAGAATGGTGTTGGACTGCACCGTGCCGCCGGCCTCCACCGTCGTATTTTCAATGAAATCGGCGAACACATTTCCCCGGGCGGAGATCTTGCCGCCGCCCTGGATACCGCGGGTCAGGATCACGTCGCCCCCCGCAAAGAGGGACGCGCAGCCCGTCGTGCCGTGCACCTCGATATTCCGCCCCGCGCGGATCGTCACGCCGCTCTCCACATTGCCGTTGATGATAACGTCGCCGAAAAATTCTATCTTGCCGATGATCATGGTCACGTCGCCCACGATCTGATGTACCTTCTGAATATCGATCTTGCCCTGCTTCGCCTCGATCTTGCCATCGGAGAGCGCAAAGTACTCGTTGTTCTCCCTCGTGATGCCTCTGCCTCTGATCGGCGGCAGATCCTTGGCCGGCTTCGACTTCAGCTCCCCGCCGTACACCGTATAGCCGTCTATCCCCTGCACCGCATAGTGATAGATCGCGACCTTGTCGCCCTGGTGCACGTTCTGCAGCGCGCTCATGTTGGTGTAATCCACGGAGCCGTCCTCTCTGATCTTGGGCGCTCCGTACTCGTCGGGCGAAAAGAGATACTCGAAATAGCCGTCCTTGCCGTCCACACTCTGCTGCCCCTGCGCCACGATGATCTCCCGGTTGTAGACTTTCTTCTTGATCATCGCCGAGAGATTGGAACTGTGAAAGCCCTTGATGACGCCTCTGTGTTCCAGGAATGTCTCTAGGTCGCCCTTCGTATAATACTGTCCCTCTTCAGGCGGCATCAGATAGAGCCACGCCGTCATCGCGTCCTTCTCGACGCGCAGATAAGTGCCCCGCGCGAGGCGATCCTCCGGCTCCGCGAACATTTCCCCGCCGGCTCTCACCGCCGCCCGCGCAGGCGCTGCAGCCGCGGCCGCGGCCTCCGCTCCGGCTCCTCCCTCCGGCTGGGACGCGCGCGTCATGGCATTCTTCAGTTTATTCATCTGATCTGCGGAAAATTGCACCTCTGCCATGTGGCTCACCTGCCTCTTCCTTCTAGGAATATCTAATCCTAGTAATACTTTACACTAACTCGCTTTATTTTTCCAGTATTAAATGCACGACAACCGCAAGATCTTATCCGCGAAGCTGCACAAGCCGCTCCTGTACCTGTTCGGCCATCTGCGTGTATTTCTCCAGCTTCGCGCGCTCCTCCGCCACCTTCTCCTCGGGCGCTTTGGACAGGAACCGCTCGTTGCGCAGCATGCCGTTCACGCGCGCCAGCTCTCCTTCCAGGCGTTTTGCCTCCTTCTCAAGGCGCTCGATCTCCTGTCCGATGTCCACCAGCTCCGCAAAAGGAATATAGACCGTGGCATTCGGAATCACGACCGAAACCGCGTCGTCCGCGATCCCGCTCTTATCTCCCTGTACCGTCACCTCGGACGCGCCCGCCAGAGAGGCGAAGAACAGTCTGCCCTCCTCAAAAACGCCGCGCACTGCCTCGCTGCCGCTGACCACATAGACCGCCGCTTTCCTGCCCGGCGCGACATTCATCTGCGTGCGGATATTGCGGATACCGCGCACCGCCTCCTTGATCAGCTCGATCGCCTGCTCCTCAGCCCTGTATTCCCGATCCGCCGCAGGCTTCGGCCACGCGGAAATCATGATGGACTCCTCCTTACTCTGAATCGTGCAGAAGATCTCCTCGGTGATGAAGGGCATATACGGGTGCAGCAGCTTCAGGGCGTCGATCAGAACGGTTTTCAGCGTCCACAGCGCCGCGTTGTTGCTGTCGTGCTCTTTCGTATCCTTCTGGTACAGCCGCGGCTTCACCATCTCGATGTACCAGTCGCAGAATTCGTCCCAGATAAAATCGTACACTTTCTGCACGGCGATGCCCAGCTCATAGTGCTCGATATTGTCCGTCATCTCCCGGATCAGCGTGTTTAACTTCGACAGGATCCACTTGTCCGCGGGTTCCAGATGCGCTCTGATCTCATCATATGCGACCTCCCAGCCGCGCGCGCCTGTCTTCTCCTCGGCCTGCTCCATGTTCATCATGATAAAGCGGGACGCGTTCCACACCTTGTTGGCGAAATTGCGGCTCGCCTCCACTCTCTCATAATAGAAGCGCATGTCGTTGCCCGGCGCGTTGCCCGTGATCAGCGTGAGCCTGAGCGCGTCCGCGCCGTACTTGTCGATGATCTCCAGCGGATCGATGCCGTTGCCGAGGGATTTGCTCATCTTGCGCCCCTGGGAGTCGCGCACCAGCCCGTGGAAGAGCACGGTGTGAAAAGGTTTCTCGCCCATCTGCTCGTAGCCGGAGAAAATCATGCGGATGACCCAGAAAAAGATGATATCGTAGCCTGTCACCAGCACGTCCGTGGGGTAGAAATACTTCAGCTCCGGCGTCTTATCAGGCCAGCCCAGCGTGGAGAACGGCCACAGCGCCGAGGAAAACCAAGTGTCCAGCGTGTCGGGATCCTGCGTAAAATGCGTTCCGCCGCATTTCGGGCAGACTTCCGGCATCTCTTTTGCGACAACCACTTCTCCGCACTGATCGCAGTAATAGGCCGGTATTCTGTGTCCCCACCAGAGCTGGCGGCTGATACACCAGTCGCGGATGTTGTCCGTCCAGTTGAAATAAGTCTTGTCCATGCGCTCGGGAATCAGCTTGATCTCACCGTTCTTCACAGCCTCCACTGCCGGTTTGATCAGTTCGTCCATCTTCACGAACCACTGTTTCTTGATCAAAGGTTCTATGGTCGTTCCGCAGCGGTCGTGGGTGCCCACATTGTGGGTGTAGTCCTCGATGCGCACCAGAAGCCCTTCTCTGTCCAGTTCCTCCACGATCTGTCTGCGCGCCTCGTAGCGGTCGAGGCCGGCATATCTGCCGCCGTTTTCGTTGATCGTGGCGTCGTCGTTCATGATATTGACTTCGGGCAGATTGTGACGCTTTCCCACCTCGAAGTCGTTCGGATCATGCGCCGGCGTAATCTTCACAACGCCTGTTCCGAACTCCATATCGACGTACTCGTCCTCCACCACGGGAATGGCCTTGTTCACGATCGGCAGCCAGACCTGTCTGCCTTTCAGATATGCGTATCTTGCATCGTTCGGATTGACCGCCACCGCGGTATCGCCCAGCATCGTCTCGGGACGCGTGGTCGCAAACTCCAGAAATTCCGTTTTGCTGGGCTGCCCGTTCTCGTCCACCAGCGGATACTTGATGTGCCAGAAGTGCCCGGCCTGTTCTTCGTACTCCACCTCCGCGTCCGAGATGGACGTATTGCACACGGGACACCAGTTGATGATCCTGCTGCCCTTGTAGATCCAGCCTTTCTCGTGCATCTTGCAGAACACTTCCGTAACCGCCCGGTTGCAGCCCTCGTCCATCGTGAAGCGCTCCCTGTCCCAGTCGCAGGAGGACCCCAGCTTCTTGAGCTGGCTGATGATGCGTCCGCCGTACTCCTCCTTCCACGCCCAGGCACGCTTTAAGAAGCCCTCGCGCCCCAGATCTTCCTTCGAGACGCCTTCCTCTTTCAGCTTCTCGATGATGCGCACTTCCGTGGCAATGGAGGCGTGATCGGTGCCGGGCTGCCAGAGCGCGTTGTAACCCTGCATCCTCTTATAGCGGATCAGGATATCCTGCATGGTGTTGTCCAGCGCGTGCCCCATGTGGAGCTGTCCCGTGATATTCGGTGGCGGAATCACGATGGTGAAGGGTTTCTTCGTCTCGTCCACCTCGGCGTGAAAGTATTTTTTGTCCAGCCACTTCTGGTACAGCCTGTCTTCTATTCCTTTCGGATCGTAGGTTTTTGCCAGTTCCTTACTCATGATTGTCTCCTCCATTTTTCCAGCTTACGCCCTGCAAGCAGGCCGTCGTCTGCTGATGGCTTCCGTCCGCTCCCTCCCGTATCAGCAGACTCGCGATGCTCTGCATCGCTCGTTCGCGTTGCTCGCCGTAAATCGCCCCCAGACTCCCGCCCTGCAAGCAGGCCGTCGTCTGTGTCCGCTTTCCGGCTCTGCTGATACGCGCACAAACGCCCTTCGCCGACTGATCGGCAAAGGGCGCATCATACGCGGTACCACCTTCATTTATCACTCTGTGATCCCTGCCAGGATCCGATCCGCTAACGGGGATCAGGCGTGAACGCTTACTGCGGCGGCTGCCCTCTCTCGCTTGCAGCATCGCCCTTCTGCGCTCCGGTTCCAGAGCTACCTTCCGCGATGCCTCTCCGAAAAAGCCTTCCAGCACATGGCTTCTCTCTCTGGCGGCGGCCGTCGCGTACTCCTCTCTGTCATCACCTTTGTCACAGGCCCTATGGCCTTTTGTATCTGATACTACTATAGTGATATGTGTTTTTTTTGTCAAGGTAAAACTTTGGCTTTTCGTTCCAAAACGGAGCATGTCTGCAAGTCGTCACGCCGCGGCATCCCTACCACTCCTCCCGCTCGGGAATGATCTTGTAGACCGCCGTGTTCTGGTACACCCGCGGCTCGGCATGGGCAAACAGCAGTGTGCCGTCTATGGGCGAGCGGATCTCGCCGATCACTTCTCCTTCATAGCAGTCCGCAATGCAGGCCAGCACCTGGTCTCTGCGCACATGCTCTCCCGCCTCCGCCTTGCCCTCGAAGAATCCCGCCGAGCGGTTGCGCACCGTCACCATCTCCTCCGTGGAGACGACCTTGGACACATATCCTTCGAAGCCGTCATAGTCGATCGCCCCCGCCTTGCGCAGGAAGTTCAGCACGGATTCCACGGCCTGCCTGGCGCTGACCCGGTCGATCTCCTCCGTGGTGGTAGTGTAGATGGAAAAAGCTTTTGTCTCCCAGATCTGCCAGTTGTAGTTGAGCGTGGCAGTGTCAAAGGGACGCGGCGTGTGCAGCAGCACGTAGGGAAAGCCGAACTGTTTCGCCAGCTCTACGTCCTCGAAGCCCGTCTTCATCACGCGGATGTGCGGCACGAATCTGCCCGGCATATAGAAGGAGGCGAACTGCAGGCCGTACCGGTAATCCTTGACCGTCTCGAAGAGTCCGCCCGCGATCCGCTGGGTCGTCTCGCCCGCGTCATACCCGGGGAACATTCTGTTGATATCCGTGTTGTCGATGCTCCAGAAGCGCTTCTTGATATTCATGGAATAGGGATTAACGCAGGGGACGACCAGAATCTCCTTCCCTTCGCGGATGCGGCCCGCCGCCTCCAGCTCCCTTAACTTCCTGACCAGCTGGGAACAGCAGTAGAGCTGCTGGTTCTCGTTGCCCCGCATACTGCCAACGATACACGCCGCCTTCTCTCCCTGTCCGAAAGAGTAGCCGGTCACACGGAAGTCGTCGCGGTACAGCGCCTTGATCTCAAACAGAACTTTCTTTTCCATACAGTATCCTTCCTAGCAGGGAGCCCTCGCTGACCACGGGATATTCCCTGATGGTAAAAAGCCAGCCGTCCGCCGGCGATTTGATCTCGTCGATCACCGCTCCCGTCAGAGGGTTCACAATCCTGCCGATCAGATCGCCCGTCCGAAGAGCCGCGCCGTGGTTGACGTCCTTTAAGAAAATGCCGGAGGCGGAGGCATTTAAGAAGCAGACGTCGTCATTGTCCGCGGAGACGACCGGCGTCCGCACGTCGAAATCCTCCCCGTCCCAGACGCCAAGGCGCTTCATCAGGTGAACAATCCCCGCGAAGAGCTGATCGCCATAGCTCTGCGTGATGCGCATGCCGACGCCCATCTCCACCACCAAGGTCGGCGTGTCCGCCGTGTTCAGGCTGTGGGCAAAGGTAGACTCCAGCACCGTGCTCGCGCCGTGGATCCAGATGAAATCCACGTTGGCCTCCTTCGCATAGGGAAGCAGCCTGTCTGCGTGCAGCTCGTTGATGCGGATCTGCGGCACCTCCGTCAGGAAGATATTGCTGGCGTGGATGTCAAACACCAGATCGGAACCCGCTACATCCCGCACGATCTGCGCCGCCAGATACTCGTTCATATCTCCCTCCGCGCTGCCCGGAAAAATGCGGTTCATATCCAGATCAAAAGCCGGAATGCCCCGCGTGATGGAGTCGATGCCGAAAGGATTCAACGCCGGATAGATATCGACCGTTCCTCTCAGGCAGTCTGTGTTTTTCTGTATGTAGTCGGACAGCTTGTAGCACACATACTGTCCCTCCAGCTCGTCCCCGTGGATGCCGGTGACGACGCTGATTCTCCTGCCGTTTCCGCCATCCTCCGGCTGCAGCCGCAGCTTGCGGATCCGCAGCGCCTCGTCCGCCGGGAGATCCACCTGTACAACCGTCTCAATCATCTCTTATCCTCTCTGAAACGCAGCGGTTCACAGCGCCCGCTATGTCTCCGTCACTTCCACCAGAATGCTCTGCCGCTGTCTGGCCTGTCCGGTGAAAACGCCCCTGTTGATGGAGCAGTCCCGATAGTCCCTGCCATGGGAGATCTTGATATGGCCGTCTTCCACGGCCACATTGTTGGTGGGATCAAATCCCAGCCAGCGCCCGCCGTCATAAACCTCCACCCAGGCATGGCTCTCTCCCTCGCCCATCAGCATGCCAACCACATATCTCGCCGGCGTCCTCTCTTCCCGGCACAGGGACAGCAGAATGTGCGAGTAATCCTGACAGACGCCGCGCCCGAGCGCCAGCGCATCCTCGGCGGCGGTATTGATATCCGTCACACCCTTTTCATACCGCAGGCTTTCATGCACCGCCTCCGTGTAGACGCGCATTTTGTCACGAAAAGACAGATCCGCCGCCCGCCCGCGGCAGTCCGCAAAAAGCGCCCGGATCCGCTCTCCAGGCCGCGTCAGCGACGTCTGATAGCGGTAGACCGAACAGTCTGCCCGCTCCTGTTCTTCACACGGAGCCGTTATGTCCGTCACCGCCGTGCCGTTCACGTCCACCGTAAAGAGGCTGTGCTCCTCCTCCACCGTACCGTACAGCATCCGGTTGCCGAAGGAATCCCTGCCCTCCCTCACCCTGCCTGCGGGCGATATCTGATAGGCGCACGTCTCGATCCGCTGTGCAGCTCCCGTCACCGGCAGGCACTTCAGCGTGTAGACATGGCTGTGTACCGGCTCGGAGAAGGAAAGCTCCATATGATAGTGGAATCGTAATGTTTTCATGTCGTCAATCCCTGCGCAGTGTGTCGGCCAACGTTACGATCCTATCATAATCGATCTGCTCTTCCTCCGCAAGTTTTTTCAGCTCTTTCAGATTTTGCTCGTCATAGTGCAGATTGGTGCGCGCGATCCGCCCTGCGAGGCGGTGCACCTCCCTGACGATGCTTTCCCTGTTCATCTGCAGCCGCCCGTACAGATCCAGACGCTCGATCCGTTTGCCAGTCTTGATGATGTTGCGTATGTTTTCGCTCTCGATCATATCGTCCACGATTCCCCAGAACGCAAGGATATTGTCCTCCACCTTCTGTAAGCCCACAAGCGGCGCCCGCATCACCTTGCTCCTCTTCATATCGTAAACCGACAGCTGGATATAGGTGATGGGTTCGCTTCCGATCTCATTGCGCAGCACAATGGCGTTGTCGTAGGCCCGCATCAGATTGGAATAGATGGAGTTCGGATCGTCCTCATCCGCGATGTAGCGCGCGCAGAAATCCTCCCTGGAACTGTAGATATTCGGGATGTCCAGCCGGCTGCAGAACACCGCGTAGTCGTCCATATCCATATCTATCATTCTGTCGAAGCTGTCCGCAAACAGCCTGGCCGAGGTGTAGACCCGCTCGGAATATCTGCCGAGCCAGAACAGTCTGTCCATATTTTCTACTGAGATAATACCCATGTGTCCTTGAAACCTCCTCCCTGCGATGAGTTGACGATAAAGGAATCCGGATCTCTGGAAAAGCGCGTCAAACCGCTCTTCCAGACAAGCGGTTCGTCCACCATGAGAACAAACGCCCTCAGATCCGCCTTGCGCGGCACACGCCTCGCGTTCTCCACAATATCGATGTCCTTGAAGTCGATGACCTCCTGGGCGATGAATCTTCTCGGCTCTCTCTTTAAGAGCGCGATAAAGTCCTCTTTCTGCTGCGCCGTCATCCTGTCTGCGAAGACGACTCCGTACCCTCCCGCCTCCGCCACATCTTTTAATACAAGATCGTCAAAATGCTCCAGCACATACCGCATATCCTCCTCATAGTAGGGCAGATAGGTCGGCGCATTCTGTAAGATCGGTTCCTCTCCGAGATAATAGCGGATCATCTTGGGTACGAAGTAGTAGATGCCCTTGTCGTCCGCGACGCCGTTGCCCGGCGCGTTTAAGAGCGCCACATGCCCCTTGCGGTACACGTCGTAGATGTGGGGGATGCCGATCACCGACTCCTCGTTGAAAGTCATCGGGTCAAGATACTCGTCGGAGATTCTGCGATAGACCGCGCCTACCTTCTCCCGCCTGCCGGAGTAATCGACGAAGTAGAGATAGTCGTCCTCCACCGTAAGTTCCTTTCCCGTCGCCAGGTGCGCACCCGTCTTCTCCGCGAAGTAGGAGTGCTCGAAGTAGGCCGCGTTGTAGCGTCCCGGCGTAAGGATCACCGTGTGTCCGCCCGTGTTGACATAGTCCATCGTCCAGCGCAGCAGCTTCGCATAGTCGCGGTTATCCTCCACATGGTAGGTCTCGAAAGTGTCCGGGCTGCTCTTTCTGCAAATCTCTCTGGCGATCATCGGGTAGGACGCGCCGGAGGGCACGCGCAGATTGTCTTCCAGCACATACCAGCTCCCGTCTTTTCCCTGCACCAGATCGATGCCCGCAATGTGGGTGTAGATCCCTTTCGGCGGCACGACGCCGGCGCAGGGCGCCAGATAACCGGACGAAATGTACACGAACTCCTCCGGCACCACCTTGTCGCTTATGATCTTCCTGTCGCCGTAGATATCCCGGATAAAACAGTTCAGCGCCATAACCCGCTGCTTCAAGCCTTTTTCCAGATAGGCGAACTCCTCTTTCTTAATGATCCGCGGGATCGTGTCGAACGGAAAAAGCTGTTCCTTAAACTCGTTGTTTTTGTATATGCCGAATTTGACGCCGTAGCGCGCCAGAAGTTCGTTCACTGTCTCCGCCCGCCTGGTCAGTTCTATCTCCATAATTTTCGTCCTCCCGCAACACGCAGCGAAGGCGTCCGGAATTTCCGGACGCCTTCGTCTCCTGTCAGTAATTCTTCTGTTTTACATTATCTTATATAGCACTTACCGGGCGCTTTGTCAACCCCCGCTTTCGCCGAACCGGAGCCAGAATCCGAAACGCCGCCGCACAGGGCGGACACATCCGGCGCCTACCACCATGCCGCCTCGTTCTTCTTTCGCAGATACATTAATCCGAATACGCCCACACCGCAGTTGCTGGACACCGTCGCCGAAGCTTTCTGCAGAATGACCCTGTCGAAGCGGACATACTTCTCCACCTCCGCCAGAATCTCATCCAGCTGCCGCACGCTGCAGCCGGCATAGGTGAGGAACAGAACCCTCCGGTCGATCTGCCTGGCATGTGAGAGAAGCTGTTTCACATACCTAGCTCTCGCTCTTCTGACGCTGCCCGTCTCGATCTTCCACAGCTTCAGCTCGTTCTGCGACATGTGGAGCACCGGGTGCAGATTCAGGATCCGGCACAGTCCATGCACCGCGCCGCTGACCTTGCCGTTGCAGAACAGGGCTTCGGTGCTCGGCACGAGGAAATTGGAGCTGACCATATCCTTGAACTCCTCCAGATCCCTGCAGATCTCCTCGACGCTCTTCCCCTCCTCCGCGAGCTGCGCCGCGCGCAGCACCATCAGGCCGTGTCCGCTGCTGATGTGGGCGGAATTGAACACCGTCACGTTGCCGAAGCTCCTGCTCGCCTGCAGGGCGTTCGGATAGGCGCCGCTCAGCGCCGTCGTCGCCGTGATGTGCAGGACGTGTTCGGCGCCTTTCAGCGCCTCCGAGAAGAAATACTCGTATTTCTCCGGCTCGGCGGTGGAAGAGTGGGCATAGTTGCCCTCCGTCTTCAGATACTCCAGAATACCGTCGCTGGACACCTCGAAGAGATCGCAGAAGCGCCCCTCCTTCGTGTGGACGTAACAGTACATCAGACTGATCTGGTATTTTTCCAAAAGTTCCTTTGGCAGATCGCAGATACAGTCCGCGGTGACGGCGATCCTGCGCTTCCTCTGGCTGGTCACCTGTCTGACCGCTTCGTCCTCCTCTCCGCTCTCCTGCGCGGCGGCGGTGTACTCCACCAGCTCGGGCGGCAGATATTTGAGCAGGCTCGCCTCGAGAAGCGCGGAGTTAATCGGCTTCGCGAGATAACCGTCGAAGCCCATATCCCGGTAGACCTGTTCCGCGTTCGTCATGACGTTGGCGGTCAGAGCGATGATCGGCGCCTTCTGGCAGTAGCCTCTGGCCTGAGAGCGGACGGCCTTCATCGTCTCCTCCCCGTCCATGTCCGGCATCATGTGATCCATGAGAATCACATGGTATGCCTTCTGCGCAGTCATCTTCAGGCACTCCCTGCCGCTCCGCGCCGTCTCCACCGTCATGCCCGTGCCTCTGAGCAGCTTGACGGCTACCATGCGGTTCATCTCGTTGTCGTCCACCACGAGGATGCTGGCGTCCGGCGCCGTGAAGCTCTGTCTGTACCTGGTGCGGTGATCCAGCTGCTTCTGCGCGGCGAAATTGATCGTGCCGATGGGACGCACGTTGACGATGCGCTGCTTCACCTCCAGCGTGAAGGTAGAACCCTGATGGTAGACGCTGTCCACAGACAGCCTGCCGCCCATTAATTCCGCGAGCTGCCTGGCGATATTAAGACCCAAGCCCGTGCCCTCGATATTGCGGTTTTCCTTCTCGTCCACACGCCGGAAAGAAGTGAACAGATTGTCCAGATCCTCCTTGCGGATTCCCTTGCCCGTATCGGACACCGAGATGCGAAGCAGAATCTCGTCCGGCGCGGTGCGCTCCGCTTTGGCCGTCAGGGTGACGGAACCTTTGTCCGTATATTTGACCGCATTGGTCAAGAAATTCGTCGTGATCTGTTTGATGCGCACTTCGTCCCCGTAGAGCATGGAGGGAATCTCCGGGTCGATGTCCACCTTGAATTCCAGCTCTTTCTGGTGCGCCCGGATCCATATGAGGTTCACCAGATCGCTGAACATGGCGCTGATCTCATACTGCGCGGGCACAATCTCCATCTTGCCGGACTCCAGCTTGGACAGATCCAGGATATCGTTGATCGTGGTGAGGAGCATCTTGCTGGCGTTCTGAATATTGATCGCATTCTCGGCGATCTCGTCGGAGATCTCCTCGCGCAGGATCATCTCGTTCAGGCCGATAATGGTGTTGATCGGCGTGCGTATCTCATGGCTCATATTGGCGAAAAAGGCGTCCTTCGAGCGCGCGATCTGCTCGATCTCTTCCTTCTGCTGCTCCGCAAGCCGACGCTCCTTGTCATAGGTAACGAACTGAATCCGCATCAGCGTGCCGATAAAAACGCTCACCACCACCAGCGTGATACAGGAATCCAGATAGGTGTACTCATTGCTCACCGCCATGACGAACTGCGGGTGCGTGTAGGAAAAAGCGTAGGAGGCCAGAAAAGCCGCGAGTGAGACGGCCATTGCGACCGCCACGTCCCGCCCCTTGAACAGCACAAAGATATAGACCAGCCCGAGCACCAGCCAGATCGGCGTGCCGCTGTCCACGCCGCCGCTCATGATAAAGACCAGCGGGAACAGCACGATATTGTAGATCAGGACGAGCATCCAAGACGCCCTCTTCGTCTGCCGCTCCGTGGCCATGTAGAGGGCCACGCCCGCCACGACGCACATCGGCACAAGCGCAAAGAGAACGATGGGCGTCACGCCCAGGGCCACTCTTCCCATACCGATGATCGAGCCGAAGAATGCGAGCAGCAGAACCATCCGGCTGATCCGGTCCTCCAGACTCAGTTTATCGGGAAAAAGATTTTTCCAAAATCTGCGTATCTTCTTGATCATTGCCCTCTCCAGCCTTTCCCGCCGTCACGCCATGGCCGCGGAAAGTTTCTCCTCCAGCGCGTCAAGAGCCTCCGCCGCGCCGAGAAAGTCGAATTCCTCCGCCCTGCGGCCAATCTCCTCCGTCATTCCGCCAAGCGCCGTATCCCCGTATCGGTACTCCGAGAGTTCTTCCAGCAGTTCTCTCACGCCCTCGCTCTCGAAACCGTCCAGTTTCTCCCGCAGCAGCGCAAGCCGTTCACGCAGCGCGTCCGCGTCGATCTCAACCGCCGCCGCGCCTTCTCCGTCCGCCGGCGCGGCGTCAGCGTTCTGTCCGGCCTTCGCGCCATGATACCCGGACGGATAGAGGAACGAATTGACCGCCAGCGCGCGGAGCAGCGCCGTGTGCTTCTCCAGCAGCTCCCCGTGGTGTTCCCGGATATAGTCGGCGCGGTTTTCCTTGCCGGCCATCTCCAGCTGCAGAGCCATCTCAGCCAGCTCCTCCGCGCCGATCCCCTTGGAATTGCTCTTCAGCGCATGCACCGCGATGGCGTAATCTTTCCAGTTTTCCTCGGCGTACAGCTTCTCAAGCTGCTCGTTTCTCCCGGCGCCCTGCTCGTGGTACATGATGACGATATCCCGGAAACCCTCCCTGTCGCCGCAGTAGGAGAGCCCTGTCTTGACGTTGACGCCCGCCCGGGCCAGCGCCTCCAGCCCGTCCGTCTCCGCACCGGCCTCCGCGCTGCCGCCTCCGGCCGCAGCCTCGCCCGCGCTGTCCGCCCGCGCCGCGTCTCCGGACGCCGCGCCGGCCTCCTCCACGGGAATCTGCTTCTGCTTCGGTATGTAGCGGCGCAGCATGCGCTCCAGAACGCTCAGCTCGATCGGCTTAGCGATAAAATCGTCGAAGCCCTCCCCCATGAACATTTCCCGCGCGCCGCCGATCGCGTTGGCGGTAAAAGCGATGATCGGCACGGACTGAAAATAGTTTCCGGGTTTCTGCCTCATCCTGTGCAGCGTCTCCACGCCGTCCATATCCGGCATCATATGATCCAGGAACACGCAGTCGTAATCCATGGTATTGATCTTCTCCAGCGCCTCCTGTCCGCCGAGCGCCGACACCGTCCTGATTCGGTAAGGCAGCAGCAGCCTCGCCATGACTTTCAGGTTCATGGCGTTGTCGTCCACCACGAGGACTTTTGCCTCCGGCGCGACAAAACGGCGCCTGATGTCGCCGTGCGGATCCTCCAGCTGCGTCACCCGCTGTCCGTTGAACACCGCCGCGATAGACAGCACCGTAAAAGGCTTATAGATGCGCAGCATATTGCTGCCGGCGCCGGTTTCCTGCCCGTAGTCCATGATCAGCACGACAGTGATCTCCTTTGCCAGCTCTTCAAAAAACGCTCTGTCCTCGCAGTACTCCTCCCAGCCGATGAACACGTGAGAGTAGTTCTCGATCTGTCTGCGGCGCTTCAGTTCCGGCAGATTCCTGCAGACGCGGAACAGAATGCCGAACTGTTCGGCCATGTGGCGGATGCTCTTCTCATATCCTTCGCGCACGATCGGCGAGTCGTACTTATCCATATCGATATAGCAGGCGGCGTACAGATTTCCCCTGTCCCTGACAGAGACGATGGGCGTCTCGTCCAGCACCTTCTGCGGAATCGCGAAGCGGAACTCCGTCCCCTGTCCCTCCTTGCTCTCCACCGTAAGGAAACCTCCCATATTCTGTACGAGCGCCTGGGTGATGGACAGACCGAGTCCGACGCCGCCCTCTCTCCTGTTGCGCCTCGAATCCACCTGGCTGAAGCTGCCGAAGATCTTCTCCATATCCGCGGGGCTGATGCCGATGCCGGAATCCCTGATCTCAAAAATCAGATTGATCCCGTATTCCTCCCTGCGGGAGCTGACGCGCATAATCACGCCGCCCTCCTTCGTGAACTTGATAGCGTTGTCGATCAGATTCATCACGATGCGCCGCAGCTTCTGCTCGTCGCCCGCCAGATTGCTCGGCAGCGTCGCGTCGCAGTCCACGATCAGTTCCAGCTTCTTGCCGTTCTCCTTCGTCACCGCCATATTGATGATATCCGTGATGGTGGACGTGATGTTGTAACTCTCCTCCACCAGTTCCATCCTGCCGCTCCCCAGCTCCGAGAAATCCAGGATATTGCTGACCGTGGCGAGGAGATTCCGCCCCGCCGCCTGTATGTCGATGATATCGCCCCTGACGTTCTCGGGCAGTTCCTCCTGCAGAATCGCCTCGCTCATGCCGCACACCGCGTTGATCGGCGTGCGGATCTCATGGGAAATATTCACCAGAAAGTCGTCCTTGTTCTGCTCCACCTCTTTCAGCTCGCGGATATTCTCCACGAGGAGTTCGTTCGTCTCCAGCCTCGTCCGTATCGTGATCCAGATGACAAGGGAGATCACATAGGCGGATATGATGTGCAGCACGATCCGGATAATCTCGTTGGGCGCATCCGCCTCCACCGTGTTCAGCAGGAACAGATGCAGCCCTATGATCAGCGTCGTGAAGCCGACGCCCATATAGACGATCTCCGGAATGCAGAATACCCCCATCAGCACAATCACCGCAAACATGGTGGACAGCATGGAGGTAAAATTATTGGAGTGCACCGCATAGACGGCAAAATTAAACCACGTCAGGAGCGCGATCATCTTGGCGCGGAACGTATAGTCCCGAAATCTGCCGATGCAGATCACCCACGGCGCCACGGTCGTGACCGCCAGAATCTCTGTGACGAAAATATTCCAGTGGAGCAGGATCGCGGAGACGAAAGTCCCCAAGGAAAACACCGTGTAGATTCCCAGCACGATATGCTCCAGTTTCCGATTCATTTTTTCATTGTTGAATTGCCAGTTCTCCACGGTAAACTACCAGTCCTTTCCGCCCTGCAGCGCCGTCACGCGATTCCCAGATGCTCTTTCAGTTTCGGCAGCATCTCCATAAACACGTCGATGATCGTCGGATCAAACTGGGAACCCCGCCCCTCCGACATAATCTGCATGATGCGCTCGATCGGTCTGACCGGCGGCTTGTAGACACGCTCCTCATAGAGGGCGTCAAAGACGTCCGCAACCGCCATGATACGCGCGGACAGCGGAATGTCCTCCCCCGCGAGTCCCGTGGGATAGCCGCTTCCGTCCCACCGCTCATGGTGGTACATGGCGATGTCCTCCGCCATCTTCACGTAGGTTTTGTCCTCCAGATCTCCCAGAATCATCTGGATAATCCTGCCGCTGTACGTCGTGTGCAGCTTCATGGTATCATACTCTTCCGGCGTCAGCCTGCCCGGCTTCTGCAGAATCGCATCCGGCACCTTGATCTTGCCCACGTCGTGCAGCGGCGCGGCCTTGCACAAATTCTCTATGTAATCGTCCGTCAGCACCCCGGCAAAAAGTCCCCGCGCGCGCAGCTCGTCGGCGATCAGCTGCACGTAGTTCTGCGTGTTCTTCACATGCCGGCCCGTGCTGCCGTCCCTGCTCTCAATCAGGTTCGCCATGCCGATGATAACGGAATCCTGAATCGCGCTGATACGCCTGGCGTCCTCCGTAATCTTCTCCGCCTGCTGCCGGACCATCTTCTCCAGATTGTGACGGTACTGGTCCAGCTCGATCGTCTTGTCCACGCGGCTTAACAGGATATCCGGCACGAAGGGCTTGGTGACATAGTCCATCGCGCCCATCTGAAAGCACTTGATCTCCGTCTCCGCCAGATTGTCCGCCGTCAGAAAAATCACGGGAATCGTCTTCGTCTCCTCCCGCTGCCTGATCTGCCCCATCACCTCGAACCCGTCCATCTCCGGCATATTGATGTCCAGCAGAATCAAATCCGGGCGGTGGTTCTCCAGATATTTCAGCGCCGCCCGCCCGGAATTGGATGCGGCGATGCGGTAATGCGGCAGCAGAATGTTCTGCGCAAGCGTCAGGTTCGTCTTGTCGTCGTCCACGACCAGAATAATATTTTTCTCCGTTTCCATACGCTCCCCCGATCGGCACTCCCGTTTTCAGTTCCAAAACTTTCATTAGACATTGTAACATAGAAGCGGAAATTTGTCTTGTTAAAAATACGTGTCCTCTCAATATCTGGTATGGTCAAAAAATATTAAATTGGCACTTTCAAACATACCATTTTGGTGTATAGTGGGTATCAGCAAATACGAAGCGAGGAGTGATACAATTATGAAAAATGAAAAATTGCTGAAAGTCGTTTTTACAGGTCTGTTCGCGGCGCTGTCCTACGTCGTGTTCACTTTCCTGCAGATCAAGATCACCCTGCCCGGAGCCGGCGCAGTCTCCATCCATCTGGGCAACGCCGTCTGCGTGCTGGGCGCGCTTCTTCTGGGCGGACTCTACGGCGGGATCGGCGGAGCCATCGGCATGACGATCGGCGACCTGTTCGATCCGGTCTATGTGATGACCGCCCCCAAGACCTTCCTGTTAAAGCTGTGCATCGGTCTGATCACCGGCCTGATCGCCCACAGAATCGGACGCCTCTCCACCCAGACGGACATCCGAAAAGTATGGAAATGGACCATTCTCGCGGCGGCGGGCGGCCTGCTGTTCAACGCGGTTTTCGACCCGATCGTGGGCTACTACTACAAGCTGCTGATTCTCGGCAAGCCCGCCGCTGAACTGACGCTGGCATGGAGCATCCCCATCACCGCCCTCAACGCCGTAACCTCCACGATCGTTTCCGTAGCGGTGTACATGGCGCTCAGACCCGCGCTGAAGAAGTCCGGCCTGTTCTTTACGATCGGCGAAAAGCAGCCGGGAGAAGAAAGCACGGAAAAGAAAGCGGAAGCATAAGCAGTCTCCTTTGCATCCGATCAAAAAGCGCATGGTTTACGGCTCACTGTTCCATGCGCTTTTACGCTGTTATTTTGATAATATAGTACCCCTGTTTGAAAGTCTTGCTCCGCTATCCGGAACGCTTCGGTTGTCCGCTTTCATTTTGCTTTTCGAGGAGTCTCAAAATTAAATATGAGACTACCTGCTCTTTCCCTGTGCAGCCCTCTTCCCTCTCCTACCGCCGTTTTGGCAGAAAGAAACTCCCGCAGCATTATGACCGCGGGAGTCTTCGTTTGTTATCTTGCCTGTGCCATCGAAAACAGGGTGTCCTGCAGGAGTTTTGAAAAATTGATGTTGTTTTTTTCGGCAAAGGAGTTCAGCCAGGCAGGAATTGTAAGATTCTTCCTCACGGCTTTCTCACCGTATTTCTCCTCATACGCATCAATGTCCAAAAGCAGCATATTAACCATACAGCCGTCTTCGGCAGCTATTTCGTTATAATCGGAGGCTTGTGGTATCTTCTCTCCGTCCTCCAGTTCCCCCAGAATCCAGCCGCTTGCCGCGTCCACGCCCATTTCAATGGCCTGCGCCAGATTTTTGCCCTCGGTCACGCAGCCCGGAAGATCCGGGAACTCTACCACATAGCCGCCGCTCTTATCTGAGAAAGGTTTAAAAACAGCAGGATAAATCAGTTTCAATGCTCTTTCCCTCCTTGAATCATATTTTTAGTCCGGCTTGTTTCATGATGGATTTTACGGTATCGGGATTCAGATCTCCTCCGTGTTCCGGAATTGTGACTTTGCCCGGTTTCGTTGGATGCTTATATTGGTGGTGTGAGCCTTTTCGCTTGACTTGATACCATCCATCCTTTTTTATTATTTTCTCTACTTCGTTGAATTTCATAAAATTCTGCCTTATTTCTTTTGTATTATGTTATATTTTAATGCGCATTATGCGTATTGTCAATATATATTTTTGTTTTTTCCCTGTGCAGCCCTCTCCTACCGTCGTTTTGGCAGAAAAGGAACTCCCGCAGACATATGCCACGGGAGTTCTGTTCTTTTCTAGTTGATTCTGTTGTATCCGACATAATACCGGTCCAGGATGCTCCTGCTAAGATCCACAACAGCCACGTCACCGGACTGCACCGGGATCTCAATGTCAGTTCCGATGTTGGGATCACCTACCGTAACCGTATCCGGCGGGCCCTCTACCTGCCACTGGTCGATGCTGTCTTTATTCCCGGCGTAATAGCTCAGGTGGTCCTCGCCTTCGTTGTAGCTGTAGATCTTGAAATTCAGCACCAGGTATCCGTCATCCAGGAAGAAATCTTCATTTCCATCCAGGGAGCCGTGTTCATTCATGTAGTCGTAGATGCTGTCGTACTCCTCTTTTACGCCGTCCCCGTCTGCGTCGGCCCTGAAATGATCCTTTGTCACATACAGCTGCGTCGGGATCCAGTACTCGCCGAACCACTGCTGCATACTCATGCGGTGTTTATCCCAGTACTCCGGGTTGGACGCTTCCGTTACCTTGTAGAGACTGCCGTCCGTTGTCTTTCTGTCTGTCAGGTACTGCAGATTGGAGCCCTCTCTGTCGAGATTCATTTCAAGCTGCTCCAGGTTGCCGGACAGAAGCCGTAAATCCCTTGTCATGACGATCTTGGACAGGCAGTAGCACCTTGATTTCTTCATCAGATACCTGTTGGCGTTCCCGAAGGTATCCTTTATCGTGGACTCCCCGGACTCATACATGTAGGCGTTGCGCTTGTCCTTGGAATACTCCGGGTCATCCTGTGGGATTGTCCGGTCAATGGACAGATCCGGGTAATAGTAGCCGCCGTCATTCCTGAGATCCCCTATGAACGTATCGTGATATACGGAGCGGTCCCTGTCCGTGCCATACTCTACATAAAGCATTTTTTCCTTGCCGTCCTCGCTGGCTGTGGTGTAATAGATATCCACGTCGCTTGTCTCGGAACCGTCCTTGCTCACCCACCGGAAGGAAGGCCTGATAATCAGGTAGTCCTTGTTCGGCTCTTCACTCCACAGGTTTGCGATCGTCCGCAGGCTGAAGGTGAAGGAGTTGCCCTTTACCAATGTACCATCCGTTTTCATGGATGTGTCATTGGGATCCTTGTAAAACTTAAAGCTGCGGCCTACCGAGAACGGCAGCGTGTTGCGGACATTCCATTTGTTTGTCAGCGTTCCGTCCACGGTGTATCTGACAATCGGCCCGCCCAGACGGTTCAAGGTCCCGGTTCTCTTCTCTTCATAGTACTTGCAGAACGGGAAATAATTGGCTAAACCATCATTTTCCCACTTTGTCGTATTAGTGCCGGTATCGTAGAACCGGTCAAGGTCGTTGATGCCGTTGATCTGGAAGCCGTAAATGCGGCCCGATACCTGTACGTTGATCGCATAGGTGGACACGTAATTGTATAACGGCTCTCCGTTTAAGGTGGCATTCTTCAGGTATTCCTCGTCGTCGATGTGGTTCACGCCGCGCTGGTCCACCACGTTTTCCGGCGCCACGCGGAACTGAATCACATAGCTGCCTTCTGTCGCCCAGGAGGGGATGTAGAAGTCGTCAATGGTGAAGTCTTCCAGATCAATCCACTGGGTATAGCCCGGTTTCTTGGGATCCCCCTTGTCATCCACGGCGTTGTCGTCCGGCTCATAGATATCCCCGTCGAGCTGGATCGTGAAGGGAAAAGCCGCCTGTTTGAACTTGCAGTACTTGTTATACATATCCTGGGTCAGCTCCGCAGCGTCATAGCCCAGATGCTCAAAGTGCGTCTCCGGGATAAATTTGATCGAGTAAGTACCATCCAAAAGAAGCTGGTAGTCCACGTTCGGGTTGACCGCGCCGGTGACAAGCTGTGTGCGCTGTTTCTCTTCACTTAACTCCTCTCCCGTATCCGGGTCGGCCACAATCACGGGCGATACCGTCGGCGTGTGGACGACGATCGGCTCCTGGTCTATGTATGCAGCCTTGATCCGCTCGTCGAGGGACGTATTTTCTGGCGTTTTCCTGATCTCGTCAATGATGTCCGTGCCAAGGACTTTTTCCATGTAGTAGGCCCTGATGCTGGTAAAATACTTGTCATTGGCGGTATCGGAGGGGATAAGCCCGCTCTGTTCGTCATTTTCCATGCCGTAATCGTCTTCCTGGATGGAATAAAAGCTTCTGTCGCTGCCCTCGTCCATAACGAACTCCCTGTAAGGGTAATCCGCCCCGTTCATGTATTCGTGGGAGTTGACGCCCAGGTCATCGTTTCTGACCTGGATATCCTCGGACTTTGTGACCCGCTTTTCCGCTTCGTTCCGGAACTTTGCCTGCGCATCCGCCTCGGAGGAGCCTTTCATGTTGATAAAGGTATCCACGCCCGTCGGCCAGTCGATGTGGTAGTCGTCGTCCGGCAGCCAGGTATACTTATTAAATTTGGTGACGGTGCGCATATCCTTGCCGTTGGCGGTACAGGTGATTGTGGTGGTATCCTGCCGCAGATAGTTATAGGGCTGGTGGCCGGGAAAGACTTCATTTTCCGTCTGGATGCGGTTCAGCGTCTTGAAACATGCCCCGTTCACGTACCAGTAGCGGACGGTCCGCTCTACGGTATAGGAGTACGAGGTCGTATGGGTGATGGTGGTCGTGTGGGTATCGCCAAACTCATCTTCATATTCATACTCCGTATCCCAGCTTACATTACCGCCAAACTTCCATCTCCTTGTGACGGGTTTGCGACGGTACGCATACGCCCAGCCGTACCACTCGTTTGCATCGTAGCCGTTGGTGACGGACTCGGAAGTGGGGATGCCGTCGCCAAGGTCAAACTGGCCGGAAGTGCTGTAGTTATAGGTCACGAAGTACGGCTCTTTCTTCCCGATCATCTTTTTAAAGTCGGCATACTCTTCCGGCGAGCCGTCCGGGTCAGGATCGTCAGGTCTAAGCTCCTCCAGCAGCTTTTTCGCCGTGGCTTCATCGATACCCATATCCAGGAGATCTTCAAGTGTCAGGTCGCCGCTTGCGAGGCCGGAAGCGATTACGAGGGCCTAGTCAAAGTGGTTGTCAAAGTAGGAAGGATCCCAGCCGTAGAGGTTGTAGAGTTCTTGCATGTTGTATTTGTCCCAGAATTGACCGTCGATTAATCCTGTTAGAGGGTCAAATCCACATGACCACTGCAGAAGATCCCCATATTTGGTAGCATCATGAACGCCGATAATTGCATCCAATTTTAGATATATTTCGCCGTTTGGATTCATGACTTTATTGTACCATTCAGGCGATGTAGCTTTTATTTGCTCCATGATGGTTTCATATGGGATACGCCATGTGGTTTCGATGATGCCGTTGCCGAGTTCTCTGGTAGTAAATTCATTTTGGGATGCATATAAAGACCAGTTGAACTCGCCAAGCCCTGTTTCCGTTACATTTCCGCTTGCGTCCTTATAAGCATCGGCAAAGGTAAAGCCGAAGGTACGGTAGTAAATATCTGAGGATCTTTCTTTATCGACCGACCTAAAATAAAAATCCTTTGTCTCAGGATCCTGCCAGACGCCTTCGGTTACAGAATCCCACAGGCTTTCTGCATGAAATACGTTTCCTGCACAGGTAAAAACCATAGCACTGAGCATTCCCAAAACTGCTGTTAAAATGGTATTTCTTATCTTCATGAAAGTACCTCCAGTCATGCGCGTTGTATATTATACAATAATGTACATATATAATAGCATAATAGGAAACATTTGCAAGAAAATTTTAGATAGACTTATCGCTTGTAAATAATTCTTCTTGCAAATATTCCCCAATATTGTTTATGATGGCTTTGCAATCTTTGTCGTAAATACACGTAATAAAAATCGCATATTAGTTCGCAAATTCCCTTTCAAAAGGATTGACATATATTCATTCCATTGTATAATAAACACAACAGAAAACAACTATTGATTAAAAATAAACTAGGAGGTTTTTATTATGAAGAAGATTATGAAAATCAGATGCTCTATTGCACTGATGAGCGCAGCAATCGCATTGATGATTACGCTGCCTGTGAAGTGTATGGCGTTGAACCCGCAGGAAGAGGGCGTAGAGGCGTCAATAAGATATGCTTTTTCTAATGGCGAGGATTATGCATATGAGGTCTTAAAAAAATTTACAGAAGATTATCGCAATGCGGGAAAACCTCTTGACCCGCAGATTGTTCAAAACATTGTAAATGACGGTGGATTCAAAAATCACGTTGACGAATTGAAAGTGCTTGGATACACCAGCGTTGACTATTCGCCCGTTACTGGCGGTTCCAGCAATACCGCTCCTGCTCAGACGGAAACTCCCGCTCCCGCTCCCGAAGCCTTCACCGTAGAAGACATGGACGAAACTCCCATGTGGACGATCTCAGATGTGAACTACCGAGACGGCGCATCCACGGA
>CANQTL010000018.1 GCA_947626775.1 uncultured Lachnospiraceae bacterium | reverse complement strand
TTTGCTCACAATTCAATCAATAACAGAAAAATGGTTCTGGGATGCACATCCCAGAACCACTTTGTCGACAGTCTGACCGCAGGATATTTCATCCTGCGGCCTTACATACCTGTCTGCTGCTCTATTCTCTCTTGCCTCTCAGAAAACTCGGGATATCTAAAGCCTTCTCCTCGACCGAACTCTTGATGTCGGGCGTCTTATTAAGCCCGCTCATCGTTTTAAGCTGGGACGATGAAGCCTGTCCCACGGCAGAGCCCTTTATACCGGAACCGGTCGCGAAATTGCCGAGACTGGAACTTGGCATGGTCCCGACCGACGGTTTGCCCTGCAGCGATGTGGGCGTTATGTAGCCGGATTTGAAACCGAGACCGGCCTGCTTCGCCTTCTCCTCGATTCCTGTCGCAATAATCGTAATATTGCAGGTATCCGTCATATTGGCATCGTACATGGCGCCAAAGATGATATTGACGTCGGAACCCGTCAGATCCTGCACATAGCTTGCCGCGTCGTTGGCGTCCGCCAGGGAAATATCGCCCGACACGTTGATGATGACATGTGTCGCGCCGGAAATCGTCGTCTCTAAGAGCGGACTCTCCACCGCCATCTTGACAGCCTCGTTCGCCTTGTCGTCCCCCTTGCCCGTACCGATACCGATATGTGCGATACCCTTGTCCTTCATGACTGTCTGCACATCGGCAAAGTCGAGATTGATCACCGAGGGAACGTTGATCAGATCCGTGATGCCCTGCACGGCCTGCTGCAGCACCTCGTCCGCTTTCTTCAGCGCGTCCGGCATGGTTGTCCGCCTGTCCACGATCTCCAGAAGCTTGTCGTTCGGAATGACAATCAGCGTGTCCACGTTGTCCTTGATCTTCTCAATTCCCGCAATGGCGTTGGTCATACGCGCCTTCGCCTCAAAGCGGAACGGCTTCGTCACGACCCCTACCGTCAGTATTCCCATATCCTTGGCGAGTTTCGCCACCACAGGCGCCGCTCCCGTGCCTGTTCCGCCGCCCATGCCGCAGGTGACAAATACCATATCCGCCCCTTTGAGCGCCGCGGCCACTTCATCCGAGCTCTCCTCCGCCGCTTTCTCGCCGATCTCAGGCTTCGCGCCTGCCCCGAGCCCCTTGGTCAGTTTCTCGCCAATCTGTAAGAGCGTGGGCGCCTTGCACAGCTGCAGCGCCTGCTTATCCGTATTGATCCCGATAAATTCCACACCGTCTATCTCTTCATCTATCATTCTATTTACAGCGTTGTTGCCTGCGCCGCCGACACCGACCACAATGATCTTGGCTGCAGACTCCGCATCGTTCGACTTAATCTCAAGCAAGGTGATTCCTCCTTTTGTTTACCCACAAACTCTCATAGATTATCATATAATTATTTTTCAAAATTCGCAACCTATTTTTTTGGTTTTTGCGGCGAAAGCCCGAAAACAGCCCGAAACACCGCAGGGAACCGGGGATTTGAACCGCCTTATTCCAGCTCGAAACTGTAGGATTTCATGTCCTCGCTGTACTCCCGCATGTCGAGCGTCCCCTTTTTGCCCTCGAGACTCGGCAGCATATACTGCAGCTTCATGATTTTTTCATCGATAAATCCGTCGTCTCCCATCGCAACCTTGGCCTCGCCGAAAATCAGCGTGACCTGATAATCGGCGTCAAAATAGATCTTATCCGCCTTCATGGAATACTTTTCCAGCTGCTGCGTGATATTCAGGACCTTTTGAAACACCTCAGGTTTTTCCACCGGAAGCGGTTCGTGCAGAATCACATGGTCAAACCGCAGTCCCGTCACCTGAGGGATCCCGGCTGTCTTCTCCGCGGAGGTCTCCACGACGATACCGTCCTTGTCGAAGTAGACATACTGATCCAGATAGGCCACACAGCCTGCAAGCGCTTTCTCGTACACAGTGATGCGGATCGTGTCCTTCGCCTCGACCGTCACATCCATCGCCTGGATAAAGGGGATATCTTCTATCCCCTTATCCTTATACTTCATCGCAAGAAAAAGGGAATTGTCTCCGAATCTGCCGTCCATCACCATGTCGATGATCTCCTCGTTGGTATAATGAACATTCCCTTCCACATAGATTGTAGTGACAGTGTAATTGCGCACGATATACACATACGCCGCGGCCAGCAGCGCAACCGTCCCAAGAAGCGCAGACCCCAGAATCAGCGTCCTTTTCCTCCGGTCAAAGCGCAGTTTTTCCTTCAGTTTGCCCCCGCGCTTTGTCCGCTCGGCATCGGCATTCTTAACCAGCCGCAGATTCGTGTGGGCCCTCCTGACACTTTTTGCCTTTTTCCTCTCAGACATCCGTATACCCCATACCGCCGGCGCTGTCCGCTCCCTTCAGGCAAGTTCCAGATCGGCCCCCAGCGCTCTCAAATTAAGTACGATATCCTCGTATCCTCTGTCGATATAGTGGCGGTTTGTCACAATGCTCGTACCGTCCGCCGCAAGGGCGGCAGCGACAAGCGCCGCGCCGCCGCGCAGTTCCTGTGCCCGCACAATGGCTCCATGGAGCCGGCCCGCGGGGCTTACATGCGCCACATTGCCCTGCACAGTGATATCCGCTCCCATTTTGCACAGCTCGGACACAATCCGGAAACGGTTTTCAAACACGGTCTCTTCGATACGTCCCGCCCGCCCGGAGAGCGCCATGGCAGCCATAAAAAGCGACTGCATATCCGTGGGAAACTCCGGATAGCAACCCGTCGTCACGACATCACAGACGCTCTCATGATCCCTGCCCGTCACCAGAATGCCGTCCGCTTCACGCGAAACCGCCGCACCCATACGCTCCGCACAGTTGATCACACTCTCCATCTGATCCGCCGGCGCATCCTTTAAAAAGATGCGTCCGCCGGCGCACATGCACGCGCTCAGATATGTCCCCGCCACAATGCGGTCCGCCGGCACGCGATATCTGACCGGCCTGAGCCTATCCACGCCGTGAATGACAAGCCTGCCGGTGCCCGCGCCTTCTATTCTGGCCCCGGCACACTGTAAAAAGCCGCACAGCGCCCGGATCTCCGGTTCTCTCGCCGCCGGCTCGATCACCGTCACACCGTCCGCCAGCACCGACGCCAACAACAGATTCTCGGTCGCGCCGACGCTGATAAAAGGCAGATGCAGCACGGCTCCCTTCAGCCTTGCCGCCTCCGCGCAAAATCCGGTTTCGCTCTCTTCTATCGACGCGCCCATCAGCCGAAGAGACCGCAGATGCAGATCGATGGGCCTGGCTCCGATCACACAGCCGCCCGGATATTTCATACAAATCCGTCCGGTCTTCGCAAGCAGCGCTCCGGCAAGCATAACCGATGAGCGCATCACTCCCACCGAATCCGCCGGCATGTCGCACCCGGAAAAACTCCGCGTATTGACTCGCACAAGAGCCGCCTCCCGTACAACTCCGCAGCCCAGGCTCTCCAAAAGCCGCAGCATATGATATACGTCGGAAATGTCCGGGCAGTTCTCTATCTCGCACGTACCGTCTATCAACAGAGTCGCCGCCAGAATCGGCAGCGACGCGTTTTTTGATCCCTGTATCGCAGTCTGTCCATCCAGACACTTGCCGCCATAGATACGAATAGCGTCCATATTCCTTACCTCGAATCCCAAAAATATGACCTATTCTATCTATATGGCTTACATTCCGAAAGTTATCTTGTCCCTAAGACAGATCTTTAAGCCGGATCCCCCGCGCCACGCTCAGAACCAATCCTATCTCTATCAGCAGGAACATGACCGAGGAACCCCCGTAACTGATAAACGGGAGCGATATCCCGGTATTGGGGATCGTGTTCGTGACGACCGCGATATTCAGGATTACCTGAATGGCAATGTGCCCCAGCACGCCCACCACGAGCAGCGCCCCGAACAGATCCGGCGCGTTGTTCGCAATCACCATGAAGCGCCAGATCAGCATGATAAACATGATAATCACGGCAAAGCCGCCGAACAGGCCCAGCTCCTCACAGATAATCGAAAAAATCATATCGTTCTGCGCCTCCGGCAGAAATCCGAGTTTCTGCATGCTCGCACCAAGTCCTTTGCCGAGCACACCGCCGGAACCGATGGCATAGAGCGCCTGAATCGTCTGAAATCCTTTGCCGCTCGAATAGGCTTCCGGATCAAGCCACGCAAGAATACGCTCTCCCCGGAATCCGCCCACGCCGCTCTCTTCCGCAACGGGCTGCGACGCCGCCAGCTGCACAATAACGAACACCACCAGCGCGGCGGCAGCAGCGCCCGCAAGTCCCAGAAGAATAAAGCGCTTGTAATCCGGGCAGGAGACAAACAACATCAGCGCCGCAATCCCCACGACGATAATCGCCGAACTCAAATTGTTCGTGATCTGCCAGAGCATCAGCGCAATCGGCATCGGCACCAAAAGCACGGTCAGAAAACCCTTGCGGTTTCGTATCTGCTTTCCCATCGTGCAGATCATACTCGCCAGAAAGAGAATCATACACAGCTTCGCCACCTCCGCCGGCTGCAGCGAGATCGGTCCTATGTACAGCCAGCGCTTCGCGCCGTGGGATTCGTGTCCAAACGGTATGATCAAAAGAATCAGCACTACCGATACGATATACCCTACCACCGCAAACCTCTCCCAGAAATGATAGGGCACATTTGCAACGATCATCATTGCAATCAATCCCAGTATCGTCGCAAACAGCTGTTTCTTCAGATAGTATGCGGAATCTCCAAAGTCCAGATTGGCCTCATAGGAGCTGGTAGAATACACCATAATCAGACCGAATCCCAGCAAAAACAGCACGATGAACAACAGACTGTAATCCATGAAATTTTCGCCGTTTGATTTTCCTCTGCGTGAAGAATTTCTCTGTGCCACCTACTCCGTATCCTCCAGTCGGTTTACAAGTTCTTTAAACAGCTTTCCTCTGGCCTCATAATTCGGAAACATTCCCCAGCTCGCGCAGGCTGGCGAAAGAAGAACCGCGTCGCCGCTTACAGCCTCTCTCACACAGATATCAAAAGCCTCCTCAAAGCTGTCGGCCAGAATAACATTTCTCACACCGTGTCTCTCAGCGCAGGCTGCAATCTTCTCCCTCGTCTGCCCGATGAGCACCAGGCATTTCACCTTGCCGCCGAATGCTTCGATCCACTCGTCGTATTCGCTCTGTTTATCATAGCCGCCCCCGATCAGCACCGTGGGCCTATCCATTGCCCGGATACCCTGGATCGCCGCGTCGGGATTCGTTCCTTTGGAATCGTTATAATAGTCCACGCCCCTCTTGGTTGCCACAAATTCTATCCGGTGTTCCACGGCCTTAAACTGCCGCACCACAGAGAGAATCGTCTCCATCGGCACGCCCATGGCCTGTGTGACGGCAATTGCCGCCATCACGTTTTCCACATTGCACAGCCCCACCAGGTTCATCTCATGAATATTCATCAGACTGACCGACTCGCCTCCTGACGCCTGCCTGATCTCTTCACCGTCCAGATAGAAACCGTCCTCCAGCTTCCGCGCGGAGGAAAACCATACGACTCTCGCAGGACATCTTTTTCCGAAATCCCTCGTATATTCGTTCTCATAATTGAGCACGCAGACCTGTTCCTTTGTCTGATTTTTCGCGATCGCTTCCTTCGCCGCGGCATAGTTTTCCATTGTGTGATGTCTGTTCAGATGATCCGGCGTAATGTTGAGGATGGCCGACACCTGAGGCGCGAACTTCTCAATCGTCTCCAGCTGAAAACTGCTGATCTCCGCCACCGTCACCGTCTCCTCCGTTGCGTCGAGCGCCGTGAGCGTATACGGATTGCCGATATTTCCCACCACATCGACATCCCCGCAGCAGGCTGCCATGATCTCGCCTGTCAGCGAAGTTGTCGTCGTCTTGCCGTTGGTGCCGGTGATACCAATCACACGCCCTCTGCCGAGCCTGTATCCCAGCTCGATTTCTCCCCAGACCGGAAGCCCTCTCCTGCGGAACATTTCTACAAACTCTGTATCGGTCGGCACACCCGGGCTGAGCACGACGAGCGAAAGCTGCCGTATCGTCTCCTCCTGCAGTTCTCCCAGCACAATCTCCGCCTCTGTATCTTCCGCAAACTTCTTTCGAATTTCATTCTTATCCAGTTCCGCATTGGAATCAAACAGAACGGGATACGCCCCGATACGGCACAACGCGGACGCAGCTCCGACCCCGCTGATCCCCGAACCGACCACCAGCACTTTTTTACCCTGCAGATCTTCTCTCTCCATCTTACCTCGCTTCCACACCTTTCCGGCGAATCAGATACGCCGCCAGCCCTATCGCCGAGACGAGCGAAACCACCTCCGCCGCCCGCCAGTACCACGGCTCTCTGTACTCGATATTGAGATACCCCTCAAAACCCGGCGGAACGGAAAACGTGATCTGTTTCAGATCCCCGTCTTCGATCGGATACTCGTTCCCCTCGTCATCCGTCACATGATACCCTTTATAATAGAACATGGGGATACTTACAACCCCCCCCTCTATCTCATCTAAAGCCCGGCAGTAGAGACGCATATTGCTCCCCCGGCGCTCCACGATTTCCGCTTCCTCCATCTCTTCCGCAAAAAGTTCCGGAGAGAGAAACGGAAAAGTATCCAGATCCACGCCGGCCCGTAAATACTCCCCCACCACAACGAAATAACTGTCCAGCTCGGCATCGCTGTACGGTTTTATCAGTTCTCGGTCTTCCGCCGGATGCAGATACTCTTTGGTAAAAAAACAAGTCATAATAAACCCAGCGGCAATGACAAGCCGTTCCACACGAACTATCTCCACACCGCCAGCCCGGAGCCTCTGCATAACAAAGACGAGCAGCAGAGAGAGGAACACAATAACTATACAGAGATATCTGTACGGAAACTGTATCTGCGCCATCAACGCAAAGAAAAGGCTGTGCCTAGCCAGATAGTCCCATGGAAAAATACTGAGCGTGGCAAGTATCGCCAGCCCGCTTCCCACGGTCAGCCATCGCATCTCTTGATCCCTTTTCTTCGTACAGTATACGACCGCCGCAAAGAACACCGCCAGCAGAACCAGACCGGGAGACTTATCAAAAGTAAAATATTCAGCGATCGAAATCCCGCAGTACTGAATGGTATTTCCTCCTCTGACATCGATCGCGGAGCTCACCTTGACCGGCACGCTGGCCATATAATCAAGAAACGGCACTATGAAATACATACACAATCCGCAGGTTGCCAGAACCGCCAGCAGATACTGGCTTATAACCTCTTTCCGGAACGTCCGCTTCAACAGAGCGACGCAGACGAACAGCAGCGTAAAAAATGTCATGTCAACGCTCAGGGTATGCGTCAGGATCACGCCGCTCATGCCCGCCGCAAGAAGCAGGGCGTTTTTCCTGTGCCGTCCGCGGTCCGCTGCATCGTCCATATAGATACCGTAGACGGCGGCCGCGATCAACGGCAGGAACATCGTCGCGCCAAATTCCCCCAGCGCCGCCCGTATGTAGATGTTCCACAGCCGATAGGAAGCCGTACAGTATGCCAGGGAGGCGAGCAGCGCGATCCTCCGGTCCCGGCAGATGCGGTGCATGCCATAGCAGGCAGTCGCAGCCGTCCCAACATTGATCAGAAAGACATAGAACTTATACGCCGTCGTAACAGAAAATCCCAACAGGCTCATAAGCGCCGGAATATACAGCAGCAGATCCCCATAGTAAACGGAGACAGGATATCCGTACCCCTCCATCCAGGCCGAGGACAGCCTCACGGGCACATGCCCCAGCCGCAGTTCCCGCGCAATACCCGCAATCCGCATCAAATGAAACTTCAAATCGTATCCGGCATTGACAATACCAGGTGCAAACAGCGGCAGAGACGCCAACAGCGCGATCCCGGCCAGAGACGCCAAAAACTCTCTCTCTTTCCTGATCCGGTCCGACAGAAGAAAACATACGTCAAGGCACAGAAACAGCGCCAGGACAAAGCATATATTTCTGACGGCTCCCAGCGGAGACGGGACGATCTCTATGTCAGTAACCTGAAGATAGCCTTTTCCGTCATACTCCACCACAAATTCAAAATCTTCCACATCCTGCGTGACTTCAAAGTCGTACTGCAGGGTGCGCTGGTTTCTGCTCAGGCACGCTTCCCCGCCCCTCAGATGCGCGTCGTCAAATCTGCTCCTCTCACAGCGCACATAACAGGTCTGGTCACTGCTGCAGGAATATTCGATTTCGGCCCGGTACGTGCCTTTCTTCAAGGCAAGGTACGGACCGTAGATCAGCGTGATGGGTTTTTCCCACACAAAATCCTGTTCATCCATGAACCACCCGTTTACGGGATCATAAGTGATGCTGTACGACTTCCAGTCCTCAATAGAAGCCTGCACGCTCCTGCCGTCATGCACCAGCATGACCGCCATAACGGCCAGAATCAGACCCTGGAACAGCAGTACAGCCGCAATCTTTCCTTTTCTGTTCATGGCAGATATTTTCTTCATCCGTCTCTCCTTTGCGCGGGATCATTTGTTCACATCACACCGCCCCACAGACATCTCAGCAGCGCTATACGCCCATCAGCGCTACCAGGCACAATAGCGCGGTCACAATGGAAAACACAGCGACTACTCTCGTCTCCGACCAGCCGCAGAGTTCGAAATGGTGGTGGATCGGCGCCATCTTAAAGATTCGTCTGCCTCCGGTCAGCTTAAAGTACGTCACCTGCAAAATCACCGACAGCACCTCGATCATATAGATAAATCCTACGATCACAATAAAAAGCGGCATCTGCATCATATAGGCCGCGGCGGCCACAAAGCCTCCCAGCGCCAGGGAGCCGGTGTCTCCCATAAACACACTCGCCGGATACACATTGAACAGCAAAAATCCCAAAAGGGCCCCAGCCACCGCACAGGTGATCGGTTCGATGCCGCTGCCCGTACCGATGGCAACGACACTGAAAAAAGTCGCCACAAGCACCGTGACAGAACTCGCCAGACCGTCCAGCCCATCGGTAAAATTCGTGCCGTTGACAGTTCCGATCACAATAAAAAACAAAATCGGTATGTTCCATATCCCGAAGTCAAGGAGCACTCCGTGCAGAAAGGGCACTTTCATCGACAGCGGCACGTCCGTATACCGCAGCAGATAACAGGCAAACACGCCTGTCACTACGATCTGCAGGGCAAATTTCTGCCAGGCCCGAAGCCCCATCGAGCGTTTCAGCACCACTTTGATATAATCGTCCATAAATCCGATCAGCCCGAATCCCAGCGTCAGAAATAACACGGGGATAATTTTCGGATAATCTCTCACAAAGAAAAGTGAAGTAATCACCACGCTTACAAGAATCAAAATGCCGCCCATCGTCGGCGTGCCGTTCTTCTTCAGATGGCTCTGCGGCCCCTCTTCCCTGACCGTCTGTCCGACCTTGAGGCGTCTCAGGAAAGGGATCACCAAAGGCCCCAGCGCCACGCTGATCACAAACGACAGCAATACAGACATTAAGATCGTCGAATTCATACACCCTCCAAACGCATCCTGAAACAACCCGCAACAACCCGCAAGAACCAGCTCTCGCTGTGCTTTCAAGAATCGCTTGCGATTCTTGTGAACATGATTTAGATTTTCTTAGGTAGCATACCACGATAACCCGCAAGAACCAGTTCTCTGGTTCTTGCAAACTTAGTATAGTCTTTCTTGGACAGCGTATTGTGCTGTCCTAGTAAGACTCTAAGTTTTATTATAGTCCATCTCCTCCAAATATGGAAGAATGTTTTCAAAAAGCTGCCGCACAACCGGCGCGGCGATCTGCCCGCCATAGTATGTTCCCTGCGGATTATTGATGATCGCAACCGCCAGCACCTGAGGATCGTCCGCGGGCGCAAAACCGAGAAAAGAAGCAATATATCTGCCGCTCCCGCGGGGCAGTGTCTGACTGGTAGCCGTCTTGCCGCCGACGCGGTAGCCTTCCACCGCGCCGTTTTTGCCGCTGCCCTCCGCCACAACCTGTTCCAGAATATAGCGCATCGTCGCGGAAGTCTCTGCGGACACCACATGCTCTCTGACCGGATAGGAAAACGTCTCCTGACCGCTGCCGTCTGCGTTCGCCGCCCGGACGCCGAAGTGCGGCGTCACCCGCCGGCCCCCGTTGATAATGGAGGACGCCGTCACCGCCAGCTGAATCGGCGTAATCTGAAAAGACTGCCCGAAGGAAATTGTCGCCAGCTCCACCGGTCCGATGTTTTCCACGTCATGCATGATCGTCCCCGCCTCGCCCGGCAGATCGATTCCCGTCTTCTCCAGCAGTCCGAACTGCCTGAAGTAAGAGTAGAAACGCTCCGCGCCGATCCGAAGTCCGACTGTGATGAACACCGGGTTACAGGTCGCCATGCATTATAGAGTATCCCGCCTGCGCGTATACTGCGCCGTAATCCTAAGCGGGGACTCGCCTTTCTGCCCTTCCTGCCGGGAAAAATCTGTTCCACACAGTCCCGCCCTGTCGAAGAGTATCTCAAGTTTTCCGTCAGAATATACCACAATCTTCTCGATCCTGCCGATGAGTCCCTGCGTTTTGGCCTGACGGATCATATCCCCGTCGTGTAACGCTTCTCTGATTTCAGCCAGCCGCTTTTCATAATCAGCGCAGGAAGCGCATTGCTGCTCCAGCAGCCTGATCTGCTCCGCAAGCGGCTCCATCTGCGCCTCCAACTGACGATTATACCGCGCGAACTCCCCGTCTGCAATCGTTTCGTTCATCAGCTTGCCGAACAGGACGTCTTTCTTTCTGGAGAGTTTCCCATATTCCCGCCTGCATCTGTCCAGTTCTTTTTCCTCAGAATTGTCCCGAATCGCTTTTCTCACGAAGGCAAGCGTCTCGTCGGCAAGACTTTGCTGCACGCCGAAAATATCCTCATACTGCTCTGCGCAGGCCGCCTCGATGATCTCATGCAGCCGTCTGTCCAACAGATTGATATTGTCGCAGCCCTGCGGGTTCTTTGCCTTTCTCCCCGCCGCAAGCGCCGTCGAACACTTCCACTCTGCGATCCTGCGCCCGGCTTTCCCGGACCGGAAGGAAGACCGGTAATATACCCGCCCGCATTCCGCGCAGTAGATCTTCTGCGACAGGTCATACATGCCCGCCTTGGACAGATCCCTCCTGTAATCCCCGCATCGATTTTCGGTCCTCCTGCCTTCCAATGCCCGCAGTACTTCCTCCTGGTACTTCCCTGTGACAATCGCCGGCAGCGCATTCTCTATGTAAATCCATTCCTCCGGCGGCACGTCGACAAACCTGTGCGTCTCAAAGTCGTACTCTCTGGTATGAATGACCATCGTGCCGTGCGCCCGGGGCGAATACAGCATCTTCCTCCACTGCACACCGGAGATCCGCTTTCCGCTCTTACCGCGGACGCCCCGTTCATACATGACGTTGGCGATGGTGTAGAAACCCTTGCCGGAATACGCCATGTCAAAGGCCGCCCTGTAGGCTGCAGCCTCCTTTTCGTTGACGGCGTACACGTCTTTTTCCACCTTGTCCCAGCCGAACATCGGTCTGGTGATATTCAGGCCCGCTCGCTCACCCTGCCTGTGCTGCTCCTGCCTGCGGCTGTGGGAGTTTTTGATCTTCTTGGAGAGTTCTCTGCTGAACTCCTCCGCCAGGATCGCCTTGATGCCGGAGAGCAGGCCGTCGTCAGGCGAATAGAACCTGTCGTCGATGTAGATATAGAGCCGCCTGCCGGTCTCCGTAAGCCTGCCTAAGAACAGGTACCAGTCCTTCGCCGAGCGCATGAGCCGGTCGATGGACTTGATCATCACGATATCAAAAAGATCTCTCTCCATATCCTCCAGAAGCCGCCGGTACTCCGACCGATTTTTCACGGACGTCCCCGACTCGCTCTCGATATACTGCGCGGCGATCAGCCAGCCCTTCCGGTCCGCAATTTCCCTGCTCTCCGCCGCCTGTATCGCCAGCGCGTTTTTCTGCGCCTCCTCTTCCGTAGAGCATCGATTGTAAATACCGACGCGCAGCCGCGTCGTCTGTATCGCTGAGTACCGTTCCATCCCACCGCTCCCTGATGCTTATTTCCGCAGTCTTCTGTCTCTGTCTTTCTCCTCTGCCGTTTTGGTTCCTGCCTCCGGTTTCCCCTCTCTATTTCTCTCTTGAAGCAAGAATCTGTTCCCGCATCCGCAGCTTCTCTTTCTCGCTGATCAGTCCTCTCTGTTCCAGGATTTCCGATATGTTCAGCAGCAGTTGCTTTCTGGCCGTTTCCATAGCTTTCTCTTTCATACCGCTTTGCCCGCAGATACAAACCTTGCTCTATTCTATTCGTGAGGAGCGCGCAGTATTACTCCCTGGTTCTCCGCGCGGGTCCTGTTGTACGGCATGGCAGAAGGGCGTTCAGGATCGCTCCCAAACGCCCTTTATCACATTCTGTTCCCATGCGCGGCACACGGAACAGCCGTCATTCCAGCAGGGGAAGGATCGCCGTTCCCTGAATGACGACGTCAGCCCCAAACGAGTAATCGTCCATGGGAAAATAATAGTCCGCGGTCTTTGGGATTGTCACCGAATCGCTCGTGTCGGAATGATCAAAATTAAAATACAGGATCTGCGGCTCAGGATTAAAATTTTTGATGGGCGCCTGGTAGTGGTCGCGGCACCAGATGTTAAACGTCGCGATCACCACCACCGTCGCGCTTATAGCATGATCCGCCGTAAGCGTCACGGGCTGCCTGCAGACAATCTTAGGGCGGTTGCCCAGAGAAATATCTTCGTTGTTATACGACAGAGAAGCTTTCAGCGAGCCGCTCACCGGCCGCATATTCTGAAAGGCGATCTGATCAGAAGAATTAAAGCCGAAATACACATTGTATCCCTCTGAAGCGTTCGCAAGCGACAGCTGGCCCGAGGAGGGATCTTTCACCTTGATCGTTATGGTATCCGCCCGCAACTGTTCCGCCTGTTCCGCGATCTCCTGTTTGCTCTTCTGGTAACCCAGGTCATAATAAGTCTGGTTGTCTGCGCCCGTGCCCAGCAATAACTGTCCGTCCACATAGGCGACCGTTCCCGCGCTCAGATTTCCCGCGGACGCCGCGCATAAATCGACCGGTTCCCCGCTGCCGTCTTCAGACGCCCTGACAAGCCCGCCGTTTTCGGTTCTGAAATAGAGATCGCCCGCCAGATCCTCTCTTGCGCTTGCAAAAGACTGGCTGGCTCTGACCGCATCCGCAAGCTGCCCGAAAGAGGGAAGCTGCAGCTGCTCCCCCGGAGCCTGGTGCGTCACCGTGCCGTCGGTTCTGATATAAGTATTGATATCGTTTAACGCCTTCAGCATCCCGCTTTTGCAGGCTTCCTCCAGCGCGTCGATCTCATTCGCGAGGCCGGTGAGATCAGAGGCGTCAATCACCACCGCTCCGCCGGCATAATCTATCACACCCCTGGACTTGATGCTGCCGGCGCGTCCGCCTCCCTCCTCCGCTCTGACTGTCCCGACCGCAGCCAGCATGCCGGCCAGCACGACCAACACTGCCGTTCCCGCACCCGCGGCCGACAATATTTTTGCTTTTCCATTTTTCATAAAATCACTCCCTCCTTCTACGGTATCTCCTCATACAGTGCGTCCAGTTCTCCCCGCAGATATCGGATATCTTCGGCATACACCGCCACCTCGTCTCCGGTCCGCAGCAGGATACTTCCCCTGCTTCTTACGCTTTCTTCCTCTGCCCGCGCGCTGCCTCCCACAGCTAAAATCGCACACAGCGCGCAGACTGCTCCTGCCAGCAGGCAGAGTTTTTTTCTCTTTTTCATGGCTTTCCTCCTTCCGTGTCACGTTCCGGCAATCGCACAATCATCCCTTTTTTCCACGAAAGATGCCGCCGTTTCACCGCGGACAGATGCTCTCCTGCGCCTCCGCACAGATTCCTCAGACGCAAAAATGCCGCGCACACAACAGAGTGTAAAGCACGACATCGTCAACAGATCTTTGCCGGATTTTTTCAGACAGCTGGCGCTCTCTCATCCGATACGACATTCCAGGCATTGTGGAAGTTTTGCCCGATACGGGCCGACTGATAACGATATCAGAACAGAAACTTATCTATGTCAGTTTTTACATTATATACGAATCTGCGTGATCCCGTCAACCGCAATTCAATCAAAAAAATGCACAAAACAGTTGTTCTCCGTCTTGCTCTATCTTACGTAAATCTCCGCTTACAGGAATTCATCGTCCCCTGCACGAAAGTTTCCGCGCCGTGGCCGCCCGCCTTGTGGCACCGGATCCTCCTGTCCCCGACCATGATATAACCCGGACACTGAAACGTGTCTTCCGGCTTGACCGCCCCCGATTCCAGCCCTGCCGCAGCCGTAATGATCTTGAAAGTGGATCCCGGCTCGTAGGTGTCGTTGATACAGCCGTTGCGCCACATGCCGTTCAGAAGTTCCTGCGCTCTCTCCCCGCTCACGCCCTCGCTGTCCACGGTATCCGGCAGCGTATAGGGATCGTTCAGATGGAACTCTGGCACATTTACCATCGCGAGGATCTCTCCGTTCTGCGGGTTCATCACCAGAATGGAGACGCTGTCCGCCTCCTTTGTCTCCATGGTCTGGAGCGCCAGCTGCGTCGCATAGCTCTGGATATTCATATCCATGCTGATATACAGATCTCTTCCCGCAACCGGCTCCACCCGCTCTTCTCCCGCCTCGACGACTTCCACGCCCGCCGCGTCCGTGACTGTCAGGATCGTCCCCGCCTCTCCCCGCAGATAATCCTCATAGATCACTTCCAGCCCTATGATGCCCTGGTTGTCTCCTCCGGTAAACCCAAGCACTTTCGAACCCAGCGAATCGTAAGGATAGTATCTCTTATAATCCTCGTCCACCTTCACGCCCGCCAGATCGTATTCCCTGACGACGTCGCCGACGCTCTTATCCACATTGCTTTTGATCTTCTCGATGGAAGAATTCTTCTCCACCCGCTTTCTGACATATTCCTCAGACAATCCGAGTTCTCTGCAGAGCACGCCGATCACTTGCTCCGCATCCGTAACCTGGCTGTGAATCACAGAGATCGTACACACCGTCTTGTTGTCCGCCAGTATCTTGCCGTTGGCGTCTATAATCCTCCCCCTAGCCGCCTTGATGCTCCTCTCCCGCTCATGCAGTTCCCTGGCCTTCATCGAATAGTACTCCGACCGAAAGATCATCAGATATACAAGTCTCCCCATCAGCACGGCAAACACAAGCAGGATCAGAAACATGACCGTCACAGTCTTGTTCCTGTGGTATGTCCTGTACTGCTGCGGTATCTCCTCCACCATACAGAAAACCTCATCAAAAGGTATTGGTATAATCTATTACCGTTCTGATGAGGTTATTCTAAATTTGCTCTATTCTGTTTCTCCGGCTTCGCCTTCTGTCTGGTTTTCCTCTTCTCCGTTCTTTGGCCCGCCGTCTTCCTCTTCTTCCTCTTCCTCCATCATGCTGCCGCCGTACACCTGTGTTCCTGTCTCGGGATCGTACAGATAGCCGGTATCCGGATCCTTCAGGTATCCCGTCTCGGGGTCTGTCGGGAACGTCTTCCAGATCTCGCGCTGTTCCCGCTCTTCCTCGCTCTCTCCCTCTTCTTCCTCTGTGCCTTCCTCTGTATCTTCCCCCACGATCTCCGGAGCAATCGGATTGCCCTCCTCGTCCAGGGTCTGTTCTTCCGCCGCCTGCTCCGGCATCTTCAGCTGGATCTGCAGTTCCTCCAGCTCCTTTCTCTCGTCGTCGCTCAGCTCCTCCGTCATGAAGATATTCAAATACGGAAGCACCTCTGTGAGCACCTTTTTGACAATCCTCGTGGCGTGCTTCGCATCGTCCTGCGGCCACACGTTGGGCCTGTCCACCACCACGTAAATGACGATCTGCGGATCGTCCGCCGGCGCGTATCCCATGAAGGAAACTACATACTCATTGTTGCCTCGCGGCAGCGTCTCCGCCGTTCCCGTCTTGCCGCCGATCATATAGCCTGCCGGTCTCGCCGTCTTACCCGTTCCCTTCTCTCCTGTCACGACCGTGTTGCAGAACTCTATGATCGTGTCACTGGTGGACTGGGACACCGTCTGTTTCAGGATCCTGGGCTGAATGTTCTCCAATGTGGCGCCGTCCGCCGTGGTAATCTTATCTACGATATGCGGCTCGTAATAATACCCGCCGTTAATCAGGGAGCAGAAGCCCGTGATCATCTGGATCATCGTGGCGTTGAAACCCTGTCCGAAAGAGTTGGTCGCCAGCTCCGTGATCCGCATGCTGTTCTTGTTGTAGACCATGGTGGCCGTCCGCGCCTCGCCCGCCAGATCAATATTCGTCTTCAGGCCGAAATTGAACAGATGCTGGTAATCCACCATATTATTTTTGCCGAGCTTAAAGGCTACGTTCATCAGCACCACGTTGCAGGAGCGCTCAATCCCCTGCTGCACGGTCAGCATACCGTCGCCGTATGTCTGATGGCACTTGATCGGCTTCTCGCCTTCCACCACTACCAGACCGCCGTCGCAGTAGTAGGATTCGTCCCCGTTGATCGCGCCGCAGTCGAGCGCCGCCGCCACTGTGAAGGGCTTCGCCACGGAACCCGGCTCATAAGGCTCCACGATACAGTAATTCTTCCACAGCGCGTTGAGCTGCTGATACATGGCCGCGTCGTCCATATCGTCCAACAGCTCCTGCGTCACGCTCTCGCCCGTCCGGCTCCCTTTGTCGTCCACAAGCGGCATGCCGAGCAGATATTCCGTATTTCTCGGATCGTTCAGATCAAAATTCGGATAGCTCGCCATCGCCAGGACTCTGCCTGTGTCCGCCTCCATGATGATGCAGCCCACATTCTCCGCGCCGTTGCCCGGTCTGACGTTATCCTTATAGTCCTCGTTGAATTCCAGCAGATATTTCTCCACGATGCTCTGGATATTGGCGTCGATGCTGAGCTGGAGATTGCACCCGTCCTGCGCCGCAATCGTCGTCCTCTCCAGATTGGAGTCGTCGTTCAGATAACCGTACTCCCTGCCGTTGATGCCGCTGAGCGTATCGTTGTAGAACTCCTCCAGACCGTATGTGCCCTGATTGTCGTTGGTCGTGAAGCCAATCACATCGCAGGCCAGTGTATTGTTGGGATATTCTCTCTTGTATTCACTCTCGAACCACACGCCGCCGCCGCTGATCGATCTGCCCGTCTCCGGGTCGGTATCCATCTCCTGAAAAGCGCTGACCTTCTCATAGTCCTGGCGCTTTGCCATCACATAGTAGGCGGATTCCGGATGCGCCGCCATATAGCTTCTCACTTCGCCCGTATCGATATTGAAACACTGTCTGAGAGCGCTCAGCGTCGGCTCTACGTTCTCTTCCTCCCGCGTCAGGAGTTTCGTGTCCAGTATAACATTGTAGACCTTGTTGCTGACCGCCAGGATCGTCCCGTTTGCGTCGACAATTTCTCCACGCTTAAAAGGTATTGTCACCGAGTCATACTCCTGCTGTGACAATACCTGTTTCTTGTACTCTTCTCCGTTGTCCCTCGTGATCAGGTACAGACGGAAGCTGAGCCCTGCAAAAGCCGCCATCATGATGAGAAACAACACCAGCAGCTTCTTCTGCATCTTAACCGTAAACCGCATTACCGAATTTCTGATTCCCGTCCGACCGCTCAACCCTTCACCTGCTTGCGCCGCCCAGTTACTCTACTGCGGAATGTCGGCCATCTGCTTCACATAGTCGTTGTTCTCGCTCGCGAAGGAAACGACCTGTCCCTCTCCCGCATACTGCATACCGAGTTCCTGGATTGCGACTTTCTTGATCTCTTCCAAGTTTACACTACTTGTTATTCTACTATATTCCTCATCATTTGCAAGCTTTAAATCGTTTAACTGCTTCTCCAGAACGGAAATATGCTGTACGCTGTTCGTGATATCGGACTGCAGTCCGATATAGCCTGTCAGAATGATCCCCGTCACCATAAGCGCCAGAGACAGAAACAGGACATATCCCGGGCTCATATGCTTCGCCTTCTCCCGGTTTCTGCGCGTCGTATTGCTGATCCTGCGGACCGGCCTGACCCCGCTCTGTGTCCTCACCTCAGGTTTTCTGACCGCATTGCCGTACACGTAAGCCTGCCCTCTGCCGTCCTGTACGCGTCTCTTCCCCGCTGCCCTCTGTGTTGTCGCCATAATTCTTACATTCCCCTCTCAAACACTCTCAGTTTTGCGCTCTTAGCCCTCTTATTTGCCGCGATCTCCTCCGGCGACGGCAGAATCGGCTTTCTGGTGACCACCCTGCCCTTAGAGACTTGTCCGCACACGCACACCGGAAAATCCGGCGGACAGGTACACGGATTTTCGTTCCTGCGAAAAGCCGTCTTGACGATCCGGTCCTCTAGGGAGTGAA
Source organism: uncultured Lachnospiraceae bacterium (assembly GCA_947626775.1). GTDB lineage: Bacteria > Bacillota > Clostridia > Lachnospirales > Lachnospiraceae > UBA3282. The sequence goes on along the minus strand of CANQTL010000018.1, from coordinate 41,186 downwards.
AAGTGATGACGCAGAGTCTCCCGCCCGGATTCAGCATGTCGATGAATCCGTCGAGAGATTCCTTCAACACTTCCAACTCCCTGTTGCACTCTATCCTGACCGCCTGAAAAGTCCGCTTGGAGGGATGTCCTCCCGCAGCCCGCATCTTCGCGGGAATCGCCGCCTTTATGATCTCATTCAGCTCGCCCGTCGTCTCTATGGGCTTGTCCGCTCTCGCCTTCACAATGTGTTTCGCGATATTTTTGGCGAACTGTTCTTCTCCGTAATCTCTGATGACGCGATACAGCTCCGTCTCGCTGTATCCGTTCAGGATATCCGCCGCCGTAAGCGTCTGTCTTGTATCCATACGCATGTCAAGCGGCGTGTCATATTTATAGGAAAAGCCTCTCCCGGCATTGTCCAGCTGATAGGAAGATACCCCCAGATCCAGCAGGATGCCGTCCACACGCTCTATGCCGAGTCGTCCAAGCGCCTGCACGGCGTTGCGGTAGTTGTCGCGGATCAGCGTGACTCTGTCGGCACAGGGCTTCAGTCTCTCTCCCGCCGCCTCGATGGCGGCTCCGTCCTGATCAATGCCGATCAGTCTGCCCGCTCCCGTCAGCTTCACGGCGATATGATACGAATGTCCGCCTCCGCCCAGCGTACCGTCCACATAGATTCCTTCCGGTTTGATCCTGAGAGCCGCTATCGTCTCCTCCAACAGGACCGATGTGTGCTTAAATTCCATTTCGGTTTCCGTATCTCTCTTCGACTATGCCGGAGCCGCTACAGGCCAAGCCCCAGCTCCTCCATATGCGCCGCGATCTCGTCCATATCCTCGTAAGTCTCTATCCCGTCGAAACGCTCCCTGCTCCAGATCTCTATTCTGCTGGCAACGCCGATCAGCACTACGTCCTTCTGCAGATCCGCAAATTCCCTGAGGACGCCGGGCACCAGAATCCTGCCCTGTCTGTCCACTTCCGCCTCCGTCGCTCCCGCCAGAAAGAACCTTACAAATTTTCTGGCGTCCCTGTTCGTGATCGGCAGGGCTTTCAGCTTCTCCTCGAAGGCTCTCCACTCCTCGTTGTCATAGACGAACAGGCAGCCGTCCAATCCCTTGGTCACCACAAACGCGTCTCCCAACGCTTCCCGGAACTTCGAGGGAATGATCAGCCTGCCCTTCGCGTCGATCGTGTGATTGTATTCTCCCATAAACATCATCGATCACCCTGCGGCATGCCCGTCCGTCCTGCATCCTCTTTCGCATGTTGCTTTTCTGTGAGCGGTCTGCCACGGTCAGCGTCGGCACGGTATGATTTACCACTTTAAACCATTTGCCTCCACTTTCCACCACTCTGATACCTATTTTATACGAAAACCGATAAGATTGCAAGCCAAATCGAAATTTTTCCATAACGTAAAGGCACCGCCGCCAATTGGCGGAAGTGCCTTTCCTCTTATCTGTCCGTTATGCGCAATGTCGTGCCGAACGCTATGCCTCCTGTGTTTCCTCCTGAATCTGTATCAGTTCCGGCGGCAGATACTTGCAGATCATCTCCTTGTAGCGCGCCGCGTTGATCGGCTTGGAGAGATAGTCGTCAAAGCCCGCGGCAAGATACATCTCCCTCGACCCGGAAATCGCGTTCGCCGTGAGCGCAATCACCGCCGCGCTGCGGCTCTCATTCTCCTCCTGCCCGCGCATCCGCTTCAGCGTCTCCATGCCGTCCATCACAGGCATCATGTGATCGAGCAGGATGATGTGGTACTTCTCCGTCTTAATCTTTTCTAACGCCTCCGCGCCGCTCAGCGCGGAATCGACCTGTATCTTCGTCTCCCGGATCAGTCCCTTCGCCACCACAAGATTCACCTTATTGTCGTCCACCACAAGGATCCGGGCGTCTGGCGCCGTAAACGCAATCTCCTCGGCTCTTCTGTCTTTGTACATCTTCTGCACCGCGCCGGCGAAATCACCGATCGGCGAGGCGTCCTCGACTTTCTGCGGAAGCCAGATGCTGAAAGTGGAACCCTGCCCGTATGTACTGTCTACCCTGATCTGTCCGTTCATCTGCTCCACAAGCTGTTTGGCGATAGACAGACCCAGTCCCGTCCCTTCGACCTTGCGGTTGACCGACATATCCACGCGCTGGAAGCTGTTGAACAGCTTATCCAGATCCTCCTCGCGGATGCCGATCCCCGTGTCCGCGACGGAGACGAGCAGATCGATACCGTCAGCCCCGCGCTCCCGGTGCTCCACCCGGAGCGTGACTTTTCCCTTGTCCGTATACTTGACCGCATTGTTCACCAGGTTTAAGATGATCTGGCGGATGCGGATCTCATCGCCAAAGAGCTGATGCGGAATGTCCGGAGAGATGTCCGCCACAAGTTCCAGCCCTTTGTCGTGCACTTTTTTGTTGACCATATTCAGTACATCGTTGAGCAGCGACCCGAGCTCATAACTCACGGGCACAATCTCCATCTTGCCGGACTCAATCTTCGAGAAGTCCAGGATATCGTTGATGATCGCCAGAAGCGTCTGTCCGGCGTTATAGATATCCTGCGAGTACTGCGCCGCTTTGGGCGAGATCTCCTCCCGCATGACCATCTCGTTCATGCCGATGATGGCGTTCATCGGCGTCCGGATCTCGTGGCTCATGTTGGCGAGGAAATCCCCTTTCGCCTGGTTGGCCCGCTCCGCCTCCAGACGGTTCTCCTCCGCCAGCGCGGTCTGCTCTTCCAGACTCACCAACAGCTTCTGCGCCTCCGTCACGTCGTTGATGACATTCATGACGCAGCGCGTCTCGCCGAAGTGATCCAGGATCACCGTATACCGGATATCCAGCACCCTCGAACCGTCCAGCGTCTTGGCCGGGAAAGCGCCCTCGTACATCTTCTCGGAATTTACCAGGTCGATGGCCTCGTCCACCGTGCGCTCCGTGAGAATATTGCTGTAAAACTGCCTCGTACCCAGAATCTCTCTGTCCTCCAGATGAAAGAAACGGCGAAAACTCTCGTTGTAATAGAGAATTCTTCCCGTATAGTCCACGAACACAACCGGCGTCGTCAGGTAAGTCGTAATATAGGAATCCACCTTTGCCTTCGGCAGCTCCAGCATATCCAGATAGCTGGCGATAAAATAAAAGCTCAGGTTCGCGAGACAGCCGACCGCTCCCTCGTAAGGCGTCGTCGCGACTCCGCGGCCCATATTGATCATGCTGAGACCGTTGACGCCCACGCTGTAGACGACAATGAGGACGATCCAGAGATCCAGGCAGATCCGCTCTCTCTTCAGCTGTGTTTTTTTTCTGTGGTAAACAAGCAGGATAACGCCGATCAGACACATGACAAAAATGCAGATATAAAACAGATAGTTGGCCGCGCACACGCGGTCTTGATAGAAAAGGCCGAACTCCGTCTCGACCATGATATACCCGTTGCCCGCCAGGCGGAGCAGCCAGATCGCCACGCCCAGGATCGGACACAGGATATGCAGCAGCTTATAGGTTTTGGACTCCTCGTAAAAGGTCAGCATGAACACCAGCACGAACATGACGAAGCTCACCGCGCCGAGCACGCTGACATTCGCGTAGAACAGACTGTGCTGTCTGGGGCAGAACATCATGATAGCGAGCGAACTCGCCCACACATAGGTGGAAAGGCACATGCCGAAATAGGCGCTGTTGTGCTTACTGTGCCTGTTGTTGAACCATTTTACCTGGATTCCCTGTATCAAAACAAGGAAACTGACAGAAAACAGAAGTACGCAAATGTACAGATTCATCTTCCTTTGCCCTTTCCCCTATATACTATAACAAACTCAATCAAAATTGTCTATGCCGGCGTTTCGGACCTCCTTCGCAGCCGTACCCTGACAACGATATCCGCGATTACTGCCACAGCCACGCAGATGATCGCGAGAAGCTGCGATACGGGGATCGTCGTACCCGTCAGGTAAAGCTGGTCGGTTCGGATTCCCTCGATCCAGAATCTGCCCATCCCATAGCCTCCCAGATAGAGCAGCCATATCTCTCCCTGAAATTTCTTATGTCTTCGATAGACAAGCATCAGCGCCAGAACCAGAAGGTTCCAGAGACTTTCGTACAGAAAAGTCGGGTGCACCTGGATGTAGTTGGCGCCCGCCGCAATATGCGATGCCACACTCTCCGTAATGTCCCTGCTTCTGACCGCCTCGACCGGCAGACGCATCGCCACGAAATTGTCGGTATATCCGCCGAACACCTCTCTGTTCATGAAATTGCCCCATCTGCCGATGGCCTGCCCCAGAATCAGCCCGGGCACACAGACGTCCACCATCCGAAGGAAACTCTGCTTTTTAACCCGCGTATAGACGAACAGCGTGAGAAAAGCGGCAATGACCCCGCCGTATATGGCAAGCCCGCCGTTTCGCAGATTGAACACCTCCAGGAGATGATCCCTGTAGACGTCCCACCGAAAGACCACATAGTAGAGTCTGGCGCCTATGATGGAAAAGATAATGGCATAGATTGCGAAATCCCATATGACGTCCGGGTCCATCTCCTCCAGCCCCGCCATATATGCCGCCAGCAGCACGCCGCAGAGCACGCCGACGCCGATGATCACACCGTAAAAAGCGATCTGAAACCCGAATACGCTGAAACCCTTAGGCACATCGTTCAGATAAATTCCCAAGTGCGGGAAAGCAATGTCCCCCGCATTCATGATCTCCTGCATAACGATCCCTCCATACGGTCTATACGTTAAATCTGAAAAGAATCACATCGCCGTCCTGCACCACATAATCCTTGCCCTCCATACCGACCAGGCCCTTCTCCCTGGCCGCCGCAAGAGAGCCCTGCTCCAACAGGTCCCTGTAATTGACGACCTCCGCCTTGATGAACCCCCTCTCGAAATCAGTGTGGATCTTACCCGCCGCCTGCGGCGCTTTCGTGCCAATCTTAATGGTCCAGGCTCTCGTCTCATCCTCTCCCGCCGTCAGGAAACTCATGAGGCCGAGAATGCGGTAACTGGCCCGAATCAGCTTCTGCAGGCCGGACTCTTTCAGCCCAAGATCCTCCAGGAACATGGCCGTCTCCTCCTCGTCCAGCTCCGCAATCTCCTGCTCGATCTGCGCACAGATCACGAACACTTCGCTGTCATTCTGAGCCGCGAACTCCCGCACCTTCGCAACGCCCGCATTGGACGCGCCGTCATCCGCCAGATCGCCCTCCGCCACATTCGCCGCGAAGATCACCGGCTTATAGGTAAGCAGATTGTAGGAGACAAGGAGCGCCGCCTCATCCTCATCCTCCGGCTCGAAACTTCGCGCCAGTTTTCCCTCTTCCAGATGAGCCTTCACCCTCTCTAACAGGGCCGCCTCCTTCGCCAGACTCTTATCCATCCTGGCCGCCTTACCCGTCTTGGCAATGCGCCGCTCCAGAATCTCAATATCGGAAAAGATCAGTTCCAGATTGATCGTCTCAATATCGCGCATGGGATCGATGGAACCGTCCACATGCACAATGTTGCTGTCCTCAAAACAGCGCACCACATGCACGATGGCGTCCACCTCGCGGATGTTGCTCAAAAACTGGTTGCCCAGTCCCTCGCCCTTGGAAGCGCCCTTCACCAGTCCCGCGATATCCACAAATTCAATCGTTGCAGGCGTCACCTTTCGGGAGTGGTACATGTCGCCGAGAAGCTTCAGCCGCTCGTCCGGCACGGCTACGATCCCGATATTCGGATCGATGGTGCAGAACGGATAGTTGGCGGACTCCGCCCCCGCTTTGGTCAGTGAATTGAAAAGTGTGCTCTTCCCCACATTGGGAAGGCCGACGATACCGAGTTTCATTGTATTGTGATCTCCTTTGATTTCCGGATTACGCGGAGCCTGCGCCTGGATAGACGTCTCTGGCCACTCCGCATTTTTTACAGAACTTACAAGACGATAGTATAGCACACCGACGGCGAAAAGTAAATTGGCGGTTTGCGCGTCGATCCGGCTTTCTTTTCTCTTGAATCCCGCCCGTTTTTCCCGTATAATAAACACCGGTTCACCTGTTTATATACCTGAAAGGGAACCGCATGCAAAGGAGAATCCACGCAATGAGAAAAATACGCACGCTGTCTTTCCTCTTGGCCATACTGCTGTCCGCATCGCCCTGCTTTGTCTCGCACGCCACAGAGCTTGCAAAGGAGCAGCCGGAGGTCCTCCGGGTAGGGTTCTTCGCCTTCTCCGGCTATCACATGACAGACGAAAACGGGCGGCGCAGCGGCTACGGCTATGAATTTCTCCAGCGGCTGGCCATCCACGGCGGCTGGTCCTACGAGTACGCGGGCTACGACCGTTCCTATGCCGACGCTCTGGAAATGCTGGAAAACGGCGAGGTGGACATCGTCACTTCCGTCTCCAAAACGCCGGAGAGAGAAGAAAAATTTCTCTTCTCCGATCAGGATATCGGCGTCAACTCCACCATCTTCACTGTGAAATCAGGCAATCAGGACATCGTCGAAGGAGACTACGGCACCTACGACGGCATCGTCGTCGGCATGCTGGACGGCAACTCCAAGAACGCCAACTTTGAACGCTTTGCAGAAGAACACGGCTTTACCTATCAGCCGATCTACTTTGCCGAGCAGGACGACCTCACCGCCGCTCTCCAGGAAGGTCAGGTGGACGCCGCCGTCACGGGCAGCCTGCGGCTTCTCGAAAACGAATGGCTCCTGGAATCCTTCGACGCCAGCCCATTTTATATCTGCACCCGCAAGGACCGTGCCGATCTGATGGGTCAAATCAACGCGGCCATCAACGAGATGGATCTGCACGATCCCAACTGGCGGGATACGCTGCATGAGACCTACTACTCCACCGATCAGGACGGCGCCATCATCATGAATACGGGCGAGCGGGCTTTTCTCGAGGAACACCGCGCCTCCGGCGTCCCATTAAAGCTGCTCGTCAACCCGGACCGCCGCCCTTACTGCTACTTCCGCGACGGAGAAGCGCAGGGCATCCTGCCTTCTCTCTTCGAGATCCTGGCCGACCGGCTCGGCCTGAATTATAAGTATATTCCGGTAAAAGACAGGGACGAGTACTACGCCCTGCGCTCATCGGGTGCGGCGGACATCGTGCTGGACTTCGCCGGCGACTACTATCTGGCGGAGGAGGAAGGCTATAAAATCACCGTCCCCTATTTCCGGACCAACTTCGCCCGTCTGACGCTGGACGGTTTCACCGGAACGGCGGAGCGTCTGGCGATACCCGAACGCGCCGACGCCATCGACAGTCTGATCGCCAGCCGGTACCCGGAGGCTTCCGTCACCCGCTGCCCCGACACGCGTTCCTGCGTGCAGGCGGTACTGGATGGGCAGGCTGACGCCGCCATCCTCTACTCCTACAGCGCGGAGATCTATATCCGGCAGGACAGCCGCAATCGGCTCGCCTCCACTGTCTTCGGAGACACCTCCATGTCCTATGCCGTCGGGAACAGCGTCCCCGGGGGCCGCTATCTGCTCTCCCTTCTGGACAAGGGCGCGGACAGTTTCACGGACGCCGAGCTGGACGCCATCCTGGCGCGTGAGATCGACGAAGGCCGGGAGCAGAACGTCAGCCTGACCGCTTTTCTCTACAGGAATCCGATCTACAGCGTCATCGGAGTCGCCCTCATTCTCCTGCTTCTCTTCGCCCTGCTCATGCTGGCGGCGCGGACCCGCAACCAGAGACAGCTGCAGAAGAAGATTGCGCTGGCCACCGGCGAACTGGAACAGAAGACGCTGGAGCTGACAAAAGCCCTGCAGGACGCCGACGCCGCCAACCGGGCCAAAACCACCTTCCTCAACAACATGTCCCACGACATCCGCACGCCCATGAACGCCATCATCGGCTACACCGCCCTGACCACCGCTCACCTGGACAACCGCGAGCGGGCGAAGGACTATCTGGACAAGATCGCGCAGGCGTCCAATCATCTGCTCTCCCTCATCAACGACGTGCTGGACATGAGCCGCATCGAATCCGGCAAGGTCACGATCAGCGAGCGGCCCGAAAATCTGGCCAGAATCCTGCAGGAACTTAGAAACATCATTCAGTCCGACATCCACGCCAAGCGGCAGGAACTGTTCATCGATACCGTGGATGTGGCGGACGAAGAAATTTACTGCGACAAACTCAGGCTGAATCAGATTCTGCTGAATCTGACTTCCAACGCCATCAAATTTACCCCTGTCGGAGGCACGGTAGCCGTCCGCGTCACTCAGAAACCCTCCCGATCCGAGGGACGCGGACTCTATGAATTCAAGGTAAGCGATACCGGCATCGGCATGAGTCCGGAGTTCGCAAAAACCGTGTTCGATCCTTTCACCAGAGAACAGACGTCGACTGTCAGCGGCATCCAGGGAACCGGACTCGGCATGGCCATCACCAAAAATATCGTGGACATGATGGGCGGCACGATCGCGGTGGAGAGCGAACACGGCAAGGGCACCACCTTCACCGTGGAGCTGGAACTGCGCTTCTGTGCGGCGCATACAGAGATGCGTCCCATCGCGGAACTGAAAGGTTTCCGCGGGCTGGTGATCGACGACGATATGGTCTGCTGCCAGAGCGTGTCCAAGATGCTCCGGCAGATCGGCATGCGGGCGGAATGGGCTCTGTCCGGCCGTGAGGCGATCGCACGCACGGCGGAGGCCGTGGAAATGACAGACCCCTTCGAGGTCTATATCGTGGACTGGTCCATGCCTGAGCTGAGCGGCATAGAAACCGTCCGGGAGATCCGCCGGATCGTTGGGGCGGACTCGCCCATCATCCTCATGTCCGCCTACGACTGGGCGGACATTGAACCGGAAGCCCGTCTGGCCGGCGTCACGGGCTTTATCAGCAAGCCTCTCTTTGCCTCCGATCTCCATCATACGCTGGAGCGCAGCCTGCGCGGAGCCGAAACTGCGGACAAATCGGATACGCCTCTGCAGGCAAGCTCTCTCGCGCAGAGCGACAGCTTTGCGGGCAGGCGCATCCTCCTGGCCGAGGACAACGAGCTCAACCGGGAAATCGCCGCAGAGATCCTGACCGAGGCCGGTCTCAGCGTGGAGTGCGCCGAGGACGGCCAGCAGGCCTGCGACATGGTGCGGCAGTCTCAGCCGGGATACTACGACCTGATCCTGATGGACATTCAGATGCCCGTGATGGACGGCTACGCCGCCACCCGCGCTATCCGCTCCCTGGAGAATCCGGCGCTGGCGGGCATTCCCATCATCGCCATGACAGCCAACGCCTTCGAGGAGGACAAAGAACAGGCTTTGGCCGCGGGAATGAACGGCCATCTGGCCAAACCTATCGATCTGGACAGAATGATGACTCTTCTGCGGGAACTGCTCAACGCAGAAACCGGCGCCTCCCATACCTGACGCCGGTTTCCGCTCTTTCTGTTCCAGATCTGTTTTCAGATTTCCGTATCTCTCTAATATCTTCTGACTTCCTTTAACTCCCGGTACAGCATTTTATAATTCCCGTATCTCACCCGGCTGATCTTTCCCTCCTCCACGGCCTCCTTGACGCCGCAGGAGGGCTCGCTTATGTGCGCGCAACCGCTGAACTTACAGTACGGCTCATACCGTGCGAACTCCGGATAGTACCGTCCCAGCTCCTCCTTGGAAATCTCGGAGATATCCAGGGAAGTGAACCCTGGCGTATCCACAATATATGTGCCGTTTCCGAGCGCAATGATTTCCGAATGGCGGGTGGTATGCTTTCCCCGGTCGATCTTCCTGCTGATCTCTCCGGTCTCCATGTGCGCCGCAGGCGCCAGCCGGTTGATGAGAGACGATTTGCCCACGCCGCTCGGCCCCGCCACGGTGGTGGTCTTTCCCTCCAGCAGCTTCCTGATCTGCTCCAGCCCTTCGTTCTCCAGAGCGCTCACAAACAGCACACGGTACCCGCATGTCTCATAGGCCGTGCGGAGCGCCTCCTTCTCCTCCTTCGAGGCGATGTCCTGCTTGTTGAAACAGATGACGGTGGACAGCTGCTGCCGCTCCATGCGTATCAGGAATCTGTCCAGCAGATTAAAATTAGGATCGGGCTTCACGATTGCAAAGATGATCATCGCCTGGTCTACATTCGCGACCGCCGGACGAATCAGCTCGCTTGTGCGCGGAAGAATCTCCAGAATACTGCCCTCCATATCCTTCTCGTCCAGCACCTCGAGCCTGACGTTGTCGCCCACGAGCGGTTTGATCTTCTCATTGCGGAAGCTCCCTTTTGCACGGCACTCATAGACGCCCCTGTCCTCCACGTGGACATAGTAGAACCCTGCGATTCCCTTGATAATCTTTCCTGTCATCCGTCCTCCGTATCGTCCGCCGATCTTATTCCTGTGTAAAGCTGACTTCCCGCGTCACGGTCTTCTCCTCCGTGGAAGTCTCCCCGACAACCACGTTTCCGTCTTCGTCCGTCGTACTTTCCGCTTCCCGCTCCACCGTGAAACGGAAGGTAATCGTGCCGTTCGGCGATCCGATGCCCGTAATAGCGGGCGGGGTGAACGGGAAGGAACTGGTTTCCGTGTTCAAAAGCTGTCTGCCGTCCGCCGCCGTCAGCGTGACGTTCACCGACATGCCGCCGCGGTACTCGGGATCCTCCGTAGGCGCGGTGATCTCCCCGGAGTACCGGTAAGTCACATCCTCGGGCCCGGTGCTCACCTTCAGGTCCACCGCCGTTCCCTTATCCACATAGGAACCGACAGAATAACTCTGGTAGCAGACTTTGTCAACCAGCGCGGCGTCCTCGTTGCTGACGGTCGTGACCGTGCCGACGCTCAGACCGCTCTCCACCAGACTGACGGTGGCGTCCTCCTCCGTCAGGCCGACCACATTCGGCACCCGGATCTTGTCGTCCTCCGCGCCCTGGCTGACGCGCAGCGTGACGGAAGAACCGTTGGGCGCCGTGGTGTCCGCCTCCGGCGACTGAGAGATGACATAGCCGCTCTCCACAGAGGCGTCATAACTCTCGGTCACGCTGACCACGAAGCCTTCCTTCTCCAGCATGGAGACGGCCTCCTCCTTAGACTTGCCCGTCACCGCCGGGACCGTCACACCGTCCTCGCCCTGTGCCACGGTCATCACGATCACGGTGTTTTTGTCTATCATCAGACCATCCTGCACGCTGGCGCGCAGAACGGTGCCCTCCTCGTAATTGGTATTCACCTCATACTTGATCTCCGGCGTCAGCTCCAGCTCGAGCAGGGCGCGCTTCGCGTCCTCCACGTTCATGCCTACAACACGGATCATCTCCACCTGTTCGGATTCCGCCTCCTGCCCGTCGCCCTCCGCGTCCGCGCCGAAACGGAACACGCCGAAAGTCTTTCCCACGAAAAAGATCACGATGCACCCGATCAGCAGCGCCGCGACGACGGCAAGGATCGTGGTGATCTTCTCCATCTTGGGATCGTAGTCCTCATCGTCCTCGTCATCCCAGTCCTCATCCTCCTCGTCGTCCTCGTCCTCTTCCTCCTCGTAGGCCCGGCTGCCTTTTTTCAGGCGCATCGCCTCATCCATCGAGTCCCGTCTGTCCGACTGCCTCTTGATCTGCGCCATATCCCGGTCCGTGATCATGCGGGTGGAGGCCTCCTCGTCCGGATCGACCACCTTGACGAAGTCCTCGTCCGGATTGATCAGCGACTGTTTCAGATCTGCAATCAGTTCACCCATCGACTGGTATCTTCTGTCGGGGCTCTTCTGGCAGCATTTCAGCACGATCTGTTCCACGCTGACCGGTATTTCGGAGACATATTCCCTCGGAGACGGCATTTCCTCCTGGATATGCTTGATGGCAATCGCCACCGTCGTCTCCCCGTTGAAGGGCACTCTCCCCGTCAGCATCTCAAACATGGTGACGCCCAGAGAATAGATATCGCTCTTCTCATCGCTGTAGCCGCCCCTGGCCTGCTCGGGCGAGGTATAGTGCACCGATCCCATGACATTGGAAGTGATCGTATTGCTGGTGGCCGCCTTGGCAATACCGAAATCCGTCACCTTCACCTTTCCCTCTTTGGAGATGATAATATTCTGCGGCTTGATATCCCGGTGTATGATATGATTGTTGTGCGCCGCCTCGATTCCCATGGATACCTGAATCGCGATGCTGACCGCCTCCTTGACGGACAGTCTCGCCTTCTTCTCGATATACTTCTTCAGGGTGATGCCTTCCACCAGCTCCATCACGATATAGTGGATCCCGCTCTCCTCGCCGACATCGTACACATTGACGATATTGGGGTGCATCAGTCCCGCGGCCGCCTGCGCCTCGATCCGGAACTTGGACACAAAATTTGCGTTCTCTCCGAATTCCTGCTTCAGCACCTTGACCGCGACAAACCGATTCAGCTTGTGGTCTTTGGCTTTATATACGTCGGACATTCCTCCGGTACCGATCTTTTCCAGAATCTCGTACCGTTCCCCTATCATCATTCCTATCTTAATCATACTCCACCTCGTCTGCCAACGGCTCGATAACGATCACCGAGATATTGTCCTTGCCGCCGTTTCTGTTGGCGGTCTCCACCAGTTTTTCCACCCTGTCCCCAAGGCTTCCCCCGCCTGTCAGGATGCTCCGTATCTCCTCATCTTCCACCATATTGGTCAGGCCGTCGGAGCAGAGCATGACCAGATCCCCCGGCTGCAGCTCTCTGCTGAAAAAATCGGCTTCGATATAGTCTCTCGCCCCGATCGCCCGCGTGATGATATTCTTGTCCGGATGATTCCTGGCAGCCGCGCGGTCAATACCGCCCATGCGCACCATCTCCGCCACCAGAGAGTGATCCTCCGTGATCTGTTCTATCCTGTCGCCTATGACGTACAGCCGGCTGTCGCCCACGTTGGCCACCTCGAGATATCTCCCCATACATGTGGCGGCCACCATCGTGGTTCCCATACCGTTGTATGCCGGATTTTCCTGCGCCTTCTTACGTATGAGCGCATTCGCCCTGCCGATCGCGGCGCCCATGATCCTGATGGGATTTCTCTCGAACGACGCGCCGACTTCTCCCACCACGCATTCTACCGCGTAGCGCGACGCGTAATCGCCAGCCTTGTGTCCTCCCATGCCGTCCGCCACAATAAACAGATTCGGCAGATTGCCTACCGGAGTCTCCGACTGATAGATAAAATCCTGATTCAGTTGTCTTTTCCGTCCAATATCCGTTATCGCATAGGACCTAAGCACCACAACTTCCTCCTGCCGTCATTTCCCGTCTATTATTATATATATCCACAACTTTCAATATTTTACCATACTGCGCCAAAAAGGTCAAAAGTTATCCGCCCGCGCTCCCTATGCCTCTCCGTCTCTGTATCTGCGCCTGAGCTGTCCGCAGGCCCCGTCGATATCCCGTCCCATCTCCCGCCTGACCGTGACGGTGATTCCCCTGCTTCGGAGCCTGCCGCCAAACGCATCCACCGCCTTCCGTTCGGACTGCACGTAATCCCGCTCCCTGATCGGATTGACGGGGATCAAGTTCACATGACAGTTGAGCCGCCCGACGAGCGCCGCCAGAAGATCGGCGTCCGCCGCGGAGTCATTGACTCCCCGCATCAGACTGTACTCGAAGGTGATCCGCCTGCCCGTCTGCCCGAAGTAGTATGCGCAGACCTCCGTCAGCTCGCCCAGAGAATACCTCTCCGCGATCGGCATCAAACTCCTTCTCTTTTCGTCCGTCGCCGCATGGAGCGACAGCGCCAGAGTGATCTGCAGCTTCCTGTCGGCGAGCTGTCGTATCCGGGGAACGAGTCCGCAGGTGGAAACCGTGACGTTTCTCTGGCTGATATGCAGCCCGTTTTCGTCCGTGAGCAGTTCGATGAAGCGCAGAAGATTGTCATAGTTATCCAGAGGCTCGCCGCTCCCCATGACCACCACGTTCGACACCCGCTCTCCCGTATGGCGTATAATCGCGTACACCTGTTCCAGCATCTCGGAGGGGCGAAGATTCCGCTCCAGTCCGTCCAGCGTGGAGGCGCAGAATCTGCACCCCATGCGGCAGCCCACCTGGGAGGAAATGCAGACGCACAGGCCATGCTTATAGCGCATCAGTACGCTCTCCACCGTGTCGCCGTCCTCCAGTTCAAAGAGATATTTTCTCGTGCCGTCGATCCTGGATTCCTGTACGCGCACTGCCCGGAGCACGGTATACCCGTACCGCTCCTGGCACTTCTGCCTGAAAGATTTGGGCAGATTCGTCATCTCCCCATAACCGGCGGCCAGTTTCCCGTGCATCCAGCCATACAGCTGCCTTGCCCGGAAAGGCTTCTCGCCCATGGCCGCCGTCTCCTGTTCCAGCTCTTTCAGCGTGAGCGATTTGAGATCTGTCATACGCTTCCTCTCCTGCGCAGCTTCGCTATGAAAAATCCGTCCGTGCCGTGTATGTCCGGCATGAGCTGCACATATCCCTTCTCTGCCGCCCCGCGCAGAGATTCCGGCAGCTCCCCTGCCATACTCACCGTCTCCAGGTCAAACTCCCCGCAGAGCCAGTCCACCGTCTCCTCATTCTCCGCTGGATTCATGGTGCACGTGCTGTATATCATCGTGCCCGCCGGTTTCAGATACGATACCACGTTGTGCAGGATCTCCCGCTGCAGCAGCTGCACCCCGCGCAGGGACTCCGGCGTCACCCGGTACTTGATATCCTGCTTCCTGCCGATCACGCCGAGTCCCGAGCAGGGCACGTCCGCCAGCAGCACATCCGCCCTTCCGATCAGTTCCTCATCCGGGACGCGGGCGTCGCGCACTCTGACGGACACATTCGCCGCGCGCAGCCGGCACATGTTTTCCTCTATCTTTCCGGTCTTGTAAGACGTCAGATCACAGGCGATAACCTGTCCTGTCCCGGCCAGTCTGGAAGCCGCGTGCAGCGCCTTGCCCCCTGGTGCGGCGCAGACGTCGATCACGGTGTCTCCCGCCCTGATGCCCGCCGCCTCGACCACCAGCATGGAACTGATATCCTGTACCGCAAATGCGCCTTCCGCATAGCCTTCAAGACTCCGTATGCCGTCCGCCCGCTCCACGGAAACGGCATAGGGCAGATACGGGTTTCTCTCCACGTTCACTCCCCGTTTTCTCCACGCCGCAATCAGCCGCTCCCGCTCCGCCTCGCCGACCGCATCCTGGAATCTGATACCGACCGCGCACCGCCGCAGGAACGTCCGCAGGATCTCCTCGCACCGCGCCTCGCCGTAGGAAACGCAGAAATGATCCACCAGCCACGGCGGCATGGAGCAGCACACCGACAGATATTCCCGGTATGCCGTCTCTCTGTCGGGATAGACAAGTGCTTCCCTGCCCCTTGCGACCGCGCGCAGAACGCCGTTGACATAGCCCTGCAGCGACTGGAAATGTCTCTTTTTCGCCAGTTTCACCGCCTCATTGCAGGCCGCCGCATCGGGGATATTGTCCATAAAAAGAATCTGATAACAGCTCATGCGCAGCAGCTCGCGGATCAGGGGCTTCATCTTCCGCACAGGCGTCCTGGAGAACCGGTCGAGCACATAGTCGATCTGGATCCGGCGCTCGACGGTTCCCTCTGCGACCCGCTTGACAAATGCCTTCTCTCTGCCGTCCAGATAATCGTATTTCTCCAGAACTGCCGCGATCAGGACGTTGACATATTCATTTCCCCCTGCCAGTTCCAGCAGGATATCCAGAACAATCTCCCGTACATTCATCTTCTTCACCGTCTCCTGGACTGCGCCCTGCAAACCCGGGATCCGCTCAGTCGTCCCGACCGCTCCTGCCGCCGAAAAGCAGGACCAGCCTGAGAAGCTGCAGGATCGCCGTCGCAGCCGCAGCCACATAGGTGAGCGCAGCGGCGGACAACACCTTTCGGCATCCCCTCACCTCGCTCTGTTCCATCATGCCGTAATCGCCGAGCATCGCCAGCGCTCTGGAAGAAGCGTTGAACTCCACGGGAAGCGTCACGACCTGGAAGAGCACCGACAGCGCGAAAACCCAGATCCCAATCTGAATCAGCGTCTGGCTCATGCCGAAGAGCACGCCCAGCAGGATGAGCGGCACGCCCGCCATGGAACCGATGTTTGCCAGCGGCACGAGCGCCGTCCTGAAGGACAGCGGCACATAGCCCCTGTGGTGCTGTACCGCATGGCCGCACTCATGCGCCGCCACGCCGATCGCCGCCACAGAATCCGAACCGTACACGGAATCAGACAGGCGCAGCACTCTGTTCGCCGGATCGTAGTGATCCGTCAGATTCCCCCTCACATACTCGATGCGCACGTCGTTGATGCCTGACAGCTGCAGAATCCGCTCCGCCGCCTGCGCGCCTGTCATGCCGCTCCTGCTCCTGACGCGGGAGTATTTCCCGTAGGTGGAACTGACGCGCGCCTGCGCCCAGATGCACAATACCGCTCCGATCAGCACCAGAAAATAGGTCGGATCGAAATAGAACGGATTGTGATAGAAACCGTAATAACCGCCATAGTAACCCATATTTATCCTTCCTTTCCGCTCACGCTCCCAAAAGTTCCCCCGCCTCAACCGGATAGCCCAGCAGGAAATCCCTCACCGCCATGCGCTTCTTTCCCTCCGGCTGCACGGCCAGGATCTTTAAAAAGCCGTCCCCCGTCCTCACATAGAAAGCGTCCCGCTCCACGAGCGCCACCGTGCCCGGCCTGACATCTTCCGGCAGGGCCGCGCCTTTTTGACGCATCTGTTCCGCCGTCACCGGCTCCTCCTCCCAGATCTTGAGCATCCTGCCGCCGCGGACAGTGAAGGCGCCCGGCCATGAGATCAGCCCGCGTATCAGCCGGTCCAGCGTGACTGCGTCCCGCTGCCAGTTGATCCTGCCCATATTCTTCTGCAGCATCCTGGCGTAGCAGGCGTCCTCCTCACGCTGCTTCTCAGGCGTGACGTCGCCCCGCTCTATCCTGGGAAGCGCCTCGACGATCAGCTTCGCGCCCGCAGCCGCCAGCTTGTCATGGAGACTGTCGCCCGTCTCCCTGTCATCGATGGGAACCGCCGCCTTCATGAGCATATCCCCGGTATCGATCCCTTCGTCCATCTGCATAATCGTGACGCCGCTGAGTTTCTCACCGTCTATGATAACCCGCTGAATCGGACTGGCGCCCCTGTACTTAGGCAGCAGAGAGGCGTGGATATTCACGCAGCCGTACTTTGGCATCGACAGAATCTCTTTCGTCAGGATCTGCCCGAAAGCCGCCACCACAAAGAGATCGGCCCCATATGCGCGCAGCGTCTCCACGGCTTCCGGTTCTCTGATCTTCACCGGCTGAAATACCGGGATGCCGTTTGCAAGCGCGCACGCCTTTACCGGCGTCATCTGCATCTCCCTGCCCCTTCCCTTAGGCTTATCCGGCTGCGTCACCACAGCCGCCACCTCGTGGCCGGCGTCTATGATGGCCTGCAGCGCGCCGACTGCAAAGTCCGGCGTTCCCATAAATACGATCTTCATACTTTCCCTCCGCTACTCTTCCTCCGCTTCCGCCAGATCCGCCGTATTCACCAAAGGTCCGTCCACCTTCTCCACGTACAGATGACCGTCCAGATGATCCAGTTCGTGACAGAGAGCGCGCGCCAGAAGTTCCGTCCCCTCCAGCTCGAACGACTGCATATTCTCGTCACATGCGAGCACCTTGACATAGTTGGGTCTGGTCACCATCCCGCTCTTGCCGGGCACGCTCAGACAGCCCTCATATCCCGTCTGCTCCCCGCTCGTCTCCATGATCTTCGGATTGATAAGCAGGATCGGATCCTCGCCCGTGACGTCGATCACGACGATTCGTTTCAGAATACCGACCTGCGGCGCGGCCAGGCCCACCCCTTCCGCCTCGTACAGCGTCTCGAACATATCGTCTATCAGCTCCCGCACTCTGGGCGTGATCTCGGTCACTTCCTTGCACTTTTTCTCCAGAACCGGATCCCCCATCTCCCTGATCTTTCTGATCGCCATGTCTGTCCTCTCCTTTTCTTTCTCTGTTAATATGTATTCATCGGGTCGAAATCATACTGGACCGTCACGTTTTTCACTTCCCTGTCCCTGCAGAATAGTTCCAGCGCATCTTTGCTCTCTACCAGAACCTCATAGTCCGCATGCTTCAGATAGAGCACATGTCTGTACAGGTCGCTGATCCTGCCGATCGACGCCTGCGCCGGGCCGATCATCTGCAGCTGCCGCCATGCCGGGCCCCGCTCCTCCATGAGCTGCCGCACTCTGTCCGCCATCTGTTCGCACAGACTGCTCCCCGCCTCCTGTTCGGAGGATATGACCAGTATGGCGAGCATATGTGCCGCCGGCGGATACTGCATCAGCTCCCGGTACAGGATCTCCTCCTCATAGAAGCCACGGTAATCCTGCCTGGCCGCATGGACGATACTGTAGTGCTCGGGCTGGTAGGTCTGGATCACCACCTCGCCCGCCTTGGTCCCTCTCCCTGCCCGGCCCGCCGCCTGGGTCAGGAGCTGAAAAGTCCGCTCCCCCGCGCGGTAATCGTTCCGGTTCAGGGACAGATCCGCGGCCAGGATCCCCACCAGCGTGACATTCGGGAAATCATGTCCCTTGACAATCATCTGCGTCCCCACCAGGATATCCGCCTTTCCGTCCGCAAAAGCCGCCAGAATCTTCTCATAGCTCTCTCTGGTTCGGGTCGTGTCGGCGTCCATGCGCAGCACCCGCGCCGCAGGAAATTCCCGGTGAAGCGCCTCCACGATCTGTTCCGTCCCGGCCTTAAACCCCATCAGATATCTGGAACCGCAGACAGGACAATTCGCGCGGCGCCGTTCCCCATAGCCGCAGTAATGGCATACCAGCATCCCGTTCCCGTGCTCGGAGAGCGACACGTCACAGTGCGGGCACTTCATCACGTGCCCGCACGCCCGGCAGGAGACGAAGCCCGCATATCCCCGCCGGTTCAAAAAGAGCATGGTCTGCTCCCCGGCGGCCTGCCGCTGTTCGATCAGTTCCCGCAGCCTGCCGCTGAACACGGAGCGGTTGCCCCGCTTCAGCTCTTCACGCAGATCGACGATATGCACGTCCGGCAGCCTGCTGCCGCCGTGCCTGTCGTTCATCTCATACAGCTTATACTCGCCTTTCCGCGCACGGTAATACGCCTCCAGCGACGGCGTCGCCGAGCCCAGCACTACGGCTGCGCCATACATGGACGCAATCTGTATCGCCGTCTCTCTGGCGTGGTACTTAGGCGCGGACTCACTCTTGTAGCTTCCCTCGTGCTCCTCGTCCACGACGATCACGCCCAGATCGGGGAACGGCGTAAAAAGCGCCGAGCGCGGTCCTATGATCACGTCGATGTCCCCGGCGGCCGCGCGGCGGATCTGATCGTACTTCTCGCCCTGGGACAGCGTGGAATTCATCACGGACACCCGGTCGCCGAACCGCCTGTAAAAGCGCAGCAGCGTCTGATAGGTCAGGGCGATCTCCGGTATCAGCACGATCGCCTGTTTTCCCATGGCGATCATCCGCTCTATGATCCCCAGATATACCTCCGTCTTGCCGCTTCCGGTCACGCCGTGCAGCAGATATGTCTGTGGATTCCCCGCCCTGTAATCGCGCAGAACGTTCTCTATGACGGCTCTCTGATCGCCGCTCAGCACAAGCTCCCTCTCCTCCCCCGCCATGGGCTTCACGGGGTTTCTATAGATGCTCTCCGCTTCAATCTTTAAGAATCCCTGCTTCTCCAGCGCCTGCAGGGTTGCCGGCGCGACGCTCAACTTGCGGCGGATCAGCTCATAGGGAAGCGTCTCGTCTTCCGCCAGCGCGAGCAGCACCCTGGCCTTCGCCGCCTGATGCTTCCGCTCGCACTGGCACGCCGCTTCCCGCAGTTCTTCGGGCGGCCTGCAGCCCGTGACTTTTTTCTGCTGTAACTGCCTCAGCTTCTGCTTCACGGGCAGAACGGTTTTCAGCGCAGCGATCATGGTGGAACCGTACTGCCTTTTCAGCCAGTACGCGATCCTGATCTGCCTGCTCTCCACCGTGACGCCCTTATCGTCCACCGCGGCGATGCTCTTGATTTTCTCAACCGGACACGCCGCCTGCTCGGAGATGTCGATCACGTACCCGACCCGGTCCCGGTCGCCGCTTCCAAACGGCACATGTACGCGGACGCCCGGGCAGACGGTTCCGGCCAGTTCCGGCGGGATCCTGTACTGAAAAGGGCGGTCCACTTTTTCATGGGAAATATCCACGATGACATCCGCGTATCTCTCCGCCATACCGCACTACCTTCCTTCGAGTATCTCCCGGATCAGTTCCCTCTCGTCCATCGGATATTTCACGCCGTTGATCTCCTGGTAATCCTCATGTCCCTTGCCGGCCAGCACAATGATATCACCCGGCTCGCCGTGGGCGATGGCGTAGGCGATCGCCTCTTTTCTGTCACAGATCTCCACATATCTGCCGTCCGTCCTGTCAATGCCGGCCTTGATATCGTCGATGATCGCCTGCGGCTCCTCCGTGCGCGGATTGTCGGAAGTGATGATCGTGAGATCGGCCAGCCTGCCGCTCACCTCGCCCATCTCATACCGACGGGACTTCGCGCGGTTGCCGCCGCATCCGAAAAGACAGATCAGCCTGTGTGGTTCATACTCCCGCAGCGTGGTGAGCAGGCTCTTCAGCGCCATTGCGTTGTGGGCATAATCGATCATCAGCGTAAACTCATCGGACACTTTGACGGGCTCGATTCTGCCTTTCACCCTGGCAGCCAGAAGCGCCTCCCGGATATCCTCCTCGCTCACGCCGAAATGCCGGCAGATCGCAATCGCAGTCAGCGCATTGTAGACGCTGAAGATGCCGGGCGTGGCAATCTGCACATGCATGTTCGCCAATCCCGTCACATCGAAAGCCATGCCGAGGCTGCCCGCCTTGCGCAGGAAGGTAATATTCTCCGCTCTGAGATCAGCCTCCGTATCGATGCCGTAAGTCTCGAGCGAACAGGTGTGTCCCTCCGTGACCGCCTCCCAGTGGGCGTCGTCGCGGTTGACGATGCCAACCCTGCACTGCCCAAACAGCCTTCCCTTACAGTGCAGATAGTCGTCAAAGTCCCTGTGTTCCCCTTTGCCGATATGATCCGGCTCTATGTTCGTGAAAATCCCGTAGTCAAACAAAAATCCCTGCGTCCTGTGAAGCATCAGCCCCTGGGAGGAGACTTCCATCACCACCGTGTCGCAGCCTGCGTCCGCCATCTGTCTGAAATATTTCTGAACCAGATAGGATTCCGGCGTCGTATGGTCCGCATGGATGTGCGTGTCCCCTATGACAATCTCGATCGTACCGATCAGCCCGACTCTGTGTCCGGCATGCTCCAGAATGGATTTCACGAGATAGGTCGTGGTCGTCTTGCCCTTCGTGCCGGTGACGCCGATGATCTTCATCTGCCCGGCAGGATTGCCAAAAAAATTCGCGGACAAAAACGCCATCGCATAGTGCGTATCCGGCACTCTGAGCACCGTCGCATCAGCCTTGGCCGGAAGCTCCACGTCCTTTTCGGCCACAACCACGGACGCCCCCGCCCTGACGGCGTCCGCGGCATACGCGTGCCCGTCCGTAACCGCTCCGTCGATACAGATAAACATACATCCCGGCACGACCCTGCGGGAATCATATGCGATATCCGCAACTTCCCTGTCCGTCGTTCCACGGACACACTCATATTCTACCCCATCCAACAAATTTTTCAGCGCCGCCATCATTACCCCCTACAGCCGTTTCTGATTTAATTACCATATACCATAGCACGAAAGGCTCCGTTTTTCAACTTATGCGGTACTTTCGTCCTATTTTTACGGCTCCCTTCAAAATAATTTTATAAATATTAAAGAAAGTAAACACATTTTGGACACAATTAGCTTCTAAAGTAATAAACAAGATAGTTGAATGCTCACTATCTCCCCCCCCCTCATAAGAAATGCAGAAAAGTCCGGTGATGCCGGGCTTTTTTGTATGTATTCTACACGCGTATCCTCTTCACAGCTATTCTATTCATCAGCTCTCTGGCTGTTTCCAGCGGAATGTTCGCGCTCTGTGCCGTGGTGGCATTGGCCGCCGCGACGGCGCAGGCGCGTTTGAGAGCTTCCTTTCGCGGTTCCCCCGTCACATAGGACATGGCCCAGGAAGCGACCACGCTGTCCCCGCAGCCGACTGTGTTCACAGGTACGATCCCCTTCACATCGGCATGGAGCACACCGTCTGCGGTGACGCACATAAGCCCCTTACGCCCCATGGATACGATCACTTCCGGAATCCCCTGCCCGAGTATGGTCTGCGCCGCCCGCGCCACCGCCTCTATGTCCGCCAGCCTGTTCCCCACAATATACTCAAGTTCTCTCCAGTTCGGTTTGATCATCCCCGGCTTCGCACGAAGACCCAGACGCAGCCCTTCCCCGCTGGAATCCAGCCAGACCGGAACGCCCGCCTTTGCCGCGCGCTTGATCAGGACGGCATAGATGTCGTCGTCAAGTCCCTGCGCCACCGAACCCGACAGGATCACCAGCCCGCACTCCGCAAGCAGACGGTCATACTGCCCGAGGAATTCCGTTTTCTCCCTCTCCGAGATAACCGGGCCTGGCTCCAGGATCTCCGTGACATAACCGTCGTCCGCCAGAATATTCATGTTGCTGCGGGTCTCACCCTCCACATGCACGAAGCGGCACTCTGCCCCTCGCCCGGCCAGATCCTCCTCGATGAATCTGCCGCTGTAACCGCCCAGGAATCCGGTCGCCGCGACCTCATACCCATACTGCCGCAGTATCTTCGCCACGTTGACGCCCTTGCCGCCTGCAATCTTCATGACGGTGCGCATTCGGTTCACATGTCCCGCAATGAGTCCCTGCGTCGTGTAAGTCTTGTCCACCGCGGGATTCAGTGTCACTGTCACTATTTTTTTCATTGTCCCAGATCTCCCTTACAATAATCCTGCATCACCATCTGTAGCCGTTCTCTGCCCTGATAGACGTTCAGATCCGGATAGTAGATCACATGGATGCACATGCCGCCGCCCACTCCCCGGTACAGCCTGCCGCATGCCTCCGGCCCGAAATTTTCCCGCAGGAACCCGTGCCATCTCTCCAGATCACCGAAATACATCATCTCAAACTGTCTGCCGTCCCCGTCCTCCACGACGTACTTTCCGACATTGCTGTTCCTGCCCAGTATCCTGCCGCTTATCAGGCGAAGATTTCTCTGGGCGAAAACCGGTTTGGGATTCCCGTTGCCAAAAGGTTCCAGCACGGCCAGCTGCCGCACAAAATCCGCCGTCACATAGGACATCGGCATCGGCACGTCGATACATATTTTTTCCTCAAAATCCTCCTCGGACAGACCGCAGTGTCCGTTCAGATACCGGCGAAAGAGATCCACGTTTTCGGGCGGCATGGAGACGCCCGCCGCCATTCTGTGCCCGCCGTACTTCGTGTACAGCTCCTTACACTCGCTCATTCTGTCGTACATATGGTACGCCTCTATGGAACGCCCCGATCCCTTGACGCCGTCCTCGGAATCCGTCAGCACGAAAACCGGCCTGCAGTACCGCTCTCTGAGTCTCCCGGCGATAATTCCCGCCAGACTCTCATGACAGTCGGGCAGATACACCACCAGCACTTTATCGCGGCGCATATCGCTTCCCTCAATCATCTCAACGGCCCGCTGCGTCCCCTGCAGAGTCATGCTCTTTCTGCTGTCGTTCAGTTCCTTCAGCTCGCCCGCGATTGTCGCGGCCTCCGCCCTGTCATCCGTGACAAACATCCGCAGCGCGCGGCGGGCGGTATCCAGCCTGCCTGTCGCATTGAGGCACGGTCCCAGCACAAAACCGATATGGTAAGCCGAAATCGGCTTGTCCCGCAGCCCGCACACGGTCAAAAGGGCCTGCATGCCGGGATTCGACGACTGCGCGATCAGCTTCAGCCCGTACCTGACGATAATGCGGTTCTCATCCACAAGCTCCATCACGTCGCCCACGGTGGCAAACGCCGCAAAAGCCAGAAGCTCCCTGAGAAGCGTCTGCGCTTCCCCGCCGGGCGTTCTGCCGAACATCACCTGTATCAGCTTGTAAGCTGTCACGGCGCCGCAGATTCCGTCGAAAGGATAAGGACAGTCCGCCTGCTTCGGATCGATGACCGCGTCTGCGGCGGGCAGAAGTTCTCTTCTTACGCCGTCTTCCCCCGTCTCGTAAGGCACTTCATGATGATCCGTCACCACCACCGTCATCCCGAGAGACTTGGCCAGAGAAATCTGCGGACCGGCGGCGATACCGTTGTCACAGGTCAGAATCGTATCGACGCCCGCCTCATGCGCCTCCTCGATCATGCGGTCATTCATGCCGTAGCCGTCGTGAATTCTGTGCGGGATCTCTGCGTCTGCATCCGCGCCCAGAAACCGCAGCCCCGCCAGCAGGATATAGGAAGCACAGACACCGTCTATGTCATAGTCTCCGATCACGCGTATCTTCCTGCCTCCCGCAATCCTGTCCGCCAGAATCCCAGCGGCGAGCTCTGCATCCTTTAAGAGAAACGGATCATGCATATCCGCAAGCGTGCCGTTCAGAAAGCGGTCGATCGCCTCGTCGCCCACGACATCCCGGTTGCGTATGATCCGCGCGATCACCTGATCGATATGAAATTTTGCCGCGATCGCCGCAAAATCCGCCCTCTTGGCGGACACGACCCATTTTGCCATATGCGGTGCACCTCTGTCGGACAGGCCCTATTTTCAGAAAGGCGTTCTGCCTTTGGCAGAACGCCCTCTTCCTATCGTCTCTCTATCGCCCCTGCATGCCGCAGGCACACAGAACTATTTTGCCGCTTTCTTCACGAACTTCGTGCGGAACACGAACCACATTGCACCCGTCAAACAGATCGAAGAGTATGTGCCGCACACAATGCCTGCGATCAGCGGCAGGGCAAACTCCCTGATGGAGGATACGCCGAACACCTCCAGCGCCGCCACCATGAAAAAGGTCGTCAGGGACGTGAAGATACTCCTCGACAATGTCTGAGAGATACTTCTGTTCACCAGCCCCTGCAGATCGTCTCCGCCCCGTCTGTCGCGCAGATTCTCACGGATACGGTCGAAGATCACGATGGTCGCGTTAATGGAGTAACCCACGATCGTCAGCATACAGGCGATAAACGTGTTGCCGACGGACACTTTCGCCACCGCGTAGAACGCCAGCACCACGAGCACGTCGTGCACCAGCGCCAGCACGCTGCTCGCGCCGAAGCGGATATCCTTGAAACGGAACCAGATATATAACAGCATGAGGATCGTGGATACAATGATCGCCTTGATCGCATCCGCCTGCATCTCGGAGCTGATCGTCGCGCTGATCGTCTCGGCGGTGATGCTGTTTCTGTCCACGCCGAAATTCTCCGCCATCGTGTCCGCGAACCGCTCGCGCTCCTCCACATTCAACGTCCTCGTCTTGATGATGACCTGATTGGAGCCGGCCACCTTGGTGGTCTGCACATTGGCGTCGCCCGTGATCTCCTCGATCTGCGGAACGATCTGCGCGTCGATCTCCTCGATGCTCATGTCCTCATTCAGCGTCATCGTCGTGGAGGTGCCGCCCACAAAGTCAAGGCTGTAATTGAGCGGCATACCCGTCTGCGCCTTGTTGACTCCCATCACCACGAAGCCAAGCACGATAACCGCCGCCGAAAGCCCGAAGAACAGGTGCTTCTTCGAGAGGAAATTGATCGTCTTCCTCTCCCTGCCGACGCCGTAAGCCTTCTCGCTCTGAATCCCCACCGCGTACAGCGCATTGATCAGGAATTTGGTCACAAACAGCGCCGTGAACATGGAGATAATGATACCTAACATCAGCGTGATGGAAAACCCTCTGATCGTGCCGCTGCCCATAAAGTAGAGCACAATAGCGGCGATCAGGGTCGTGATATTGCCGTCCAGGATTGCGGACAGCGCCTTGTTAAAGCCAATCTTGATGGAGGACTGTACCGTCTTGCCCGTAGCCAGTTCCTCTCTGATACGCGCGAAGATGATAACATTGGCGTCCACCGCCATGCCGACGGAAAGGATGATACCCGCGATACCCGGCAGCGTCAGCGTCGCCTCGAACGCGTACAGCAGAATCACCATCAGCTCCGCGTACAGACACAGCGCCAGAGACGCCGCAAAACCCGCGACATAATAAACCGCAATCATGAAGACGACCACCAGCGCAAAGCCCGCTGCCGCCGCGATCAGGCTTGTGCGGATCGCCTCGGAGCCCAGCTGTGCGCCGACCACATTGGAGCGCAGCTCTTCCAGCTCCAGCTTCAGACCGCCGATGCGGATCGTGGAGGCCAGCTGCTGCGCCTCCTCCGCGCCGCCCTGTCCCATTGTGATGACAGCGTTGCCGTCCGTGATGACAGCGTTGACATTGGGGGCGCTGACGATGGCGTCGTCATAGTAGATCGCGATCGATTCGCCGTTGTTGTACGCCTTCTCGGTGGCCTCTGCAAAAGCCGCCGCGCCGGCATCGTTCAGCGTCAGCGTCACCACGTTCTCCACATTGCCCATCTGCTGATCCTGCTGCGCCCTGGCCTGCGCGTCCACCACTTCCGTTCCGGTAATGATCACGGAACCGTCCGCAAGGAGCTCGTCGATCGTCTTGTTGAGCACATACTGCGGAACAAGATTGCCGTCCGCGTCAACCGTGAGACCGCCGGTATAGTTCTGGTTGCCCTCGCTGTCCGTCTGTGAGATAAAGTACAGGCTGCCGGGCTTGCCGAGCTCTTCCAGGATCGCATTGGCGTCCGTCACCCCGGGGATCTCGATGTTGATCCGGTCGGCTCCCTCCTGGTACACCTGCGCTTCCGTGCTGTAGTTCTGCACGCGCTGCTGCAGCTTGTAGATCGTATCGTTCATATCCTCGGCGCTGGGATTTTCATCCCCCACCACCTGATAGGTGATGCTGACGCCGCCCGCCAGGTCAAGCCCCAGCTTGATGCTCGACGCCGAGCCGGACCTGTCCGACCCGACGCCGAACACCGCCGTATACCCAAGCAGTCCGAGTATCAGCACATACACTATCAAACTTATAACCGCTCTGCTCTTTTTCATAATAAATTCTCCTTTTCCTCATCGGCCAGCGCCGCCTTTATCATGATCGCGCACTCGACGCGCTTCCTCTGCAGTTCGCATCCGATATCGTAAGCGCCGGTAATGCTTCCGCTGAAATTGTACGCGTTGGCGGCGCATCCGCCGCTGCAGTAGAACTTCGCGAAACAGTCCCTGCACTTCTCCTTGGCATAGACATTACATGCCCGAAAAGCGTCCCGGATATCCGTTCGCACGACGCCGTCGTCCACGTTGCCCATCAAAAAATCCTCCTGCCCGACGAACTGATGGCACGGGTACAAATCCCCCCACGGGGTGACAGACAGATATTCTGTGCCCGACCCGCAGCCGGACAGTCTCTTGGCCACGCACGGGCCACCCTCTAAATCTATCATAAAATGGAAAAAATTGAAACCTTTTCCTTCTTTTTTTCTGCGGATATACTCGAGCGCCAGCTTGTCGTACTCCAAAAGCAGCGCCGGAATGTCCTCCTCGCGCAGCGCATAGTCCTCCTCGTAAGACGCCACCACCGGTTCCATGGAGATCTGCTCGAACCCCTCGTCCGCCAGATGCTTCACATCCTCAGAGAAATCAAGATTGTTCCTCGTGAACGTGCCGCGCACGTAATAATTCATCTGATTCCTGCTCTCGGCCGCTTTCTTATATTTCGGCACCACCTCGTCGTAGCTGCCCTGTCCGCCTCTGTGCGGGCGCATCCGGTCATGGACCTCCTTTCGCCCGTCGATACTCAGGACGATATTCGCCATCTCTCTGTTGGCAAATTCCATGACCTCATCGTCGAGCAGTACGCCGTTGGTCGTCAGCGTAAAGCGGAACTTCTTGTTATGGGACTTCTCCAGACTCCTGCCGTAAGCCACCAGATCCTTCACGACCTGCCAGTTCATCAGCGGTTCGCCTCCGAAGAAATCCACCTCCAGATTCACCCTGTTCCCGGAGTTCGCCACGAGAAAATCCAGCGCTTTCCTTCCCACCTCGTAGCTCATGAGCGCCCTCTCTCCGTGGTACTCCCCCTTTCCCGCAAAGCAGTATCTGCAGGCGAGGTTGCAGTCGTGCGCAATGTGCAGACACAGCGCCTTCACCACCGTCTCCCTGTTCTTAAAACCGTCGATATACTCCTCGTAACCGTCCTCCGCAAAGAGCTGGCCCGCATCCCGCAGCGCGAGCAGTTCCTCCACCGTCTCCGAAAGCTCCTCAGGCGCCATGCCGGGAAGTTCCCGGAGCACACAGGCCGTAATTTCTTCCCGCGAGCCAAGCCCCAGCCCGAGCGCCCGCTCCACGACGGGAATCACACGGTAGGCCGTCTCGTCCACCACATGGACGCTGCCGCTGTTGACGTCCAGTACGATATGATATCCGTTGTTAATGTATTGATGTATCACTTCTCTTCTCTCCAACCCGATAGATAAACGCATAATAAGCAGCGACGCAAGATCGCTGCTTATGCTTCGTATACAATTCCTATCCTTTTAGCCTGACAGCCGGGCCCCGCCGGCGTCCTTATCTTGCCTTCTCGCAGGTCTGGTTTCCGACCGTGCAGGAAGTCTTGCAGGCAGACTGGCAGGAAGTCTGGCACTCGCCGCAGCCGCCTTTCTTCATGGACTCCTTCATATCTCTCGTGCTGAGCGTCTTGATATGTTTCATAATGCTGTATCCTCCGTTTGTCGCTTGTCAATCGCTTTACTTTCGCCTATTGTAACACACTTTTTGCAATAGGAAAAGTGTTTTTCTCACTTTTTGTCCTCCTAACTCACCATGCCGCCCAGCATACCGCTTCCCGCGCACAGGAAAAACACCGTGACCAGACTGCCGGACACATCCTGCAGCCCGCGGTTGACAATCAGGGATACGATCACGAGGATCACATAGTAGGCCGCCCCCATGCCGAGCCCCCACAGAAATTTTCTCCTGCCCGCGCGCCTGCCGGCGATCAGACCCGCCGCAAACGTGACCGCTATGTAGATGCCGATAATGCACAGGGACACCGTCTTCTCGGACAGCCCGAACCTGTACAGCATAAAGGCGAGCAGCAGAAGGAGTCCCGCCGTCAGGATGTAAGCCGCCAGCATACACTTCGTGATAAAAACAACCTTATCCAGATAGATCTCTTTTCTGCCCATATTTCCTCCGTTCCTCCACCGCCGGATCCCGCGGAGCCGAACCCCCGCTCCGCGAAATCCTCTGCCGTTTACAAATGTATATTCCTCTCCCCCGAAAAACTTGACACTTTCCTGTATTCCATAGTAATATTTTTGTAACTGCCCTCTCCCTGTCAGATCAGGGCGGGCTACATACGCCGGCAGGCAAACTAAGGAGTGAACTTTTCATTGGATACCGAAGGTGTCATACAAATCGCAGCACTGGTAATTCTCGTCTTTTTGTCGGGATTTTTCTCATCCGCCGAGACGGCGTTCTCGACAGTCAGCCGTGTGCGGATACGCACGCTCGTCCAGGAAGAAAACAAAAAGGCCCTCAGGGTGCAGCGCATACTGGACCACTACGGCAAGATGCTCAGCGCCGTCCTGATCGGCAACAATATCGTGAACCTCTCGGCCTCCTCCCTCATGACCGCCTTTGTCATCAGGGTCTGGGGCAGTTACGCCGTCGGCGTCGCGACCGGCATTCTGACCTTCGCCGTCCTCATGTTCGGCGAGATCATACCGAAAACCTGGGCGATGCAGCGCGCCGAGAGGATCACGCTGCTGTACAGCGGCGTCATTCACGCGCTGATCATCGTGCTGACCCCCGTGATCTTCATCATCGACAGACTCTCCGACTGGATCCTGCGTCTCCTACATATCAGCTCCGACGGCAATACCTTCAGCATCACCGAAAAGGAACTGAAAACCTATGTGGACGTCAGCCACGAGGGCGGCGTCATCGAGTCCGAGGAACGGGAACTGATCTACAATGTCTTCGACTTCGGGGACACGGTGGCCAAAGACATTATGATCCCGCGCATCCAGATGACCACCGTGCCGATCGACGCGACCTATCAGGAACTTCTGTCCACCTTCCAGGATTCGATGTTTACGCGGATCCCCGTGTATGACGAAGATCCGGACCACATCATCGGCGTGGTCAATATCAAGGACTTTATTCTGGTCAAAGACCGGGAGAAATTCCAGCTCAAGAAAATCCTGCGCGAGGCGTACTACACTTACGAGTACAAGCGCGTGTCCGATCTGCTGATGGAGATACGCGAGAAATCCCTGAGCATCGCTTTCGTGCTGAGCGAATACGGCGCGACGGTGGGGATGATCACGATGGAAGACATGATTGAGGAACTGGTCGGCGAGATCCGCGACGAGTACGACGCCGACGAGGAAGAACTGATCCAGGAGACCGGCGACGGCCAGTATCTCGTGGAGGCGCAGATGAAGCTGAGCGACATCAACGACGCGCTGGACATCGAGCTGGACTCCGAAGATTACGACTCCGTCGGCGGACTCATGATAGAACGGCTGGAACGCCTGCCGCAGGACGGCGAAAAGATTGCGCTGGACAACGGCATTTCGCTTCAGGCAGACGGCGTGCAGGACAACCGCATCGTCAGGGTGCTCATCACCCTGCCTCCCTCGGAAGAGACGGATGAAGAAGAAACTCCCGCAGAACCGTGACACAGGCTCTGCGGGAGTCTCGTTTACTCCCCCGCGCTCTCCGTGACAAGCGCAGGCGGCAGATATTTCTTCAGAAGCAGCTCCAGCGCGGCTCCCTCGATGGGCTTCGACAGATAGTCGTCGAACCCTTTCTCGAGATACATCTCGCGGACGCCCGCCATCGCGTTGGCTGTCAGCACGATCACTCTCGCATCCCTGCTCCTGTTCTCCGGCAGCCCGGAGAGCTTTTCGAGCGTCTCTATGCCGTCCATGCCCGGCATCATATGATCCAGCAGAATCACATCGTACCGCTCCTTCGCCGCGGCCTCCAGACATTCCCTTCCGCTTGTGACACAGGTGATCTGCACTTTGGTCTTGCGCAGGAGTCCCCGGATGACGGCGAGATTGACCTTGTTGTCGTCCACGGCCAGGATCCTGGCCTCCGGCGCCGTAAACAGCGGTTCGCCCGCCGTCTGCTTCTCCCGCTGTCTGGGCTGTTCCCGGATCGAGCCCACAGTCCCGCCGCCGGATATCTTCTGCAGCAGGACAACCGTGAATACAGAGCCCCTGCCGTACTCGCTCTCCACCGTCACCGTGCCGTCCATCAGACTCACCAGCTTATCCACGATGCTCAGCCCCAGACCCGTACCCTCGATGGCGTGTACCTGTTCCTCGTTGATCCTGTCGAACTTGCCGAACAGTCTGCCGATGTTCTCCGGCTTGATACCGATGCCGGTATCCGCCACGGCGAAAGTGAGCCGCACCGTATTCTGCGCCTGCCTCTCATAGGAGACGGTCATGGTCACGCTGCCCTTCATCGTATACTTGATCGCGTTGGTCAGGATATTGAGAATTACCTGACGCACCCGCACCTCGTCGCCGAGCAGATCACCCGGCGTATCCTCCGGCACGATAAATGTAAGCGCAAGTCCCTTTTCCTCGGCGCGCATACCGCACTCCGTCCTGAGATCCCGCAAAAGCGTCCCCAGAGAGTACGGCTCCTCCACCAGTTCCATCATACCCGATTCGATCTTGGAGAAGTCCAGAATATCATTGATGAGCACCAAAAGCGTCTTGCTGGCGTGCTGGATATTCCTGGCATACTCCAGTGTGGCCGGTTCCGCGCTCTCCCTGAGAATCATCTCGTTCATTCCCATAACCGCGTTGATGGGTGTCCGGATCTCATGGGACATATTTGCGAGGAACGCGCTCTTCGCCTCGTTCGCCTTATCCGCGCGCTGCTTCTCCCGCTCCAGTCTCTCCAGCATACGCACCCGCTCCGTCACGTCGTGCACGATCACGATATAGCCGATGATATCCTGGTAATCGTCGTAGATCTTGTCGATCGAGATACTGCAGATATTGTTTCTCTGCCAGCACCGCGCCTCCACACGGTTCTTGCTCCCGCGGAACCGGAACGCGTCCTTCTCCAGGACAAAGATATCTTCCAGACGCAGCTTACAGCACTCCTCCGCGCTGAGTCCCAGAAAAATCGTGGCGCCGTTGTTGACGATGCACAGACGCTCCGCCTCGTCGAACAAAAACACCGGTTCATCCACGGAATAGTACACGAACCTGGACATATTCTCGAGCGTCACCCGGGAATCATTGTAGAACCGATAGGTTCTGCACAGGACCATCTGCGCGACAAACTGTCCCAGCGTGCTCGTCGGAAAAGCCGCGAATCCGATCATCTGCAGGAAAGTGTCAAGCGCGCAGCCAAACCCTACGATCATGACGCACAGCATCAGCGAATAGGCGATATCCTTCTCTCTCCTCCTGACACATCTGCGCGCCATATAGACGCTCAGACCCAGCAGATTGACCGCCGCCACCGCGCAGAACACCACATAGGACACGCTGAAAATGCTGGTCCTGATCCGGTAGGACATCCCGTAGGACGTCATCTCGAACACAACGTTTTCCCGCCGTATCAGAAAAGGATACAGCAGTACGCCCAGCCAGACAAACCCAGCCGTCCACCGCTTCCTTCTGCCCCGTATATCCGACCAGAAGATCATCATATGGGTAAAGCAGATCATCAGGCCGAAGATATGCAGCATGCCGACGGCCCGAAACAGCGCCGCCAGATCCTCATCCGTCTGCACCAGCACCAGCCCGATAAAAAGCCCCCAGCCCGCGCTGAACAGGGCGGAAAGGAAATACAGCCTGTCTATCACGCCCTTTTTGCTGGTTTTTCTGAGAGAGCCCAGCCCGACGAAATAGGTGATACAGGACAGCCCAAATATAAGATAAAACAGAAATTCCCTCATACGTATTCTACTCCTGCGCGCGTGCGGCCAGCGCCATCACAGCCTCAATCTCCGCCCCGTTGTCCGGCGCAGGCTCCAGCGTCTCATGCACACCGTCAGGGCCGACCCTGCCGATCTGGTTCCCCTGTTCCGTTCTCTCCAGCGTATAGCAGCGTATCTGACGTGCGCCTCGCAGAAAGACCGCGTATACTCTGTAGCACGAGCCCGCTCTGTCCCTGCCCTCCGGCATATCCACCCGGGTAATCTGCATATCTTCCGTGACGTTCATCGTCATCACCGAGAAGTCCTCCTCTGTGACCGCAGCGGCCTGCCGACGCTCCTCGGGATAGCACTCCCTGTACAGTTCTAAAAGGAACGCCCCCTCCTCGTCCTGCAGCCGTCTGAGTCCGTCCTCCTTATGCTCGAAAAGATACCTGGGCAGCAGCTGAAACGCCACTCTGTCATGCACCAGCCTGGCAAACTGCTTCTCCGTCACCCGGACGGTCTTTGTCTGTTTCGCCGCTTCCATGCGCCTGCGCGCCACCTCCAGAATCTCCTTCGGCATCGCGATATTGTGCGTAAAAGGGTTCAGCACCATCGCAGACACCTGTCCGCTGTTCGCCGTCACCATGGAAAGGCACACCTGAAACGGCATGGCGAGCACGGCCGGGCTTTTTTTCTCCGGCGGAATCTGTGCACCGGAAGTAAAGACTGGCAGTAGCTGTTCTCCCGATTCTTTGCGCAGCAGACACGGCGTGATCGACGCATTTTTCGGCAGCCGCACCGGTTTCCCGGCTTTCATCGCCCGCTGCGTCTCCTCATCCAGCCCCCGCGGCGGCATAACCGGCATGAGAACCGTCGATTTTTCCAACGCTTCCATGACTTCGGCATACTTTTCTTTTTGTCTGTCTTTTGCAAATTCTTCTGCCAGCGTCTCCAGACGCGCGTTATCCGACTTCTGCTCTGCCATGACTCAGATACATCTCCTTCTCAGCTTCAGACCGCCCGCTCCTTCTTCGTGCCGATACGACCGACCAGACCGATCAGCTTCCTGTCGACCCAGTGCAGCGGCGCCGCCAGCGCGATAGACGCCGCATAGCACGCCAGAATATATCCGACCCGGTTCTTCACCGGCATATACAGGAGGAACAAATTGTGAATCAGGTACAGCTCCAGCGCGATGCTTCCCAGAAAGTCCAGTATCTTATTGCCGATCCCAATCTTCTGCATCACGATGATAACCGTGAGCACCACAAAGAGAACAAACGGCGTCTGCATGGCCAGCGTCTGCCATTTCTCCTGATAACCGGGATGGCCGGGCCATTCATACCAGTAACCCGTCGTCTGCAGCATGTACATCGTCCTGCTGTAGAAGAACGCCACAAGGAGCGCCGACACGATCAGCGAAATCCCGTAAAATTTCCGGATAAAGCCGAGAATCTGCTTCTCCCATCTGGCGAAAAGCACACCAACAAACATCAGAAACGTCGTGTTGTACCACCATTCCCCGTGGAACCACAGCCCCTGTGTGGGCGTCGTCGTGTCATGTCCAAGACAAAGACTGCACGCGATCATAATCGCCACACAGACGCCGTATACGATACAGGCGGCGTCTCTGTTCCTGACCAGGCGGAACACGAGCCAGAACAGCAGATACAGGAAAAAAATCTCCACGATATACCACATCTGATTATTCATCAGGACCACGCCCGTCAGATAGGGAAGAATCTCCTGCGCCTTCAGCCTGTACCCCCACAGGCAGGAACCGATGATAAACACAAGGTTGCAGACATAGAACGGGATCAAAACCGCCGGAAGCCTGTGCCTGAGAAATCCTTTCAGATAGTCCGGCTTGTCCCGCAGGCTGCTGTACAGGCCGTACCCGGAGAAAAAGAAGAACATCCCCACGAAACATACGCCGATATCCACCATAAAAATCAGGATGCCCGGATCCTCGTTTGCAAAATAGATCGTCTGGGACATGTGGTGCAGCATGATCGCCACAGCGCAGAACCCGAGCACGCCTTTCGACGTCTTTAAGGACAGCGCGTCCTCCCGCCACATCCCCCTCGCCGCCGGTCTGACGCCGGTGAGCAGGATCACGGCGAGTATGCTGTAAAAAACAAAGAAATATTCCTTGGCCATGGTCTTCTTCTCCTCATGTTTTTCTTCGGTCCGGCAGCTGTGCCAGCACGATCGCGGCAGCCATCATGAGACAGCCCAGAACCTCTCTGCCGCTCATCGTCTGATGCAGAAGCAAAAACCCAGCCACCGCGCTCACCACCGACTCCAGACTCAGGATCAGCGACGCGATCGTGGGATTCATTTCCCTCTGCCCAACGATCTGAAGCGTGTACGCGACGCCGCAGGACATAGTTCCGCCATAGCAGACAGGCAGCCACGCGGCGAGAATATCTTTGACCGCCGGCTCCTCAAACAGAAAACTGCACAGCAGAGACAGAATCCCGCACACCCAGAACTGGATGCAGGACATCCTGACGCCGTCCACTCTCGGCGAGAAATGATCCACCACCAGAATGTGAAAAGAAAAGACGGCTGCGCACACGAGCATGAGCGCATCCCCTTTTCCCAGACGCAGCCCCTCCTTCATGCACAGCAGATACAGGCCGCACACAGCGAGCGCGACGCCGAGCCACACCTGTATGCCCGCTCTTTTATGCATGAACAGACCCAAAAGCGGCACCAGCAGGATATACATCGCCGTGAGGAACCCAGCCTTGCCCACCGTCGTATACTGAATGCCGATCTGCTGGAAACTGCTCGCCGTAAACAGCAGCAGACCGCAGCACAGACCGCCCGCAAACAGCTGCTTTCCGCCTCGTGCCGCCGGTGTGTCTGCTTCGCCTGCATCACCCGTTTCCCTGCGTTCCCGCAGCCTGTCTAACAGCGCGATACACGGCAGCAGCACAAGCCCGCCCAGAATACACCGGACGCCGTTGTAGGTAAACGGCCCCACATAGTCCATTCCCGCGCTCTGCGCCGCAAACGCAACGCCCCAGATCACCGCCGTCAGGAACAGAAGCAGCGACTGACGCAGTACAAACCGGTTCATTCCGCTTTTTCTTCCGAAAGAACAGCGATATGCAGTTCGTCAAGCTGCTCTTTGTCCACCGTACCCGGCGCCTCCGTCATCAGGCAGGAAGCGTCCTTGACCTTCGGGAACGCGATGACCTCTCGGATATTTTCCGCCCCGACAAGAAGCATCACGAAGCGGTCCAGTCCGTAAGCCAGCCCTGCGTGAGGCGGCACGCCGTACCTGAATGCGTTCAGCAGGAAACCAAAGCGTTCCCACGCCTGCTCCTTCGTAAATCCCAGCACTTCAAACATCTTTTCCTGAATATCATTCTGATGGATCCTGACGGAACCGCCGCCCAGCTCCACGCCGTTCAGCACAATGTCGTAAGCCTTGGCGCGGACACGCCCCGGATCGGAATCGATGTACTGCCAGTCTTCCTCCATCGGCATGGTAAAGGGATGGTGCATCGCCATATAGCGGTTTTCCTCGTCGCTCCACTCTAACAGCGGGAATTCCACCACCCACAGAAAATTAAATGTGGATTCGTCAATCAAATGAAGCTGCTTTCCCAGCTCCACGCGCAGCGCGCCCAGCACGCTGTACACGATATTCTTCTTATCCGCGGCGAAGAGAAGCAGATCGCCCCGCTCGCCCTGCATCGCCTCTACCAGACGGTCCAGTTCCTCCTGCGTCATGAATTTGGCAAAGGAAGATTTGTAACTGCCGTCCTCCTGCACGCTTAAATAGGCAAGCCCTTTCGCGCCGTATCCTTTGGCGAACTCAACCAGCGCGTCGATCTTCTTGCGCGGCATGGCCGCCTGCCCCTTGACGTTCAGTCCGCGAACCGAACCGCCGCTCTCCAGCGCAGAGGTGAACACACCGAACCCGCAGCCTGCCACCACGCCGGAGACGTCCGTAAGCTCCATCCCGAAGCGCGTGTCCGGCTTGTCGGAGCCGTATCTGTCCATTGCCTCCTGCCATTTGAGGCGGGGAAGCGGGAGCTGTATATCAAGACCGACAGCCTCCCTGCAGATATGCTGTATCAGTCTTTCGTTGACGTCGATCACATCGTCCACATCCACGAAGGAAAGCTCCATATCCGCCTGCGTGAACTCCGGCTGCCTGTCCGCGCGCAGATCCTCGTCTCGGAAGCATCGCGCGATCTGGAAATATCTGTCGTAGCCGGAGCACATCAGCAGCTGCTTGTAGAGCTGCGGCGACTGCGGCAGCGCATAGAAACTGCCCGGATGCACGCGGCTTGGCACGAGATAATCCCGCGCGCCTTCCGGCGTGGACTTGCACAAGATCGGCGTCTCGATCTCCAGGAATCCCTCTTTCTCCATAAAAGAACGCATCTCTGCGGCGATCCTGCTGCGCAGCATCAGCTTCTCCTGCAGATCGGGCCTTCTCAAATCCAGATAGCGGTATTTTAAACGGATTTCCTCCTTCGTTTTGGAATCGTTCTCCACCGGGAACGGCGGCGTCTCCGCCTCGGACAGAATGCGCACTTGGGCGGCGCGCACCTCGATCTCACCGGTTTTCAGATTTTCGTTCACCGCGCCGGAACGCTTCTCCACTCTGCCGACAACGGCGATGACAAACTCGCTGCGCATCCGCTCCGCCTTGGCAAAAGCCTCCGCGCCGCAGTCCGCCTCCTCAAAGATAATCTGTAAGACGCCGGAACGGTCGCGCAGATCCACAAAGATAATACCGCCCTTGTTTCTCTGTTTCTGCACCCAGCCCATCACGGTGACTTCCTCGCCGACATTCCCTGTGGAAAGCTCCGCGCAGCGGCAGGTTCTCTTCCAGCCTTGCAT
Source organism: uncultured Lachnospiraceae bacterium (assembly GCA_947626775.1). Lineage (GTDB taxonomy): Bacteria > Bacillota > Clostridia > Lachnospirales > Lachnospiraceae > UBA3282. The sequence continues at coordinate 3,431 of CANQTL010000018.1, read as the reverse complement.
AGATTCCGCCATTTTTTCATATCCTCCTCACATATATTTCAGATCCGTTATCTCTTCAAAGGTTCCCTGTAAAATTCCCGGAAGTCCTCGTAGCCCTGCGCTGCAATCTGTTCCTTCTGGAACTTCTTGTTCTTGTTCATACGCGCCGTGAGCACCTGGTCTCCCTGCTCCCGCTGCGCCTGCGCCTCGGCCATAATCCCGGACAGCCGCTCGCCGTCTATGCCTTTCTCGATCAGATAGGCGCATTTTCTGCCGGACGAAGGCACCTTAAAACCGCTCTCCATGAGCAGCAGAATGATGCGCTCGAAACCGATGGAAAAACCGCAGGCCGGCACGTCATGTCCCGTGAAGCGGCCCACCATGCCGTCGTATCTGCCGCCGCCGCCGCAGCTTGCGCCAAACTGGGGCATCGCGACCTCGAAGATCGTGCCCGTATAGTAGGACATGCCGCGCACCAGCGTCGGGTCAAACACCAGTTCAAAGAAGCCGCCCTTCACCGCCTCTACACTCTTTAAGATCTCCAAAAACCCCTCCCTGACCTCTCCGTCCAGACCGTCTCCCAGCCTGTCAAACAGATATCGCGCCGCATCGTCAGTCTGTTCCAGCTCCCTGAAAAGCGCAAGATATCTGTCTATCGCATCGCCGGCAAAGCCTGCCGCCTTCAGCTCTTCTTCCACGCCCTGGACGCCGATCTTATCCATCTTGTCCAGCGCAATAAATACCGTATCGTAATCCTCCTCGGCGAAACCGCAGTGCGCCGCCATCGCCTTCAGAATCCGCCTGTCGTTGATGCGGATCTGAAAATCCCGGAAACCGAGCTTGCCCAACGTCGTCGTGGTGGCAAGAATCAGCTCGATCTCCGCCAGGTTGGACGCCTCGCCCAAGATATCGATATCGCACTGCATAAACTGACGATACCGGCCCCGCTGCGGCCTGTCCGCGCGCCATACGTTCCCCATCTGCAGCGCCTTGAACGGCGACGGCAGCTCCGAGGCATGGTTGGAATAATAGCGCACAAGCGGCACGGTCAGATCATAGCGGAGACCGCCGTCCGCCAGATCGTTCTCCGACTGCGCCTCGCTGATCTTCAGCTTCTCCCCGCGCTTTAAAATCTTGAAAATCAGCTTCTCATTCTCCCCGCCCGCCTTGCAGTTCAGGTTTGCCAGATCCTCCACGCAGGGCGTCTCAATCGACGTAAAGCCAAACCTTCCGTAAGTCTCCTTGATGACCCTGATGACGTAGTCGCGGATCTCCATCTCCTCTGGAAGAATATCTTTCATGCCCGTCACGGGCTTTTTGCTGAGTGTCATCGTTTTCACGCTTATCTCCTCTGTCTTCCTCTGTATATACTGCTACGATTCTACACTGTTTTAAGGCGTTTTTCAAGAACGTATAAGAAATCTTTGGAAAATTGCGCGGTCAAACCCTTTTCTTCCCCGCCGTTTTTTAGTATAATAGGGACGTCGTCAGTGCAAGACGCTATATTTATAAGAAAGACAGGTGAATATTATGTTTGAACCGAATTTAAGCATGTTTTCTCTCGCCGGCAAAACCGCGCTCGTGACCGGCGCCAACACCGGCCTGGGCCAGGGCATCTGCGTGGCGTTCGCGCAGGCGGGCGCCAGCGTGATCGGCGTTGCGAGAAGAAGCTGCGCGGAGACGGCGGACAAGATCGCCGCTTTCTCAGGTTCCTTCACGGAACTGATCGCTGATCTGTCAGATATCGACGTGATCCCTCACATCGTGGAAGAGGCACTAAAAGTATCCGGACGCGTGGACATTCTGGTCAACAACGCCGGCATCATCAAGAGATGCGACGCGGTCGACGTCTCTGCGGAGGACTGGGACGCCGTGATTGATCTGAATGAGAAAATGGTCTTCTTCCTCTCGCAGACCTTCGCCAAAAAATGGATCGCCGACGGCAAGGGCGGCAAAATCATCAACATCGCCTCCATGCTCAGCTATCAGGGCGGCATCCGGGTGCCTGCCTACACATCGAGCAAGAGCGCCGTTCTGGGCTTGACCAGAGCGCTCGCCAATGAGTGGGCGTCCCACAACATCAATGTGAACGCGATCGCTCCCGGCTACATGGCAACCAACAATACCAGCAATCTGCGAAGCGACGACCAGCGCAGCGCCGAGATCCTGGGCCGCATTCCCGCAGGACGCTGGGGCACGCCCGAGGACGTCGCAGGCGCGGCTGTCTTCCTGGCTTCCGACGCGGCGGCCTATGTTCACGGCTTCACGATCGCCGTCGACGGCGGATGGCTGGCGAGATAGCGCAAGACCGCCGCACATAAAAGAGCTGCCGTAAGAGCAGAGAACGTCTCTGCCCAGACAGCAGCTCTTATTTTTATGCGTGTTTCAGCTCGTTTCTGATCCGCCCGATACGCAGCTATGCGCAAACGGATATCCTGTCCTGATCAGTGGTGCTCGCCATGATGTCCCCCATGCACCTCTTCTTCATGGTGGTCCTCCTCATGAGATTCCTCTTCGTGGTACTCTTCCTCATGAGATTCCTCTTCATGAGATTCCTCTTCGTGGTACTCTTCCTCATGAGATTCCTCTTCATGAGATTCCTCTTCATGATACTCTTCCTCATGATGCTCTTCTTCGTAGGACGCTTCCTCATGGTGTTCTTCGTCATGCGTGTGCGTGCCCTCTATGGTACAGCCCGCCACACCGCACGCTGCTGCATTGTGCGTCTCCTCTTCATGGTGCTCCGCCTCATGCGTGTGCGCGCCCTCTATGGTACAGCCCGCCACACCGCAGTCGAACGCCTCCTGCGTCTCTTCCCCGTGGTGTTCTTCTCCGTGCGTGTGCGCACCCTTTATGGTGCAGCCCGCCACGCCGCAGTCGAACGCCTCCTGCGTCTCTTCCCCGTGGTGTTCTTCTCCGTGCGTGTGCGCACCCTTTATGGTGCAGCCCGCCACGCCGCAGTCAAACGCCTCCTGCGTCTCTTCCCCGTGATGTTCTTCTCCATGCGTGTGCTCGCCCTTTATGGTGCAGCCCGCCACGCCGCAGTCAAACGCCTCCTGCGTCTCTTCCCCGTGATGTTCTTCTCCATGCGTGTGCTCGCCTTCTATGGTACAGCCTTCCACGCTGCAATTTGCCGCCCTCACCGTATCGCCCGAACACCCGATGAGAAGCACACCCGCCGTCAGACATCCCACAGCGGCCATAATAACCTTTCTCATAGCTCTCCGTTTCCCCCGTCACTGATAATACATTTACAAGTTTCATTCCGCCGTATCACTCTTTTGATATCCGGCCTGCTTTTATGTCTGATTTTAATACATTTCTATGCTGATATCAAGTATATTTAGGCAATCGCCGACACATCTAGCCGTTATAAAAGCTAGGGTAAAGTTTTTGTAGGAAAAAGAACAGATAAAAATAGGAAAGCACCTTTTTCTGTGTTAGGATTTGAT
>CANQTL010000017.1 GCA_947626775.1 uncultured Lachnospiraceae bacterium | reverse complement strand
CTGAGGTGTAAGTGCAGCAATGCACTCAGCTGACAGGTACTAATCGGTCGGGAGCTTGACCACGGAGTAAACCGCTGGCGCGGTTAACTCCAAAGAATTACTAAGTTTTGTCCTGAAGAATTGCGTTGCAATTCTTCGTAAAGAGTAAGCTGCAAAGCAGCTAACCGGAGTAAATTGCTTCGCAATTAACTCCAGAGGATCGCAGGCGATCCTCCAAGAAAGCGGAGAAAACTCAGTCATTGGTTCAATCATCTTTCAGGTTCGGTTTTGAGGGGACGTCGGTTCCGGTCAGACACTATTTGCAAAAAAATGCAAATAGTGTTTTTTTTTTCATTTTTTTATGTTATAATGAATTAAAATTTGAGATTGCAGTAGATTTTTTTAGTCAAATATGGCAAAATAAATATGCAGTCTGAAATATATCGGCGGTTGCTCCTGGGAATGCGGCGGCTCTTACAACCGCTTTTTGAGGGAATTGCTGCAGGGGTTCTAATTATATAACGTGAGGTGGTTTACATGGATACGAAGATTCTGCTTGAGAACGGCACCAATGAGCTGGAAGTACTTGAATTTAAGCTGGATGGCAACGCGTACGGCATCAACGTCGCGAAGATCAAAGAGATCATTGTCTATCAGCCCGTGACGCCGGTTCCGAATGCACACCCGAGTATTGAAGGTATCTTCATGCCGCGAGATACGATGATCACGGCGATTGATTTAAAGAATTGCCTCCAGAGAGGTACGACGCAGCCGGGCGGATTGTTTATCGTTACCAATTTTAACAAGCTGGATATTGCGTTCCATGTAGATTCTGTTGTCGGTATCCATCGTGTGTCGTGGCGGGACATTATCAAGCCGGGATCTACCGTATCGACTACAGAGGAAGGCGTTTCGACAGGAATTATCAAGTTTGAGGATCGCCTGATTATCATACTTGACTTTGAGAAGATTGTGACGGACATCAATCCTGAGACGGGATTGAAGCTGACTGATATTGAGGAATTGGGTGAGAGGACCCGAAACGATGTTCCGATCCTGATCGCGGAGGATTCGCCGCTGTTAAACAAGCTGATTGTGGATTCCCTGCACAAGGCGGGATATGCGAATCTGATCCATACCGAGAACGGACAGCAGGCTTATGATGTGATCCAGGAGTGTAAGAGGGAAGGTACGCTGAAGGATCATGTACAGTGCATTATTACGGATATCGAGATGCCGATTATGGACGGACACAGGCTGACGAAACTTGTCAAGTCGGACGATGAGACAAAGGATATCCCGATCGTGATCTTTTCGTCGCTTGTCAATGACGAGATGAAGAGAAAGGGCGAGGCTCTCGGCGCAAACGCACAGCTTTCCAAACCCGAGATAGGCAATTTGGTACGTACGGTAGATCAGTTGGTTTTGAATGTAAAGTAAGATATTACCAAAGCAATGGGGGTCGGGGCTTTCCCGGCCTTCATTTTTGCGGTGAGGACAGATCATGAGTGATGACGAACTGCGTAAGATGCAGGAGCGGGTGCGGGAGGCGGACTTTGTCCTTGTGGGATTGGGCGAGTCGTTTTCGTACGACTGGAGCGCGCTGACAGAGGATGCGCGCTACCGTGAGATAGAGGCAGAGATCGGCGGCGCGCGGGAGTATATCTGGATCACGCCTTTTCTGCAGAAGATGGTATTGCGGCGCGTCAGGGAAGACAGATGGACGCGCGCTTATCGGAATCTGGAAAGTCTGCTCGCCGGGAAAAATTATTTTATCGTTTCCCTGTGTATGGACGACTATCTGTATGATACGGCGCTTGACGAAGACAGAATCGTGACGCCCTGCGGCGGTTTCCGCAGGATGCAGTGCGACCGGAACTGCTCCCATACGCTGACGGACATTCCTGAAGAAAGCTATGAGGCGGTGCTTCGCTATTATCGCGGGGAACTTGCGCTTGATATGCTGCATGAGCCGGTCTGTGAGAAATGCGGCGCCGGGCTCAGATTCAACCAGCTCGGTGTGACGCGTTATGCCGAGGAAGGATATCTGGAGCGTTGGGGCAAATATACGAAATGGCTGCAGGGGACTGTTAATAGAAGGCTATGTGTGTTAGAATTAGGAGTCGGCATGGAATATCCGACGGTGATACGTTTTCCTTTTGAGAAGATTGTGCTGTATAATCAGAAGGCGTTCCTGTACCGCGTGCACGCTTCGCTCTGGCAGATCGGCGGAGAGATCAGCGACAGAGGGCGTTCTGTCAGAGAAGATCCGATCGGATTTCTGGAAAGATGTGTCATATAAGAAGATATCTGTTTGTGAATCGGCGCATGATGTGCTAAAATGAGACAAAAAGTTTTGGTGGAGAGAGCTTATGAGTTCAAGTGAAGAATATCTGGATAGTCTTTTGAGATCGTTGACGGAAGGAGAAAACAGCTCAGCCGGGACGGCGCCCGCGCCGCAGGATACGGCGGAGCCTTCGCCCGCGCCCGTGCCGGAAGATCCCAATAAAATGATGAGCATGGATGAAATCGAGACGCTTTTTGCCTCCATGGGAGGAGAGTCGGAGACGTCTGCGCCAGCGGAATCGGATGACGGGACAGACGGCTCTGTTCCGGCGGAGGAAATGGAGGCCGGCGAGCCGATGGCAGAGGTCGGTATGCTGTCGGACGAGACGGCTGTAGAGGATGGGATTTTGCCGGACAGCGACGCCATGAGTCTGGATGAATTGTCCCTGGACGAACTGGGTCTGGATGAACTGGGGCTGGAGGAAGCGCCTGCCTCGGAGGAGGCAGCTTCTTTTGATGAATCAGCGTCAGCTTCCGATCTGGCGGAGTCCGGCGATCCGGGACTGGAAGAATTGAACCTGGATGAATTAGGACTGGATGAACTGGGTCTGGATGAACTGGGGCTGGAGGAAACGTCCGCCCCGGAGGAGACAGCTTCTTTTGATGAGTCAGTGTCAGCATCCGATCTGGCAAAGTCCGGCGATTCGGGATCGGAAGAACTGAATTTGGATGAGTTAGGACTGGACGAACTGGGTCTGGATGAATTGGGATTGGAGGAAATGGGCCCAGAAGAATTGGGACTGGAGGAAGCGCCTGCTTCGGAGGAGACAGCTTCTTTTGAGGAATCAACGTCAGCATCCGATCTGGCAAAGTCCGGCGATCCGAGACTGGAGGAATTGAACCTGGATGAATTAGGACTGGATGAACTGGGTCTGGGTGAATTGGGACTGGAAGAAGCGGATACCAGGCTGTCTGGCGCAGAGGAGGATTCTGCTTCGGAGGAAGATTTCGCGCCGGAGGAGGAGCCGGAGGCGGAAGAGCATTTTGCATTGGAGGAAGACCCGGAGGCGGAAGAGCATTTCGCATTGGAGGAAGACCCGGAGGCGGAAGAGCATTTCGCGCCGGAGGAGAACCCGGAGGCGGAAGAGCATTTCGCGCTGGAGGAAGACCCGGAGGCAGAGGAGCATTTTGCACTGGAAGAGAACGGGGAGGAGGACGCCGATCTGTCTGCGCTGCTGGAGGGTATGGAGGGCAGCGAGGATCTGTCTGAAATCAACGACCTTCTGGAAAAAGCGGATCAGGGCGTCTCCGTGGACGACGATATGATGGCGATGCTTGGCGGCATCTCGGAGAGCCAGGAGGAAAGCGGGGAGTTTGATTTCTTCGCGGGCGAGGAGGAAGAAGAGCCCGCGGCGGAAGACGAGCCGGAAAATATTCGCGAGATCACGCAGGAAGAGCTGGACGAGCGCGAGAATCCGAAATCCAGAAAAGAGAAGAAAAAAGAAGAAAAAGAGAGAAAGAAACGGGAAAAGCAGGCTAAAAAGGACAGGAAGAAAAAGGGCGGTCCGGATGAGGCGGCGGGCGGCGAAGAGACGGATGAGCTGAGCAGCCTTCTGGAGAGCATGGACGGAGAATCGGAAGAGAGCAAGCCCAGAAAACAGGGTTTCTTTGCGAAGTTGATGGCGCTGCTCCTGGAGGAGGACGACGATGAGGAAAGCGGCGTCGAGGCGGAGAGTGATCCCAGCGACGTCGGCGTGGTGATCGGCAATCTCTCCGATGAAAATAAGGAGCTTCTGGAAGAGCTGAATGCCGAGGATCAGAAGAATTCCAAGAAGAAAGATAAGAAAGAGAAGAAGAAAAAGGAGAAGAAGGGGAAGAAGAAAAAGGAGAAGAAGGGGGAGAAGAAAGCGGCCGCCGCCGGAGCGGAAGAGGGCGAGGGCGACGAGGAGGATGCAGCGAAAGCCAAGAAGCCTAAGAAAGAAAGGAAGAAAAAGAAGGAGAAAGAGGAAGCTGTCGAGGAAGAGCCTAAAACGCCGGAGAAGAAGCTGTCCAAAAAGAAGGTGATTTCCGTGTTCCTCTTCTGTGCGACGATCGCCGCGTGCATCGTGATTCTCACGACAGTCCTGCCGCCGCAGTTTGAGAAGCAGGAGGCAAGAGTCGCGTTTGATCACAGCCAGTATGAACAGGTTTACGAGCTGCTTTACGGGAAAAAGCTGAGTGAAGAGGACGAGGCGATTTTTCACAAGAGTACGCTTGTTATGCAGATGCGGCGCAAGCTCGACTCTTATGAGAATTATAACAGGATGGATATGTCTCTGGAGGCGCTGGATGCGTTGATGGAAGGCGTGACCCGTTATCAGGAGCTCCGCGACGAGGCCGACAGCTGCGGTGTGGGCGGCGAGGTCGACGATATCTACGGACAGATACTCGACGCGCTGTCGAATGAGTACGGCTTGTCGGAATCGGACGCGCTGGATATTCTGGCATCCGGCGACAACGTGACCTACTCGCAGCGGCTTCAGGCGGTTGTCTCAGGGGAGGCGTTTGGCGGCGAGGAGGGACAGCCGGAGGGAAAACAGGACGTTCTTCCCGAAGAGGAGGAAATCATCGACAGACTGCAGGGGACGGAAACGGAGTAGACACGAATATGGTTGCGGTGATAGACTATGACGCCGGCAATATTAAGAGCGTCGAGAAAGCGGTCATGGCGATCGGCAAAACGGTCCAGGTGACGAGGAAACGGCAGGATATTCTGGCGGCGGATCATGTTATTCTGCCGGGAGTCGGCGCTTTCGGCGACGCCATGGAAAAACTGCACAGGTACGGGCTGGTCGATACGATCAGGGAGGTCGCAGACAGCGGCACGCCTTTTCTGGGAATCTGTCTCGGTTTACAGCTTTTGTTTGAATATAGCGAGGAGAGCGAGGGGGTTCCGGGACTGGGTATCCTGCCGGGCAGGATCGTGCGCCTGCCGGATGACTGCGGACTCAAGATTCCGCATATCGGCTGGAACTCTCTTTGCTATCCGCACAGAGGAAGACTGTTTGACGGCGTTCCGGAGCAGTCCTATGTGTATTTTGTGCATTCCTATTATCTTCAGGCGTCGGAACCTGAGATTGTGACGGCGGTGACGGAGTACGCGGCGTCGATCCATGCCTCCGTGGAGAGAGGTAATGTGTTCGCCTGTCAGTTTCATCCGGAGAAGAGCTCGGACGTGGGTATGAGGATTTTGCGGAATTTTCTGGCCATCGCAGGCTGAGTGTACAAGCGGGGAGTATCACGGGACGATGTATACAAAGAGAATCATTCCCTGCCTGGATGTGAAGAACGGACGGGTTGTCAAGGGAGTCAATTTTATCAATTTCAAAGATGCGGGCGATCCCGCAGAGGTCGGCGCGGCCTATGACAGATCCGGCGCGGACGAGCTGGTCTTTCTGGATATCACGGCCTCCTCCGACGCCAGAGCGACGGCGGTGGAGATGGTGCGCAGAGTCGCGGAGCGGGTATTCATTCCCTTCACGGTGGGCGGCGGTATCCGCACGGTGGAGGATTTCAAGGCGATTCTGCGGGAAGGCGCAGACAAGGTGTCGGTCAATTCCGCTGCGATCATGAATCCGCGGCTGATCAGTGACGCGGCGGACAAGTTCGGCAGCCAGTGCGTCGTTGTCGCAATCGATGCGAAGAGGCGTCCGGACGGCAGCGGCTGGAACATCTACAAAAACGGCGGCCGTGTGGATATGGGGATAGACGCCGTGGAGTGGGCTATGCGGGCGGACAGTCTCGGCGCGGGCGAGATCCTGCTCACCAGTATGGACGGGGACGGCACAAAGGCGGGGTACGATCTGGAACTGACGAGAGCCGTTGCGGAGAATGTCTCGATTCCTGTTATTGCCTCGGGAGGCGCGGGCACGATGGAACACTTCTATGAGGCATTTACGGTCGGCAAAGCGGACGCGGCGCTGGCGGCGTCTCTGTTCCATTTCAAGGAGATGGAGATCGGCAGCTTGAAGAACTATCTGCGGGAGCAGGGAATCCCCGTCAGAATATAGCGTTATGCAGGCCGCCGGGCAGACGATGAACTTTTGCGGATGCGCACGGATTTCGCCGCCCGCGGGTGAAAGATACGAGGAGATAAGAGCATGGCAATGCTGAGCAACGACTGGGCAGTCGCTTTGGATGGAGAATTTCATAAACCATACTACCGCGAGTTGTATACTTTTGTGAGGGACGAGTACAGCAGGCGGGTGATTTATCCGCCGTCTGAGGAGATTTTCAGCGCCTTTCACTTTACGCCTTTACATGAAGTAAAGGTGCTTTTATTGGGGCAGGATCCCTATCACAACGAGCACCAGGCTCACGGCATGAGCTTTTCCGTACCGCAGGATCAGCGGGAGATCCCGCCGTCTTTACAGAATATCTATCAGGAGCTTCACGATGATCTGGGCTGCTATATCCCCAACAATGGGTATTTGAAGAAATGGGCCGATCAGGGCGTGCTGCTCTTAAATACCGTGCTGACCGTGCGGGCGCATCAGGCGAACTCCCATCAGGGCAAGGGATGGGAACAGTTCACGGACGCCGTGATTCAGGCGGTGAACGAGCAGGACCGGCCTATCGTCTATCTGTTGTGGGGGCGTCCCGCGCAGAGCAAGATTCCGATGCTGACGAACCCGAAACATCTGATCTTAAAGGCGCCGCACCCGAGTCCGCTGTCGGCCTACCGGGGATTCTTTGGCTGCAGGCATTTCAGCCAGTGCAACGAATTCCTGCAAGCGCACGGCGTCGCGCCGATCGACTGGCAGATTGAGAACATTTAAGAAAAGGCCCGCAGGAGGAGTACAGGATGAAAAAAGAAGCATTTGTGACGAAAGAGCAGATTGAAGAGATCGTAAAGACTTATCCCACGCCCTTTCACATCTATGATGAAAAAGGGATCCGCGAGAACGCCAGAGCGGTGAAGGAGGCGTTTTCGTGGAATAAAGGCTTTAAAGAATATTTTGCGGTGAAGGCGTGTCCGAATCCGTTTCTGATCGGGATTCTGCATGAGTATGGGATCGGCTGCGACTGCTCGTCCCTGACGGAGCTGATGTTAAGCAACGCGCTGGGCATCAACGGCCGCGATATCATGTTCTCGTCCAACGACACGCCGGCGGAAGACTATGCCTACTGCGCGAAAGTGGGAGGCATTATCAACCTGGATGATATCACGCACATTCCGTTTGTGGAAAAGATTCTCGGCGCGCTGCCGGAGACGATGAGCTGCCGCTATAATCCGGGAGGCGTCTTCCAGATGAGCAACGGCATCATGGACAACCCCGGCGACGCGAAGTACGGCTTTACGACCGAACAGCTCTTCGAGGGCTATCGGATCCTGAAGGAGAAGGGCGTGAAACATTTCGGCCTCCACGCTTTTCTGGCGAGCAATACCGTGACCAACGAGTATTATCCGAAGCTGGCGGGACAGCTCTTCGAGGTGGCGGTGCAGATCAAGGAGAAACTTGGTATTCAGCTGGAGTTCATCAATCTGTCCGGCGGCGTGGGGATCGCCTACCGACCGGAGCAGACTGCCAACGATATCCGCGCGATCGGCGAGGGCGTCCGCAGGGTGTACGAAGAGATACTGGTTCCGGCGGGTATGGGAGATGTGGCGATCTACACGGAGATGGGGCGTTTTATGACAGGCCCTTACGGTGCGCTGGTGACGAAGGCCATCCACGAGAAGCACACCCACAAAGAGTACATCGGCGTGGACGCCTGCGCGGTGAACCTGATGCGCCCGGCCATGTATGGTGCGTATCATCACATCACGGTATTGGGCAAGGAGGATGCGCCCTGCGACCACAAGTATGACGTGACGGGGTCGCTGTGCGAGAACAACGACAAATTTGCAGTTGACAGAATGCTGCCCAGGATAGACATGGGGGACTACCTCGTGATCCACGACACCGGCGCCCACGGCTACGCGATGGGTTACAACTATAACGGCAAGCTGAAATCGGCCGAGCTTCTTCTGCGTGAGGACGGCAGCGTGCAGCTGATCAGGCGCGCCGAGACGCCGGCGGATTACTTCGCAACATTGGACTGCTTCGATATCTATGAAAAAATCCGGACTTCTTAAAGAAGTTCGGATTTTGTGTCTGCCGGCGATGGGACGGTTGAACCGGGTTCAAGTCCCAAGTATTGTTTTTGCTTATCTCAAATGCCGGCGATGGGACAGTTGAACCGGGTTCAAGTCCCAAGTATTGTTTTTGCTTATCTTAAATGCCGGCGGCGGGACAGTTGAACCGGGTTCAAGTCCCAAGTACCGTTTTGTTTATCTCAAATGCCGGCGATGGGACTTGAACCCATACGTGGTTGCCCACAACAGATTTTGAGTCTGCCTCGTCTGCCATTCCGACACGCCGGCTTTCTGCAACCGTCTAACATCATAGCATAACCGGGATATTTTGGCAAGCTGTTTCGGAATTTAGAGGGCCGAACTTCCCAATTCGCTCTGTACATCGGCGCGGAAATATGGTATATTGTAAAGGAATTTTTAAGTAAATTACAGAGAGGAAGACAGCCGCCGGTACGGGGATTGGCGGAACGGGATACCAATGAATACAGACAATACGAAGAGAAGAAACAGGGTGAGATGGGCGGCGTCGCTCTGTCTCGCGGGCGTGCTGGCGCTCGTGCCGGTCAGGCAGGCGCAGGCGGTCGGAGCCGAGAGCGCCATTGCGAGGGGGATCGACGTATCCAAGCATAATCTTGCGATTGACTGGTCACAGGTGCCGTCGTCCGGCGTCTCTTTTGTCTTTATCAAGGCGGGAAGCACCAATCTGGGGCTGGATCCGTATTTCGACGCGAATATGAAGGGCGCGAGCGCGGCGGGACTCAAGACCGGCGTATATCTGTACTCCTATGCGGTCAATGCGGATCAGGCGCGGAACGAGGCCAACCAGCTCGTGCAGTGGATGAGCAATTACACGGTGAATTATCCGGTCGTGTATGATGTGGAGGACGCCTGCCACAAGAATATGTCGCAGGCGCAGCTGCAGGAACTGATCAACGCGTTCTGCTCCATCATCGAGGCGAACGGTTATTATCCGGTGGTCTATTCCAGCAAGAATATGTTCCAGAGTAAGATCGGGGACATTGGGTACGACAAGTGGGTTGCGCAGTATGCGGACAGTCTGGGATATAACGGCGCGGCCTTCTGGCAGAACAGCTCCCACGGCAGCGTTGCGGGGATCCCGACCAGGGTGGATATGGATTATCAGTTTAAAGATTATTCCTCCATCATTATCGCGGACGGGTTTGCGGACCGCGGCGACCAGAAGGTTTTCTACGCGAATTACAGAATGCAGCGCAGCTGCTGGGTGAGCTGGGAGGACAGAAAATACCATCTGGATGAGAACGGTTTCGTGCAGAAAGGCTGCTGGTTTGACGACGAGACGGGAAGATACTTCCTGGCGACCAAGGACGGGCACGCGCTTCGCGAGGACGTGACGATTCAGGGAGAAGAGTACTGGTTCGACGAGAATGCGGTCATGCAGACAGGACTGGTGACAAGACCGGACGGCAATACTTATTACTATGATGAAACGGGTGCTTTGCAGAAAAATACTACGGTAACGGTTGACAACGTCGTGTACGAAGTCAACAAAAACGGTGTGGCAACGGCAGCTGCGCCGGCGGATCAGGCGGTGCAGTAGAACAAGTTTTGATATGGAGTGGAGATGCCTATGAGACGTCGTAAACACAGGCATAAGGAATCTTTTTCGGTTCTCCTGATCTCCAATACGGGGCAGAATGCAAGACATTATCATGTCGGAGCTTCGTGCCTCCGGCTGCTTGCGGTGTTGGCTCTGTGCGTCTGCGCGGCCTTCGGATGGATGGCTTATCGCTATCTGGGGGCGGATCGGACGACGGCGAATTACGTGAATGCGAGCGAGGTCACGCGGGAGTCCGAACTGCTCGATAAGGTTGTGGAGCAGGAGAAGAGCATACAGCTTTTGAAGGAAGAGAATGAGGCGCTGGATCGCCGTCTTGAGGAACTGACGACGGAGAATAAGGCGCTGCTTGCGGCGGCGAAGACCGGCAAGGCGGGCGGAGCGGAAGAGGAGGAGTTCTCTGCGGATTCCGCATATCCGAGCCGGTATCCGTACTCGGAAGCGGGGGAGGTCTTTCAGAAGTTTTCTGAGAGCGCGCCCTATGTCTCTATCAATACGAAAGAAAATGGGTCGATCGTCGCGGCCGGGGACGGCACGGTTACTTATATCGGGGCGGACGGCGATTATCCGCTCGTCATCGAGATCGACCACGGCAACGGCTATCGGACGCGGTACATGCTGCCGCAGGCGGCGGAGACGCTGTGTAAGGCGGGCGACCGGGTCCGGACGGGGGACGCGCTGGCTGCGGTCGGCGGCGACAATCAGCGGCTGGATTATCAGGTCTTCCAGGAGGGCAAAGCGATCGATCCGCTGATCGTGTTTGAAGCAAAAGGATAAGGAAAGGGAAATTATGTTGGGAAAAAACAAAAACGAGACTTATGCGGACGACGCGCGCACGAAGATCGGAACGATGATCGGGGCGGGAACCGTCTTTGACGGGGACCTGACGTCTCCGGAAGCGGTGCGGATAGACGGCGTCATCAACGGCAACTGCAGCTGTGACAAGAAGCTGATTCTCAGCGCCGAGGGACAGGTCAAGGGAAACATCACGGCACAGAGCGTCATCATCTCCGGCAAGGTGGACGGGGATATTGTGGTCAGCGGCAAGCTGGAGCTCCTCTCGACAGGCAGGATCGCCGGCAATATCACGGCCGCCTCCATCGTGATCGACGAGGGGGCGAATTTCGACGGCAGATGCACTATGACGGCGGCGCTGGAGAGACAGCCCGGGAGCGTTTCCGCGGCGGCAGAGCCAAAGGAGGCCGGGGAGAGCAAGACCGCCAAAGAGGCATAAGGCGCATACGGTTCCAGGAAGAGACAGAGATCATGCCGGAAGAGATTGCACGCGCAGAACTTTCGGCATGATTTTTTTACGCGAGCAATGAGCCAAGCTGACAGGCTTGTCTGTCAATTTGGCGAATGCCGCGATAACGAGTGAAACTCGCAAAGAGTGTTTCAGCTCGTTACGCGAGCAATGAGCCAAGCTGACAGGCTTGCTCTGCTCGCGCTTGATTTCCTGTCGATATGGTATATAATTAAATCTGTATGGGCACATACGGCGGCTTATGGCTCACGGAAAGAAGTGGCAGCGATATGAACTGTAAAGACGCGGAGAAAAAAATACCATACTTTTTGTCGGACGAACTGGACGGCGGCAGACTGGAAGAGTTTATAGGGCATGTGGAGAGCTGCCCGGAGTGCAGGGAAGAGTTGTCGATACAGTTCCTGGTTGCGGAAGGGCTGGATCGTCTGGAACGGGGCAGCAATTTCAATCTTCAGGAGGAACTTCTCATGAAGCTGGAGGACGCGCAGCGGCGTGTCAGGCTCCATCATACATTGTGGTATGTTTTGATCGGTCTGGAGGCGGCGGTCGCGCTCGCAATTATAGTCGCGCTGTATATCGTCTTCCAGCTGTAGCGACAGAGAACGAAGAAGGGATAAGGACTGCATGAGCGGAAAACTGGTACTGATAGACGGACACAGCATCCTGAACAGAGCTTTCTACGGGCTGCCTGATCTGACGAACGGTCAGGGCGTGCACACAGGCGCCGTGTATGGATTCCTGAATATCATGTTTAAGATCCTGGAGGAGGAAAAGCCGGATTATCTGACGGTGGCGTTTGACGTACACGCTCCGACCTTCCGCCATGAGATCTATGAGGCGTATAAGGGGACCAGAAAGCCTATGCCGCAGGAGCTGCGCGAACAGGTGCCGCTCATGAAACAGATGCTGACGGCGATGGGAATCTGCGCCGTGGAGAAAGCCGGGCTTGAAGCCGACGATATCCTGGGGACGATCGCGAAGCGCGGCGAGCGCGAGGGTATGGAAGTCGCGCTGGTGTCGGGGGACCGCGATCTTCTGCAGATCGCCTCGGAGCATATCCGGATCAGGATCCCCAAGACCAAGGGCGGCAGGACGGAGATTGAAGATTATTATGCGAAAGATGTGGAGGCCAGGTATCAGGTCAATCCGGTGCAGTTTATCGATCTGAAGGCGCTTATGGGCGACACGGCGGACAATATTCCGGGCGTGCCTAAGATCGGGGAAAAGACCGCTACGGAGCTGATGGTACGCTTTGGCTCCCTGGACAATATTTATGCGCATACAGAGGAGATTTCGAAAAAGGCCGTCAGAGAATCCCTGATCGAAAACAGAGAGCTGGCAGAGCTGAGCAGGACGCTTGCCACGATCAGAACCGACAGCGAGATCGACTATCGCTTCGAAGACGCAAAGGTGGGGGATTTCTATACGCGGGAAGCCTATCTTTTGTGCAAAAAACTGGAATTTAAAAATCTTCTGTCCCGCTTTGAGCAGGACGTCGCCGTGTCCAATGAGCAGACGGCATACTTCCGAGAGATTGGCGATCTCGCGGAGGCGGAGGCGCTGTTTGACGAGTGCCGGACGCCGGAGGCGGACGGCGGGCCGCGGGAGATCGGGCTGGCGGTTCTGGCAGACGCTGACGGCATGGCCGGGGCGGCGGTCGCGGTGAGCGCGCAGAAGGTGCGCTTCATACCCTGTGGCGGTTTTGTGACGGCGGGGTATCTGTCGGACAGACTGGCGGGACTGAGCGCAGACGGTCTGTGCAGGATCAGCGTTTTTGACAGCAAGAGACTGTACGGCGCGATAGAGCCGGAGCAGAGCGAAAAGGCGCAGGACGGGGCGGACGTGATGCTGCCTTTCAGGCAGAAACGATATTTTGACATTCTGATCGCGGCCTATCTTCTGAACCCGCTGAAAAACGATTACGAGACCGCGGACATCGCCGGAGAATATCTGGGACTCACGATACCGGACCGGGCGCAGATGTGTGGAAAAGCTTCCTATGTGCAGGCCCGTGAGAAGGATCCGAAAGCGTTCGCAGATTTCGCCTGCTATCACGCCTATGTGTGTCTGGCGGCTGCGCCGGTTCTGCGCGGCAGACTGAAAGAGCAGGGCATGTATGATCTGCTGTATGAGATCGAGATGCCGCTGACAAAAGTGCTCTACGATATGGAGCGGTATGGGGTCATGGTGAAGCCCGCCGCGCTCAGAGCATACGGGGAGGCGCTGACCGGCAGGATCGGCGAGCTGGAGCAGGAGATTTACCGGCAGGCGGGGTGCGAGTTCAATATCAATTCTCCGAAGCAGCTGGGAGAGATCCTGTTTGACAGGATGGGACTTCGCGGAGGCAAGAAGACGAAGACCGGCTATTCCACAGCGGCGGACGTGCTGGAGAAGTTGGCGCCGGAATATCCGATTGTGTCGGATATTCTGGAATACAGAGGACTCGCCAAGCTGAAATCCACATATGCGGACGGACTCGCGGCATATATTGACGAGGGCGGCAGGATTCACTCGACGTTCAACCAGACGATCACCGCCACCGGCAGGATCAGTTCCACGGAGCCCAATCTGCAGAATATTCCGATGCGCATGGAACTCGGCAGGAGAATCCGCAAGGTGTTCGTGCCGATGGAGGGCTGCCTCTTCATGGATGCGGATTACTCGCAGATCGAGCTCAGGGTACTGGCGCATATGTCCGGCGACAGACAGCTGATCGAAGCTTACAGGATGGACGAGGACATCCATCGGATCACCGCGTCCAAGGTGTTCCACACGCCGTTTGAGGAGGTGACGGATCTGCAGAGACGCAATGCCAAGGCGGTCAATTTCGGCATCGTCTACGGCATCAGTTCTTTTGGACTGAGCCAGGATCTGAGCATCTCGAAAAAAGAGGCGGCGGAATACATCGAACAGTATTTTCAGACTTATCCCGGCGTCCGGCGTTTCCTGGATACGACGGTGGAGAACGCGAAGCGGGACGGATATGTGACGACGATGTTCGGGCGCAGAAGACCGATCCCGGAGCTTGCGTCGGGCAATTTCATGCAGCGTTCTTTCGGCGAGCGCGTGGCCATGAATTCGCCGATTCAGGGGACGGCTGCAGATATCATGAAGATCGCCATGATACGCGTGTGGGAGAGGCTGCACACGGAGCGCCTGCGGTCGAGACTGATCCTGCAGGTGCATGACGAGCTACTGATCGAGACCTATGTGGAGGAAGAAGAACAGGTGCGGCGTATCTTGACGGAGGAGATGCAGAGCGCGGCGGATCTTGCCGTGAAGCTGGAGATCGATCTGCATACCGGAAGCGACTGGTATGAGGCCAAATAGGAGTCAAGGGACATGAAAGTGATAGGGATCACAGGCGGGGTCGGAAGCGGTAAGTCGGAAGTGCTGGCCTATCTCGAGAGACATGCCAGCTGCCGCGTTATCATGGCCGATCAGACGGCGCATGAACTGGAGGAGCCGGGCGGGCCGTGTTACCGGCCCCTCACAGAACTTCTCGGGGAGCGGATCCTTGCGCCCGACGGCAGAATCGACAGGAAGAAGATGGCCGCGGCGATCTTCTCGGACGGAAGGCTCCTTGCGCTGGTCAATGAGATCGTGCACCCTGCCGTCAAGACATATCTGCTGCAGGAGATTGCGCGCGAGCGGCAGGAAGATAGGTACGACTATCTGTTCCTGGAGGCGGCGCTGCTCATCGAGGACGGCTATGAGCAGATCGTCGATGAAATGTGGTATGTCCATGCCGGCGAGAGCGTGCGCAGGGAGAGGCTGAAAGCGTCCAGAGGCTACCCGGACGAAAAGATCGACGGTATTATGCGCAGACAGCTTGCGGAGCAGACTTTCTATGAGCGCTGCCATTTCGTGATCGAGAACGGCGGGCCGTTTGAGGACACTTGCAGGCAGATCAATGAGAAATTGGGGGAAAAATTGTGTCAGAAGCAATGAAATTTCCGGGACAGCTGGTGTTTGGGCTGGATATCGGCACGAGGAGCATCGTCGGTACGGTGGGCTACCGTGTCGGAGAAAAATTCTATGTGGTCACGCAGAGCGTCAGAGAGCATAAGACCCGCTCCATGCTGGACGGTCAGATCCATGATATCTATAAGGTCGGAGAGACCATAAGCGAGGTCAAAAACGAGCTGGAGGAGCGTATCGGCAGGCCGCTCAGGGACGTGTGTATCGCCGCCGCCGGGCGTGTGCTGCGCACGGTGACAGTCAGGGTGGACACAGAACTTCCGGGTGACCGCGAGGTGAACGGCGAGGATATCTACGCGCTGGACTCCATGGGCGTGGAGAAAGCCTACGAGACTTTTCTGGAGAACAATGATACCGATATCAGGTTTTACTGCGTCGGCTATTCCGTAGTGCGCTATTATATGAACGGCTATCAGATGGGAAACCTGGAGGGGCACAAGGCGAAGACGATCGGGGAGGATCTGATCGCGACCTTCCTGCCGGAGGACGTTGTGGACGGTCTGTACAAGGCCGTGGGCGCGGCGGGACTGGAGGTGGTGAACCTGACGCTCGAGCCGATCGCGGCGATCCAGGTGGCGATACCGGAAATGTACCGTATGCTGAACATCGCCCTGGTCGATGTAGGGGCGGGCACCTCCGATATCTCGGTGACGAAGGACGGCAGTATCATCGCCTACGGCATGATTCCCATCGCGGGGGACAGCCTGACGGAGGTGGTGGCCAAACACTGTCTGGTGGACTTCGCGACGGCGGAGCACATCAAGCGGGAAACCGGCGTCAGGGAACAGATCGAATACAAGGATATCATGGGATTGTCACAGACCATCTCCTCTGCGGAGATTCAAGAGGTGACGGCAGACGTGATCTCAGATATGACAGGCCGGGTGGCCAATAAGATCAGGGAGCTGAACGGTGACAAGTCGGTCAGCGCCGTGTTTGTGGTGGGCGGCGGCGGTATGCTGCCGGGTTATACCGACGCGCTGGCGGATAAGCTGGGAATCCAGAGGGAGAGAGTCGCGGTGCGCGGCGAGGAGGTCATGCAGAACATTGAATTTCTGGAGGCGGACGCCAGGAGAGATTCCCTGATGGTGACGCCTATCGGAATCTGCCTGAGTTTCTACGAACAGAGCAACAATTTCATCTTCGTGTACTTCAATGAACAGAGGATCAAGATATACGATAACAATAAAGTGGCGGTAGTGGACGCGGCGATGCAGGCGGAGTTCCCGAATGACGGCCTCTTCCCGAAACGAGGCAGAGAGCTCAACTATACGGTGAACGGCAAGGCGCGCATCACCAGAGGAACGCTCGGGGAGGCGGCGGTGATCACCGTCAACGGCAATGAGGCGGACATTTACACCCCCGTCCACGCCAACGATCAGATCCGCGTGCAGGAGTCTACGGCGGGCGAACCCGCGCAGCTTGATATCAACCAGCTTCCGGAGTACGGCGCGACCATGCGTGTGGAGGTGAATGAGAAAAAGGTGGATCTGCCGAAATTCGCCAGTGTGAACGGCGAGCTGCAGTCGGGATATTACAGCATTCAGGAGAACGATTCCATTGAGATTCTGGGATATTATACGGTGCGTCAGATCGCGGAGTTTATGGACGTGATCATCAACCAGGAGATGAATATCTATGTGAACAACAAGCTGGCAGATATGGACACGAAGGTGTATGAAAATTTTTCCGTTATCTGGACGATGGAGACACTGCAGCTGTCCGACCGCGATAAGTATGAGAGCGGCGTGGCGGATTCCTTTGAAGATCTGCCGGAAGACGACGGCAGCTATGTGAAGCGGGAGGCGAAAGCGGAGGACGGCGCGGCAGAACAGGCGCGGACCGGGGACGCGGACGAATCTGAAGGACAGGCGCAGGACGGAGCCGAAGCTGACGCGCGGGAGGCGGAAGACGCCGGAACCGTGCGGGAGGATAGGAAGGATGTGCCCGCGGATACACAGGACGCACAGACTGCGGGCGCTGTTCCCGCACAGGCGGACAATTCCATCTACGTGACGGTGAACGGGCAGCAGATCCGCTTGTCCGGCAAGAAGGAATACGTGTTTGTGGATGTGTTTGAGTACATCGATTTTGATCTCTCCAAGCCGCAGGGAAGCGGGATTGTCACGAAACTTGACGGCAGGGACGCGCAGTATATGGAGAATATTCACGGCGGCGCGGTGATCGAGATCTACTGGAAGCGCTGACAGCGAAGCGGAAATATACAAAAGGGAACGACGGTAACTATGAGATTATGCAGCATTGCCAGCGGCAGCAGCGGGAACTGTGTCTATGTGGGTTCCGACGCCACGCATCTTCTGATCGACGCGGGGATCAGCGGCAAAAGGATCGAGGCGGGGGCTGCCGAGCTTGGCGTCAGATTATCGGAGATAGACGGTATTTTTATCACGCACGAGCATGCCGACCACATAAGCGGGCTCGGCGTAATCGCCAGAAAATACGCGCTGCCGATCTACGGCACGCGAGGAACAATCAATGCAATCCGACAGACGCACACGCTGGGGCAGATTGACGAGGAACTTTTTCACTATGTCAGGGAGGACGAGAAATGTACGGTAAAAGATATGACGCTCTATCCTATACGAACCTCCCATGACGCCGCCGAGCCGGTGGCGTACCGGATCGCCCACGATGGAAAGAAAGCGGCGGTTATCACGGATCTTGGCTGTTACAATGACTATACGGTGGAATGTCTGCGGGATCTGGATATCCTCTATCTGGAGGCAAATCACGATATCCGTATGCTGCAGGCCGGTCCCTATCCGTATTATCTGAAACAGCGGATTCTCGGCGACAGAGGGCATCTGTCCAATGAGGCAGCGGGGAAGCTTTTAAGCAGGCTGCTGCATGACGGGATGCGCGCCGTGATGCTGGGGCATCTGAGCCAGGAGAACAATCTGCCGGAGCTGGCTTACGAGTCGGTCAGGGTTGAGGTGACGATGTCGGATACGCCGTACAAAGGAGACGATTTCCCGCTGTATGTGGCGAAGCGCAGCGAAGTGTCGCAGATGATAGAGTGGTGAAAGCGCGGGATTTAGGCCTGTAAACAGAGAACGATAACAAGGAGAGAGACGATGAAAAAGACGATCATTACGGTAGTGGGCAAAGATACGGTGGGCATTATTGCCAGAGTGTGTACTTATCTGGCAGACAACGGTATCAATATCCTGGATATTTCTCAGACGATCGTACAGGATTATTTTAACATGATGATGATTGTGGACACCAACCAGGCTGCCAGAGATTTCGGCGAGATGGCGGGAGATCTGGAAGAGCTGGGCAGGAAGATCGGCGTGATCATCAAGTGCCAGAAAGAAGAGATTTTTGACCAGATGCACAGAATATAGAGGTGCAGAGGAAAAGCAAGCGACGCGAAGCGGCATTTGCTTTTCCTGCACCGATAACGAGCAAAGGTCCGATGCAATCGGACGGAGAGCGCGGAGCGCGACTTTGCGAGTTTGTATTAAGAAAGCAAGCGACGCGAAGCGGCATTTGCGCATTTGAAGGAGAAAGCAACCATGATCAACATATTTGAAGTGGCAGAGACCAATGAAATGATAGAGAAGGAGAATCTCGACGTGCGCACGATCACGCTGGGGATCAGTCTGCTGGACTGCATCGACGCGGATCTCAAATTGCTCAACGAGAAGATTTACCATAAGATATACGACGCGGCGAAGGATCTGGTGGCGACGGGAGAATACATTTCGGCTGAGTACGGCATCCCTGTCGTCAACAAACGGATCTCCGTGACTCCCGTTGCACTGGTAGGCGGGGCCGCGTGCAAGTCGCCGGAAGATTTCGTTTCAATCGCCAGGACGCTTGACAAGGCGGCCCATGAAGTGGGCGTCAATTTCATCGGCGGCTATTCCGCGCTGGTGTCCAAGGGGATGACGGCGGCGGACGAGATGCTGATCCGTTCCATCCCCAAGGCGCTGGCCGTCACGGAGAGGGTGTGCAGTTCCGTCAATCTGGGTTCCACCAGGACGGGGATCAATATGGACGCCGTGAAGCTGATGGGAGAAGTGATTCTGCAGACGGCGCAGGCCACTGCCGAGCAGGATTCTCTTGGCTGTGCGAAGCTGGTCGTGTTCTGCAATGCGCCGGACGACAATCCGTTTATGGCGGGGGCGTTCCACGGCGTGACGGAGGCGGACAAGGTGATCAATGTGGGGGTCAGCGGACCGGGCGTTGTCAAGACGGCTCTGGAAAAAGTGCGTGGCGAGAATTTTGAAGTGCTGTGCGAGACGATCAAAAAGACTGCGTTCAAGGTGACCCGCGTGGGACAGCTCGTCGCGAAGGAGGCGTCCAAGATGATGAACGTGCCCTTCGGCATCGTGGATCTGTCGCTGGCGCCCACGCCCGCGGTGGGAGATTCCGTGGCGGAAATTCTGTGTGAGATCGGCTTGGAACATGCCGGGGCGCCCGGCACCACGGCGGCCCTCGCTCTGCTTAACGATCAGGTGAAGAAAGGCGGCGTCATGGCGTCTTCCTATGTGGGAGGTTTAAGCGGCGCGTTTATCCCTGTCAGCGAAGATCAGGGGATGATCGACGCGGTGACGGCGGGGGCGCTGACACTGGAAAAACTGGAGGCCATGACATGTGTCTGCTCCGTCGGCCTTGACATGATCGCGATTCCCGGGGACACCAGGGCGTCTACGATTTCGGGCATTATCGCCGACGAGATGGCGATCGGCATGGTGAACCAAAAAACGACGGCGGTGCGTCTGATTCCTGTGATCGGCAAGGGCGTGGGAGAGACGGTTGAATTCGGAGGGCTTCTCGGCTATGCGCCGATCATGCCCGTCAACGGGTTCTCCTGCGACGCCTTTATCGCGCGCGGGGGAAGAATCCCGGCGCCGATCCACAGTTTTAAAAACTGACCTGCCGCCGTCTGTGTTTTCCTGTGGCTGTGCCTATTCTGCGAATACCTGGAGGTTCCGGCTCTCGAGCGCCTCGGCGTTCTCGATGATCTTGTGAAAGTCGCCGATCAGCTCCTCTGAGAGTTTGACGGCCTGTTCGTATTCGCTCTGCGCTTTTGCGGAATTTCCGGACCTGACTGCGGCGATGGCATTTTTGCCGTAGCCGTGGAAGCGGCGGTGTTTCTCAGCCAGTTCCTTCCAGAGCGGGGCGATCATGCCGTTGCGTGGATTCATCGCGTAGTAGAAATGACCGAAAGCGCATTTGGTATCGTCTGTCTGCAGCGGTATATAGTTTCCGCTTGCAACGATCTTTTCCAGCGTGTCCAGCCAGTTCTGGTGCGCCGCGATCGCATTTTTCACATTCTGAATGAAATTCTTGTTGCTCAGCATATAGAAAGGATCATGTGTCATTTCGCCCATCAGTCTGGCGGCCTTGTCCAGTCCCGTCTCTATCTCGGATACGGGACGCATACTGACTTTCAGGTTGTCAGAAACGCCTGTCAGGAGAGAGGACTGGTCGTTGAGCGCGGCACACTCTTCGCGCAGAGTTGTCATCTGATCCTGCACATTCGTGACGGCGCTGAAGATTTCTTCGCTGGTAGCGGCGATGGTTGTGATCGAGTCGGTGATACTGCCGATGTTGGCCATGTTTTTCTGGTTGGTGTCAAGCACCTTATTCAGATTGCCGCGCATAGTCTCAAGTTCCACCACCGACGCGTCCAGACTTTCGGAACTCATTGTCGCGGCGGTCTCGATCTCGGAGATAAACTCATCCATGCTTGAGGTGAGCTGTTTCGTCTCATCCGCAAGATTTCTGATCTGCTCGGCCACCACCGCAAAACCGCGTCCCGATTCCCCGGCTCTGGCGGCTTCGATGGAAGCGTTGAGGGCGAGCATGTTCGTCTGGGCGGAGATGGAATTGATCCCCTTGATCGCCTCATTCATTCCCTTGATGATTTCCAGAAGGGCGTGCATGTCGTCTTTCATCTTTCCTGACTTGTCGATTGTTTCCTGTGATTCTTCCACGATCGTGGTGATCTCGGCGCTGCTCACATTCATATCGTCCATAATCTCTCCGGCGGCTGCGGATACCTGCATAATGGAGTCGGTGAAGCCCTCGTGCGCTCCTACGACCTCGTCCATATTTTCTTCCGTTTCGCGGGAAGTGTGCACCACCGCGTCGGAGATCTGCTGTACGCTGCTGCTGATATGTACCATCTTGTCTGTGCTGTCTTCCATGGTGAGTTCCAGCGCGCTGATCTTCATAACGGACGAACAGACGTCACCGACAAGCTGGTTGAAGCGTTCCCGCCCGTCCGTCAGTCTCGCCTGGATCTGTTTTGCACTTTGGCTGCCCTCCACGGGCTCCATCTGAGCGATATTTTCTAACACTTTGTCGTTTTTGCGGTTCATATTGCGTATGCCTCCTGGTTATACATTTCTGTGTGCTGCTGCTTTCTCATTATAGCAGACCGGGTCCGCTTTTGCTATAGAAAGATCTTCTAATCCTCTGCGCTCTTTGATCGAGGTTTCATTTTTAAGCGCAAGGAGGATATTGTTTTTGCGCTGGGCGACTATATGTACCAGGAGCTTTATGAGCAGGCTGTTGCATATGAAGCGGGGATAACGGAGCGTCTCGTATTTTATATGACCCGTTTTGCAGAATATACCGAGAAAAGCAGCCTGAAGCTGTGTCAGGAATGGGTGCGCAATGCGGTTGACCCGGACATTTCTCCCGCGGGGAAGACCAAGCTGTGTGCGGATATCGCGGCGGTCAAAGGGCTGCTTGACGACGCGGTTCAAAAGGGCGAGCTTAAAAAGGATACTCCCGTGGAATCGCTTACAGAAACTTTTACCGACATTCTTTATGGACAAATGCTTTGCTGGGATATTTCCGGCGGGGCGTACAGCTTTGGGGAACGCACGGGTAAATTCTGTGAAAAATTTTTAAGACCAATCATATCCCCCTATTTAAAAAAATGAGAAAGGATCCATATGGAAACAACCACTGAAAACAAAATGGGCACAAAGCCTGTATGGTCGCTGCTTCTGACCATGGCTTTGCCTGTCATATTATCCACCGCCGCTCAGTCCCTGTACAATATCGTAGACGGCATTTTCGTTTCCATGCTGGGTGAGGACGCTATGGCGGCAATCTTCCTGTCGGTGGCGGGTGGGCTGCTTTCTCTGTTGGCAGCGTTCACGCTGGTCAGACCGTACCTGAGCGCGCAGACCAATAGTCCTGCCATTTTAGAGGGCGGCGCTTGCCACTGTCATAGGACAGACAGTGGCAATGATCATAGCGTTGTCACTAAATTTTACAATCCAAGTGTTACGAAAGCATTTCAATTAGTTCTTTTTGCCCTGTCCATAATATGTTATAATTTGCTTCAGGGTTTTCTGCCTCCGATTCGCTTCGGTTGGCACAGAGCAGATGTCCACAGGATATCTTGCACCCTTATCAACTCCAGAATATATCACAGAGGACAGAAGGAGAGACAAGAGAAATGATCTATACGGAACGGGATAAACTTACGGTCGTCGAGACCGAAAAAGAGATCGATCATCTTGACTTTGACAGGATAACGGAAGCGCTGCTGGAGCGGCCCTCCAACATGATCTACTGCGAGTCGGAAGGGCGGCTGTACGGGATTGTCAGTATGGGGGACGTCATGAGAGCCTGTAAGGACGGACTTCGCGAGGCGGCAGTCAACAGACGGTTTACGAAACTTTCCCCGGGCGAATCTATGAGAGCCAGAGAGATCTTCCGTGAGAGGGAGACGATCAATGCGCTCCCTGTTGTCGGAGAAGGGGGGGGCCTGCTGGGGGACTATACCAGATGGGATAATTTCGCGGAGCCGGACGATTGGACCCTGCGTTATGGGGCGGATTTCTGGGACAAACGATTCTGGCCGGCAGAGCCGCTTCTTCTGGTAAAACCGTGCGGGCTTTTCTCCTGGAAGACTGAAAAATATGCAGAGTGGATCAAACAGCTGGAGAGGCACGGCATCGACTATCAGACGGTGGAGCGGCGGGACATAAAGGACTGTGATGAGTATGTGAGACTGTTCTTTGTGGATGAGGATGAACGTCGCGGGATGGAAACCCTGTATCTCTGGATACAGAAAAAAAGATATACCGCATTTTATTCATACAGTATGTTTGCAGATAACGAAGTTATAAAATATATGCGTGACAGTTATGGCGTTGCGGAAACAGGCGGCTTCCTGAAAAGGCTGCAGAATATCGGCGTGCATTCCCTTATTCTCGAGGCGGCGGATTACGGCGGCGCATATGGGAAAACATTAAGGCAGCAGATAAAAAAACGAGGAGCCAGATGGGGCCACTTGCCTGAATCTGCATACGACGGATTCTTTGATGGTATGTACACGCAGGCAGACAGAAAAGAGATTGCAAATATCCCGGTTGATCAGATCCATATGAAGCCGGCAGAAGGCTTTCTTGTGCTGGAGGACGCGGAGAGCACTTATTATCATACCAAGGACGGGGAGCGGCTGACTGTGGGGCAGCCGGAGGAGTATGAGAGAACGGTCTGGTTTTACGGGCCGTGTCTGGTTATAGGATTTTATGCAGAAGATCAGTATACGATGGAGAGTTTTCTGCAGGCCCGACTGAATGAGAGCGGAAGCAAAGTCCGGGTGGTTAATCTGGGAGTGACTGATAACACATTGGGAATGCTAAACCACATCTCTCACACGGAGCTGAAAACAGGAGACGTCGTTGTAGTGTATCTGCCGGATGCGGGAGATCTCGAGATGGAGCGCGTGAACCTGTATGATGCCGCGGAGCGGAGCGGCGCCCCGGCGGAGTGGTTTGTTGATAGCATTATGCACTGTAACCACAGGGCGAACGAAATGTTTGCAGACGCGGTCTGCGAGAAACTCGCTTCGATACTGAGCGAGCCGCCCAGGGAGCGCGCGGAGATTTCGGCGGATGACAATTTTCTGGTCGACGCCTGGCTGAAGCAGCATTTTTCCGATTTTCACCCGGCGAAGCATGAAAAAGTCGGCGCGATTGTGATGAACTGCAATCCATTTACCTACGGACACCGCTATCTGATAGAGTACGCCTCCGCGAGGGTCGATCGCCTCATTGTGTTTGTGGTGGAGGAAGATAAGTCTCTGTTCAGTTTCGGGGAGCGCTTTGCCATGGTGCGTGACGGTGCGGCGGACCTTGCGAATGTGCGGGTTGTGCCGAGCGGAGATTTTATTTTGTCTCAGCGGACTTTTCCGGAGTACTTTCTCAAAATCGAAGATGAGGATATCGTGCGCAATGTGGAATATGACATTACGCTTTTTGCAGAGCGGATCGCCCCTGCGCTGCATATCGCCAGCCGTTTTGTCGGCGAGGAGCCGGAGGACGCCGTGACGGACGAATACAACTCTGCGATGAAGCGCATTCTGCCGGCGCACGGCATTGATATCGTGGAAGTGCCGCGCAGGAAGGCAGACGGAAACTATATCAGCGCAACGACGGTGCGAAAGTGTCTGGAGGCGAACGACCTTCCGGCTTTGGACGCCCTTGTGCCGGAGACGACGAAGAGAATTCTGTTCAGGAAGAACGAGTGAGTGACGAGAGTGAATTTGCAGACTGCTTGCAATCTGCAAGCAGAATGGCTATACTATAGGCAGGAGGTGATCGGCATGGCAAGAACGGCAAATGTATTTGCACATGTGGAACCTGAGATCAAGGAACAGGCGGAACAAGTGCTTGAACGGCTGGGCATTCCGATGTCGAATGCTGTGGGGATGTTTTTAAGACAGATCGTACTTCAGCGGGGTATACCGTTTGAGATGAAACTGCCACAGGAAGTACCGGCTGCATATCAATCCCTTACCAAAGAACAGTTTGACAGGGAAATTGAAGAGGGGATGGCTGATATACGGGAAGGCAGAGTCTACTCGGCAGACGCTGTGGAAATGGAGATGAAGAGGGATTTCGGTATATGAGTTGGAAGGTCGTGTATACAGCGGGTGCAAGGCGGGATCTGAGGAACCTGTACACATATATCGCAGAGGAATTGTGTGCGCCGGAAACGGCAGCCGGGCAGGCAGGAAGGATCATGGAGGGGGATACGTTCACTCGGCGAAATGCCAATGCGTTACCGCCTGTATGATGATGAACCTTGGCGCAGCCGGGGAATGAGGTTTTTCCCTGTGGACAATTATCTTGTTTTTTATCTGCCGGAGGAAGTTGAAAATAACGTGTATGTTATCCGCATTATGTACGGTGGCAGGGATGTCCGCAGGCAGTTGAAAGACACAAAAATGGAATATTGATCCTAAGAGAAGCATTTGTCTCGGGTATCGAATAAATTCTATTAAGTTAGACTACGTTCAAAATATACCGTCTTGTGAAATATGCAGGGCGGTATTTTTCTGTGAAAAAAGAAAGAAAATATGACAGAGGCCTCTGAATAGCAACTATTATGGCGCGTAAGAAACTCTGGCTTCTGTTGACTTTTCCTCAGAAAACAAATATACTATCCATATATAATTATTTAAAATGTATTTAAAATGTAATAGAAATGGAGGCGCAGTATGGAACAGGTTTTGAATCAATTTCGCTCGGATAAAACTTTGAGAGAGGACTGTATTGCTATTTATGAGGCCTTGGGTATGGATCTGAATACGGCATTTCGTATGTTTATGGAGCGCACCCGTATGGTAAGAGGCCTTCCGTTTCCGGCGGTGCTTCCCGAAACGAGAATGACCAGAGCGGAAGCGCAGCGGGCAATTGATGATATGCGGGCAGAAGCGGTAAATTTACCGGAAATGACGCTGGACGAGATTAATGCTGAAATCAATGCGGCACGAATGGAAAGGAAAGCTGGAAGATGAGATATTATGCGGTATTTGATACAAATGTATTAATATCTTCCCTGTTGACAAAACGAACAGATACCGCAACGGCAAAAGTCGTGGATGCAATATCCTTGGGGGATATTATTCCCCTTTACAATCAGGAAATTCTGGAAGAATATGATGAAGTTCTTCACAGAGCGAAGTTTTCATTCAGTGAACAAAGGATTCGTCAATTGCTGCAGATGATCCGGCAGTTTGGGCTTGCAGTAAATCCGACTCCTACGGGAGAAATCCTTGTGGATATGAACGATCTCGTTTTTTATGAAATAGTTATGGAGAAACGAAATGATGACGCCTATCTGATTACTGGAAATACCCGTCATTTTCCGAAACGTGATTTTATTGTTACTCCTTCTGAAATGATGGAGATTCTGCGCAGAGATCATATATAGATGAAAATATAATAAGAACGGCAGCAGGTATTGTGATGGCAGAATATCATTCAACAGAGGAATTACTGGAAAATACGTCTGTCCCCAGGCTGATTCTACGTCTGGGAGTTCCGGCTATGTTCGGGCAGTTTTTTAATATCTTATATAGTATTGTTGATCGGATCTTTGTG
Source organism: uncultured Lachnospiraceae bacterium (assembly GCA_947626775.1). GTDB lineage: Bacteria > Bacillota > Clostridia > Lachnospirales > Lachnospiraceae > UBA3282. The sequence continues at coordinate 36,660 of CANQTL010000017.1, read as the reverse complement.
GGAAGGATATCCGAAACGGGCGGAGCGGCTCTGGCGGGGATCGGCGTGTGCGCGCCTGCTTTGACGGCAGTTACCGCTTTTGCATATATGGTAGGAATTGGCGGGGCCTCTTATATGAGTATCAGCCTGGGTCAGAAAGATCATGGGCGGGCAGGGGAGATCCTTGGAAATGCGTTTCTGATGCTGCTGGGGATTTCCGCAGTCGTCACGGCGGTATTGCTTGCAGCCAAAAGACCGTTCCTTTATATGTTAGGGTGCAGCGACGCCATATATCCATACGCGGAGCAGTACTTTACGATCTATATCTGCGGCACGGCTGCATCCCTGTGCGGGATCGGCCTGAATCAGTTCCTTCTGGCGCAGGGATTTGCCAAAGAGGGTATGTTTGCTGTCGCAATGGGCGCAATGATCAATGTGATCCTTGATCCTCTTTTGATCTTTGGGGCTGCCGCCGCTACGGTGACGGCACAGTGCTGTATGGCGGGGTATGTGCTGTTCCAGATATGCAGGCGGAGGACGCCGGTGCGTCTTGAGATCTGCAGAGCGAAAGGCAGACTGATGGCGCGCATTGTCTCTATTGGCTCCATGTCTTTTTTGATCACGGTCATGGATAATCTGATCATTATTCTTTTGAACGTGGTCCTTCGGAAATACGGCGGGGCTGCCCGCGGGGATCAGCTGATCGCCTGCGCTGCGGTGGTGCAGAGTTTCATGACGATCGTTTTCTGTCCGGCGCAGGGCATTACGACCGGATGCGGCACGATTTTCAGCTACAATTACGGCTCGAAGCATTACGGGAAGATCCGTCAGGCTTTTATCGGCATCTTTCTTTTGTGCGGCGCTTATATCGGTCTTTTGGAAGTATGCGTACAGGTATTCCCGGAATTGTTTACCGGGTTATTTCTGCGCGATGAAAGCCTGCTTGGGGAGGCGTCCGCCAGTATCCGGATGTACACTCTGGCGCTTGTGGGTGCAGCGGTACAATATGCGCTGGTGGACGGTGTGGCCGCTATGGGAAAAGTGCGGCATGCTTTTCCGATGTCTGTTTTTCGCAAGATGATTTATGCGGCGTGTATTTTTTTCCTGCCGATGATCTGGAATGTCCGATATGTTTTTTTCGCGGGAAGCATATCCGACGCTGTCGGAGCGGCGTTCAGTATCGTATTCTTTTTTTGTGTGGTCAACCCGAAATTGAAACAGGAACTGCAATAAAAGGAACCGCGAGGAGAACTTTTTCAATAGAGCACATCCAGGTTGACATCCAGCGAGCGCGCAGTCTATAATAGATATGTGCGATTTCACACATATCTGCGGCGGGAAACAGGTTTCCTGCCGGAAAGAGAAAACCGAAGGAGGGGAAACTTTATGAAAAAACTTTCTGTGAAAACCGTTGTCGCAATCGGTATTGGCGCGGCGCTGTTCTTCGTGCTGGGCAAGATATCCATCCCGACGCCCGTTCCGAATACTTACATCAGTCTGCAGTATGCGATTGAGGCGGTATTTGCAACGCTTTTCGGACCGGTTGCGGGTCTGTTGATCGGGCTGATCGGACATACGCTTGTCGATGCGACGAGTTACGGCCCATGGTGGAGCTGGATTATCGCTTCCGCGTGCGTGGGTCTCATCATCGGACTGATCACGATGAAACTGGATATCAACGAGGGGATCAACACGAAGAAGATTGTCACTTTCAATGTGGCGCAGATCATCGCGCATCTGCTCGCATGGGGACTGATCGCACCGGTTCTCGACATCGTGATTTACAGCGAGCCGCTTGAGAAGCTGTTCGCGCAGGGCCTGATGGCCGGCGTTGCCAACATCATTACGACGGGTGTGGTCGGCACGCTGCTTCTGATCGCGTATGCGGAGACGGTTGTGAAGAGAGGATCTCTGAAAAAAGAGGATTAAAGAATACAGGTACGGCGAGAGCTGCTGCCGGTGAGGCGGCGGCTCTTTTTACGCGAGCAATGAGCCAAGCTGACAGGCTTGCCTGTCAATTTGGCGAATGCCGCGATAACGAGTGAAACTCGCAAAGAGTGGTTCATCTCGTTACGCGAGCAATGAGCCAAGCTGACAAAGGAGCGCAGGGTATGGCAACTCCCATTATTTCTTTTCAGGATTACGGTTTTCAGTATATGGCGCAGTCGGCGCCTACGCTGCACCACATCAATCTCGATATCTATCCGGGCGAAAAAGTGCTTATCGCGGGTACGTCCGGGAGCGGCAAGAGCACGATCGGCAGCTGTATCAACGGGCTGATTCCTTTTGCCTATCCGGGCCGGAAGACTGGCAGGCTTCTGGTGGGAGGAAAGGAGCCGGATAAGAGCAGTATCTTCGAGCTGAGCCATACGGTCGGCACGGTACTGCAGGACACGGACGGGCAGTTCATCGGGCTGACGGTGGGCGAGGATATCGCTTTCGCGCCGGAGAATAACTGTGTGCCGCAGGACGAGATGAAGGAGCTTGTGGAACGTGTGGCGAAGCTGGTGGACATCGATCATCATCTGGAGTATGCGCCGCACGAACTGTCCGGCGGACAGAAGCAGCGGGTGAGTCTGGCGGGCGTTATGGTGGAGGACGTGAAAGCGCTGCTCTTCGATGAGCCGCTGGCGAATCTCGACCCCGCGGCGGGCAGGACGACAATCGAGCTGATCGATATGGTACATGAGCGGACGGGGGCGGCTGTCATCATCATCGAACACCGCCTGGAAGATGTGCTGTGGCGCAGCATGGACCGCATCGTGCTGATGGACGAGGGACAGATCATCGCAGATATGCCTGTGGCGAAGCTGCTGGCGGGCAGGGCGCTCATCGAACACGGCATCAGGGAACCGCTGTATTTGACGGCGCTCAGATACGCGGGCGTGGAAATCGACGAAGAGATGCATCCGGAGCATGTGGAGAAGCTGCGGCTGACCGAGGAGCACAGGGCGAAGGTGCGCGGCTGGTATCAGTCCCAGAAATCTCATGTGGGGCATGGACAGGCGGGAGAAGAGCTGCTCAGAGTGGAGCGGCTGGAGTTTGGCTACACCCCGGAGCGCCGCACGCTGCAGGATGTGAGCTTCACGATCCGCAAAGGAGAGATGGTGAGCATTGTCGGGCGCAACGGCGCGGGGAAGAGCACGCTTGCCAAGCTGATCTGCGGTTTTGAGCAGCCTCTTGCGGGTAGTATCTGTATGGGCGGCAGAAATCTGGGGGGGGGCGATACCATCAAGGAACGGGCCGCCTCCATCGGCTATGTGATGCAGAATCCGAACCAGATGATCTCCAAGCCGATGATCTGGGACGAGGTGGAGATGGCGCTGGTGCAGAGCGGTATGCCCAGGGAGGAGCGGCAGACGAGGGTCGAGGAAACCCTGCGGGTGTGCGGTCTGTATCCTTTTCGCCACTGGCCGGTGTCGGCGCTGTCCTTCGGCCAGAAAAAGCGCGTGACGATAGCCAGCATCCTGGTACAGAGGCCGCGGCTGATCATACTGGACGAGCCTACCGCGGGGCAGGACTACCGCCACTACACGGAGATCATGGATTTCCTGAAAGAGCTGAACGGGCAGGGATACACGATCCTGATGATCACGCACGACATGCATCTGATGCTTGAGTACACGCCCCGGGCGATCGTGTTCAGCGAGGGACGTCTGCTCGCCGACACGACGGCTGCGCGCGTCCTGAACGATCCCGATCTGGTCCGGGCGGCCAATCTAAAGGAGACGAGCCTGTACACGCTCAGCATGGCCTGCGGCATCGACGAGCCGCAGACGTTCACGGAGTGCTTTATCGGATACGAACAGAGGGAGGGACGTTAAATGGCGCGGATTGCGATTTTGAGCTATATCAAACGTGACAGTCTTGTACATGAGCTGACGGGCAGAACGAAGCTGGTCTTCTTCCTCGCGTGGAGCGTGGCGTCGATGGTGACTTACGACACCAGGGTGCTGGTGTGTATGCTGCTGTTCAGCATTGCGATCTTTAAGATCAGCAGGATCCGGGTCAAGGATATCAGCGTTGTGCTGGGGCTGGCTGCGGTCTTTCTCCTGATGAACAATCTGTTCGTGTATCTGTTCTCGCCGGAGTACGGCGTGGGGCTGTATCAGAGCAGGACGGTTCTCTTCACCATCGCCGGGCCGTACACCGTCACGCTGCAGCAGCTGTTTTACCATCTGAATATGACGATGAAGGTGGTGTGTGTAGTGCCGATTGCGCTTCTGTTTATCGCCTGCACCGATCCCAGCGAGTTCGCCTCGTCCCTTGCGAGCATTGGCGTCAGCTACCGGATCGGCTACTCGGTGAGCCTGGCGCTGCGCTACATACCGGACGTGCAGAGAGAGTACCACAATATCAGCCAGGCCCAGCAGGCGAGAGGAATCGATCTGTCCGGCAAGGACAAGCTGTTTACGAGAATGAAGAACTCGGTGGCGATCCTGCTGCCGCTGGTGCTGTCCAGCTTAAACCGCATTGAGACGGTCAGCAACGCGATGGAGCTCAGAGGCTTCGGCAGAAATAAGAAGAGAACGTGGTACAATCTGCGCAGGATGCAGCGAAACGACTGGATCGTGACATTTCTCGCGGCGGCGATTCTGGCGGTCGATCTGCTTGTGACCTTCTGGGACGGCAGCAGATATTACAATCCTTTTCTGTGAGGACGGGCAAAGAGGAGAAGGCGATGAAGGATAAGCGAAAACTGCTGGTGATAGGCGGCAGCTATTTCTATGGCAGAGTGTTTGTCATGGAGGCGGCGCGGGAGGGCGGCTGCGATATCACGGTTCTGAACAGGGGAACTTATTCGATGGAACAGTTCGGCGCCCTGCAGATTACGGGGGACAGGCATGACGCGGAGACGTATGCGGCCTGCGCCGGAGACTATGACGCGGTCATCGACTTCTGCGCGTATCAGCCGGGGGATGTACAGACCGTGCTTGACGGCATACAGGGCGGCGCGGGGCAGTATATTCTGATCAGTACGGTGGATGTGTACGAGCGTGGGAGCGGTCTTGTCAAGACGGAGGAACATAGACTGGAGGAGCGCAGATTCGGCGGAGAAGCCGGGGACTATATCGCCGGCAAGGTCGCACTGGAGCGGGAGACGGCAAGAGCGTGCGGCGAGAGAAAGATTCCGTATACGATTCTGCGCCCTGCGATTCTCTACGGCCCATACAATTACGCGCCCAGGGAATCCGTCTATATTCAGATGATGCTGCAGAGTCATGCGCTGCCGCGCTATACGGACGCGGACGGGAAGTTCCAGTGCGTCTACGTGAAGGATGCGGCGCAGGCAGTCCTTAGCGCGGTCGGCAATGAGCGGGCTTACGGGCAGGCATACAATCTGTGCCAGGACGAGGTCATGACCTACGACAGTTTCCTGCAGGCGCTTGAGGACGCGGCGGAGCCGGAGGTCAGGGCCGCGCTTCGCCGGATACCGCTCACGGTGGAACAGGCGGCGGGCGGACAGGCTCCGCTGCCGTTTCCCGCCACAGCGGCGGAGACGGAGCTATGCTCCAATGAGAAGAGTATGCGAGAGCTCGGCATGACCTACACGGATTTCGCGGACGGCATCGGCAGGACATACAGGGCGTTCAGACAGGTATACACGTAGACTACAAAAAGGTGGGACGGTGACGGATATGACATTGGATCAGGTGGCGATCGGAGAGGAAGCGAGGATCACGAAGGTGGGCGGCGAGGGAGAGCTGCGCTGCCGGCTGCTGGATATGGGACTGATTCCAAGAACGGCGGTCAGAGTGCAGAAAGTCGCGCCGATGGGAGATCCGATCGAGATTCAGCTTCGGGGATACGAGCTGACGCTCCGCAAGGAGGACGCGGCTAAGATTGAAGTAGAAAAGTAAAAAATACACTGGAGAAGGAAGACCTATGATATACGCTCTGGCCGGAAATCAGAATTGCGGCAAAACGACACTTTTTAATCAGCTGACGGGATCGAATCAGCATGTCGGAAACTTCCCGGGCGTGACGGTGGATTCCAAGATGGGCGAGATACGCGGGGAGAAGGGGGACGCCGTGGTGGATCTGCCCGGCATCTACTCGATACGCCCCTACACCAACGAGGAGCTGGTGACCAGGCGGTTCCTGCTGAAGGAGCGCCCGGACGGCATCATCAATATTGTGGACGCCACCAACATTGAACGGAACCTGTATCTGACACTGCAGCTTCTGGAAATGCATATCCCGATGGTGCTGGCGCTTAATATGATGGACGAGGTGCGCGGCAACGGCGGGACCATCGACATTGCGAAGATGGAAGAAGAGCTGGGGATTCCCGTGGTCGCCATCAGCGCGGCGAAGAACGAAGGGATCGAGGATCTGATCCACGCGGTCAGAGAGGTCGCGTCGAAGCGCGTCTATCCGGGAGTGACGGACTTCTGTGAGAAGGGCCCCGTACACAGATGCATCCATGCGGTCAGCCATCAGGTGGAGGACCATGCGGAGCGCATCGGCATTTCCCCGCGGTTTGCCGCGACGAAGATCGTGGAGGGAGACCGGGATATCATCGAGAGCCTGCAGCTTTCGGACAACGAGATGGATCTGATGGAACACAGTATCGTGGAGATGGAGCGTGACAGCGGAATGGACCGCAACGCCGCGCTGGCGGATATGCGCTACGCTTTTATCGAGAAGGTCTGCGCGCAGGCCGTCATCAAGTGCAGGGAGAGCAGGGAGCACAGGAGGAGCGTGCGCATTGACAGCGTGCTGACGAACAGGTATCTGGCCATCCCGTCCTTCCTGGCGATTATGCTGCTGGTGTTCTGGCTGACCTTCGGGGTGATCGGCGCTTACCTGAGTGATCTGCTGAGCATGGGCATCGACAGGCTGGCTGTGGTGACGCAGCGCGCGCTTGAGACATACGGCATCAATCCGGTGGTGGAGAGTCTGGTGATCGACGGGATCTTCGCGGGCGTCGGCAGTGTGCTGAGTTTTCTGCCGATCATCGTTGTGCTGTTTTTCTTTCTGTCTATTCTGGAGGATTCGGGCTATATGGCCAGGATTGCTTTCGTGATGGACAGGCCCTTGCGAAAGATTGGTCTGTCGGGGAAGAGTTTCGTCTCCATGTTGATCGGTTTCGGCTGCAGCGTGCCGGCGGTCATGTCCACCAGAACGCTCGCCTCCGAACGGGACAAGAAAATGACGATCATGCTGATCCCGTTTATCAGCTGTTCCGCCAAAATACCGATCTACGCGCTGTTTGCGGCGGCATTTTTCAGAAAATACCAGGCGCTTGTCATGATCGGTCTGTATGCGCTCGGCATCGCGGTGGGGATCGTCAGCGCCGTGATCCTGCGGCGGACGCTCTTTAGCGGGAAACCGATGCCTTTCGTGATGGAGCTTCCGAACTATCGATTCCCGTCGGCTAAGAGCGTGGCGCTTCTGATGTGGGACAAGGCCAGAGACTTTATCCAGAGAGCCTTCACGATCATCTTTATCGCGACGCTGATCATCTGGTTTTTACAGACTTTTGATATGCGGCTGAACGTGGTGACGGATTCCGGCGAGAGCCTGCTCGCCATGATCGGCAAGCTGATCGCGCCGCTCTTTGCGCCGATGGGCGTCAATGACTGGCGGGCTGCGACGGCGCTCATCAGTGGATTCAGCGCCAAGGAGGCGGTGGTAAGTACCTTGAGCGTGCTGACCGGCGCGGGAATGTCCGATCTGGGAGAAGCGCTCGGCGCGGTCTTCACGCCGCTCTCAGCGGCCAGCTATCTGGTGTTTACGCTGTTGTATACGCCGTGCGTGGCGGCGGTGGCCACCATACGCAGAGAGATCGGTTCCGCGTGGAAGACGGTGGGAATCGTGTGCATGCAGTGCGCCGTGGCATGGCTGACGGCATGCGTCTTTTATCAGATGCTCCGGTTGTGCCTGTAAGTATAGGGGGAGATGAGTATGGATTTCAACGCGGTATATCACAGGGCGAACGACAATTACTGTTATCCGCTGGACAAAGACCAGCTGGTCATCAATATCAGGACGGGATACGATGTGCGCTATGTCAATCTGGTGCAGGGAGACCCCTTCAGCGCCGGTATCCTGGGCGGCGGCGAGAGCTGGAGCGGGGACTGGATCAACATTCCCTTCAAGAAGAGGCTCAAAAACCAGCTCTGGTGGACGACCACTGTAAGGCCGGAATTTAAGCGGTTAAAATATTACTTTGAGCTGCAGACGGACGACGAAAAATGGTTTTATTTTGAGGACGGCTTCGTGTCGGAAGCGCAGATGCGGCTGGAGGGCAGGAGCCGGCAGTGCTTCGTGTTCCCGTGGATGAATCCGGCGGATATCGCCGTGACGCCGGCGTGGGTGAATGAGACGATCTGGTACCAGATCTTTCCGGAGCGGTTCTGCAACGGCGATCCCTCCAACGACCCGGAGGGAACTCTGCCCTGGCGTAACAGCGGCTCTGTGACGAATCAGGAATTTTTTGGCGGCGATCTGCAGGGTATCGTCGACAGACTGGACTATATCCGGGATCTCGGCGTGTCCGGACTATACTTGACGCCGATCAACGAGGCGCCCTCCTCCCACAAATACGACACCACCGATTACACGAAGATCGATCCGCACTTCGGCACGGAAGAGACGATGATCACGCTGGTGCGGGAGGCGCATGCGAGGGGAATCCGCGTGATGCTGGACGGGGTGTTCAATCACAGCGGGGAGAACTTCGCGCCCTGGCTGGACGTTAGGGAGAAAGGGCCGCAGTCTGTGTACTGGGACTGGTTCATGGTCAACGAGTGGCCTTTCAGGGAAGACGGGGGCTGCGCGCGGGCAAAGCAGTATTACTCGTTCGCATTTTTCGACCGGATGCCGAAGCTGAATACGAACAATCCCAGGGTGCGGGAGTACCTGATCGGCGTCTGCGAGAACTGGGTGAGAAATTATGACGTGGACGGCATCCGGCTCGACGTGGCGAATGAGATCTCCCATGCGCTGTGCAAGGAGCTTCGCGCCCGCCTGAAGGCGATCAAGCCGGATATCTACATTCTGGGCGAGATCTGGCACGACGCGATGCCGTGGCTCAGGGGCGACGAGTTCGACGCGGTCATGAACTATCCGCTCGGCGAGAGCATCAAGGACTTCTGGATCGACAGGAGCCTGACCAACGAGGACTTCGAGTTTACGATCAACCGCTGCTATACGAGGTACATGCAGCAGACCAACGACGTGCTCTTCAATCTGCTGGATTCCCATGATACCAAGAGGCTTCGGAGCGATGTGAAGAGTCTGGACGAATATTTCCAGCAGCTCGCGGTGCTGTTTACCATGCCGGGGTCGCCGTGCATCTATTACGGCACGGAGGTCGCCATGGAGGGCGGGCACGATCCCGACTGCCGCCGCTGTATGCCCTGGGAGGATATCGACGGCGGCGTCTACGATGAGCGCATCCGGATCGTCAGAAGCCTGCTGCAGCTCAGACGGAAGGAACCGCTTCTGCGAAGCAGGAACTTCCACTTTCCGAATAAGATTAACAGGCCCCGGGTGATCGAGTTCAACAAGATCGGCTGGATGGACGATTATGTGGAGGTGATCATCAACTGCGAGGAGGAAGACGTGGAGATCCCGCGGGAGGGGGAAATCCTTTTCGCCAGACACTATATCGACGCCACGCTTCTCAGAAACGGGATCCTGATAAGGCGGATCCATGAGACTTCGCAGGAGGGCGGCGGGGATTTTACCGTTGCAAAATAAGGGGAATGCTTATATACTAAGTTCATGTGGAGCGGGGATTCCGGATACGAAGCGGCTGGCTTCGACGATAAAAAGAGGGATGAGGTATGCGGAATGAAAAGTTATACGCTGGATCTGCACTCCATTGAGCGGGTCAAGGGATTTGTCACTGCGATCATAGGATTTGAAGGATATTTCGATCTGGTGTCCGGCAGATATGTGGTCGATGCGAAATCCATTATGGGAATTTTCTCCATGGATCTGTCCAGGAACGTGGAGTTCAGGATCCTGGAGACAAACGACAGGATCGCGGAGGTGGAAGCCGCGATCGCGCCGTATCTGGCGCAGGAAAAATGAGAAAATTTTTGCATTTTGCTTTAAACAGAGTGGTGATCACGGGCTTTCTGGTAGCCCTTCAGATCGGCTTTTTCCTGCTGGAGCTCCTGCGGTGGGGCAATTATTACGTGGCGATCGCGATTGCTCTGCGGCTGCTCAGCCTCGGCGCGGTGGTGGCGATTATCCTCAGGGCGAACGATCCAGCCGTCAAGCTGGCGTGGATCGTGCCGATCCTGCTGTTTCCTCTGTTCGGCGGCATTCTGTATCTGGCTTTCGGACATGTGTTCCTGCCGGGCAGACTGCGCAGGGGCTGGGAGCAGACGTCGCGCCATCTGGAGGAAAACCTGACGCAGGATGCGAAGATATTTGCCAGCCTCAGGGAGGAAGATCCGGGAATCGCCAACCAGAGCGGATATCTGCTCGAGTATGCGAAGACGCCGGTCTGGGACCGCACGAAGGCGGTCTACTATCCGGACGGTATGCCGTACTGGAAGCAGCTTCTGGAAGATCTGGAACAGGCGCAGCATTTTATTTTTCTGGAATATTTCATTCTGGGAGAGGGCGAGATGTGGGGCGCGGTGCTCGAAATTTTGGAACGCAAGGTCAGAGAGGGCGTGGAAGTGCGCCTGATCTACGACGACGTCGGGAGCGTGTTCGTCCTTCCCAAGAATTACGATCAGATCATGGAGAAGAAGGGGATCCGGTGCATCGCTTTCAATCGGATCATTCCCTTTATGGCGCTGATCCTGAACAACAGGGACCACAGAAAGATCGCCGTGATCGACGGCAGGGTAGGCTATACGGGCGGCATCAACATATCGGACGAGTATATCAACCGCACGCATCCGCACGGGGGCCGCTGGAAGGACGCGGGCATCCGCATCGAGGGAGAAGCCGTACAGAATTTTACGGTGATGTTCCTGCAGATGTGGAATATGGTCCGCTATACGGAGTCGGATTACAGCCGGTATTTTTACCGCTTTGCGGACAGGCCGGAGACAGCGGGCTATGTGCAGCCCTATATGGACGCTCCGCTGGACGGGGAACTGGTCGGCGAGAATGTCTATCTGAATATGATCGGCGGCGCCAGAAAATATCTATATGTTCTCACGCCTTATCTGGTCACGGACAACGAGGTCGTCACGGCGCTCAAGCTGGCGGCCAAGCGGGGCGTGGACGTGCGGATCGTGACGCCGGGCGTGCCGGACAAGAAGACGATCTACTGGCTGACACAGTCCAATTACCAGCCGTTAGTCGAGGCGGGGGTCCGTATCTATCAGTACACGCCCGGCTTCCTGCACTCCAAATGCGTGCTGTGCGACGGCGAGTCCGCCGTCGTGGGGACGATCAATTTCGATTACCGCAGCTTTTACCACCACTTTGAATGCGGCGTATTTCTCTATCGCGTAGACGCCATACAGGATCTGCTGAAGGATATGGAGGAGACGTTTGCCGTGTCCGAGCTGATCACCGAGGAGTGGTGCAGGAAGAAGTTCGTCAAGAGCAATGTGATCGGTCCGATCCTGAAGCTGTTTTCACCGCTTCTGTGACGGGGCCGCCGGCAGGGAGAGAGGGGAACTATGTTACGTTTTATACAGGTGATTGTGTGCAATCTGCCCAGGCTCTATATGATACCGAGGATGCGGTATAAGGCGGGGAGCAGCAGATACACCGAAGAGCAGCGCTATGCCTACGCGAGACTGACGGTAGAGCGCATGAAGCGGTCGGGTCATATCACGACGCGGGGGTTCGGCATGGAGAATCTGCCCAAGGAGGGCGGTTACGTCATGTTCCCGAACCACCAGGGCAAATACGACGCGCTCGGCATCATAGCGACGCACGAGAAGCCGTGTACCGTGGTGATCGACGACGCGAAGTCCCATGTGATCCTGACGACGCAGTTTGTAGATCTGCTGCACGGGAAACGGCTGATCAAGGATGATATGAGACAGTCGGTGAAGCTCATCTCGGAGGTGGCCGCGGAGGTCGCGCAGGGGCGGCGTTACATCATCTTTCCGGAGGGCGGTTACTTTCGCAACCACAACGAGGTGAGGGAATTCAAGCCGGGCTGTTTCAAGAGCGCGATGAAGGCAAGAGCGCCGATCGTGCCGGTGGTGCTGATCGACTCCTACAAGGTGTTTGAGGTTTGGTCGTTAAAGCCGGTCGCCACACAGGTGCACTATCTGCCGCCGATCACCTACGAGCAGTACAGAGGGATGAGTACGCTGGAAGTGTCCGATATGGTGCACGATCAGATCAAAAGCTATATTGCGAAGATCACGCGGCAGCAGGGTATTGATGGGAGATAAGGGTTATGCAGATCATGCAGGGGATATGGCTTTGTATCCATATATTCGGGGTTCTGGTATCGTTTTTCCTTCTGGCGTCTATCCTGCGGCAGAAGGATTCCGCATACAAGAACAGGCTGATCATGACGGTGAGCTGCTGTCTGGTGGCGCTCGTGTCGCGCAGTCTGTTTATCATGGCGGATGCGGATATGCAGGAACTTCTGGCGCTCGGCAAGGCAGAGTACATGGGCAAGTGCTTCGCCAATTTTCTGGCGCTTATGTTCATTCTTTCCTACTACAAGATCCGGTGGCCGGGCAGGCTGATGGCCGCGCTCTTCGGCATCAATCTGGTGTTCTTCGGCATCATCATGACCTGTGACTACCACAGACTCTACTATACGTCCTACGAGATCGCTGCCACCTCCAACGGCAATATTCTGATACTGGGCAAGGCGCCGCTGTACTATTTCTACATGTTGTTCTGCCTGGTGGAGATGGTTCTGTATCTCTATGTCTGCATCAATCCCGCTTACCATCGGTCCGAGAACGGCACGCGTATGATCCAGAGGCTTCTGATTGCGGCCGGGGTCCTGCCGTTTCTTATGCTGCTCTTGTATCTGAGCGGCGTTACCGGCGGTTTCGACACGACGCCGCTCGGCATTTTCTGCTCGGTCGTGTGTCTCTTTATGGCGGTCAACCGATACGGGCTGTTTGATCTGGTGCAGAATGCGAAAGAGGCCGTGATCGAGAGCATGGACGAGGGCATCATCGTGTCGGACAACCAGATGAAATTCCTCTATGCGAATCCGGCGGCGTGCGAACTCTTCCCGGATATGAAGCTGGGCGAGGGGATGGTGAGCGAGTCGGAGATCCAGGCGATCTACGAGCAGACCGGGACGGTGCTGGAGCTGAACGACAAGAGCTATGAGATTAGAAACGCGGAGATCCGCGACGAGATGCAGGTCAAGGGCTATATGCTGTCCGTCATCGATGTGACGGATGTGATGGCGCAGGCGAAGCTGATGCGGGAACTCGCGGAGAAGGCGGAGAATGCTTCGCGGGCGAAATCGGCGTTTCTCGCCAATATGAGCCATGAGATCAGGACGCCGATGAACGCGATTCTCGGCATGACGGAGATCGCCCTCAGAGGAACGCTTGACGATCAGCAGCGGGACGCCATCGAGCAGATCAAATCCGCCAGCACGACGCTTCTCACAATCATCAACGATATCCTCGACTTCTCGAAGATGGAGTCCGGCAAGATGGAGATTGTGGAGGCCGATTATGATGTGAAATCTCTCGTGCAGGACGTGTACCACATCTTCTCGGGCAAGGTGGAGGAGAAGAATCTGCGGCTGGAGATCGAGATCGATCCGACGATGCCCAGGGGGCTCCACGGCGATGAGATCCGGCTGAAACAGGTGCTCATTAATCTGGTGAACAACGCGGTAAAGTTTACCGAACAGGGCAGCATACGGCTGAGCGTTGGGTATGAGCGGGCGAAAGAGACGGAAGGCGTCGTGCTGAAAGCCGCGGTGAAGGATACGGGAATCGGAATCAGGAAGGAGGATCTGGAGCGCATTTTCAACTCCTTCGAGCAGTCCGATACATTCCGGAACCGCAAGAAAGAGGGCAGCGGCCTCGGCCTGGCGATCTCCAGACAGCTTATCCTTCTGATGGGCGGCGATATCCATGTGGAGAGCGAGTACCAGGAGGGAAGCACTTTCCGCTTCGAGGTGCCGCAGCGCGTCGTGGATGAGAGTCCCTGCGGGGCGCTGGAACTGAGCGAGAAACAGCCGAGGAGCCAGCAGACAGCCCGGTACGAGGACTTCCGGGCGCCGAACGCCAGGGTGCTTGTCGTGGACGACAACCTTGTCAACAGAAAAGTGGCGGTCGGGCTGATGCGGCCCTTCGCCATGCAGGTGGATACTGCCAAGAGCGGCAAAGAAGCCATTGAGATGGTGAAGGAGAAGGAGTACCATCTGATCTTCATGGATCATATGATGCCTGATATGGACGGCGTGGAGACCACGCATATTATCAGGCAGTTGGACGGGGAATACTACCGCACCGTTCCGATTATTGCGCTGACGGCCAACGCGATCAACGGCGTCAGGGAGATGTTTCTCGAGGAGGGCATGAACGATTTTATCCCGAAGCCCATCAACATCAAGGAGCTGAGCGAGAAGATTCTCGAGTGGCTGCCTTTTGAACTCCTGGAAAACCAGTGAAAACGGACGCGGCGGGTACGTCTATACGACGATCATCTGCCGCTGGTATTCGCCGGGCAGCGCGCCGCCGAATTTCTGCTGCACAAGCAGCGCGTAGACGTGAGCGGCCCGGACGTCTGTCTCCAGCATTTTCAGACCGTTTGCGGAGCCGATGATCCTGCCGGCGTCCGACATTCTGGAGAGAAGCGGAATCTCTGCGCGCTCTTTGACAGTGCCAAGCAGGGGCTCCGCTTCTTTTCTGAAGCCGAGCATTCTGGCATAGTAGACGCAGTCTTCGGCGCGGAAGGCGTCGAGGTCTTCCTGCAGAATGTCCAGCAGAATGTGCAGAAGATTCCTGGATACCCGCGTGTAGGTCATGTTCTTTGTCTTGAGCAGTTCGCAGAAGGAAGAATAGTCCGTGTAGGAGGGCAGCAGGCGGCGCACCCGGTCCGAGAAAGCAGCGTCCACGTCCAGGTAGCGCAGATATCCCTGCGGCTGTTCCAGAAGGAGCTTGTAGGGCAGAAGCGCCGACAGATCGTCGGGAAAGACCGGAAAAAGAGTCCCGTAGGCGCGCGCCATCGCTTCGTAGACAGACGGCGGGACCTGATCCCTGATATATTGGACGCTGTTTCGCGCGCCGATGGATTCCCTGATGGCGCGGGCAGAACTGCAGGACGGAGCCAGGCCGGCGTCGTGGTAGCCGGAGCCGAGGCGGCTGACCGTATACGGCTCTATGCGGCTGTGCCGTCTCATGAGGGCTTTGAGGTACTCTATGCCGAGAATATTGTTCGGAGACTGCAGGACGTCCAGGGAGGCGGTCAGATGGGGCGCAGACGCGCAGAGGGCGTGGTTCCTCGCCTGCGGATAGGTTTCCCCCGCCTTTAAGCGCGCGCGCAGCGCCGACCGGAAAGCGGGGGACTCCGTCAGAAGTTCCCCGGCGAAGCCGGACAGCGTCCCGATATCGCCGCACTCGCTTCCAAAGCAGAGCGCGTCGACAACGCCGAGCCTGTCGAGCAGAGCGACGGCGCCTGAGGCAAAGTACTCCGCGCCGGATGCGGCGTAGCAGACCGGGAGTTCCAGTACGAGATCGGCGCCGTTTTCCAGGGCGGCGCGGGCGCGCAGATACTTGTCCATGATGGCCGGGTCGCCGCGCTGTACGAAATCGCCGCTCATGACGACGACGCAGCGGTCGGCGCCGGCGACCCTCTTCGCCTCTCTGATCTGATAGGCATGTCCGTTGTGAAACGGATTGTATTCTGCGATAATCCCTACGGTTTTCATGATATTGCCCCTCGCGCGGACAGATCTGTCCCTGTTTTTATCAGTGTATCATAAAAGAATCGGTTTGTATCTAAAAAAATACCGTCAAAACAGGAATATATCTTGTACAAAATCAATAAATTCTGTATAATTTTACCTATGCGGGGCTTTACATACAGCGCCTTTGCAATGATGTATCAGGAGGGAAAGAATATGAGTTATATCGATCTGATCAAGGAGAAAGCAAAAAGCGACAGGAAGTCGATCGTTCTTCCGGAGACAAACGATAAGAGAACGCTGATCGCGGCTTCCAACATTCTGAAGGAAGGCATCGCGGACATCATCATGATCGGCAACGAGGAGAAGATCATGGACGGCGCCGGCTGGCTGGAGGTAGAACTGGACGGCGTGAAGATCGTCGATCCGGAGACGACGGATAAATTCGAGGAGTATGCAAACCTCCTGTATGAGACGAGAAAGAATAAGGGCATGACGCCGGAGGCGGCGCGGGAGATTCTGTTAAAGGACTATCTCACGTTCGGCGTCGTCATGGTCAAGGCGAACGATGCGGACGGTATGGTGGCGGGCGCCTGCCACGCGACGGCGGACACTCTGAGACCGGCGCTGCAGATTCTGAAGACCGCGCCGGGCGTGAAGCTGGTGTCCGGTTTCTTCATCATGGATGTGCCGGACTGTGAGTTCGGAGAGCACGGCACATTCCTCTTCGCGGACTGCGGTCTGAATCAGGATCCCAACGCGGAGGAGCTGGCGGCAATCGCGGACACTTCGGCGAAGAGCTTCAAGAGTCTGGTGGGCGCGAAGCCGATCATCGCCATGCTGTCCCACTCCACCAAGGGAAGCGCCAAGCACCCTCTCGTGGACAAGGTGGTGGAGGCGACGAAGATCGCGCATGAGCAGTACCCGCATCTGTGCCTCGACGGTGAGCTGCAGACGGACGCGGCGCTTGTCCCTCAGGTGGCGAAGTCCAAGGCGCCCGGCAGCGAGGTGGCGGGCAAGGCGAACGTGCTCATCTTCCCCAACCTGGACTGCGGCAATATCGGATACAAGCTGGTGCAGAGACTCGGCAAGGCGGAGGCGTACGGTCCGATGCTCCAGGGCATCGCAAAACCTGTCAACGATCTTTCCCGGGGCTGCTCCTGGGAGGATATCGTGGGCGTCGTAGCCCTCACCGCGGTGCAGGCGCAGCTGTCGTGACGCTGCCCGCGGGGCGGCCCGATGCAGCGTGAGAGAAAGTCCGAATACCGATAAGGAGAAGCAGAATGCCGGAAATAAGTAACAGCGAGAGTTTGTACAGAGAGATTGTCACCAGTATGCAGGAAGGCGTTATGGTGATCAGTATGAACGGCAGGATCACACTCCTGAATCCCGCGGCGGAGAAGATACTCGGCCTGACGCAGGAAGATGTGGGAAGCGCCTACGGCAGTATTTTTATGACGCGGGAGGGAACGGACGATTTTAACGAAGTGATTTTTGACACGATTCAGGAGAAGGGGAGAGTCAGCAATATGCCCGTCGACTATCAGTTCGGCGGGCAGACGAAGAATCTGTCCATGACGACAAGCTATATACGCAGCAACGGCGTCAAGTCGGTGGTGGTGGTAATGAGCGATATGACGGAGCTTGTGGAGCTGCGCGACGCCAGGACCGCCCTGGATAAGATTACAAAACTGAACGCGGAGTACGAGAAGGCGAAGAACGAAGCGGTTATGGCCAATGAGGCGAAGAGCCTGTTCCTCTCCAATATGTCCCATGAGATCAGGACGCCGATCAACGCGGTGCTCGGCATGAATGAAATGATACTCAGGGAGTCTTCGGACGAACAGGTTCTGACCTACGCGGCGAACATCCGGAGCTCGGGCAAGACGCTGCTCTTTTTGATCAACGATATTCTGGACATGTCCAAGATAGAGTCCGGCAAGATGGAGATCATCCGGGTGGAATACGAGCCGGCGGTCCTGATCATGGATCTGTGGAACGTGATTTTCCTGCGGGCGCAGGAGAAGGATCTGTCCGTCAGGTTCTCTCTGGACGAGACGCTTCCCAGGAAGCTTTACGGAGACGACGTCAGGATCAAACAGATCGTGACGAATCTTCTGACGAACGCCGTGAAATACACGCCCCAGGGCGGCATAGAGATGCATGTGGCGTACGTGCGGCACGGGGAGGACCAGATCTCTCTCGTCATATCCGTGCAGGATACCGGCATGGGGATCAGAAAAGAGGATATGGGGAAACTGTTTGAGAGTTTCCAGCGCCTGGACGAGGAGAAAAACCGCCATATAGAGGGAACGGGACTCGGCATGAATATCACGATGTCGCTTCTTGGGCTGATGGACGGCGATATGAAGGTGGAGAGCGAGTACGGCGTCGGCTCGACCTTTACGGTCACGATACCGCAGCGCATTGTGTGCGACGAACCTACCGGCAGCTTTGAGTCCGTGAAGCGCAGACAGGAGAAGAGCGCCGCGGACAGGCAGAAGAGTTTTGCCGCGCCGGGCGCGAGCGTGCTGGTGGTGGACGACAACGCCATGAATCTCACGGTGTTCCAGTCGCTCTTAAAGCGCACCCGGATCCATATCGTCACGGCGGATTCCGGCAGACAGTGTCTGGAGCTGGTGCAGAGAGAACATTTTCATATTATTTTCATGGACCATATGATGCCGGAGATGGACGGGATCGAGACGCTTCGCGAGATGCGGAAGCTGAAGAACTATCCGAATGAGAACACGCCGGTGATTGTCCTGACGGCCAACGCGCTGGCGGGCGCGAGGGAAGGATACCTCAGGGAGGGCTTTGCGGATTTCCTGACGAAGCCGATCGACGGGGATCTGCTGGAACAGACGATCGCGGGATTCCTGCCGCGGGATCTGATACTGCAGCAGGACGAAGCCGCGCCGGAAGGCGGGCGGGAAAAGGAGGCGTCCGGGGAGAAAATCGACGCTGACGGGCTGATGCAGTACGGCATCTCCGTGGAGAACGGCCTGAAGCTTGCGAAGGGCGACCGGAAGACTTACGGCGATCTGGTGGATATGTTCCTCAGAGAGTATGAGAAGAAAGCGGCGCTGGAACAGTTTATCGCCGACGGCAATATGAAGGATTATGCGATATGGGTGCACGGGCTGAAAGGCAACGCGAGGACGCTGGGCGCGGACAGGCTGGCGGACATTGCCTACGAACATGAAAAAAAGAGCAAGGCCGGCGACGCCGCCTACGTGGAGGCGCACTGGGACGAGCTTACGGCGGTGTGGGAGCAGACGCAGGAGGGTTTTCGCGTCTTCCGGGGAGAGGACAGCGGCAGATATGCCGCCGTCACGGATGCGGACGGCGGGATCCTCAGCCTGACGCAGGACGATCTGGAGCGGGTCGCGGCGCTTCTCGACGACTTCGAGACGGAAAGCGCCATAGAGCAGCTGAAGGAATGGATCGGATGTCCGCTGGAAAAGCGGATGTACGAGACGGTGAAGAGCGCTCTGATCGCGCTGGAAGACGACTATGACGAAGACAGGGCGACCGCCTTGCTGAGAGGAAACGGAGGGGACTGAGATGAAAAGTCTGGAAGACGAGATAAAAATGAAGATCGTCGCGGTGGACGACAGCGGCATCATCCTGAGGGTCATTGAGAAGGCGCTCGGGGAAAAATATGCGGTTCACGGATTTATAAGCGGGATGCGGGCCTTGAAATTCCTGAGGGATCGGGAGCCGGATCTGATCATTCTGGACATCGACATGCCGGAGATCGACGGGTATGAGATGCTGGAAAGGATCAAGAAAATGGAGCATCTGCGGGATACGCCGGTTATCTTTCTGACCTCCAACGGCGACAAGAGCCACGTGGTCAGGGCCGTGGCGGGCGGCGCGAAGGATTACGTGGTCAAGCCGATCGACGAGGATATCCTGCTGAGCAAGGTGGACGCCCTGTTAGACAACGATCGGCTCGGCCGGGCCTGAATCTGAATTTAGTGGTTGACAAACGATAGCCTCATCAGTATAATAATTTGAGTGTGAACAGGAGTCGGTTATGTTCGTAAACTTGACTGATGTATTTGCCGGTGAGGGTAAGACGCTCACGATACAGGCGCAGACAGGACTCCGGCAGATCGCGGCGGGCGGCGCGGCGGTTCCGGTGAAAGATATTTCGCCGGTAAGCCTGACTTTTGTCAATAACGGCAAGGGCAGGGCGCTGTTAAAAGGCGGGGCCAGGGTCACGCTGGACATGCGCTGCGACAGATGCCTGAAGCCCGTGGACAGGACGCTCGATCTGGAATTCGACAGAGAGGTGTATGCGCCGGATGTGCTGGAGACCATACCGGACGGACAGGCGGATCAGGAGTTTGTAGACGGCTTCCAGATGGATGTGGACGACTTCCTGCACATGGAGATTGTGATTAACCTGCCTATGAAAGTTCTGTGCAGGCCCGACTGCAGAGGAATCTGCCGTCAGTGCGGCAGGGACTTAAATACGGGAACATGTGACTGCGATACCTTTGTTCCTGATCCGAGGATGGCGTTAATAAAGGATATTTTCTACGGGAATAAGGAGGTGTAAAGATGTCTATTTGTCCTAAGAACAAATCTTCTAAAGGTAGAAGAGACAAGAGAAGAGCAAACTGGAAGATGACCGCGCCCACGCTGGTAAAGTGCAGCAAATGCGGCGCCCTGACGGTGCCCCACAGAGTATGTAAGAAGTGCGGCACATACAACAAAAAAGAGATCATCGCAGTTGACTGATCAGCGTATGACGAGGCTTTTCGGGACGTCCCGGAAAGCCTTATTTTATTCTGCGGGGGAATGTCCGGCGCATCTTTTAGAACTTGATTTTTACAGGTATATCTAGTATAGTAGAGATGATATTTTAAAGCGCGGGAAGGGTGCGAGGATTATGGATGAACTGGTGAAGGTAGCTGTAGACGCGATGGGCGGCGACAATGCGCCCGCGGAGATCGTCAAGGGCGCGGTGGAGGCCGTCGGCGAGAGCGACAAGGTCAGGATCTATCTGACCGGGCCGCAGGACGTTCTGGAGAGAGAACTCGCGAATTATACCTATCAGAAAGACCGGATTGAGATTGTGCCGGCCTCGGAGATCATCGAGACGGCGGAGCCGCCGGTGATGGCGATCCGCAAGAAGAAGGATTCCTCGCTGGTGAAGGCGCTTACGCTGGTGAAGGAGGGCGTCTGCGACGCCTATGTGTCCGCGGGAAGCACGGGCGCGACGCTGGTGGGCGGACAGGTGATCGTGGGGCGCATCAAGGGCGTGGAGAGACCGCCGCTTGCGCCGCTCATTCCGACGGCGAACGGCTGCTCGCTGCTGATCGACTGCGGCGCGAACGTGGACGCCAGACCGTCCCATCTCGTACAGTTTGCCAAGATGGGATCCGTATATATGGAACATGTGATGGGCGTGAAGGCCCCGAAGGTCGGTATCGTGAACATCGGCGCGGAGGAGGAGAAGGGAAACGCCCTGGTCAAGGAGACGTTTCCGCTGCTCAAGAACTGTCCGGATATCAATTTTATCGGCAGCGTGGAGGCCAGGGATATCCCGGCGGGCGCGGCGGATGTGATCGTGTGCGAGGCTTTTGTCGGCAACGTGATTCTCAAGACTTACGAGGGCGTCGGAAGCACGCTCATCAGCAAGGTCAAGGAGGGCATGATGACGAGCCTGCGCAGCAAGATCGGCGCGCTGCTCGTAAAGCCGGCTCTCAAACAGACGCTGAAGGCTTTCGACCTGGAGCAGTACGGAGGCGCGCCGCTTCTGGGGCTCAAGGGACTGGTCGTCAAGACGCACGGGAGTTCCAGGGCCGTGGAGATCAAGAATTCCATATTGCAGTGCATTACTTTTACGGAGCAGAAGATCAATGATAAGATCAGGGAGATGCTTCTGACGCAGGAGATGATATCCGAAGAGGATTGACGGACAATAGAGAAAACGAAGGGAGCTGCAGCAGGCATGGAGTTTGATAAATTAAAGGAAGTCATAGCCGATGTACTGAGCGTCGACCCAAATGAGATAACGCCTGAGACAACTTTTACGGAAGATCTCGGAGCGGATTCCCTGGATGTATTCCAGATTATTATGGGAATTGAAGAAGCATTCGAGATAGAGATTCCGACAGACAGGGTGGAACATATTTCGACGGTGCAAGAAGCGATCGACCTGATCAGAGATTCGATGTCATAATAGAGCAGAGAAGCCCTTTCTGCAGGAAAGGGTTTTTCTATGTGGAGGTTTCATGTTGGAGGAAAAACTCGGCGAACTGGAACAAAAGATCGCGTATACGTTCCGCGATAAACGCCTTTTGCGGCAGGCATTGACCCACAGTTCCTGCGCCAACGAGCGCAAGATCAACAAGTCGGAGGATTATGAGCGGCTGGAGTTTCTGGGCGACGCCGTGCTGGAGCTGGTCAGCAGCGACTATATCTACAGGGAGCATGCGGACATGTCCGAGGGCAAGATGACGAAGCTGCGCTCGGCGCTGGTCTGTGAACCGGCGCTGGCTTTCTGCGCGCGGGAGATCGGACTGCAGCAGTATATCATGCTCGGCAAGGGCGAGGAGGCTACCGGCGGAAGAGACAGGGATTCCATCATCTCCGACGTCATGGAGGCCGTCATCGGGGCGGTTTACCTGGACAGCGGCATCGAGGAGGCGAGAGATTTTGTCCATCGCTTCGTCCTGTCGGATCTGGAGAACAAGCAGCTCTTCTACGACGCCAAGACGATTCTGCAGGAAGAAGTGCAGAAGCGGAACAGAGGGGCGCTCTGCTATGAGCTTGTGCGGGAAGAGGGGCCGGAACATGACAAGACCTTTACGGTGGAAGCGTACATCGGAGGCGTCAGGGTGGGAAGCGGCGCCGGACATTCCAAGAAAGCGGCGGAGCAGAAAGCGGCCTATGAGGCGCTGCTTCATATGGATCAGGGCGTCGGGCGTCCCTGACGCCGCATGGATGAGAGGTAGATATGTATTTAAAGAGCATTGAGGTGCATGGATTTAAATCTTTTGCCAATAAGATTACCTTTAAGTTTCACAACGGGATCACCGGCATTGTCGGCCCCAACGGCTCCGGCAAGAGCAACGTCGCGGACGCCGTCAGATGGGTTCTGGGGGAGCAGCGTATCAAGCAGCTGCGCGGCGCGAGCATGCAGGACGTCATCTTCTCGGGGACGGAGACGCGCAAACCGCTGGGTTATGCCTATGTGGCGATTACCCTCGACAATGCCGACCACCAGCTGGCGATAGACTATGACGAGGTGACTGTCTCCAGGCGGCTGTACCGCTCCGGAGAGAGCGAATATATGATCAACGGGACGGCGTGCCGCTTAAAGGACGTCAACGAGCTGTTCTATGACACGGGTATCGGCAAGGAAGGGTATTCCATCATCGGACAGGGGCAGATCGACAAGATCCTGAGCGGCAAGCCGGAGGAGCGCAGAGAACTCTTCGACGAGGCTGCGGGCATCGTGAAATTCAAGCGCAGAAAGTATGCGGCGCAGAAGAAGCTGGAGGACGAGAAACAGAACCTGGTCCGCGTCAACGATATTCTTGCGGAGCTTGAGAAGCAGACCGGCCCGCTTGAGAAGCAGTCCGAGAAGGCCCGGATCTATCTGAAGAAAAAGGAAGAACTCAAAGCGCTGGACGTCAATGTGTTCCTTCTGGAGAATGTGCGCGTCAGACAGCAGCTTGACGAGGTGGAGGGCAAACTGCACATCGCCGGCGGGGATCTTGCGGACACCACGCAGAAGTACGAACAGATCAAGGAGGAGTACGAGCAGATCGCGGGCCGTATCGAGCAGCTGGATCAGGAGATCGAGGCGGCGCGGGCGATGCTGACGGATACCGGCGTCACGCGCTCCAAGCTGGAAGGCGAGATCAACGTCCTGAAGGAACAGATCCGCTCCGCCGAGGGCAACGAAGAGCATCTGAAGAGCCGTATCGGCAGCATTCGGGAACTGATCGACGAGCGGAGCGCCGAGCGGGAGAAGATTCGGTCGGATAAGGCCGGGATCGACGGGAAGCTGGCCGGACTCGAACAGGCGAGAGCCGAGGCCAGAGGACTGCTGGAGGAGACGCAGCGCAGAATCGAGGAGCTGAACAACAATATAGAGAGCGGCAAGAATACGATTATCGACGCCCTCAACAACCGCGCCACGATCAAGTCCAAGCTGGGAAGCTACGACGCGAAGCTGGAGCAGATCAATATCCGCAAGGCCGAACTGAATTCCCGCCTTCTGCGCGCGAAGTCCGACGAGGCGGAGCAGGCGGAGAACATCAAGAAGCTGGAGGAAGAGTTTGAAGCCGTCAACGTAGTGATACGGGAGTTAAACGACAGGCAGGCTACGATGGAGGAGCAGCTTGCCGTGATCAGGGAGGAACTGGCCGGCAGCGATCAGAAGCTGCGCGACACACAGGTGCTCTATCATCAGGAGAAGTCCAAGCTGGAAGCGCTGTCCAATCTGACGGAGCGCTACGAGGGTTACGGCGGCAGCGTCAAGGCCGTCATGGAGCAGAAAGGACAGGAGAAAGGCATCATCGGCGTCGTGGCCGATATCATCCAGGCGGAGGCCAGGTACGAGACGGCGATCGAGACTGCGCTGGGAGGCAATATCCAGAATATCGTCACCGAGGACGAGGAGACGGCGAAGCGCATGATCTCCTATCTGAAGAAGACGAGGGCCGGGCGCGCGACCTTCCTGCCGCTCACCAGCATCACGAAACCGCAGGAATTCAAAAATCCCGAAGCCCTGAAAGAAGAGGGCGTGATCGGCATGGCGGACGAACTGGTGAAGATTGAGAAGAAATACCGCAATGTGGCGAAGGCGATGCTGGGCCGTATCGTGGTCGTGGACAATGTGGATCACGCCGTGAAGATCGCGAGAAAATTTGATTACGGCATCCGCATGGTCACGCTGGAGGGCGAGCTGTTAGTGCCCGGCGGCGCCATCAGCGGCGGCGCGTTCAAGAACAATTCCAATCTTCTGGGCAGACGCCGGGAGATGGAGGAACTGGAGAAAAAAGTGAAGCAGTATGTCGTCGAGATAGACAGGCTGCTCAACGAGATCGAGGATACAAAGAAAAGGAGAAACCGGCTGCGGCTGGATGTGGAAGACGTCAAGGGACAGCTGCAGCAGAAGTTTATCGAACAGAATACCGCCAGGATCAATGTAATGCAGGCCAGAGACAAGAAGAGCGAGACGGAGGAAGGCTTCGGCGAGTTAAAGAGCGAGGAGCAGGAGATCGATCTGCAGATCAGGGAGATCCGGACGGACAAGGACGAGATCGCCAGAGAGCTGGAAGATTCCGAAGCGCTTGAGAAGAATGTCGGCCTGCAGATCGAGGAATTCCAGAGACAGCTGGAGGAGCGCCGTGCGGAGGAATCCGAGCAGTCGTCCAGAGTGTCCGAGTGGGATGTGGAAGTCGAGAAAATGCGTCAGAGCGTAGAGTTCCAGAGCCAGAATCTGGAGCGCGTGGAGAGCGAGATCGCCAGGCATACGGCGGAACTTAAAGAGGTGCAGGAGGGACTGCATCTGAGTAAGGAAGAAGCAGAGCGCAAAAAAGAGAGCATCACCGAGATCGAGAAAACCATCGCCTCCTCCTACACCGCGCAGAACGACGCGGCGCAGAAGCTGCAGGAAGACACCGCGGCCAAAGAGGAACTGTCCGCCAGACAGAAGAATTTCTTCACTTCCAGAGAGGAATTGTCGGAGCGCATGACGGCGCTGGACAAGGAAGTGTACCGTCTGGAGAGTCAGAAAGAGCGGCTGCAGGAATCCATAGAGGCGCAGATCAACTATATGTGGGACGAGTATGAAATCACGCTGTCCGATGCGGAAACGCTCAAGGACGAGGAGATGAACGATCTCGCCTCCATGAAGAAGGAGATCGCGTCGCTCAAGGACGAGATCAAAAAGCTGGGGGACGTCAACGTCAACGCGATTGAGGATTACAGAAACCTGATGGAGCGCTACACTTTCCTGAAGACCCAGCACGATGATCTGGTGGAGGCCGAGAAGACGCTGCTCAACATTATCGAGGAACTGGACACCTCCATGCGCAGGCAGTTCAACGAGAAGTTTGCGGAGATCAACAGAGAGTTCGACAAGGTATTCAAGGAGCTCTTCGGCGGCGGCAAGGGGACCCTTGAGCTGATGGAGGACGAGGATATTCTGGAGGCGGGCATACGCATCATCGCCCAGCCGCCCGGCAAGAAACTGGTCAATATGATGCAGATGTCCGGCGGCGAGAAGTCATTGACCGCGATCTGCCTGCTGTTTGCAATTCAGAATCTGAAGCCGTCCCCGTTCTGTCTGCTGGACGAGATCGAGGCGGCTCTGGACGAGAACAATGTGGGCAGATTTGCGAAGTATCTGCATAAACTGACTAAGAATACACAGTTTATTGTTATCACCCACAGGCGCGGCACCATGGAGAAGGCGGACCGGCTGTACGGTATCACCATGCAGGAGAAGGGCGTCTCGACGTTAGTGAGCGTGAATTTGATCGATAAGGAACTGGACGACTGATGAGTGAAGAGAAAAAAGGCTTTTTCGGCAGGCTGAAGGCCGGGCTGACCAAGACGAGAGACAATATCGTGCACGGGATCGACGCCGTGTTCGGCGGATTCTCCAGCATCGACGAGGACTTCTATGAAGAGCTGGAAGAAATTCTGATCATGGGCGATATCGGCGTGCGGGCGACGGAGGAAATTCTGGAGAAACTGCGCGGACAGGTGAAGGAGAATCACATCAAACAGCCCGCGGACTGCAAGCAGTTTCTGATCCGCAATATCATAGAACAGATGCAGGTGGGAGAGACGGCTTACGAATTTGAGCGCAGGCAGTCGGTGGTGCTCGTGATCGGCGTCAACGGCGTCGGCAAGACGACCACGGTCGGCAAGCTGGCGGGCAAGCTCAAGGCGCAGGGGCGTAAGGTGCTTCTGGCGGCGGCGGACACTTTCCGGGCGGCGGCGGGAGAACAGCTCGGCGAGTGGGCGAACCGCGCGGGCGTGGACGTGATCGGCGGCAGCGAGGGAGCGGATCCCGCCAGCGTTATCTACGACGCCGTGAATGCGGCGAAGGCGCGGGGCGCGGACGTGCTCTTATGCGATACGGCGGGCCGACTGCACAATAAGAAGAATCTGATGGAGGAGCTCAGAAAGATCGACCGCATTATTGACAGGGAATTTCCGGACGCTCATCGGGAGAATCTGGTGGTGCTGGACGCGACGACCGGCCAGAACGCTCTGCAGCAGGCGAAAGAGTTCGGAGAGGCCGCGGATCTGACGGGCATTATCCTCACCAAAATGGACGGCACCGCCAAGGGTGGCATCGCGGTGGCAATCCAGTCGGAGCTGAAAGTGCCCGTGAAATATATCGGCGTCGGAGAGACCATCGACGATCTGCAGAAATTTGACGCGGAGCAGTTCGTGAACGCGCTGTTCGACGTGGCGGAAGACGGTACAGACCGCGAGGAAGAGAGCGCGGGAGAGGAAGACCAGGAAGGATAGAGACAGGAAGAGCATAAGAGGAGGATACCATGAAGGAACTGTCGTTGGATAAGTTTGAGGAGGCATATGAGGTAGTCAAGGAGGTCGCTTCGGAGACGAAGCTGGTGTACAGCGATTACTTCAGCGCACAGACGGACAACAAGGTGTACCTGAAGCCCGAGAATATGCAGCTGACCGGGGCGTATAAACTGCGCGGCGCATATTATAAGATCAGCACGCTGTCCGAGGAGGAGAGGGGAAGAGGGCTGATCACGGCGTCCGCCGGCAACCACGCCCAGGGCGTCGCTTACGCGGCGAAGTGTTACGGCGTCAAGGCGGTCATCGTGATGCCCACCACCACGCCGCTCATCAAGGTGAACCGCACGAAAGGCTATGGGGCGGAGGTGATCCTGCAGGGCGATGTGTACGACGAGGCCTGCGCCTATGCCTATCAGCTGGCGGAGGAGAAAGGCTACACTTTCGTGCATCCTTTTGACGATCTGGATGTGGCTACGGGGCAGGGCACGATCGCCATGGAGATCATCAAGGAGCTGCCTCTCGTGGACTATATCCTGGTGCCGATCGGCGGCGGCGGGCTGGCCACGGGCGTGTCCACGCTGGCGAAGCTCTTAAACCCCAAGATCAAGGTGATCGGCGTGGAGCCGGCAGGCGCGAACTGTATGCAGGAGTCTATCCGCGCGGGCAAAGTAACGACGCTCGACCATGTGAGCACGATCGCGGACGGCACGGCGGTGAAGACGCCGGGGACGACGATTTTCCCCTATCTGAGTAAGAATCTGGACGACATCATTACGGTGGAGGACGAGGAGCTGGTCGTCGCCTTCCTGGATATGGTGGAAAACCACAAGATGATCGTGGAGAATTCCGGGCTTCTCACGGTGGCGGCGCTCAAGCACCTCGATGTGAAGAATAAGAAAATCGTCTCTATATTAAGCGGCGGCAACATGGACGTGATCACGATGTCCTCGGTGGTGCAGCAGGGACTCGTGCTGCGCGACAGGATCTTTACGGTGTCTGTGCTTCTGCCGGATAAGCCGGGGGAACTGACGCGCGTGTCCGGCATCATCGCCAAACAGAACGGCAATGTCATCAAGCTGGAGCACAACCAGTTCGTGTCCATCAACCGCAGCGCGGCGGTAGAGCTGCGCATCACGCTGGAGGCCTACGGCACGGAACATAAGGAGCAGATCATCAAGGCGCTGCACGAGAACGGCTATCAGCCCAAAGTGGTGCGGGCCAGCATCTGATCCGTCTGACGGCGGAGGCATGGCGGCAGGCAGGAGGAACCGATTATGGAAGGGCAGTTGAAGAACGGAACGTCGCTTCTTGCAGAGAGCGGCGTCAAATATAAGGTCAAAAGGCTTCTGGGTTCCGGCGGGCAGGGCGAGGTGTACGAGGTGGAGTCGCGCGGTAAAATCTGCGCCATGAAGTGGTACTACAAAAACACCGCCACGGAGAACCAGAGAGAGATCCTGGACAATCTGATCCGGAAAGGACAGCCGGACGTCTCTTTCCTATGGCCGCAGGATATGATCGACGGCGCGAAAGGGGGATCTTTCGGCTATGTGATGCCGCTTAGACCGGCCAATTACAGAAGCATTGTGGATATGATGAAGCGAAGGGCGGAACCTTCCTTCTACTGTCTGTGCAGGGCCGCCTACCATCTGACGAAAGGGTACAACGCGCTGCACGCGAAGGGATACAGCTACCGGGACATCTCTTTCGGCAATGTGTTCTTCGACCCGGACACCGGCGACGTCCTGATCTGCGATAACGACAACGTCTCCTACAACGGCGCGAAGAGCGGAATCTACGGAACGCCCCGCTTCATGGCGCCGGAGATCGTTCTCGGGAAGGCGAAGCCGTCGCGGAACACGGATTTGTTTTCGCTGGCGGTGCTTCTCTTTTATATGTTCATGCTGAATCACCCGCTGGAAGGAAAGCGGGAGGCACAGATCAAGTGCATGGACGTTCCCGCGATGAACAGGCTGTACGGGACCGATCCGCTGTTTATCTTCGATCCTGACAACAAGGACAACAGGCCGCTCCCCGGCTATCAGGACAACGCGCTCGTATTCTGGGATCTGTATCCCGGACAGCTCAGGGATCTGTTCACGACGTCGTTTACGGTGGGACTCAGGGAGCCGAACCGCAGGATTACCGAGGCGAAGTGGCTGGAGATCTTCGCCAATATGATGTCCGGCATCATTCTCTGTCCGCATTGCGGCGCGGAGATTTTCTATGACGCGGATAAGGAGGCAAACGGAGCCGCGCACACATGCTGGAGCTGCCAGAAGCCGGCGGCTGTTCCGGCCCGGCTTGTGGTCGGCAGGAGCACCGTGCTGCTTGCGGCGGGCACGAAGCTCTACAGACATCATATAGACGGCGGCTACGATATGGATACGGTGGTCGGGGAAGTGGTGCGCAACCCGAAAGATCCGAATATCTGGGGAATCAGAAATCTGACGAAAGACAACTGGACTTATATCAAGGCGGACGGCGCGCAGATCCCGGTCGGAGAGGGAAGATCCGCCGCGATCGCGCGGGATGTGAAGATCGATTTTGGACAGCTGAAAGGGGAGTTTTGTTAAGGAGGCTTTGATGGAGGATCACAGAATCCTGGCGAGGATCATAAAGGATTATCCGGACGTTCTCTCGGACCGGAGAAAGCTGCAGGCGCTCCTCTCGGATTTTTTTCCGGAAGAAAGACTGAAGAGAAATATCCTGCTCATGGTCTACGATGACGGCGTCGTCGAGAAGATCCGGACGCTTGCGCAGCTCGACGACGTCTCGCTGCACCGTTTCGTAAAGTCCGTGGGAGAGGATTACGGCATACAGCCGCAGAATGCCGAGGCGGCCATCCTGGCATGGGCGGGAGCGCTGGGGGTTCCGGCGGCTTCCCGGGACGGCGCGGAGGGCGGAAGCGCGCAGGAGGCTTATGACGGGGAGATCCCGGAGGCGGACGAGAGCGCCTACGAGTACGAGGACACGCCCCGCGGGATCAGACTGCTTCGCTATATCGACTTTGACGATGCGGTGATCGCGGTTCCCGGCAGCATCGGCGGCAGAAAGGTGACGGAGATCGGCAACCACGCGTTCAAGGGCTGCGTCGGCATCGGCAAGATCATTATTTCCGAGGGGATCGAGGTGCTCGGCAACGGCGTTTTCCTGAACTGCAAGGAGCTGCGGGAGGTGGTTCTGCCCGGCACGCTGAAGCGCATCGGAACCGCGGATCCGACCGGCTGTCCGAAAATACTGGGAACCATGACCAAGCTGGAGGGAACTTTCGAGTACACCGCCCTGGAGCGCGTGAGGGTGCCGGACAGCGTGAAGTATATCGGCGAGAATGCCTTTTCCGGCTGCGCGAAGCTGGAGCAGATCACTCTGCCGGCGGGCCTGAAAGAGATACGGGAAAACACCTTCAGCTGGTGCAGGAGCCTGACGGAGGTGACGTTCCCGGCAGAATTGGAAGCGATCAGGGCGGAGGCCTTCGAGGGCTGTGAGTCGCTTGTGTCCGTGACGCTGCCGGAGGGCGTGTACAGCATCGAACAGGGCGCGTTCGCCGGGTGCAGGAAACTGGAGAACATCTATCTGCCGGATTCCGTGAGCGAGATCGGAGGCGGCAGGGGAAGCGGCTTTATTCAGACGTTCGGACAGCCCGACGACAGGCATCCGAACTTTACGATACGGTGCAACGCGGGCTCGTATGCGATGAGTTACGCGAGGAAACAGCAGATCAGATGTGCCAGGGCACAGGGATAAGGAGGGATATTATGGCAGCATTGAAAAGACCGGGCGGGGAACTGGCGAGCAGGCCCCTGCATTTCTTTTGGATTGTGGACTGTTCCGGCTCCATGAAGGGAGAGAAGATCGGTACGGTAAATCACGCGATCCAGTCGACAATCCCGGAGATGGCGGCGGCGGCGGAGAACAATCCGAACGCGCAGCTCATGATCCGCACGCTCAAGTTTTCCACGGGCGCGTCATGGGTGACGGGAACCCCCGTGAAAGTGGAAGATTTCGCGTGGGATGATCTGGAGGCGGACGGCGTGACCGATCTGGGCAAGGCGTTCGAACTCCTGGCGGCGCAGCTGACGATACCGCCCATGTCCGACAGAGCGCTCCCGCCTGTGCTGGTCCTTCTGTCGGACGGACAGCCGACGGACGACTACAGGAAGTCTCTGGAGGAGTTAAAAAAGCTCCCGTGGGGCAAAAAGGCGGTCAGGATCGCCATTTCCATCGGACAGGACGCGGACGACGCCGTGCTGGAAGAGTTTACGGGCAATAAAGAGCTGGTACTGCAGGCGAACAACGCGGCGGCTCTCACTAAGATGATCAAGTGGGCGTCCACGGCGGCGTCCCTGGTCTCCGCCCCGGCAAGCATCGCGGCCACGACCGCGGAGGACGGCAGGGCGGACGCGGATACGCCGGTGATTGTGAGCATGGGCGGCAGACTTCCCGATCAGGATGATATTCAGGACGGCGACGTCTGGTAGAAGAGGTGTGGCATATGGCACGAAGCGTATTCGGCGAATCCGTGCGGGGCGCGTCCCACATCAGAGGCGGCAGGGAGTGCCAGGACAGTATGAAAAAGGTCGAGCGGGATGAGAATACCGTCATCCTGGCGGTCGCGGACGGCCACGGAAGCGAAGCCTGTCCATACAGCAGAACGGGGGCGGACATCGCCGTGAATGTGTTCTGCAGGATCATGGAAGACTATCTGGATACCTATGCGGAGCGGCAGGAGATGCTTCTCACCTTTTTCAAACGGGAGGGAGACACCAAGGTGGCGCAGGCTGTCGAGGCCGAGTGGAAGCGCAGAGTCCTGAAGGCGCACGCGAACAACAAGAGGGAATTTGCTCTGGACGCGGGCGGAAACAGGGACAGAGAGGCCGTGTACAGACTGTACGGCAGCACGCTGCTCGGCCTGGTGCTGACGGAGGAATTCCTGTTCGCCTTTCAGCTGGGGGACGGCGATATCGTGGAAGTCTCCAGGAAGGGCGTGCAGCATGTGATCGAGGCGGATAAGATTCTCGGCACGGAGACGCATTCGCTCAGCAGGCCGGAGGCGTGGCGCAGGGCGCTCTCCTGCACCGCCAGGAGGGACGGGAAGCCGCGGCACCCACTTCTGTATATGCTCTCCACGGACGGTATGGCAAACAGCTATAAGAACGGCGAAGAGTTTTATAAGACCTGCCGCGATTACTATGCGCTGCTGCAGAAGCACGGCGTGAAGGCCGTGGCGGAAAGCCTGAAGGGGTGGCTGGCCGAGACGAGCGAGCTCGGCTGCGGAGACGACGTCACGGCGCTCTGCGCTTATCTTGACTAGACGGCGCCGCATATCATGACATGAATTGCGCAAAACGGGACATGCTAATAGAGGCGCGCGGTTATCGGCGCGGGGAGAACGGCTGTGTCAGGGAGCGTGGATGATATGTGTCCGGCGGGAACGGAAAAAGAAAAAAGACGTACAGGCAAGATGGAGGGGCTGAGAAAATATACTGTTATAACGGCGGCGGCTTTGGTCTACGCGGCCGGCGTCAGCCTTTTTATCGATCCGAACAGCATTGCGCCGGGAGGCGTCACGGGAATCTCTGTCATTGTGAGCAGGCTCCTGCCGGTCTCCACGGGCACGTTGATTCTGCTCTTCAACATTCCGCTGCTTTTGTTTGCGGTCTGGAAATTTGGATTTCGGCTGGCGGCGTCGACGATCTATGCCACCTCGCTGATCTCCGTGTTTACCGACTGCCTGTCCGGGTTTCCCGCGGCGACGGACGACAGACTGCTGGCGGCGCTGGCCGGCGGGCTTCTTTCGGCGGTGGCGGTCGGCGCGATCTTCAGGGAAGGGGCTACGACCGGCGGCATGGATATCGTGGTGAAGGCGCTGCGGTTACGACTGCCGCATCTTAGGACGGGCAGCCTGTTCTTTGCCGCCGATACTGCGGTCGCAGCGCTGGCGGGTCTTGTCTTCAGGGATGTCGATGCGGCGCTCTATGCGGCGATCACCGTGACGTGCACGTCGGCGGTGCTGGATATTGTACTGTATGGACGCGACGAGGCGAAACTTTTGTATATCGTCAGCGACAAACCGATGCGGATCACGGAGCGGATCCTGGGAGAGCTGGATATCGGGCTGACGGTGATTGAGGGCCGCGGGGCCTACAGCGGGGAGAGAAAACAGGTGCTCATGTGCGCCATGAAAAAGACCGTGTTCCCGCGGGTGGAGCGCATCGTGCGGGAGGAGGACGCGGAGTCCTTTATGATTGTGACGAGCGCTTCGGAGATTTTCGGGGAAGGGTATAAGAGTTACTTCAGCGAGCGGATATAGCGGACGAAAGAATGTATGGAAATCAATATGGAGATCGGATATGCGGGGATACTATTTGCAGGGTAAAAAACACAGGAAAAAACGCAGGTACAGCGAGAACGGCATACTGTTAGGCTCGATCATACTGTGCGTCGTCACGCTTCTGTCAATCACAATCAGTCTGATGATGGTGTTTAAGTGCCGCGCCATACAGATGGAGAATACGGCGGTTATGAGCGAGCTGGAGGCGATCCGTATGGACGAGACGGTCACCTACACGCAGACCGAGGTGGACGCCATGATCAGCCAGGCGGTCGAGGAGACGGCGCAGAGCACGAGCGCGGCGGTGACGCAGGCCTATCTGGACAGGATGAAGGAACTCATGCTGTCCGGCGCGGGAACGGTAGAGATGCTGCGGTCTTTCTACCCGGACGAGATCGTTCTCGCGGATGCGGGGGAGTATTATTTTTTCCCCATCCTGGAGGGGCTTGCGCGCAATACATATGATCCTGATGGCTTTGTGCCGGATGAGGATCAGGTGATGGGCTATTATGAGGACGGCGAGAAGATTTCCCACAAGGGCATCGACGTGTCCCGCTACCAGGGAGAGATCGACTGGGAGAAAGTCGCCGGGGACGAGGTGGAGTACGCCTTTATCCGGCTTGGGATCCGGGGCTACACGGAGGGCGCGCTTCAGGAAGACGAGCAGTTTGAGGCAAATATGAAGGGCGCGCGCCGCAACGGCATTGACGTGGGCGTATATTTCTTTACGCAGGCGGCCAGCGCGGAAGAGGCGGAAGAGGAAGCGCAGTACGTGCTGGATAAGATCGCGCCTTACGAGGTGGATTATCCCGTGGTGCTCGACGTGGAGGCCGTGGCAAACGCCCACGCCCGCACGCGCGAGCTGACGAAGGAGGAGAGGACGCAGTACTGCATCGCCTTCTGTGAGAAGATCAGAGAGGCCGGCTATACGCCTATGATCTACGGCAATCTCAAGACCTTTATGCTGATGCTGGATCTGGAGCAGCTTGAGGATTATGACAAGTGGATTGCAGATTACGGGGACGGGGTTTATTATCCCTATGCGTTCCGGATCTGGCAGTACACGGACAAGGGCCGGGTAGACGGAATCGGAACAGACGTGGATCTGAATATCAGCTTCGAGGATCTGGGCGATGAGTGACGGGGCGGCAGAATTTGAGAGTTATGAAAAAACGGGATATCTGACCGAGCCGTTCAGGATATTTCATATCCGAGACTGTGCGGAGCGCTCTTTCCCTTTTCACTATCATGAATTCTGTAAGATGATTTATTTCGTGGACGGCAGAGTAGATTACAGGGTCGAGGGCAAGACATACCATTTGAAGCCGCATGATTTTGTGCTGGTGGGCGCGAATGTCATTCACAAACCGGAGATAGACGGAAGCGCGCCCTACGAGAGATACATCGTCTATCTGTCGGAGGAATTTCTCGCGGAGAAAAACGGGCGGGGCGAGAGTCTGAAATTCTGTTTTGAGGAGGCGGCGCGCCGGCAGAACCACGTCGTTCACTTCGCGCCGGACAGTTACGGGCAGCTCGTAGGCTGCCTGCTGCGCATGGAACAGATCGACAGGCAGAGAGAAGAGTACATGGGGGATCTGCTCCTGAAAAGCGCCTTTCTGGAGTTTATGGCGCTGTTCAACAGAAGCGTCGTCACGCAGCCGCAGGCTTTTATCACTACGGCTGCCTATCACGAGAAGGTGATCGATGTGATCGCCTATATCCGGGGACATCTGGCGGAAGAAATCAGCGTGGACAGCCTGGCGAAGCAGTGTTACGTCAGCAAATATCACCTGATGCGGCAGTTCAAGGAAGCCACGGGCTATTCGATTCACCAGTATATCAATGAGAAGCGGATTCTGGCGGCGAGACAGATGATCCTTGCGGGCACGCCCGCGTCGCAGGCGTGTTACGAGTGCGG
Organism: uncultured Lachnospiraceae bacterium; assembly: GCA_947626775.1. Taxonomy (GTDB): domain Bacteria; phylum Bacillota; class Clostridia; order Lachnospirales; family Lachnospiraceae; genus UBA3282. Next base: position 1,113 of record CANQTL010000017.1, on the reverse strand, counting down.
ATTTCGTGATTATTCTACTTTTGCAAGGCGTTTCAAGGCGATCGTCGGAAGGGCGCCGTCGAAATTGGAGTGAGAATATAAGATTTCCACTTTGCGGTGATAGGAATTTGTGGTATAATGCTCACGAAAGCAATAAGCCGTGCGAGGACGACGAACGGGGAAACGGCGGCTTGCAGACGGTTTCACCGAGCGGCGGACTCATAGGGCGCAAGCCCGTGATCCGGAGATACTGCGTATCTCCCAAAACGCGTAGCGTTTTCGAGGACAACACGGCTTATAATATTATATTCAAGAAAGGCGGGGTTACAATGAAATACGAATTTGAAGGTACGGTGGAATTCCGCGAAAACGAGAATACGATCGCCGTTCCGTTCAATGTGTGGGAGGTATGCGAGAAAGTCGGCGACGCTCCGGTCAGAGTGTGCTTCGACGAGGTATGCTTTATCTGCGATCTGGTGCCTAAGGGGCAGGGCTACTACGACATCCCCATCAGCCAGGAGACGTTGTCGAAGGTGGAACTGGGCAAGAAGTACACCATCTCTATCGAGATCGTGGGCAACAACGTGACGGCGCTGAGCGGGAACAGCCCTTACAGCACCGAGAACCCGATCCGCAAAATCGACGGCATCAATCTGGTCACGCAGCCTTGGGACGGTCTCTGCGGCCAGTCCTGTATCGCGATGATCGCGGGCACGACGCTGGACGAGGCGTGCGATATCATGAAGTGCCGCGAATGGCAGGCGAACATGAGCAAGATGATCGCCACGCTGGAGTACCTGGGCATCCGCCATGCGGACAAGCTCGTGTACACGCTGGGCAAGACCGTAGAACTGCCGAAATGCTGCATCATCATGGAGAAGATGGGAAGATACAGCCACTACCTGGTAGGCTATAACGGACAGTATTACGATCCGAATCTGGGCGTGCTCAAGGAGTTCGACCATGAGAAGATGGTGGGATATCTGGAGGTTGTCGCAGAGTAGAAAGGAAAGTTTGATACATAGTGCAACCGTAAAGGAGTCTGCCGTGCGGCAGACTCTCAGACTGTCGACAAAGTGGTTCTGGGATGTGCATCCCAGAACCATTTTTCTGTTATTGATTGAATTGTGAGCA
>CANQTL010000016.1 GCA_947626775.1 uncultured Lachnospiraceae bacterium | reverse complement strand
TCCTGACGGGGCTTATTCAGGTACTCTTCTTTTTCTCCTTCCTGTCTGGTGTTTCCAAACGATGACCACAGAGCATCCCCGGAAGTTGGTTTTTCTTCATCCTATTGCAAAGTACGGAAACTCAAGCTTTTTGCCTGATAGTCACCTATAATTTTTTTCAATTATTTTTTAATAAATTTTCTTTAAGTTGATGACATTGGATAATTTACCAATGCCATTATGCGATCTCTGATCGCTGCGTGTCACGGTATAAATGTCCTCTCAATCTTTTTAACGGTACCGTTCTGTACGGTCATGACGGTATTGAAATTGTACAGATCTCCCTGGTTCGCCTCATAATATTCCAGGAACCCGTCAAAATCATACTCCTGATCCGGATGCTCGAAGTCGGAGTTATCGACAAACACAAAGTCATCGGCAGGCGGAAATTCCTTCTCGCCGTCGGCATACGGATACAGAAATTTGTAATCATCGCTTGCTATTACATAATAATATTCTTGATCCGACGACGAAGCCAGGTAAAACCCTCCGTTTTCAAAATCGCCGTTTACAATCACTCCGCCCAGACCGGTATTTTCAACCGTTTCTACCGTCACATCAGTAACATTATGTTCTTCCGGGTGCGCCGCGTCCATATTGACCGCGATAACATCGCCTTCCTTCATGGAATCAATATCTTCCGCGGCAAATTTTTCATAGATATACGCGCAGAAAGAAACGCCTGCTCCGCCTTCCGCTTCCGCCGGAGACACACCGTCAATCCTGCTGTAAAAAGTATACTCCGTATCCTCAGAAGTAAACAGTTCCTCAGGCATAGCATGAATCTTTCCGTCGTCGGGCTGCCCGTCTGCGCTTCCGTCTTTCGTCCCGCAGCCGGACACTGCAGCGGCAGTCATGGCCGCCGCCATCAGTAAAACCAAAATCCTGTTTTTCATCGCTCTCTCCTTTTAACAAATTTTCTTCTTTTTAAAAACTAACACAAAGAGAAAAACAGGTCAATCCGTTCTGTCCGCTCACACCGCAAAACAGGACGCCGTATTTCTGCCGGGCCGAAGCGGGGCGGCCTTACTTCCGCCCCGCCGTCAGCTTCCCGTCCTCCACCCGAATCAGGATCGTATCCTTGGCTTCTACCTGATCCGACAGAATCAGACGAGCCGACAGGGTTTCCACGTACTTCTGGATATAGCGCTTCAGCGGGCGCGCTCCGTAGACGGGATCGTAAGCCTGCTCCGCGATAAAGCGCTCCGCTTCGGGCGTCAGCTCGATGGCAAGTTCCCGGTCGGCGAGCCTTCTGTTCAGATCGGCCACAATCAGGCGGATGATACCGCCGATATTGTCCTTCGTGAGCGGCTTGAAAAGAATCGTCTCATCCAGACGGTTGAGAAACTCGGGGCGGAAGTGGCCGCGCAGATCGTCCATAACCAGTTTCTCCGCCTCGGGCGTGATATTGCCCTGCGCGTCGATGCCGTCCAGCAGATAGTTCGCGCCGATATTCGAGGTCATAATCAGGATGGTATTCTTAAAGTCCACCGTCCTGCCCTGGGAGTCTGTAATACGTCCGTCGTCGAGCACCTGTAAGAGCACGTTGAACACGTCTGGATGGGCCTTCTCGATCTCGTCAAATAGCACAACCGAGTAGGGTTTTCTTCTGACTGCTTCGGTTAATTGCCCGCCTTCCTCATAACCCACATAGCCGGGAGGCGCTCCGATCAGCCTCGACACTGAGTACTTCTCCATATATTCGCTCATATCGATGCGCACCATATTTGCCTCGTCGTCGAAGAGCGACGCCGCCAGCGCTTTGGCAAGCTCTGTCTTGCCGACGCCGGTAGGACCCAGGAACAGGAAGGAACCGATGGGCTTCGTCGGATCTTTGATGCCCGCCTTGGAGCGGATGATCGCCTCCGTCACCTTGGTCACACCCTCGTCCTGCCCGATGACGCGCCGGTGCAGCTCATCGTCCAGGTGCAGGGTCTTGTTGCGCTCGCTCTCGGTCAGCTTTGACACAGGAATCCCCGTCCAGCGGGAGATAATCTTCGCAATCTCCTCGTCGGACACGCTCTCATGCACGAGAGACAGATCCTCCCTGCTGACTTTTTCCTCCTCGATCTCCAACTGCTTTTTCAATGAGGGCAGCTTACCGTAGCTTAACTCCGCCGCCTTCTCGTAGTCGCCGTCACGCTGGGCGATCTGAATCTGGCCGTTGACCTCGTCGATCTCCTCACGGATCTTCGACAGCTTCTCAACGGAGGCCTTTTCGTTTTCCCACTGCGCCATGCGGTTTTTCAGTTCCTCTTTCAGCTCCGCCAGCTCCTTCTGCAGATTGGCCAGCCGCTCCCTGCTCAGGTGATCATCTTCTTTTTTCAAAGCCGTCTCTTCTATTTCCAGCTGCATTACCTTTCTCTGCAGCTCGTCCAGCTCCGCAGGCATGGAATCCAGTTCCGTCTTGATCAGCGCGCACGCCTCGTCCACTAGGTCGATGGCCTTATCCGGCAGAAACCGATCGGAGATATAGCGGTTGGAGAGGACCGCCGCGCTGACCAGCGCGTTGTCCATAATCTTCACGCCGTGAAAGACTTCGTAGCGTTCTTTCAGGCCGCGCAGAATCGAGATGGTGTCCTCCACCGTGGGTTCATCCACCATAACCGGCTGAAAACGCCGCTCCAGCGCCGCATCCTTCTCAATGTACTGCCGATACTCATCCAGCGTCGTCGCGCCGATGCAGTGCAGTTCGCCGCGGGCCAGCATGGGTTTCAGCATATTGCCGGCGTCCATCGCGCCGTCGGTCTTGCCAGCACCCACGATAGTGTGCAGTTCGTCGATGAACAGAATGATCTGCCCGTCGCTGTTCTTCACGTCGTCCAGCACCGCTTTCAGACGCTCCTCAAACTCGCCGCGGTATTTGGCGCCCGCCACCAGCGCGCCCATATCCAGCGCGAAGATCTTCTTGTCCTTCAACCCTTCCGGCACGTCGCCGCGTACGATACGCTGCGCCAGTCCTTCCGCCACCGCAGTCTTGCCGACGCCAGGTTCGCCGATCAGCACCGGATTATTCTTCGTCTTGCGGGACAGAATACGGATCACGTTGCGGATCTCATTGTCCCTGCCAATGACGGGATCGAGTTTCTGGCTGCGCGCTTTTTCCACCAGATCCTGGCCATACTTCTCCAGCGTATCGTAAGTCGCCTCGGGATTGTCCGAAGTCACGCGCTGGTTGCCGCGCACCGTGGACAGCGCCTGCAGGAAGCGCTCCCTCGTGATGCCAAACTCCCGGAAAATCTCTTTGATCTCGCGATTGGGGTGCTTGAGCATGGCGAGGAAAAGGTGCTCCACGGAGACATACTCGTCGCCTAGCTGCTTCGCCTCATCCTCCGCACCGATCAGCACCTTATTCAGATCCTGTCCGATATAGATCTGGCCGCCCTGTACCTTCGTCCGTTTGGCGAGCCCCTGCTCCACACGGTTCACAAAATATTCCTTCTGTATCTCCATTTTCTCGATCAGCTTTAAGATCAGGCTGTCGTCGATAGTGAGCAGACTATAGAGAAGATGTTCCTGCTCGATCTCCTGATTGCCGTACTCGTAGGCCAGCCTCTCACAGCCCTCGACCGCCTGTATGGATTTCTGGGTAAATTTCGTCAGATTCATGATCGTTCCCCCTCTCTGCTATGCCTGTTATCAACACGCATATACTCTCAATAGCATATATCTCTATTTTTATTCTTATCTCTTTGTTCTACGAACAATATAACAATATTCCTTTTTGTTAGCACTGTCAAGTGTTGAGTGCTAAAATTGTATAAACAATTTATAAAATAATATGCTATAGAGGAAACAGCGTTTTTCAGCGAGCATTACGGACACAACACTTTCCTGTACTGCGCCCGTTCTTCCAAAAGCTGTCTGTACAGCGCCTCATCCATCCCACCGGAGTCTCCGCCCGCGCGGTAAGCCTCGCTCTTAATGTCCGTCCATGTCTCAAAATCGCACACATAGACGGTCAGCTCGGACAGATTTCGTCCGTATGCGCCGAACTGATCCGCGTTGACGCCTCTTACGAGCGGCCTGCCATCCTTATCCAAAACCGCAGCCCAGCCGCTCTCCATCTCCGGAGAGATGACATGTACCGTCACCTCGCCGGGCGACACCTCCACAGACGCCAGTCCCCAGCCCGCCTCGTTGGTCTCATTGACACAGATTTCCGTGCCGGCTTTGACGTCTCGCGTAATCTCAATGGGCTCTGTAAATTCCCATCTGCCCGCAGCCTTATAAGCTCCGCTGGAAACGTACCCTTTCAATTTGGTTATCGCAAGTTCCATCCGAAAGTTTCCGGGGAGTTCATATTGTCCGAACCAATCGTCATAATTTTCCTCTGTCACCTCGACGCCTGCGAAAGCTTCCCCACGGGCTTTTGCCGCTCTCTCCCCCTCCTCGTATGCCCGATCATATTTTCTGCTGTCCACACGAATACTGTCATAGTCGATCCGCATAACGCCCTCGAAAGTATGATCATCCACGAGTCTTCCCTCGATCTGTCTGGCACCGTTTATCTGTTCGTCCCCGGCGTCACGAAAACTGTATCGCTCCTCCGTCCACGCCGTCAGGATCTGTCTGTGCGGTTCGTTCTGCATAAAAGCAAACTCCGGGAAGGGTTTCTCGCTCTCCACGCGCACCCCGATCAGAATCGACTGATTGGAGGCATAGTACTCGGAGAGCGTCACCGTAAGTCCCTGGTCCGCAGCCTGATACTGCGTCAAAACATCTCCATCCTGTCCATCCGCGCCGCCTGCCTCCTGCTGCCCCGGCGCGCCTTCACCGACTGCCGTCTCTGTTGTCTGCGCCCCCTGCAGGGAAACGGTTTCCTCCTCCGGCACGCCGCCATAGGTAAACAATCCCCAGAGTTTTCCAAAAATACCGCCGCCCGCTGGAAGTTCTTCAGCCATGGACGAACCTGAGGCCCAGAAAATCACCGCCGCCATAAGAACCGCCGCCCCGCTAAGCCCTGCCTTCATCCATCTTAGGGCGCTGCCGGCTCCTCCGCCGTTCTCCAAACCGCGTTTTTTGCGGCGGCTCCGTCTGTCCGCCCCGTCTCTGATCTCGCTGTAAGCAGCCTGTATCCTGCCCTCAATGAGCGGGCTTTCCGGCAGCTCTGTCCCTAAAAGCCGTCTTAGTTCTGCGTCCGTGTATGTGTATGTTCTCTTCATAATGATTCCTTTCCTTCTATTGCCTGTCCCGCCTGCGCCGCTTCTTTTGGCATTCCCGTTCAGATCGTCTCCCGCAGCCGCTCCTTGCCCCGCCGCAGCCTGCTCTTCACCGTATTCTCATTAATCTTCAATATCTCGGCGATCTGCGAAATACTGTATTGTTCCCCGAAATAAAGCTGGAAAACCATACGGCTGTCCTCAGGCAGCATGCTGAGCAGATCCAGAAACTCCAGATCGCTCTGCGTTTCCACGCCCTGCAGATTCTCCTGCGCCGCATAGCATCCGCGCGCCTCTCCGCTCAGATCACAGACCTGCTGCCTTCTGCTGTGCCTGTACATCGCCGCGCAGTTATTCAGCAGAATACGCACCAGCCACGTCCTGAAATACTCCGGTTTCCGCAGCGTATGGATATGTTCAAAAGCGTCCAGGATCGTCTCCTGCAGAACATCCGCCACATCCTCCTCGCTTTTCAGATAGGCGAACGCGATTCTCTTCATGCTCTCCTTATTGTCCTCCATCAGCCGTATAAATGCCTCCGCGTCCCCGTTCTTTGCTCTTTTGATCAGTTGTGTCATGTTTTCCCCCTGTTTCGGAGCCTTCCCGTCAGATATTTCCCCACTCCTTACATCCATTAGATGAACTGACGCCCCATTCGGTTGCATCACATCGATTTTTTTGTCAAAAAAGGCAGTATTTCGCACATACAAAAAAACCTCATGGAATTCAGAATCAAAAATCGCAAAAAGGGGTTCCATTTTCCATTATATGTAGTATAATAAACTATGTGTTGAAATGTCCGCATTGCAGACTTCCGAATCCCCGAAACTCCTGTATGCCGGAACATTTCTCTGCCATTATCGATTTCTATACGGAGGTTCATCATATGTACCAGATCATCAGCGACGGTTCCTGCGATCTGCCGCCGGAACTTGCCAGAGAGAAAAACATCGATGTGGTTCCTTTTTACGTATCGTTTGACGACGAGACGTTCTATAAGGAGATCGCGGAGATGCCGATACGGGAGTTCTACGAGAAGATGGTGGAGCACGAAAACGTGATCTTCCCGAAATCTTCTCTGCCCTCTATTGAAGATTATCAAAATACCTTTGAGAAGTATGTGAATCAGGGCATCCCTGTCATCTGCATCTGCATTACCACCAAATTCAGCGGCTCCTATCAGGCGGCTATGAATGCCAAAAATATCCTGGTCGAGACCTACCCGGACGCCCGGATCACGGTTATCGACTCTATGCTGGATACCGTTCTGCAGGGGCTTTATGCGCTGGAGGCGGCCAAGCTGAGAGAGCAGGGCGTTCCCTACGACGAAGCCATCAAACGGCTTTTGGCAATCCGCGAGACAGGGCGTATTTTCTTTACTGTAGGAAACGTGGATTACCTCAAGCACGGCGGCAGGATCGGCAAACTCTCCTCTCTCGCCGCCTCCCTGCTCGGCATCCGGCCCCTGATCACCCTGAAGGAGGGCGAGATCTTCCCCTCCGGCATATCGAGAAGCCGCAGGAAATCTCTGGAAGCGGTCATGAATCTTCTGGATAACCATATCAAGGCGCTGCAGCAGCAGGGCGAGGATATGAAAGATTATATCGTGGACGTCGGATTCGGATATGATGTGCGCGAAGCGGAAGATTTCCTCGCCGAGGCAAAGGAGCGTTTCCGGAACGTGTTGGACACAGAAAGCATCCGCCTGTATCAGATCGGGGCGGCGATCTCCGTGCACACCGGCCCCTATCCGCTGGGCTTCGGCTTCCTGAAAAAAGCCTGAGAGCGGCTGCGCCAATTCTGCCGGCGCGCTCCGCTCTCCTGTACTTCTATTTCAAAATGATCTTTCTGGCGATACTGATGCCTGCCTTATAGGGCAGCGGTCTGAGCGCACGATCGGCCTCTTTCAGTTTCTCCCGGACGGGGAGATGCTGGGGGCAGTGCTGCTCGCACAGGCCGCAGCTCGCGCACTGGGAGGCAAAACCCGGTTCTTTTCTCATTCCCATATTCTGGGCAAACTCAAAGCGGGCGGACGCCTTTTTCTCCATATACATCAGATTATAATAGTAGAAATTGCCCGGGATGTCCACGCCTTTCGGACAGGGCATGCAGTAGCGGCAGCCCGTGCAGCCTACCTTTTCTTTCTCCCGGATGATCGCTTTGATCCGTTCGACGATCTCCAGATCCTCTTTCGTGAGATCTCCCGGCTCCGCCTCAGCTGCAATCCGGCAGTTCTCCTCCACCATCTCTTCGGAATTCATGCCCGAGAGCACACAGGTCACCTCCGGCTGATTCCACAGCCAGCGGAGCCCGAGCTCCGCAGAACTATAACCCTTGCTGTCCGCAGCCAGCGCCTCTTTTGCCCTGTCCGGCAGCTTCACCAGCTTACCGCCGCGCAGCGGTTCCATAATGACGACAGGAACGCCTTTCTGCGCCGCTGCCTGCAGGCCTCTGCGCCCCGCCTGGGTGTGTTCGTCGAGATAGTTATACTGGATCTGGCAGAAATCCCAGTCATAGGCGTCCAGAATCTGTAGAAACATCTCCGTCTCACCGTGATAGGAGAATCCGATATTGCGGATGCGTCCCGCCTCCTTCTGTCCCGCGATCCAGTCCTCAATCCCCAGGGTCTTCAGATGTTCCCACTCCGCCGTATCCGTAAACATGTGCATCAGATAATAGTCGATATAATCTGTGCGCAGACGGACGAGCTCTTCGTCGAAGGTCCTGTCGACCGCCGCCGCGGAGCGTATGATGTACTGCGGCAGCTTGGTCGCAATATACACCCTGTCCCGGCACTTGTTTTCGTCGAGGATCCGTCCCAGGCATTCCTCGCTGCCGGGATAAACATAGGCGGTATCAAAGTAGTTGACGCCCTTCTCAATGGCGAGCAGGACTTCCCGCTCCGCTTTCTCATAGTCGATGGCGCTGCCCTTTCTGCTGAATCTCATACAGCCGTAGCCCAGCTGCGAAATCTGATTGCCGTATCGGTCGGCTCTGTACTTCATGTGCCTCTCCTGTCTGCGCGGCGCCCTCTCACATTCGCGGCGTCCTCTCCCGCTTCGGGAAGCGGCATGATCGCTCACGCCGCCCGCTTCAAACCCCTTCGTCATCGTTTACTGATTATGATTATAAGCGAAAAGCATCGTTTGTTCAACCGAAATCAAATCTGGCATCGCACCTTGAATTTTTTCCCCGTTAGGAGTAAAATAAATTGAATTTATAACCAAAGAAAGGATATGTGCACAATGAAAACAAGTGAAAACAAATGGATACGCGCCGCTATCCCGGCGCTCTTACTCCATTGCAGCATCGGTACGGTGTACTGTTGGTCTATTTTCAGCTAGGAGATCGCAGATTACATCGGCTTTTCCAAGGGCGCAACAGAGTGGGCATTCAGCTTTGCGATCTTCTTCCTCGGCATGTCGGCGGCATTTCTCGGCAATGTTGTGGAAAAGGATATCCACAAGTCCTCCCTGATCGCGGCAATCTGCTTCGCGCTGGGCATGGCGGGCACCGGTTTCTTCATCTATTACGGCGGCCTGCATCAGCATAACCCGTTGGCGTTGGTCGGCATCTACATAAGCTACGGCTTCATCATGGGAATCGGCCTTGGAACCGGTTATCTGTCCCCTGTCAAGACGCTGATGCTCTGGTTTGAAGACCGCAAGGGTCTGGCGACCGGCCTGGCCGTGGCGGGCTTCGGCGCAGCCAAGGCAATCGCCAGCCCGATCATGCAGGCGATGCTCGACAACCTGGGCGAAGGCGGCATCTACAAGATGTTCTGGATTCTGGCCTGCGTATACTTCGTGATGATGTTCGCAGGACATCTGCTGCTGAAAAAGCCCGAGGGCTGGCATGAGCCGCAGACAAAAGAGAAGGGACAGGGCATTATCTCCGTCATCAAGACGCGCCCGGTCACAAACTATATCGGCATCTGGGTTATGTTCTACATCAACATCACCTGTGGTCTGGCGCTGATCTCCCAGGAGAAGATGATCGTGAAGTGTATCGGACTGGCAGGCGTGGTAGGCATCATCTCCACTGTCTCCGCAATCTTCAACGCAGGAGGCCGTCTTGGCTTCTCCGCATGGGCTGACACGATGAAAGACCGGAACACGATCTACAAGCTGATCTTCATTCTCTCCATCGTATTTACGGGGCTCGTGATGATCACCGGCGGCATCAAAAACGGCGAGGGCAATATGCTTCTGACAGTTCTGGTTCTGGGCCTGATCTTTGTAGTCAATGCCGGTTACGGCGGCGGTTTCTCGAACGTGCCGACTCTGCTCTCCGACCACTACGGTATGGGCAGCATCAGCGCCCTGCACGGTGTGACATTGTCTGCATGGGCTTTTGCGGGCCTGACAGGCAACCAGATTGCCAACTTCATCGTAAACCGCACGGGCGAGTTTGTCACGGACGCGCACGGCAACAGCATCAACCCTGTGGGCTATCAGAATGTGCTGTACTTTACGATCGTGCTCTACATCATCGCGCTGTGCCTGAGCATATTCCTGGTACGGCCTATGGACAAAGACAAAAAAGCGAACGCGTAGGAGTAAAAGGCGCCGCCATGGCGGTGCCGCAGACGCGGAAACAATATGGCAAAACAAAAAGACCGGTTCGGGCGGATACCCGGATCGGTCTTTTTTGCATTCAGCTGAATCCTTTTTCCGTTTTCCTGCGTTTATGATAACAGGGACATACAAAGGAGTTCTGTTTTGACACGCGAAGACAAGCTGATCCGACAACTGAAAAAGGGCAGGCAGGAATGTCTGGACGAACTGATCGCGCTTACCTACCCCGCCGTCCTGCGTTACTGCCTGTGGCACATGCCCGACCGTGAGAGTGCGCAGGACGCAGCGCAAGAGACCTTTCTGCGGCTGGTTCGCTTCCTCGGGCAGTACGAACAGCGCGGTCACTTTCACGCCTGGCTGTATCGGATAGCGTCCAATGTCTGCGCCGATCTGCGGCGGCGCACACCGCCTGCGCTGTCATACAGCGAAGAGACGGTCGGACAGTTCGCCTGCACGGAAGCCGGACTGCAGACTGCCGAGAACAGGCTGCTTCTGGCCCGCGCCTACGCCTGTCTGGACAGTCAGACGCGGGAACTGGTGCTGCTTCGCTATGGACAGGAACTGACATACCGGGAGATTGCGGACATCACAGGGATTCCCGCCCGCACCGTGCAGACCAGGCTCAGGCGGGCGCTTGTAAAAATGCGGCGAATACTCTCAGACGAAATCCCACCAAAGAAAGGAGACTCTCATCGTGAAGCGACGACAGAATGATAAAAACGAACTGCACAGCATGTTTGTCATAGAGTACAGCGCAGATTACGCAGCCTCCCTGCGGCAGGCCACGGAAGCGGCACAGGCCGTCTATGCTTCGCTTCCCTCGCGCAGACGCCTCCCTTTCTATGCGCTGATCGGCAAGCAGCTGCGCTTCTATGCGCTGCGCCTCTGGCTCCTGCAAGGCGCGATCCTGTCCGTCTTGTGCGTCTGGATGCTGCCCGAATACCACCCAGCCGGCTTTTCTCCGCTCTCTCCGCTGTCGCCGACACTGCTCAGTTTCTGCGGCGCAGCCATCGCGCTGAGCGCCGCCCCGCTGCTTAGCCGTCCGTCCCGCTGCGGCATGCTGGAGTTGGAACGCTCCACGTTTTTCTCCGGTTGCGGCGTTTTCGCCGCGCAGCTTCTCTTTGGCGGCGTCGGAGAACTGTGTATGCTGGCGGTTCTCATCATTCTCGCCGCAAACCGGCAGACTGGCGCGGCGAACATCTTCCTCTACCTCGTGATCCCGTTTCTCACCGCGGCCTGCGCGCTCCTGATGCTGCTTGCGCGCGGAGAATTTTCCCGTATACGGCGAGCTTCGCCTCCCGCCTGCCTGCTGTCCGCATGGCTTGCATGTATGGCTGTGCGGCAGACTTCGATATGGTGCGCCGCGGTTTTCGGGAATACACATCTCCCGTGGCTCCTGTACGCTCTCGCCTGCGTGTGGGTACTATATCTGGAAGGGCGACGCTTATGTGAAAAATCACACTGATGCGCTGATTGTTTCACAAAATGGAGGGTAGTGTGAAAAATCACACTGATGTGCTGATTTTTCACACGAGAATTTGTGCCGGAGCGTCACAAATTCCCCTGATGGCAGACGCGAATTTGAGATTCGCGTCGCCCCGTCGCGAAAACGCTCCGGAATGGGGGTATTATGGAAATTACACTGGAACATGTCACCAAATATTTCAAAGAAAAAAGAGGAATCAAGGAGGCCGTCCGGGATGTCAGTCTGCGCCTTACGCCGGGCGTCTGGGGGCTTCTGGGCGCCAACGGCTCCGGCAAAACCACGCTCATGCGGATGCTCTGCGGCATCATGCAGCCGACATCAGGCTGCATCCTATGCGACGGTCTGGACATCTCGCTCTCGGGCGGCAGCTATCGAGAACGTCTCGGCTATCTGCCGCAGGAATTCGGCTTTTATCCGGAATTTACCGTGCGCAGATATCTGGAATATATCGCCGCCCTGAAAGGACTGCCGGACGACACGGCAAACACCAGAATCACAAAACTGCTGGCACAGCTTACTCTGGACGAAGTGCGCGACAAACGGATCGTCAAGCTCTCCGGCGGCATGAAGCGCCGTGTGGGGATTGCCCAGGCGCTGTTAAACGAACCGGAGCTGCTGATCCTTGACGAACCTACAAGCGGTCTCGACCCCGGCGAAAGGGTGCGCTTCCGCAATCTGCTCTCTGAGCTGAGCCGGGACAGGATTGTCCTGATCTCCACCCACATCGTGTCGGATGTGGAGTACATCGCGTCCCGCATCGCCATTATGAAAGAAGGCGGCATCCTTCTGACCGGCACGCCGCCGGAACTGATCAGCCGTATGCACGGACAGGTGTGCGAGTGTGTGATCCCGCCCGAAGCGCTTGCACGCTGTGAGCAAAATCTGCATATCGTCAATCTGCGAAACGAGGAGGACAGGCGCCTGCGGATCAGATACCTCGGCGGACCGGATGAAGTGCCCGGCGCGGTTTCCTGCGCCCCATGCCTGGAAGATTTGTTCCTGCATCTTTTTCCGCAGGAGGAAAGGAATACTGTGATATGAAAAAAATATGGAAACTGGAACTGCTGAGAATCCTGCGGACGCGCAGCACGCTTCTCTTTCTGGCGGCGGCGCTTGTACTGTCCGTCTTTATGGCCTGGGTGCCCGTCACCTACGTGACATTCAGCTATGAAGAGAACGGTCGGGAGACAACGCTAAAAGGCCCTGCGGCGCTCGCCATGCGCAAGCGCCTGCGAAGCGCCACGGACGGCGAAGTGACGCCCGGAAAAATGGCCGCGGGGCTTGCCGCTTACCGTGAAAACACAGCGCGTTACGGCGACCCAAACAGCAAAGATTTTCCCGCCGGCATATACGCCTCGGACCTCTTCCCCTATGCGGCCCTTACCGCCAGGCTGAAGGAAGTCATGGCCGACGCAGACACCGGCGCAGTGCCGGACTACGCAGCGATCTCCGAAGCGGACGCGCTCGGCTTCTATGACCGCTGCCGCATACACGTAAGCGACCTGATGCGTATGGAACAGAGAGACAACCCTGCCGCTATCGCGCTGGCGGAAAAGATGTACGCGCAGATACAGCCGCCCTTTTACTATTACGAGGGCTATGACTCTAACATGGCGGAGTATCTCGGCTTGTATCTGTTCCTGTTGACGCTTCTTTGCGCCCTCGTCACAGCGCCCCTCTTCTGCGCCGAGTACCAGACCGGCGCGGACGATATTCTGCGCAGCACCAAATACGGCAGGCGCACTCTCGCAGCCGCCAAGATCCTGTCCGCCCTGTGCGTCTCGGCGGCGCTCTTCTCGGTGTGCATGACAGTCTTTCTGCTCATCTCCAACTCGATCTTCGGCTGGGACAGCTGCCGCACCTCCCTGCAGATGCTCTTCTCCGCCTCCTGCCTACTGCCTGTCAATATCGGTCAGATGCAGGGACTCGTGACGCTGGCGGGCCTGATCGCTCTGCTCTCCTGCGTCAGTCTCATCCTTTTTGTCTCCGCCGCATGCCAGAACACAACCGCCGCCACGGGGCTGACCATCGCGCTCTGTCTTTTTCCCTCCGTCTTTTACATGATGACTGGAAGCGATCTTGCCGCCTGGCTGCGCGTCCTGCTTCCCTCCGGTGCGCTTGGCGGTACGAACTCCTTCTTCTATGCCCTGACTTTTTACTTTGAATTTCTAAAAATCGGACCGTGGACGGTGTGGACTCCATGGCTTATGCTGGCCGTTCCCGCGGCGGAAATTCCGCTCTTCCTCCTGCTGTCGGTGCGGACATACTGCAGGCGGAGCCTGTAAGGGCAGGCAGAGCGATATTGGCGCCCGCGTCTATATCCTTCCCTCTACGTTGCAATCGCGTTGCCCGTGTACAGCTGATAGTACTTGCCCTTCTCATCCAGAAGCTGTTCGTGGGTGCCCCGCTCAATGATGCGGCCCTGCTCCAGAACCATGATACAGTCAGAATTCTTGACGGTGGAGAGCCTGTGGGCGATCACAAAAGTCGTTCTGCCGTTCATCAGCTTATCCATACCGTCCTGCACGATGCGCTCGGTTCTGGTATCGATGGAGCTGGTCGCCTCGTCCAGGATCAGAACCGGCGGGTCCGCGATAGCCGCGCGCGCGATGGCGAGAAGCTGTCTCTGTCCCTGGCTCAGGTTCGCGCCGTCACCGGTGAGCACTGTGTTATAACCCTGCGGGAGCAGCCTGATAAAGCCGTCCGCATTGGCCAGTTTCGCCGCCGCGACCACTTCCTCGTCGGTGGCGTCCAGTTTGCCGTAGCGGATATTGTCCATGACTGTTCCCGTAAAGAGGTGCGTATCCTGCAGCACGATGCCGAGGGAGCGCCGCAGATCCGCCTTCTTAATCTTGTTCACGTTGATGCCGTCGTAGCGGATCTTGCCGTCCTGGATATCGTAGAAGCGGTTGATCAGGTTCGTAATGGTCGTCTTGCCCGCGCCGGTGGAACCGACGAAGGCAATCTTCTGTCCCGGCTCGGCGTAGAGCCGCACGTCGTGCAGCACCATCTTGTCGTCGTTGTAGCCGAAATCCACGCCGTCGAACACCACGTCGCCCTTTAACTCCACGTAATCCACGGAGTGGTCCGCCTGATGCTCGTGTCTCCAGGCCCAGCGTCCCGTCCGCTTCGGGTTCTCCACCAGCCTGCCGTTCTCTTCCTTCACGTGCACCAGCGTCACATAGCCGTTATCCGTCTCGGACGTCTCGTCCATCATCTTGAAAATACGCTCCGCGCCCGCCATCGCCATGACGATGGAATTAAACTGTTGACTCACTTGGTTAATAGGCATATTAAAACTCTTGTTAAAAGTCAGGAAACTCGCCAGCTCTCCAAGCGTCAGCCCGGAGATTCCGGAGAGCGCCAGCACACCACCCACGATAGCGCAGATCACATAGCTGACATTGCCCAGCTGCGCGTTGACCGGCCCCACGATATTGACCAGATAATTCGCCTTGTCCGCGCTGTGGTAGAGAGCGTCGTTCAGCTCGTTGAACTGCCGGATATTCTCCTCCTCATGGCAGAAGACCTTGACCACCTTCTGACCGTCCATCATCTCCTCGATGAAGCCGTTGACCTTTCCCAGATCCTTCTGCTGCTGCAGGAAATATCTGCTGCTCAGACCCGCCACATTCTTGGTGACAACCAGCATGACCGCCACCATGACAAGTGTCACGACGGTCAGCGGGATACTCAGCACAAGCATACTGATAAACACGCTGACAACTGTGATCGCGCTGTTGAACATCTGCGGCATACTCTGGCTGATCATCTGTCGGAGCGTATCCGTATCGTTGGTGTAAGTTGACATAATATCTCCATGCGAGTGCGTGTCGAAATATTTGATCGGCAGCGACTGCATGTGAGAGAACAGGTCGTCACGCACATTTCTGAGCGTCCCCTGGGTCACGTTGATCATGATGCGGTTGTAGGCGTAGGACGACGCCACGCCGATCGCATAGAAACAGGCCACCCGCCCGATCGCCCCCGCTAACGGCCCGAAATCGGGCGTATCCGACGTGAGCATGGGCGCGATATAGTCGTCGATCAGCCGCTGGATAAACATGGTTCCCTGCACGTTCGCGAGGACGCTTACGAGAATCAGCACCGCGACAATCACCAGATGCACGCCGTAATTTTTTGTCACATATTTCATCAGCCGTTTGAACACGGCGCCCGGATTTTCTATTCTCCTGCCTCTCGGCATTCTTCTTCCCATCGGTCCCGGCATTACGCTTCACCCGCCTTTTCATCAAAATCTCCGCTGCCGCCGGTCTGCGACTCGTAAACCTCGCGGTATATCTCGTTATTCTCAAGCAATTCCTCATGCGTGCCAAAACCGTCGATACAGCCGTCCTCCATGACGATGATGTGGTCCGCGTGCTGTACGCTGGAGATACGCTGCGCGATAATCAGCTTGGTCGTCTCCGGAATCTCCTCCGCAAACGCCTTTCGGATACGGGCGTCCGTGGCCGTGTCCACCGCGCTGGTGCTGTCGTCCAGAATCAGGATCTTCGGCTTCTTGAGAAGCGCCCGCGCGATACACAGTCTCTGCTTCTGTCCGCCGGACACGTTCGTGCCGCCCTGTTCGATGTATGTATTGTAGCCCTGCGGCAGCCTTTCGATAAACTCATCCGCACAGGCGAGACGGCAGGCTCTCCTGCACTCCTCCTCCGTGGCGTTCTCGTCGCCCCATCTGAGATTCTCCAGAATCGTGCCGGAGAAGAGCACATTCTTCTGCAGCACTACCGAGACCTGATTGCGCAGACTCTCCATCTCATACTCGCGCACATCGTGTCCGCCCACCAGCACGGCGCCGGACGTCACGTCGTAGAGCCGGCTGATCAGATTGACCAGACTGGTTTTCGCGCTGCCTGTACCGCCGATAATACCGATCGTCTCGCCGGCTCTGATTTTCAGATTGATGTCGTGGAGCACCGCCTTGTCCCTGTCGCCGTAATAGGAAAAGTCCACGTTCCGAAACTCGATGCTGCCGTCCGGCACCTCGCGGACAGGATCCTCCGGGTCGGTCAGATCGCTCTTCTCGCACAGCACCTCGCTGACACGCCGCGCGCTCGCCATACTCATGCTCATCATGACGAAGATCATGGAAATCATCATCAGATTCATCAGGATATTCATACAGTAGGCGAGCAGGCTCATCAGTTCTCCCGTCTTCAGGATATCCTGCACGATCAGTTTCGCGCCGATCCAGCTGATCAGCAGGATACAGCTGTAGACCGTCAGCTGCATGACCGGCATATTCAGGACGACGTTTTTCTCCGCCTTCAGAAAGATATCGTAGATGCCCTGACTCGCCTTCTTAAATTTATCTGTCTCGTAATCCTCCCGCACATAGGCCTTCACCACGCGGATCGCGCTGACATTCTCCTGCACGGAGGCATTCAGCTCATCGTACTTGGGAAACGCCAGCTGGAAGTATTTCATCGCCCGCCTGATCAGGAAGAACAGCACCACCGCCAGAAGAAACACCGCGATCAGATACACGGACGCCAGCTGCGCATTGATAAAGAACGCCATCGCCATCGCACAGAGCATGCTGATCGGCGCGCGGAAGCACATGCGCAGGAGCATCTGGTACGCCATCTGTATGTTGGTCACATCCGTGGTCATCCTCGTCACCAGACCCGCCGTGCTGAATTTGTCCAGATTGGAAAATGAGAAAGTCTGTATATTTCCGAACATCGCCTGCCTGAGATTTCTGGCAAAGCCCGTGGACGCCCTCGCGCCGTACTTGGCGCCCATGATGCCGCTCCAGAGTCCGCACAGAGCCATCGCGATCATCATGCCGCCCACCAGATAGATGTGCTGCATATTGCCCGCCTCCACGCCGTCGTCGATGATGGACGCCATCAGAAAAGGAATCAGGGTTTCAAAGACAACCTCCAGAATCATAAAAACCGGCGTCAGAACGGATTCCCGCTTAAACTCCCCAATCTGCGCCGCCAACGTTTTGATCATAAAAATCCCTACTCTCTTTTGCCTTTATTTGCCGTTACCTTTTATCATCAACCAAAATAATTTTAATGTCAATAAAATACACAAAAATTTCATAAGTGTTTAGAAAGTGTTTAGAAACGTGCGCCGCCGGGCGCACGACAAGAAAACTCCGGCGCATGAAAACGCCGGAGTCCGAAAATGCCGTTTTGTCATCTGTCCCGACCGGTGCGGTCCGCCGCTCTTCCGATCAGTTAGTTCTTGGCGATCAGTTTGCCGCCCCTCTTGGACACGATATCAAAGATGACAGCCGCTAAGAGCACGAGACCTTTGACTACCTTCTGCCAGTTCTGATCCACGCCCATCAGGGACATGCCCAGGTTGATCACACCCATCAGCACCGCGCCCACGATAACGCCCGGGACCGTACCGATGCCGCCGTACGCGGAGGCGCCGCCGATAAAGCAGGAACCGATCGCGTCCATCTCATAGTTTTGTCCGTAAGTCGGCTGCGCGGAAGTCATGCGCGCAATCGTGACCATACCGGCCAGCGCCGCCAGGAAGCCCATGTTGGTGTATGCGATAAAGTACACCCGGTTGGTGTTGATACCGGAAAGCCTTGTGGCCTTCTCATTGCCGCCCACCGCATAGAAATGGCGTCCCAGAGTGGTATTGGAGGTAATGTAGCCATATACCAGGATGACCACCGCCACCCAGATCAGCACGCTCGGAATACCTTTGTGCTGCGCCAGCTTGTAAGTGAAGGCAAGAATAACGGCGGAGAGCAGGACGACCTTGCACAGCCAGACCGCCATGCCCGTATTCTCATAGCCTTTTTTGGCTCTCGTCACCCTGTTCTTGCACTGCAGGGCAACGAAGATCACCGTCGCTGCGACGCCCGCCAGAATACAGGTGATATTGAGCGTACCGCCGCCAAAGAAATCCGGTATGTAGCAGTTCGCGCCGCCGCCGAACAGATTGACGAAGCTCTCGCACTCCTTGATGGAAATCGTCATACCGTTCAGCACCACGTTGCTGAGCCCGCGGAAGGCGAGCATACCGGCCAGCGTCACGATGAAGGGAGGGATCCTCACGTAAGCGATCCAGAAACCCTGGAACGCGCCGATCAGCGTACCCACAACAAACATGACAAGAATTGCAACCCACATATTGACGTGCATATTGACCATCAGCACCGCGCCGATCGCTCCGACGAAGCAGACGACGGAGCCGATGGAAAGATCGATGTTGCCTCCCGTCAGAATACACAGCAGCATACCGGTCGCCAGTATAAACACGTAGGCATTCTGGGAAATCAGATTGCTGACGTTCATCGGCAGCAGGATCGCACCGTCCGTACGCCATGCAAAAAGTGCCGTTATCACGATCAGCACGATGATCATGGTATATTTTTTTACAAAATCTGAGATTTTTATACTGTTCATATCCTATTCTCCTTTACTGCCGGCTTTTAATATATGCGACATGATAAGTTCCTGTGTGGCCTCGCTGCCGGACAGCTCGCCGACGATCCTGCCCTCGTTCATGACATAGATTCTGTCGCACATGCCGAGAATCTCCGGCATCTCCGAGGAAATCATGATGACTGATTTGCCCTCTGCTGCCAGCTGATTGATAATGCAGTAGATTTCATACTTCGCGCCGACGTCAATTCCCCGGGTCGGCTCATCCAGAATCAGAACGTCCGGATCGGCGAACATCCACTTGGCCAGCAGAACCTTCTGCTGATTGCCGCCGCTCAGGTTCCCCACGTTCTGTTCCACGGTAGGGCATTTCGTCTTCAGCTTCTCCTTGTACTCGACCGCCACCTCATATTCCCGGTCCTTGTCGATCACCGAATGGCTGCTGACCGCATCCAGATTGGCGAGCGTCGTATTGATCTTGATCGGATTGCTCAGGATCAGGCCGTTGCCCTTGCGGTCCTCGGTCACATACGCCAGCTTGTGGCGGATGGCGTCCTGCACGGAGTGAAGCTGCACTTCCTCGCCCTTGATAAGAATCTTTCCGCTGATTTTCTCCCCGTAGCTTCTGCCAAACAGACTCATGGCCAGCTCGGTGCGCCCTGCGCCCATCAGCCCGGAGATGCCTAACACCTCTCCCTTTCTGACGTTAATGCTGACGTTGTCGACGACCTTCCTCTCCGAGTAGAGCGGATGGTAAACGTTCCAGTCCCTGACCTCCAGCATGACGTCGCCGATATGAGGCTCCCTCCTGGGAAAACGGTCGGAGAGTTCGCGCCCCACCATACCTTTGATGATACGGCTCTCGCTGATATCGTCCTTCTCCTTGTCCAGCGTCTCAATCGTCGCGCCGTCGCGGATAACCGTAATCGTATCCGCCACATAGGAGACCTCGTTCAGTTTGTGGGAGATGATGATGGACGTCATCCCCTCTTTCTTGAATCTCAGCAGCAGCTCCAGAAGCGCCCTGGAGTCCTCCTCGTTCAGAGACGCCGTGGGTTCGTCGAGGATCAGGAGCTTTGCGTTCTTCGCAAGCGCCTTGGCAATCTCGACAAGCTGCTGCTTGCCCACGCCTATATCTTTAATGAGCGTCTGCGGGGGTTCCTTCAGACCTACCGTCTTCAACAGTTCTCCCGCTCTGCTGTTCGTTTCATTCCAGTCAATCTTGTATTTGCTCCCCCGCTCGTTGCCGAGAAACATATTCTCCGCGATCGTCATATAGGGGATCAGCGCCAGTTCCTGATGGATAATGACGATTCCCCTGCTCTCGCTGTCCTTGATCGTATTGAAGCGGCACACCTCGCCGTCATACACGATATCGCCCGTATAGGTACCGTACGGATAGATTCCGCTTAAAACATTCATCAGAGTGGATTTGCCGGCGCCGTTCTCACCGACCAGCGCGTGGATTTCGCCTTCCTCCACCTTCAAATTCACGTTGTCGAGCGCTTTCACGCCGGGGAATGTTTTGGTTATATTTTTCATTTCCAGCAATATTTTCGCCAACTCTATTCCTCCCAACCTGCTATTTCCGCAATACCCTCAAAACGTACGGCGGTTCTTCCCGGCCCGCCGCGTTCAGAAGATGGCAGGCGGGTACTTGTCCCCGCCTGCCAGTGATAGCTTTTTACTTACTGAAGATCAGCCTCGGTGTAGTAACCGGAATCGATCAGCAGCTCTTTGTAGTTGTTCACATCCGCGAATACGGGATCGCACAGGAAAGAAGGAATGATGCCCGTGCCGTTGTCATAGGATTCCGTATCGTTGACCGGAGCCTCGCCGCCCTTCATGATAGCGTCTACCATCTCTACCACCTTGGACGCCAGGGTGCGGGTATCCTTGAATACGGACATGGCCTGTTTGCCTGCAATCAGGTTCTTCACGTTCGCGATATCGCAGTCCTGACCCGTGATGATCGGCCAGTCGCCCGTGTAGTTCGCCTCGAGAGAGTTCGTAGCGCCAAGAGCCGTAGAGTCATTGGAGCACAGAACCGCATCCAGCTTCGTGCCGTCCGCATAGTTCGCGGCGATGATCGCATCCATTCTGGACTGTGCTGTCTCAGTTGCCCACGCCTGCGTCGCGGTGTCCTCAAAGGACGTCTGACCGGACTTGACAACCAGCTTGCCCTCGTCGATGTAAGGCTGCAGCAGATCCATAGCGCCGCCATAGAAGAATCTTGCGTTGTTATCGCCGGGATCGCCCGCTACGATCTCCAGATTGAACGGGCCCGCCTCGCTGTCCAGCTTCAGCTGGTCGATGATATACTGACCCTGCGTCGCGCCTACCTTGTAGTTATCGAAGGTAGCATAGTAGCTGACCGCATCGGTGTTCAGGATCAGACGGTCGTATGCGATTACCTGGATATTGGCTTCTTTCGCCTGCTCCAGAACGGTGCCGAGAGAGTCGCCCTCGATCGCCGCGATGACGAGAACCTGGCAGCCGGAGCTGATCATATTCTCGATCTGGGAAACCTGAGTCGCCACGTCATTGGACGCGTACTGAAGATCTACTTCGTAGCCGGAAGCCTCCAGCTCCTTCTTCATGTTGTCGCCGTCCTGATTCCATCTCTGCAGATCCTTGGTAGGCATGGAAACGCCGATCTTGCCGCCCTCTGCCGCAGGGGCCTCAGCCTCCGCCTCCGTGTCTGCAGGCGCTTCCGCTTCCGTGTCCGCAGGAGCCTCCGTCTCCGTCTCAGCAGCCGCGTTGTCAGCCGCAGGCGCAGACGCATTCCCGCCGCCGCAGCCAGTCAGAACTGCCGCAAGCATGGAAGCTGCGAGAATCATACTAAGTACTTTTCTTTTCATTCTGATACCTCCCTAGTGAATGTATATTGGTTTACAGTGAAATGCTAACACAAAAACGATAGGAATAATTTACGGACTTCTTCAAATTTTCGTCGTTTCCTGTGACAGCGAACAGTCAACGCTAGCATTTTTTTGTTCCCGATCGCCCCACATCACAACAATGTGCTATCCTTGTCACCGCGGCATCTTCTCCGGCACGTTCAGATAGACGTCCTCTTTCAGATGAAAGCCGCTCCCGATAATCACCTCGTCGATATTGTCCCTGTCGACGCTCACAGGCTCCAGCCCGATATAAGGCACCTCATAGCCGCCGTTCTCCATCATCGTGACATCCTCCCCCTCGAGAGGCCGCCCTTCGGCCAGAGCGACGGAAGCTCTGGCGGCTCTGGTCGCCAGACGCTCTACCGGCTTGTACACGGTCATGACCTGCGTGCCCTCCACAATCCGCTGGCAGGCCGCCAGATCGGCGTCCTGTCCCACCACCGGGATATCGCCCGCCATACGGTTCTCCGCCAGCACGCGCACCGCCTGCGTCGCCAGATCATCGTTACCGCACATGATGGCGTCTATGTCCTCCAGCTTGGCGCTGTGCTCATAGAGATACGCCGCCGCCAGCTCTGCCCGCCACCCCTCCGCATGCATACTGTCCGCGATCGTCACGCCGTGTTCCCGCATCACCTCGCGAAAACCTTCCTCCACCATCGGGACGTTGCTGTCCGCAAGGGAACCGCCCAGCATCAACACTTTCCCGCCGCTTACGCCGGCGGCGACAAGGCCCTCTCCCATCATCCGCCCCACCATGGCGTTGTCGAACGAAATATACAGGTCGATGTCCGCATCTTTGATCAGGCGGTCATAGGCGACGATTCGGATCCCTTTCTCCTTGGCTTTTTTCACGGATTCCTTGAGCGCGTCGGAGTCGATGCAGACAATGACGATCACATCCATGCCCTTCTTGATAAAATAGTCGATCTGTCTCTTCTGCTCCTCGATATCTCCGTTGGCGTTCTGCACGTTGACTTCCGCCCCCAGCTCCTTGGCCACGGACACGAATACGTCCCGGTCCCGCTGCCATCTCTCGATCACAAAAGAGTCGAAACTCATACCAATCTGCACCCGGTCCGGTTCCGCGCTCTGCGTCTCCTCCTCTGCCTCCGTCCGCCCGCAGGCTACGCTGCCAGACAAAAGCGACAGTGCCAGGAGCACCGCGATCATCTTTCTGGTCATTTCTGTTCCGCACTCCCTTCCGTCTTGTACTCCGTCGGCGTCACGCCCACATTCTTCTTGAACGATCTGCTGAAGTAATTGGGGTCAGCGTATCCCACCATGGCGCCGATCTCCTTCATGGAGAGATCCGTGGTGGAGAGCAGTTCTCTGGCCTTGTCCATGCGGATGCCCGTGAGATATTCCACGAAGCCCTCCCCCGTCTCCTCCTTAAAGATCTTGCTGAAATAGTAGGGGCTGATGTTCACCCTGCGCGATACATCGTCCAGCGAAATATCCCGGCTGTAGTGATCCCTGATATACTCTTTCGCCGTCTCCACCTGGCTGACGGATTTTTCGGACGCCTTGTGCAGGACATTCTGGCACGCTTCGCTCACCTTCATCAGAAACCAGCTCTTCAGGGCCGCCGCGCCGGCGGCGTTCATCACCTCCGGCAGATATTCGCTGCGGGTGTTGAACTCATACGTCATGCCGCCGCTCTCATAGGCGATGTGCTCCGCCCACAGAACAAACTCCAGCACTTTCAGCCGAATGACCATCAGATCGTCCGGGCTGTTGGCCGCCATCCAGTCAAAAAACTCCTCCGCAGTCAGCACGGCGCGGTTTGGCTCTCCGTTTTTGACCTCCTCGAACAGACGCTTCTCGAGGTGGATCGGATAATCGCCGCCGTACTCGCAGCGGATCGGCAGATCATCCGCATGCGCCACGCTTCCCGTCGTGCGCACAAGCGCGTCGAGCGCCTCCGAGTAGGAATCCTTTACCTCCCGCATATGCCGGATCGAACCGATACCGATACGGAACCGGATGGTCGTCTCCCCGCGCAGCTTCCGAATCATCGCGCGCGACTTTTCGATCAGCTCGATCCGCTGGTTGTAGTCCATGGTTTCCGCGTCGCTGGGAACCAGAACGGCAATCTTATTCGCCATAACCGGACCGGCAATGCATCCCGGGAACCCTTCCTTCAACGCTTCCCGGACCTCCTGCTCGTGACGGCTGATACGCACGCTGCTCCCCACCGCGTTGGTCATATGACTGCCATCCTGCATCTCGCCGCATACTACGGCGGCCATGTACGCGTGATCCTGACTGATACCCAGAAGTTCTCTGTAGCTGTCGATATCCTCGGTAAAATGCTCCTGCAGCAGAATGTCGTAAATCAGACCGCTCTCTATAATAGGAACCACGTTCTCCAGCTTCTCCCGGATAAGGAGATCGTTGCTCCGCTTCTCCCTCTCTCTGTCGATCTGCTCCATCGCTTTTCTGAGAGCGGCTACGATCCGCGTCTTCTCCATCGGCTTCGTGATGTACTCCATCACGCCCAGGCTGATGGCTTCCTTGGCGTAATCGAACTTGTCGTAAGCGGACATGACGATAAAGACGATGTTTCTGTTAGTCGCCTTGATCTCCTTCATGGCCTCGATGCCGTTGATGCCCGGCATCTGGATATCCATGACGGCGATGTCCGGCCTGTAGCGCTCTGCCAGCTCGATCACGCTCCTGCCGGTCTTGGCATACTCCACCATACATTCGCTGCCGAATTCCTTCTCGATGATAAATTTGAGCGAATCGATGACGATACCTTCATCGTCCGCCAGCATAATCCTGTACATAGTTCACCCCCGTGTCGGAACCTTACCGTTCCCCGTCTTCCCCGCCGCTCTCCCTGAGGTGGAGCAGCACTTCCGTCCCCATGCCGGCGCCCTCGCTGAGGATATCCACCGCGGCTTCGTCCCCGGTGTACAGGCGCATACGCGATATCACGTTGTCCAGTCCGACCCCGTTGGAACCGGCGGCCATATCGCTCTCCGCGTATGTGCCGTTCATAACCCTCTCTATCGTCTCCCGGCTCATGCCGGCGCCGTTATCCCGAATGCTGACTGTGACCCCCCCCCGCTTTTTCCCGGCAGAGCGGCCTCCTTCCCTCTTCGCGCCGTCCTCTCTGCAGACGCGCAGCCATATCGTCCCCGCTCCGTCCATCTCCCGGATGCCGTGGTTGACGCAGTTCTCCACGATCGGCTGCAGGACCATGCCGGGCATCTGCATCTGCAGCAGTGTCTCGTCCACTTCCTTTTCATAGTGGATATCGCCCGCGAACCGCACGTTCAGAATATAGATATAGGAATCTACCATTTCGATCTCTTCCGCCAGGGAGACGTTCTCTTCGCTTTTCTTCATATTATAGCGGTAGAACTGCGCGACCTTCTGGACATAGTCGTAAGTCCTGTCGGCGCCCTCCATCATGGCAAGCTGCGCGCCCGCATTCAGCGTATTGAAGAGAAAATGCGGATTGATCTGCGCCTGCAGATATTTCAGGCGGGCGTCCTTCAGATGGGCCTCCATCAGCAGCTCTCTCTCCTTCAGTTCCCGCTCCGCCTCCAGATTCTTCCGGATCTGCTCAACATATCTGCCGATGCTCACCACCATCGAATTGAACGCTCTGGTCACGACGCCGACCTCATCCGAGGATTCCGGCTCCCGCAGTTCGATGTCAAAATTGCCTCTGGCAACCTCGTCCGCGGAACCCGCAAGCCGCTTCAGCGGACGGATGATCGTGCCCGTAAATCTGATGATGATATAGACGTTGCCGGCCATCGTCGCGATCATGACGATCACCGACACGGTCTCAAACAGCCTGAACCGGCTCAGCAGCTCGATATACTGCGCCGAATTGTTTTTGAAACGCTCGCTGTTCAGCGCCATGATACAGTCCTCGATATAGCCGTACATCTGTGCAGCGGACTCATAGCGCAGCCTGTACTTCTCCACATTGCGCCCGCGTTTCGCCTCGATGGTCTGGCTCACCGTCTCCAGATACCGCTCCGACATACGCCTGATATTGCGCTCCATACACCCGAAAGCGGAACCCGTCACCCGGTCGTCCAGTTCCTCTGTCATCTCGGCAAAATCCTGCTCGCTTCTGTAATAATTCTCCAGCGAATCCGAAGTCCGGGCGCTCAGATAGGCCGTCATATGATCCTGCACCCGGGTCAGCGCCTCCGACAGTTCGTTCAGGTGCAGATTGTCCTGATAGACCGCATCCAGCTGGGTAGACATATTGTTGATCCCCGCCAGCATCACCAGATTGACGCACAGCATAAACAGGTTTGTCACGATATAAATCACACTGATCTTAAACTGGAGCGAACCGTCCCGCAGTCTATTCATCCGCGCCCTCCTCTCCGGCGTCCAGATACTGTGTCACATTGCCCTTGTTGATCACCGTGACGTCCGCCGCAAAAAACTGGCTGGTATAACCCAGATCATGATACTCCTGCAGCGCCTCCACACAGTATCCTCCCATCTGCTCCGTATCGATGGCAACCGTCGCGTATATGACGTCCCTGTCGATGGCGTTGAGAATCGTATCGGACAGATAGTAACCCAGAATATTCACGTCTCCCACCATATTGTAATCCACCACGGCCTGATAGACACAGGTGGTACTCAGCTCGTCCAGACAGACGATGATATCCGGCACGTCCTCCTCCATAAAAATATCGCGTATCGACTCCTCCACGGAAAAGTCGTTGGTATCGTCGATGGTGATCGGAACAAACTCCAGCTCCACATCCGTCGATTTCTCGTTCTCCATCGTCTCCTGAATACCCGAATACAGAAGGTTCTGATCCACGTCGCTGGCATAGGCGCTGACCAGAACCGCGATCTTCACCCTGCCGCCCGTGGAATCCGTCGGCGTCCACTCCGTACCGCCGTCCGCATTGGCAAGGCTGTAAGTCCGGTCGGCCAGAATATCCGCCAGCAGATACAGCCCCGTCCTGCCATACTCCCGGCCCAGATTATAACTTCCCACGCCCACGAAGCTGCATCTGCCGCTCTGCGCATTATCGCTGTAAAGCGTCACCACGGGGATCCCGTCCGCCGCCGCCTCGTCGATGAGCGCCGTAAGTTCCTCTCCCTCGTCCGCCGTCACGATGATCCCGTCGGCTCCGGAAGCAATCGCGATCCGCATCATGTCCTCCTTCGTGTACTCCTGGGGAAGATTTTCCCCCAGCCAGTCCACATAGACATTGTTCTCCAGACCGCGCAGATATGCTCCCTGATAGACGGACTGCCAGAAAGAATATTTGTGGTCGTCCGTGATCATCACATAGTATCTGTCATAGATCCGGTCTTCCGCCGCGTCCGCGCTCTTCTCATACCCGATGTACAGCCCGAAAACCGCTATGCCCATACAGACGGTGAGCGACAGACACGCCAGTGTGATCACCGAAAGCCGAAAATAAGACTTCCCCGTCCCGCCGGCGTCCTCCGTTTTTGTCTTCTGTGCCGTCTTATGTTTCCTCAACTGCATCCTTCCTCCGTTTTTGTCTGTCCCGTTTCCGGCAGCGCGATCTCTTCCTCCAGCTTAAAGGAATAGAGAATCTTCTCCGGCCTCCCGCAGCCGAAAGCCTGCTCCAGCGCCTCCGCGTAATAATCCAGCTGCACGCGGTAACGCTTCACCAGTTCCTGCGCCGTATCCACCGCGTCCGTCTTATAATCCAGCAGGACGTATCCGCCGTCCTCCTCGAAGAATACGTCGATGATCCCCTGTATCAGCACCGTCTCCTCCGGCGGGAAAGTCTCGTTCAGACGGTCGGCGGACAGCCCCAGCACGAAGGGCTGCTCCTTGTACAGCCTGCCCGCCCTGGCAGCACGGCCCATTCTCGCCGCCACACTGCTGACCAGAAACGCCGTAATCTTCGGGACAGAGACGACCGCATAATACTCCCCGGACAGCCTCTTCTGCCGCCGCATATCTTCCAGCTGTTCCCGCAGCAGGCGTTCCGCCGCCTCTCTATCGGCGTTGACTTCATCGGTCAGCTTTGTGAAATCGAACAGTTCCATCACCTTATGGAAAGCGCTGCCCCGCATGGAACCGCTGACGCGCTCGTCCTTGTCCAGGAACCCGGGCAGATAGGGCACTACCGTCTCTTCCTCGTACAGCCTGACCGAAGCGTCCGTCTCTTCCCGCATGCCTGCCATCTTCAGTTCCGACACTGTCGTCTTGGCGTAGAGATCCCGCAGGACCCCATGCGGATACCGATAAGTCAATTTTTCCGACATGGCTGTCATAAGTTCGCTGTCCGTATCCCTGACGGCGTCGGAGAGAAGCAGCCGCCGCCTGGCGTCCTCCATGCGCAGCCCTTCCGTCAGCTTGTCCTCCTCCACGCTCTCCCAGCCGGACAGCTCCACGCGCACGCACGTCTTTCGCCCATAGAACGTGCTGTCCGCCGCCGGGTCCAGGCCGCACTCCCGATAGAAACCGTCCATGCAGCGATTCCTCGACAGGGCGGCGAGGAGCAGATCGAGATAGCTGCCTGCGGACAACAGCGTGTCGCAGGGCAGCAGCGTCTCCTCATATCCCCGCAGGGCGAGCAGCGCCGACGCCGCCCTGTCCGGCGCCTTCACCGTCCCGGTCAGGATCAGCTTCTCCCTGGCCCGCGTCATCGCCACATACAGGACGCGCAGTTCCTCCGCCAGATTGTCCGTCCGAATCTTCTCCGCGATCACGCCTTTGCGCAGATCGGCGCTCCGCACGCGCCTGACAGGATCCACGTAATCCACGCCGATCCCCTCGTCGATATCCAGCACCAGAGGCGCGTTTGTCTCCCTCGTCTGAAATCCCCTGGCCAGTCCCGACACGAAGCAGACCGGGAACTCCAGCCCCTTGCTCTTGTGGATGCTCATGATGCGCACCGCATCCGCGTTCTCGTCGAGCAGTCCCGCCTCGCCGTAATCCACTTCATATTTCTCCAGCTGTTCCATGTAGCGCAGGAAGTGATACAGGCCGAAATAACTCGTCCGTTCATAGTCCGCCGCCTTGACAAGCAGCATCTGCACGTTGGCGCGCCGCCTGCCGCCCTCCGGCTTCACCGCCACATAATTCAGATAGTTCGTCTCCCGCAGAATGGTCTGCAGAAGCTCCTGCACGGAAAGCCATCCCGCCATCCCGCGGTAGCGGTCAATCCTGCGTAAGAACCCGGCGGCCTTACTCCTAAGCTGCGCCGGCAGCAGAGAGGAATCCCCATCAGCGCCGCCGGCTTCCGAAGGCTCCTGTTCCTGCGCTACGCTGTCCGCGCCTGTCTTTGCATCCCCGCTCTTCTCCGCACAGGCCAGCACGGCTTCATACAGATACCGCTTCTTCGGATACGCCGCCCGTATCAGAGCGATCTCCTCCTCCGTAAATCCGCCCAGATAGGCGTGCAGCACGCCGTAGAGCGGGATGTCCTGCAGAGGATTGTCCAGAACGCGCAAAAAGTGCAGCAGTTCCTGTACTTCCGACGCCGCGAAGTAACCTGTGCGCGACGTGGTGTGCACCGGGATGCCCTCCTCCTCCAGCACCTTTTTAAAAACATCGTCCCAGCCGGAGACAGTGCGCAGGAGAACGACGATATCCCGATAGGCGAGCGGCCTGAGTTCTCCGCTTTCCGCATCCGTCACCCGGAAGTCCCGCATCAGCTCTCTGATCTTAACCGCCACGCCGTGAGCCTCCTGCTCTCTGACCGACAGTTCCTCGGGCTTTTCGTCCGTCCGAAAGAGCAGAAGTTCCGTGTCGTTTACACCCTCCGCCTGCCCGGGATAAGACGCTCCCGGGTGCAGCGCCGCCAAATCGTCGTACACGATCCCGCCCACTTCCCGCCCCATGAGCTGGGCAAACACGGCGTTGACACTGTCAAGCACCTCTGTTCTGCTGCGGAAATTCCTGTGCAGATCGATCCTCTCCGCATGGGCGGGCTCCCGCCCGTAGGACTCGTATTTTTCCAGAAAAAGCTCCGGCCTCGCCAGACGGAACTTATAGATGCTCTGCTTGACGTCCCCCACCATAAAACGGTTGTACCGCCCCTCCTCCTCGCCGGAAATGCAGGAGAGTAGATACTCCTGCACGAGATTGCTGTCCTGGTACTCGTCGATCAGGATCTCGTGAAAATGGCTGCGGTACTCAAGCGCCGTGGGCGTCGGCACAACCCGCCCGTCCTCTTTTGTCTGGACGAGAACCGCCAGCGCAAGGTGCTCGATATCATCGAAGTCCAGGACATTTCTGTCCCGTTTCTTCTCCTCGAAAGCGCGCAGGAAAGCGAGCGTCAGATCGGCCAGCGCGCCCGCGGCGCGCCCGCAGGCCCCCATCTTTTCGAGAATCTGCTCTCTGTCCCTCGCAAAAAAACGCTCCCGCAGCGCGCCGATCCGCTCCTTGACTTCTGCACGGATCTCCCTGACAGCCTCTCTCTTCATGGCGGATACCGTGTCGTCCTTCTTCGATGGCAGCCTGTCGAACCGCAGCGTCTCAAAGGCCGTATACAGCGCGTCAAAGCCCGCGCCGCACGCCTCGCGCAGACGCAGCGCCATCTCCCGTTCCCGCTCCAGCGTCTCACCGTACATATACGGGCCGTCAGGCTCCTCGCACAGGCGCAGCGCCATCCCCAGCTTCCGCGCGTACCCATCCAGCAGGCTCCCTGTCCTGCGCAGCAGACTCTCAACCCAGGGCAGATCGCCGAATACAGCGCCGTCCGGCACGCGGTAGTCGTCCTTCCGCTCCGTCAGCCACCGCTCCGGGAAAGGGGTGCTCATGGCGAAATCGTAGAGCTTTAGAACCAGGTTCTCCACCGCCGTGTCCCTGCCGCCGGTGCTGAAATATTCCATACAGTACAGAAAATCAGGCTCTCCCGCAGCGTAACCTTCCTCCAGCACCTGTGCCAGCACCTCCTGCCGCAGCAGCCTGTCCTCGCCTTCCTCGGCGATTCGGAAGCCGGGATCCAGACCGATGGTGTGAAACTGGTTGCGGAGCACGTCGAGACAGAAGCTGTCGATGGTCGTGATCCTGGCATTGTGAAGCAGGGTCATCTGCCGCTGCAGATGCTCGTTCTCCGGGTCCGCCGCCAGCCTCTCCCGCAGCGCCTCTCCGATGCGTTCCCGCATCTGCGCCGCCGCCGCGTTCGTGAAAGTCACGACCAGCAGGCGGTCAATATCCACGGGATCCTCCCCGCCGCTCACCATCTGCACGATGCGCTCCACCAGCACGGCGGTCTTGCCGGAACCCGCCGCCGCGGACACCAGGAGATTATGCCCTCTGGCGTCTATCACATGCCGCTGCTGCTCGGTGAAAGAAATACTCATGGCTCCAGCTCCTTTCGCATCCGTGACAGCGCGTCGTCCGCGCTCAGTTTCTGCAGTCTGCGAGTCTCATAGCCCCCGATCCGCCCGTCGTAGCCGCACACATTTCTGTACGCGCAGCGCGCGCAGGCCTGATCGCCGCCCTGCTCATAAGGATTGACCGAAATGGTTCCTTCCAGAATCTCCGTTCCGATCTGTCTGATTTTATGGTTTACATAATTTGATACCGTCTGCATATCCTCCTCGCTTATGACACTCGAATAAGCAGAGAAAGTCCCATCTTTTTTTCGCTCCAGCGGCAGGATATCAGATTTGTCGGCGAACTCGGAATCCAGCAGTCTGACGGCCTCGTCATTTTGATTGACCACCCCGGTCATCTTTAATTCCCGCAGCAGCTTCTCATTGATCTGCTCCGGCGTCATCCCCTCCGCGTCTTCCACCATAGGATCGCCGATGTGATAGTAGAGCATAGCCGCGGGAACCACTCTTTTGTCCCTGTGCCGCCGCTCCTCCATCTCTACCGCCGCGTTCATATAGACCACCAGCTGCAGCTGCAGCCCGTAGTAGAGCGCCGCCAGATCGAAGCGGCGGTTTCCCGACTTATAGTCGATCACCTTCACATAGACCGTATCGGACGTCTCACAGGTATCCACCCGGTCGATGCGCCCGCGCAGGCGCATTCTGTCCTGCTCGTTCAGCGCAATGTTGAGCGCATCCAGATCCTCGAGCATGGAGAAAGACATCTCAAAGCGCTCCGGCACGAAAGCCCCCTTCTTTAGCTGCGCCTGCAGGGTCATGACCGTGCGGTTCAGAATGGCCGTCATCCTCCGCAGCAGTCCCCTGTTTCTGGCAGTGCTGTACAGGATCGTCCCGCCGTAGGACACCGCGTACGCCTCCACCGCCTCCGCGACCATTCGCTTCCCCTCCTCCTCCGGAAAATCGAACCATGTGTAGCCGTTCTCCGACAGCTTCTGCGCGAACAGCTCCAACACGCCGTGAAACACATTGCCCATGTCCACATCCTCGAAGCTGTACTCCCCGCGCTCCCTGAGCGCCAGGCCGTACTGCAGGAAATGACTGTAGGCGCAGGCGGCGTACCGCTCCAGGCGGCTTACACTGTTCTGCAGAACCGTGCCATAGAGCGCCCGCGTCACCATTCGGGACAGCGGCGTGGAACTGTAGCGGTAGAAAGCCGTCTCAACCAGCCTGTCCACCGTATCACGATAGGCCGGGCGGCTGTGATAGCCGTGGTACAGGGTATACAGCTGCCGATCCTCTTTCAGTCTGCCGCCCGCGTAATCCCGCAGCAGATCGGCCATCATGCCGATGCCGTCCGCTCCGCACACCAGCTGCGCCTCTACCGGAGCGCTCTCCGGCGTCTCCACCGCGAGCGCCGGGTAGAGCTCCCGCATCTGCCCGATCAGGTAGGCGGGGCGCAGACTCCTGCCGTCGCTCCCCACTTTGGCATAGGACAGATACAGCCGTTCGGAAGGCTTCGTCATATTCAGATACAGGTACAGCCTCTGAATATACATCTGCTGCCTGGGCGAAGGCGCCAGCTCCAGTT
Source organism: uncultured Lachnospiraceae bacterium (assembly GCA_947626775.1). GTDB lineage: Bacteria > Bacillota > Clostridia > Lachnospirales > Lachnospiraceae > UBA3282. The sequence continues at coordinate 33,289 of CANQTL010000016.1, read as the reverse complement.
CGCAGCCCCGCAGGAATTCTCTGTCGATATCCGAGATGATACCGCCCCCGCCGCCGTCCTTCGGAATATTGCCGTCGTTGACGCCCAGGAAAAAAAGCGCCTTGACCTGGGTGAGACGCGTTCTCTCGATATCGCCCGCCAGCACGCGGTCCACATTCTGCGGGATGGTACCGACGCTGATCTCCGCAAGCCCTGCGTCCACGATATCCGCAAACTCACGCAGCGTCATCTCCTCCTCCGCCAGCAGCCCGTAGATCTGATCCAGCAGATCGATCACCAGCGGATAAACCTGGCCGTACTCCCTGGCGCGCGCCGGATCCCCCTCCGCCTCGAACTGCCTCTCGAAATGCATGAGCTTCTGCTGCAGTTCATTTCGCGCCAGAAGCTCGTAGAGCGCCCGCGCCATGTCCCCCGCGGTGCGCAGGGGCGCTAACAGCGGCGAGAGCTGTTCCGTCAGCTCCGCACGCATGGCGTTGCACTGTTCCAGCCGGCGCAGGGCGGCCTCCTCGCCCTCCCGGTCCTCCTCCTTGTAAACGAAAAGTTCACTCCAGCGCTTCCTGCCGCGGATGCCGAATCGGCGGACATAATTCTCCAGCCCGTCCACCTCCTCCGGCATAAAGCCCGTAAGCCCTGTGCGCAGATAGTGAAAAACCGCCTCGAAACTGAAGTCCTGCAGCACGATCTGCAGGGCGCTTCTGATGTACTCCGCAAAGGGATTGCGCAAGATGCCCCGCGTGCGGTCCAGATAGAGCGGGATGCCAAACTTGGCAAATTCCTCCTCCATGGCGCTCCCATAAGTCTCCATGTCTCCCGTCACCACCGCAATGTCCCGATAGTACATAGGCGTCCCCTGCCGCTCTCCGTCCTCTAACAGTCTGCGGATCATGATGCAGGTCTGCCTGATTTCCTCCTGAGGCGTAGACGTCTCGAAGATGCGTATCCGTCCGACGCCGCCCGCATACGCCTCGGCGGGATAGCGGAACAGACTGCGCTCCAGATGCGCCAGCTCGCCGTTACCCGCAAACCGCGGCAGCCGTCCCTCTTTATCCCGGACACACCAGACCGGCCTGTCCTCCGCAGCGTCGACCTGTCCGGCCAGTCTCCGCAGATCCGCCACCGTCTTTTTACTCAGATGGAAAAGCCTGTGCTCTCCGTCCAGCTGATAGGGATTCTCCCTGTCGTCGATGGTGACGGTGACGATCACCCGCCCGGCCAGCCGGATCAGTTCCTGGATAACGCGGTTCTGAATCGGCGTAAAACCCGTAAACCCGTCAAAAGCAATCACGCTGTCCCGGATAATCTGAGATTTTGGCAGCGCCTCCCGCAGCCTGTCCAGCGTCTCCTCCGTAGTGATAAATTTCTCCCGGATATACTCCTGAAAAGCCTGATAAAGCACATTCAGATCCTGCAGTTTATAGTACAGCGCGCCCCGCCCGCGGGCATAGTCCGCCAGCTCCTCCATCTCCTTTGCTCCGATGCCGTACTGCATGAACTCCGAGAGGGCGGACTTCACCTCGTGGATATAGCCGATCTTACCCAGATGCGAACCCATAACCCGCAGCCTGTCCCGACACTGTCCAGCCACCTTGCGCAGCACCAGACTCTTGCCCGTATCGTCCAGAACCGGCGTCTCCTCATCCCCAACCTCCTCGAGAATGCGGTGTGTCAGTCTGCCGAAGCTCAGCACGTCGATATTCATAATGATGTGCCTGGGATGCTCCTTCACCAGATCCATCTGCGTCTGCATGGTGAACTGGTCCGGCACGATGAGCAGATAGTCCGTCTTCGGGTTCCTCTCGGCTTCCCGTATGATATCCTCATGAAGTTTACGGCTCTTGCCGGAGCCTGAAGCCCCGAAATAGAATTGAAGTGACACGCGTATGCCTTTCCTCCGCTGCCCGATACCGCAGCCTGTAAATCTGCTTTTTATATTATTATGCCATATTTTCAAACATAAAAAAAGCACCTGAACCGTTTCCGGTTCAAATGCTCTTTTCCCGTGCCGTTAATCGTATTTCCGCTCTCATCGCGGTCACAACAGCCTGCGCTTACTCAAAAGGAATCACGCCGCCGTCGTAAGTGCTGTTGATGTAGTCCTTGATCTCGTCGGACTTGAGCACATCCACCAGCGCCTTGATGCCCTCGTTGTTCTCGTTGCCTTCTTTGACGGCAATCACGTTCACATAGGTCTGTGCCGCCTCGGAATCAGACTGCTCATAGGCCACCGCATCCTTGCTCACGGAGAAGCCCGCCTCCATCGCGTAGTTGCCGTTCATAACTGCGAACGCCACCTCGTCCTTGACACGGGGCACCTGCGCCGCCTCCAGCTCCTGGATCTCCACCTCATACGGGTTGTCCACGATATCGCGCACCGTCGCCTCCAGACCGACGCCGTCCTTCAGTGTCAGAATACCATTGTCCTGCAGCAGAAGAAGCGCTCTCGCCTCGTTGGTCGTATCGTTGGGAACCGCGATCACGTCGCCGCTCTCCAGCGTGCTCAGGTCGCTCTTCGTGCCCGGATAGATGCCGAAAGGCTCATAGTGGATGCCGCCCGCATTCACCAGATGCGTGCCTTGCTCCTCGTTGAAGGAATCCAGATAGGGAATGTGCTGGAAATAGTTGGCGTCAAACTCGCCGCTCTCCACCACCATATTCGGCTGCACGTAGTCCTCGAACTCCGTCACTTCCAGATCCCAGCCCTGCTCTGCCAGAATCGGCTTCGCCTGCTCTAAGATCTCCGCGTGGGGCGTGGGCGACGCTGCCACCGTGATCGTACCCTTGGACTCGACCTCCGCGGTCTCTTCCGTCTCAGCTTCTGCAGTTTCCGCCTCTGCCTCCGGCTCGGCTTCCGCCTCCGTTTCAGCCTCCGCAGTCGTCTCCTCCTGGGCGGGAGCGGTCGTCTCAGCCGCGCTCTCCCCGCTGCCGCCGCAGCCCGTCAGCGCGCCGACTGCCAGCGCCGCCGTCAAAATGCCTGCGATAAATTTTTTCTTCATAATCTTCTCCTCCTTTGGCGCTTATGCGCCCTTTTATATAAAAAGCACCATCCTGCCGTGCTTCCTATATCAAGATGATCCGCCGGCTAACGCTTTCTCCTGTCCAGCTTCGCCGACATCTTCATACCGATCGTCTGGAAAATCTGCACCAGCACCACCAGCAGAATCACCGCCGCCAGCATGATATCCGACTCATATCGGTAGTAGCCGTAGCGCATCGCGATGTCCCCAAGACCGCCGCCGCCCACGATACCCGCCATCGCGGAGTAGCCGAGAATCGTGCCGAGGGCGATGGTCACGCCCACCAGAATGGATGTTCTCGCTTCCACGAGCAGCACTCTCACAATGATATTCATGGTGCTCACACCCATGCTCTGGGCCGCCTCTACGACGCCGTGATCCACTTCTTTCAGGGACGATTCGATCATACGCCCGATAAAAGGAGCCGCCGCCACGGTGAGCGGCACGACCGTCGCCGCGGTGCCGTAACTTTTGCCCACGAGCAGCCTCGTCAGCGGCATCAGCAGGATCAACAGAATCAGGAACGGAATGCTCCTGACAATATTGGCAATCACGTCCAGCACCTTGTAAACCGCCGCGTTGGGCCGGATGCCGTCCCTGTCGGTCACGGCGAGCGCAATTCCCATCGGCAGCCCGAGCAGATAGCCGAATACAGTTGACAACAATGTCATAAACAAGGTGTCCAGCGTGCCTTCCCACATCATCTGCGCCGTGCCCGACGCGAACCATTCCTTAAACCACATAGCCGTCCACCTCCTCCACGGCAAGCCCTCTCTCGATCAGGTATGCCTTCATCTCTTCCTGCAGCTTCACGTCGTCCGGCAGGCTCAGGATCATCTCTCCTCTGGCGATCCCCTCCACATTCTTGGTGTCCGCCCTGAGGATGTTGATCGGCTGTCCGAACCGCAGCACCATATTGGCGATGACCGGCTCGAAGGAAGAGTTCACGGAAAAGACGATGCGGATGCAGCATTTGCCTTTCATCAGATCCATCTGCCGGTCCTCCAGCGTACGGCTCTCCCCGCTCTGTCCCCTGACGATCAGCTCTTTCGCCTCTTTCGTCCTGGGGTGCTCGAAGATATCCGTCACCCTGCCCTGCTCCACCAGACGGCCTTCTCCGATGATCGCCACATGGGAACAGATCTCTCTGACTACGGCCATCTCGTGGGTGATGATCACGATAGTGATTCCGTACTCTCTGTTGATCTGTTTCAGGAGCTGTAAGATGGACTGCGTCGTCTGCGGATCCAGCGCGCTCGTCGCCTCGTCGCACAGCAGGATCTTCGGATTCGCCGCCAGCGCTCTGGCGATCGCCACGCGCTGTTTCTGTCCGCCGGACAGCTGGGAAGGATAGGCTTTTGCCTTCTCCGCCATGCCGACGATCTCCAAAAGTTCTTCCGCGCGCTTCCTCGCCTCTTTCTTCGTCATCGCGCCCCTTGTGCCGCCGTCCTTCTTCCCGACGCCGCCGTACAGGAGCGGAAAACAGATGTTGTCGATCACATTCTTCTGCATCAGCAGATTAAAATGCTGGAAGATCATGGCGATCTCGGCGCGTCTGGCGCGCAGCTCTTTCTCCGACATGCCGTTTAAGTCCCTGCCCTCGATCTCCACCGTGCCCGCCGTGGGCCGCTCCAGAAAATTCAGGCAGCGCACCAGCGTGCTCTTACCCGCGCCCGACATCCCGATGATGCCGTAGATATCGCCCGCCTGAATCGACAGATCGATTCCCTGCAGCGCCTCCACGTCGGCGTCCTTCGTCACAAAGGTCTTGCTCAGACCGTGAACTTCTATGATTCCCGCCATCTTGCTCTATCCTTTCTTATTGTACACATCGTTTCTCTGACCCTTGACTACTGTAGTATGAACAGCGGGATTTGTCAAGCTGCAAACCTGTTTTCCTATTTATCCGCTAGGTTTAATATGGTTATGATCATACACCCGAATCCGTTACCTGTCAACTATTAATTTACAAAAAAATATCTCTGAGCTTTGGTTCTTACAAAACCACTGGCCGCCTGCGTAAACGCAAACGGCCCGGTTTATGCGCCCGCCGACTCAAACAGCCAGCGAATCGTCTATGTAGAACTGATCTTTCACAACTTTTTCTTTGACCTCGACTACACGGCTTCTTATCTCAGCTTCCAGATATCTCTGTTATACTCTGCAATGGTTCTGTCGGAGGAGAAGAACCCGGCCTTCGCGATATTGACGAGCATCATCTTTCTCCACTTCTTCTGATCCTCATAATCCGCGATCATTCTGTCCTTGGTCTCGATGTAGTCCTCCAGGTCTAACAGCGTCATGAACCAGTCTTTGTTCAGCAGCTCGTCGTGCAGCCTCTTTAAGTTTTCTTTATGCCCGACTTTCAATGCCTGCTTGCCGACGATGAAGTCCACGGCCTCCTTGATGACGGGACTCTTCTTATAATAATCTTTGGAGACATAGTCCGCCTTCGCGTAGTGCTCGATCACCTGCTCGGACTTCTCACCGAAGATATAGATATTGTCGTCGCCCACCAGCTCGTGGATTTCCACGTTCGCGCCGTCGCTCGTCCCCAGCGTCACCGCGCCGTTGAGCATATACTTCATGTTGCCCGTGCCGGACGCCTCCTTTGATGCAAGGGAAATCTGCTCGGAGATGTCGCAGGCGGGAATCATCTTCTCCGCGTAGGCCACGTTGTAATTTTCCACCATGAGCACCGTCATGTAGGGGCTCACGTCAGGATCGCTGTTGACGATCTCCTGCAGCACCAAGAGCAGATGAATGATGTCCTGCGCGATCACATAGGCAGGCGCCGCCTTCGCGCCGAAGATAAAGGTCAACGGCCTTGCCGGTTTCTTTCCCGCCTTGATCTCCAGGTACTTGTGAATGATGTAGAGCGCGTTCATCTGCTGCCTCTTGTACTCGTGCAGCCGCTTGCTCTGCAGATCGAAGATGGAATCGGGATTCAGTGTGACGCCTTCCGCTTCTTTCACGTAAGCCGCCAGTTCCTTCTTACGGTTCATCTTGATCTCGGCCAGCCTGCCAAGCACCGCGTCGTCGTCGATATAATCCAGGAGCTTCTCCAGCTTATCCGCATCCTTCTTGTATCCCTCCCCGATAGTCTGGGACAGGAACGCCGCCAGTTCGCGGTTGCAGGACAGAAGCCATCTGCGGAACGTGATGCCGTTGGTCTTGTTGTTGAACTTCTCGGGATAAATCTTATAAAAAGCGTTCAGCTCGGTATTCTTCAGGATCTCCGTGTGGATCGCCGCCACGCCGTTCACCGAGAAGCCGTAGTGGATGTCGATGTGCGCCATGTGCACCCTCTTGTCCTTATCGATGATCTGCACTTTGGGATCCTTGTACTTCTTCGCCACTCTCTTGTCCAGTTCCCTGATGATCGGCACAAGCTGAGGCACGACCTTCTCCAGATATTTAAGCGGCCACTTTTCCAGCGCCTCCGCCAGGATCGTGTGGTTTGTGTAGGCACAGGTTTTGCTGACCACCTCGATCGCTTCGTCCATGGTGAAAGCCTTGTCATCCACAAGAATCCGGATTAACTCCGGGATCACCATCGTCGGATGCGTGTCGTTGATCTGGATCACCGCATGGTCGTACATCCTGCGCAGATCATATTTCTTCTCCTTCATCTCCTGCAAGATCAGCTGGGCCGCGTTGCTCACCATAAAATACTGCTGATAAATGCGAAGCAGATTACCGGCCTCGTCGGAGTCGTCGGGATACAGAAACAGCGTCAGGTTCTTCTCAATATCCTCTTTATCGAAGTCGATCCCCTTCTTGACAATGCTCTCGTCCACCGTCTCCAGATCAAAAAGGCGCAGTTTGTTGACGCCGTTGTCATACCCAATGACGTCAATGTCATAGAGCCGTGACGTCACCTTTTTATCCCCGAAGCAAACCTCGAAGGTCGTGTCGGTCCTGTTGAGCCAGGACTGCGCTTCGATCCAGTCGTTCTTCTCCGCCGTCTGCAATCTGTCCTTGAACACCTGTTTAAACAGGCCGAAGTGATAATTCAGGCCGATTCCCTCCCCGGGAAGCCCAAGTGTAGCGATGGAATCCAGGAAACACGCCGCCAGACGTCCCAGGCCGCCGTTTCCTAAAGAAGGTTCCGGTTCGATCTCCTCGATCTCGCTCAGCTTCCTGCCGTTCTTTGCCAGAATCTCCTCCAGCTTGTCATAGATTCCCAGATTGATCAGATTGTTGGACAAAAGTTTACCGATCAAAAATTCCGCGGAGATATAATAGACCTTCTTCTCCCCCTCGATCGGCTCGGAAACTGCCATCAGCTTTTTGGACAGCTGCAGCAGACTGTAGTAGAGCTCGCTGTTGCTGCAGTCCGCTATGCTCTTGCCGCAGCTGCTCTGCGTCTGCTGCTCCAGCTCTTTCTCCAGATTCAGTACCAACACATCCCTTTTCAGATTACTCGCCTGTGCCATGATTGACCCTCCTTGTTAAAATGTTTATGTATCAGCAGATGATGTCCAGATATTTCATGCGTATCAGCTGATAGCCGAGCACGATCTGTCTGCCCTCGCCGCCGTCGATCAGCCGCTTCAGCTCCGTCACCGCCTCGGAGGCGATCCGCTTGAAATCCTGTCTCACGGTGTTCATCTGTTTGCCGGCATACCCCATCAGCGTGATGCCGTCGAATCCACACACCGGCCGGAAAATATCCATTTCCATCAGCGCCCGCATCGCCCCAATCGCCATCAGATCGGAAGCGCACACTACGACGTCTTTCTTCTTCGCATAGCGGAACGTCAGATTCCTCGCCTGCAATTCAGAGAACCCGCCGTTGCGGACGAGCAGTTCCAGATTCATTTCCTCTGCCAGCCTTTGGACTCCCTCGAGCCGTTCCTGTGTCACATAACCGTTTTTCCGGCCCGCCAGATAGAGAATACTTTTTCCGTTATTTTCCATGATGGTCTTCTTTGCCACATCGTACTGCGCCTGCGCCTGATCGATCCAGACGGAAGATGTGCAGGCGTTGACAATCGGCACATCGATCACCACAATTTTGAAGATCTGCGCCTCGATCAGACGGTGCAGCACCTTCTCCTCCCGGGACATGCCAAAGATGATCAGCCCTGTGATGCTCTGGGACTGCAGATAGCGGATCACTTCGTCCAAGCTCATATTCTTTAACATGGAATAAAAGACCGTGATGACGTCCAGGTTCAGCTCCACTGCGCGCCCGATCATGCCCGACATATACTGCATGTTGATCTCGTCTATGGCCTGGGACACATTGTTCAGGTTGAGCAACATCGCCACCCTGCCGGACTGCTTCGACGAAAGCGCCGCCGCCACGGAGTTTGGCACAAAATTCAAATCCGCCACCGCCTGATTTACTTTTCTCTTCGTCTCCTCGCTCACGTTCGGATAGTTGTTCAGCACCTTGGATACGGTGGAGATCGCCACGCCCGCCCGCTTTGCGACATCTTTAATCGATACCATGCGTCCTTTTTCCGCCCTTGGAAAATTATTTGGAAATCGTTTTCCATAACCATCATATAACATTTTAAGGGATTTGTAAACCGTGGATTTGAAAAAGAAGGCATTAGATTGCAAACTTTTATTCATGCCGCGCATAGTTTGCATTTCACTGCAAGCTTTTAGTTTCTTGATTTTTTTAATATTTCGCTTGTCTTTTATCTACAACTATCATATAATAATAATGCAGAGTAAATCTGTCATACCAATCCGAACCAGCGAGTGGTATGTTGACGCACGTTATATCAGGGCTGGTCGCAAGACCTAGGTCCTACCAAATCGGCGGGGAGACTCCCCGCCATCTCTATTCTGGAGTTGCAAATGACAAAACTGAGTATTTTTGTTGATGAGTCAGGAGATTTTGGCAGCTATCAACCGCATTCGCCTTATTATATCGTCAGCATGGTATTCCATGATCAGGCGTGAAGCACCTTATCAATATTTCACACCGAACGAACGCCGCGCCATTTTCACCAAACTGTATTACTTTACGCTAAACTGCAATATACAGTATCAGACATTCGTAAGTCCGAAAAAAGAATGCCATGGTGTTCTCAATCTGGAGCACAGAATACAGAATGACATCTCGCATTTTATCAGCGGACATCTATCCTATTTCCAGCGATTTGAAAAAGTCGTTCTCTATTATGACAACGGGCAGCATGAATTGAGCAGAATCTTAAATACTATTTTTACAACCCATTTGACACAATGTGATATTCGACATGTTCAACCCAGTGATTATCGACTTTTTCAGGTCGCAGACATGCTATGCACATTGGAGTTATTGCATCTCAAAACACAGCATAATAATCTGAGCAGATCCGAACAGCAAATTTTGCACACAAAGCACGCCTTAAAGAAAGATTTTTTAAAACAGATACAAAAAAAGAAGCTTGTATAATGCCGAAATCTCTTTCACCGCCTCAGTACTCGATTTTCAGAGTCTGCAATACGCTTTCCTGCCCTCTGATACGCGCCGTGACCGTACATGTCCCGTGCATATCCCTCGGAACGGCAAAATAGGGATCCGCGGAAAAGTCCCTGTACTGAGACGGCAGCTTAATACTGTATTCCAGCTCCTGTGGGCGGTTCGAGGCCACCCGGTACACCGCCACCCCAAAATCTCTGCCGGCTTCCTCCACATCGCCGTCATCGGCAGCACTGCCCATAACCGCCGCGGCGCACTCTGCAGCCGCCGCAGCGCCGGCAATAGAACCGGCGGCTTTCTCATCCGTCAGATAAATGCCATAAATCTGAGGCGGCGTCTCCCGCAGTTTCTCGGCGTAGGACGGGTAGAAATACGCCTCGTTTTCCTGCGCCGTATGAGACACGATCCGCCAGAACACAGGCGTATAGAGGGCCGCTCCCGTGGCGTTTAAGTGCCCTGTATCCATAAAATTTTCCGTCTGCTGGATCGGCAGATACTCTTCCCTGCACAGATTAAAGTCGTAATACTCTATGCCGTACTCCGATGCGATCCGCTCTATCTGTTCCGCGTAACGATCATAATGTTCCGTCGATAAGATCTGCAGCTCATAGACCGGCGAACTGAACAGAGTGATCCCGATCTGTTTCTTGCGGCAGTATTCTATGATCTTCCGCAGATACTTCTCCGCGTCCTCCGTCAGCGGCTCTTCCTCCATCCGATAACAGCTTGACGTCCAGCGCAGCGCTCTCTCCGTAAGCCGCCGTGTTGTGTCATAATAACCTTTCCCGGGATAACAAACAGTGCCGTTTTCATCCGTAAGGTTCATCACATAATTTCGATAGTCCTCCGTCTCTTTATGCCGGACCATATCCCGGACATACCAGTAGTCGAACTGCTTGCTCCTGTATCTGACAAAGGGAAAAAACGTCTCCGCGTACTGTCTGGGATCGCTCGCGGCAAGCATATACTGCAGCTTGTTGAGCGACGGCCTCATGTAATCCATATTGCGCTGATTATTCAGGACATTTCCGGAATAGATTCCCACCGTTCCCGTAGACAAATAATAATACATTTCGAGGTAGACATGCTCCAGCGCATTCTGCCTGTCCGCCTCCCTGAGCAGATAATACGATCCGTTCAACTGCTGGCTGCCTGAGGCCAGATTGAAGTTGTTCTTCCCGTTGAGTTCATCCATCATAAAAGGATTGATGTCGCAGTATACATGGGAACTCCCCAGATACAGACAGTCGATATTCCGCTCTCTCGTATAATAATGATGCCACAGAATCCTTCCCCACTCGGTATCGCTGCTTTCCACATACAGATAATTGAGGAAATGTACGCCCAGAGCGAACGCCGCCGCCCAGAGCAGCAGAAAACCCCCGTGCCTGACAACTCTTTTCCACCGCGCCGCGGGCGCTCTAAAACTGGAAATAAATGAACTCACTCGTATCATACTCCACCCCATAGCAGCCGAACAGCAGAATCACCAGAAGCAGCCCCACTTCCGCCAATATCCGAAACCACCAGCGCTGTCCGAGCAGCGCCGCCGCCATGTCGGCGCCTTTGTATTTCCGGTAATCCATATAAGCCAACAGCAGAATTGCCGCGCACAGGATCCGCAGATACTCTCTCTCCACGCCCAGCGCAAAGATCGAACCGTCAAATATCGCGATCCAGTCAAACCGCAGCATATCTCTGAGCATGAGAAACGCGTCTGAGAAATCTCCCGCCCTGAAAAACACCCATGCAAGGCAGATCAGTCCAAAGGTGATCACACGCTTCACCAGTCTCCCGCAAAATACGTCTGCCCGGTCTCCCACACCGCAGATCCGCCGCAGCGTGTCTTTGATATATTGCAGCAGTTCTTCCACGATCTGCCAGAACCCGTTGAGCAGTCCCCAGGCGACATAGGCTAACGACGCGCCGTGCCACAATCCGCTCGCGGCAAAGACGACGAGCAGATTCGCCTGCCTGCGGAGCGTTCCCCTGCGGTTGCCGCCAAGCGGTATGTACAGATAATCCCGGAACCACCCGGACAAAGAGATATGCCATCTGCGCCAGAACTCCTTCACACTCTGGGAAAAATATGGCGCGTTGAAATTGTCCGTCAGCTCTATGCCCAAAACGCGCGCCGCCCCTCTCGCGATCACAGAATATCCGTAGAAATCGCAGTAAATCTGTATCGCGAAGAAAAACGTTGCCGCCATCACCAGAAAGCCTTCATATTTTCCGGGTTCCCCGTACACGGTATTCACAATCACCGCCGCCCGGTCGGCAATCACCATCTTCAGGAAAAACCCCCACAGCATAAGCAGCGCGCCGCGCCGCAGATTCTCCCAGTCAAACCGCTTAGGCGTGTATAACTGCACCAGTAAATTTCTGGACCGTTCGATCGGTCCCGCTACCAGCTGTGGAAAAAACGCCAGAAACAGCGCATATCTGAAAAAATTCCGCTCCGCGTAGATTTCCCCTCTGTACACGTCGATCAGATAGCCCATCACCTGCAGCGTATAGAAGGAGATTCCCACCGGCAGCGCGATGCTGTATTTCCAGACGATTGGCTGCAAATGCAGAATAGACAGCACCCTGTTGAGATTCAGCATCGCAAAGTCCGCATACTTAAAGATCCCAAGCAGCCCGAGACCGATTCCCAGCGACACTGCGAGAACGCACACACGCCTCCTTCGAATTCTCCCGTGATCAGTTTCTCCGGCATTCTTCAATTTTTCCAATACAAGTCCTGAGACATACGTGACAACCGTACAGAAAAGCAGCAGCAGGATATAGAGCGCGTTCCACTGCATATAGAAATACCAGCTTGCCGCCAGAAGCCATAAATACCGCGCCCTGTGAGGAAGCAGATAATAGAGCAGCACGACCGTCGGAAAGAAAATGAGAAATCCTATGGAGTTAAAGAGCATCTTCTTATCTCCTCATCTGTAAAAATCCGCATAGTCATGCGCGTAACTGTCCATCCTTAATTTAACCTGAAACAGATTAAACCCGCCGCTCTTTATGCTAACCTGTTTCAGGTTAAAAGTCAATACCCTGAAACAGGTTAGCTATAATATGGCTGATACGGAAAGAACAGAAATGAGGCAAGCATGTATCCACGCTTACGGAATCTGAGAGAAGACAAAGACCTGTCACAGACGCAGATGGCCAAAATATTAGGTATGTCGCAGACCGGCTACTCCAAATACGAAACCGGAGAAAACGACATACCTACTTCCATTCTCATAAAACTCGCCCGCTACCATAACACGAGCGTCGATTACCTGTTAGGGCTTACCGATCGGAAAAAGCCGTATTGACATTAATTTTCAGACTTATTTATAAACGCAAAAAAAGCATAGAAGTTTGAAATCCTCTATGCTTCCCTTTGCCATATCGCTTTCAATAAAGTTACAATTGTCAATGCGACATCTCTGTATTATATTCTGTAATTCGATCACTATATGCTATATCTATACTTTGTAAGATAGTGCATTTTTCAATTTTTTGTGCTTCATCCTCCGCAGATATATAAGTATCCAATTGTGGTTGTCCCATAATCTGCATATACTCAGCAAAATAATCTCTATCCATACAACAGACCTCCTCTATCTTGTTACCTGACTAAGAATCATTGCAGCTCCATTATGATTTTCTACAATTTTAATAGCCGTTGAAGTTTCAAATGCATTCATATAAGAATGATGTACTGTTAATACACAATCTTGCAGATCTTTACATCCACCAATCTCTCTGTCATCCAATCCTTCTAATGGAACAACGTTAACTCCAATTTTTTTCAAATCACTTATATGAATATGTCTTGCATGGGAATATGTATTATTATGGCTTGACAAAGAAGCCACAACTCTGGACGCATCAATATCCGACTCCTTAGAATCCTTAAACATATTCTCCATCAACCACTGTTTCACAATCTCTTCTGACCAATCTATTGCTTTTTTACAATCTCCCAAAAATGTCGGATGATATTTTTGTATAATATTGGACCACAATCCGACACTCGAAGGATTCTCTTTAATGTCTTTAAGTGCAGTATCAAACTCTTCTAACACTCCTGCGCAAGACATTCCCCCAAACTGTGGATCAATCGGACCAAGATTAGACTGTTTACCCATTACAATTTCTTTCGCTGCCAAAGATATCATCGTTCCCGCTGACATTGCAATCTGCGGGACAAAAACCCTGATATTGTCGTCAAACAGGCTTTTCAAATAATACACCAATGACTCTGTCGCTGCCACATTTCCACCCGGTGTATGAAGAATCAAATCCAGGCCCAAACTTCTATCCAACCCATGTGCCGCCTGCATAAACGCATTTTTATCCGTGTCGCTAATGCCCGTCCCGTCAATTCTGGGTTTCTGTATAAATGCCGAGTAATACGCTATGACATTTCTTCCTGTATACTGATGCATGATTCCCAAATACTTACGTCTTATACTGTCATGCGCGCTTGGAACATTGTTTATTTCCTTTATCACTTGCTCCCAATTTGGCATCTCACTATTTTCCTTTTGTATTTTGTATCCAGCACAAATTTATACTGCACTTTATTATAACATATTCTATAAATTATACAATATGAAAGGAAAATATTTGTGAATATTGCTACAAACAATCTATTGCAACGAATTTTACTCATTGCCCGCGTAAAAAGAGGGCATCCCAAAAGTCATATGAAATAACTTGAGGGACGCCCTCTTCCCTGTCCTAATCTATCTCCGCATTCACTCCCGCTGCGCTCTTACTTCCTGACGAGATGTCTCGGCAGGCCGTTGACATAGAGCGGCTGCAGCTCGCCCATGATGAGCGGTCTTGCATACTTCTCATAGTCTTCCGTCAGGCCCTTGCCGTCCGGTGTGATCCAATTGTCGGGAACGTTTCTCTCTACATTTGCGATAGCATGAATGTCATATGCGCTCGTGCCGCACTGATAAGGCGCGTCGCCGTTGCGGTTCAGCGTGATCATCATGCCGGTCTTGCCTTCCTCGGCAGCCATAACCGCGTCGTGGCCCGCCTGGAACGCCTCGTTGATATCGGTCAAAGACGCGATATGCGTCGCAGCCCTCTGCAGGGTGGAGAACTCGATCGCGCGGGTCTTGAGTCCCGTCTCTGCGGCAATCTTCTCCGCCAGCATCACCGCCGTGCCGGACATCTGCTTGTGGCCGAACGCGTCCACAGCCACTTCTCTGCCGATCTCGCACACATATCTGCCGTCCGCCACCTTGACGCCCTCGGATACCGCGATGACGACGGAGGATTTCTTCGCCGCCAGCTCCTTCACGTCCGCAACAAACTTATCGATATCGAAAACTTTCTCCGGCAGATAGATCGCATCGCAGCCCTCACAGTCGTCGCCCTTGGCGAGCGCCGCAGCCGCCGTGAGCCAGCCCGCGTTACGTCCCATGATCTCCACGATACAGATCGTGGGCTTCTTCGCGCCAAAGGATGCGTTGTCGCGAATGACTTCCTTAATAGATGTAGCGATATATTTCGCCGCAGAACCATAGCCCGGGCAGTGATCCGTCACAGGCAGATCGTTGTCGATGGTCTTGGGAACACCCATGAAACGCTGCGGTTTATTGTGCGCCGCCGCATAGTCGGACAGCATCTTAACCGTGTCCATGGAGTCGTTGCCGCCCGCATAGAACAGACACTCGATGTCATGCTTTTCCATAATCTCGAAAATTTTCTCGTATACGTCCTCATGGCCTTCGATCTTAGGCATCTTGAAACGGCAGGAGCCGAGGAACGCAGAGGGCGTCCTCTTCAACAGTTCAATTCCCGTCTCGTCGTCCAGATAATCGCCCAGGTCGATCATCTTATCCTCCAGGAATCCTTCGATCCCGTGCACCATACCGTAGATTTTCTTCACGCCCAGCTTCTTCGCCGCCGCGTACACGCCTGCAACGGAAGAGTTGATAACGGCCGTGGGGCCGCCGGACTGTCCAACAACAATATTTCCTTTCATGTTCTCTCTCCTTATCTCTTTTTTCATTGATCCTGCTTGTCCGCAGTCTGCGGACGTTAAGGCAATTATACCAAATAAATCCAGTAAGCACAAGGCATATCCGCCTTGAGTTTCCGTTTGAATTTCGCGCCGGAACGTGTTACACTTTTTTTATCGTTTAGAAATCATTTTTGAAAAGAACCGCCTGACACCAAACGCGACAAGGAGGATCTCTATGAGCGAATACATCCTGAGCTGCTGTTCCACCGCAGATCTGTCAAACGAACACTTTCTGAAACGCCGCATCTCGTATATCTGCTTCCACTACGAGCTGGACGGGGTGCAGTACGCGGACGACCTCGGCAAGTCGATGTCTTTCGACCAGTTCTACGCCGCCATGGCGAATGGCGCCGACACCAAGACTTCCCAGATCAACACGGAAGAATTTATCGCATACTTTGAACCTTTTCTGGAAAAAGGGCAGGACATCCTGCACCTGTGCCTGTCCTCCGGCATCACGGGCGTGATGAATTCCGCCCTGATCGCCCGGGATATGCTGACCGAGAAATACCCAGACCGCAAAATCTACATCGCGGATTCCCTCGCGGCGTCCTCCGGCTTCGGCCTGCTGATGGACAGACTGGCGGATCTGCGGGACGAAGGAATGGGAATCGACGATCTGTATGAATGGACGCTGGCCAACCGCCTGAGACTGCATCACTGGTTCTTCTCCACGGATTTGACCTTCTTCATCAAAGGAGGCCGCGTCTCCAAAACCGCCGGTTTCGTGGGCGGCATGCTGAACATCTGCCCCCTTCTGAACGTCGACTATCTGGGACGACTGATCCCCCGCTACAAGATCCGCACGAAGCGCAAAGTCATCCAGGCAATCGTGGACAAGATGGCGGAATATGCCGACGACGGAACGGATTACAGCGGCAAGTGCTACATTTCCCACTCCGCCTGTTACGAGGACGCCAGAGCCGTGGCCGACCTGGTCGAGAGCCGCTTCCCCCGGCTGAACGGACGGGTTCTGATCAACAGCATCGGCACGACCATCGGAGCGCACACCGGTCCGGGCACAGTGGCGTTATTTTTCTGGGGAAAAGAAAGAGTTGACTAATTAAGTCAACTCTTTCTTCCATCTACAATACACTATGACATCTATGTCATCTATGGTGCACATGCGCCAAATTCCGGTCATCTATCTCATCAGATACACAAAATATGCGGCATAACCAGCCAGCAGGCACGCGCCGCCGGCTCTGCCGAGCCGCTTGTTCTTCGCCACCAGAAGCCACAGCAGCACCACCGTGGCAATGCAGACGATACTGTCTGTGAAGAAATTCTCCGCATAAGCGACAGGCGTGATCAGCGCGGAGGTTCCCACTACAAACAGAATATTGAAAATATTGCTTCCCACGATGTTGCCCACCGCGATATCCGCCTTGCCCTTGACCGCGGCGGTCGCGCTCGTCACCAGTTCCGGCAGCGACGTGCCAAACGCCACGATCGTCAGCCCGATCAGTCTCTCGCTCATGCCGAAGATCCGTGCCAGCGCCGTCGCCGCATCCACCGCCACATCCGAACCCAGCACGATCAGACAGCCGCCCACAACGATCAGCAGAAGCATCTTCCAGACAGGCATCGGCTTCTCCGCGGCCTCGCTCTCCTCCTGCGCGTTCTCCCCTTTCTTCGCCATGACGAGCAGATACGCCAGATACAGAAACAACAGCAGCCACAGGATCACGCCGTCAATACGCCCGACTACATTGTCCGTGTAGCCGACGGCCATGAGCAGCGCCGATACGGCGATCACAAAAGGCAGCTCATATTTCACCGTGGAGCGCTGCACCGCGACAGGCGCGATCACCGACGTGACGCCCAGGATCAGCAGCACGTTCAGGATGTTGCTCCCCACAATGTTGCCGATGGTGATCTCCGCGCTGCCCTTTAACGCGGCAGACACGCTGACCGCCGCCTCCGGCAGGGACGTCCCGATCGCCACGATGGTGAGACCGATGACGAGCTGCGGGATACCGAACTTCTCCGCCACCCTGCCCGCGCCTTCCACGAACCAGTCCGCGCCCTTTACCAGCAAGAAGAATCCCAGCGCCAACAGCGCAAGCTGAATCAACACTTCCATTTCCCCGTCCTCCGTTTCTCTGTTTTCCTTCCACAGTCCGTATCGCGGCATTCGCCCTTGGCTCATTGCCCGCGTAAAATAGAATCTCGCTTGCGAGATTCTCCGCCTGCGGCGGGCCGCGCCAGCGACATCTTCATCTTCGCCGCAGTGCGATCCGCCCGGAGGGCTTTTTGTACAATAGGAAATGTCGACGGAATTTCCTATTGTATAAAAAAGAGACTTTCGGCATCGCTGCTAAAAGTCTCGTTCTCTCCGTCGTATTCCCCACAAGACGAATCACAAATCTGCGGTTTCATCCCGGGGAACAGAAAGCGTGTAAACATGACTGTGCGTCAGGGTATGTTGCTTACACAGGATAACTACTCCCTCTTAACTTATTGAATCCAACTTACCATAAGCGCCCCGCCTTGTCAAGCCCAGCTCTGGCTCTGTCTGCAAGACTGCTTCTACCGTATCCCCGTCTCCGTCCGCAAAACTGCGTCTACCGTATCTTTGCCAGCGCCTCCTCCGACAGGATCCTTCTGATATGCAGCGCAAAAAGCGCGGTGGCGGTGACTGCGGACAGAATATCCGAGACGGGCTCCGCATAGTAGACGCCCATCACGCCCACAAAGTGCGGCAGGATGACCGCCAGCGGTATAAGCAGGATGATCTTGCGCAGCACCGCAATGAACAGCGACACCTTCGCCTGTCCCAGCGCGAGGAAGGTGGGCTGGATTCCGTTCTGCAGCCCGAACAGGAGCATTCCCGCCATAAAGATCGGCATGACCTGTCCGGTCAACGTCACGAGCTCCTGCTCGTTCGTAAAGAAACGCGCATAAAAAGCCGGAAAGACCATCGTGGACAGCGTCGTCAGGAACCGAAAACCGAAACAGATACCGATCAGCCATCGGTACAGCAGTCTCACCCGCCCAAAGTTCTTCGCCCCGTAATTGTAGCTGACAATCGGCGTCATGCCCTGCGTGAATCCATTGAGCGGCGCGGAGAACAACTGCATAATGCTCTGCATGATCGTCAGCGATCCCACATATAAGTCCCCGCCGTACACTTGCAGACCGTGATTCAGAACAATGCTGATAAAACTTTCCGTCGCGTTCATGATAAAAGGCGAGATGCCAAGGGCGAACACGCTCCCCAGAATGCCGCCGTCGATGCGCATACAGCTCCTTCGGATCTTCAGGGACGATCGCTCTCCAAAGAGAAACGCCAGCACCCACGCCGCGCTCAATCCCTGCGAGATCACTGTTGCGACAGCCGCTCCCCTGACGCCCATATGCAGCGCAAAAATAAAGATCGGATCCAGAACGATATTGGCGACGGCTCCGATCAGCACGGAGAGCATCGCCGTTTTCGCCCGGCTCTGGCAGATGATGAAGGCATTCAGCCCCAGCGCCATCTCCACGAAAAATGTGCCGGCAAGATAAATGGAGAGATAGTCCATGGCGTACCCGATGGTGGCGTCACTGGCGCCGAACTTATAGAGAAGCGGCCTCTGAAAAGCGTAGAAAACCGCCATCAGCACAACCGTACATACAATCAGAAAGCTCACGCTGTTGCCGAGGATCTTTTCCGCGTGCTCCCTGTCGCCCTTGCCAAGCCAAATGGCCGCAAGCGGCGCCGCCCCGCTGCTGACAAAGGCGGAAAAAGCCGAGATGAACATGGTGATACAGAAAGTGACGCCCACGCCTGTCAGCGCATTGGCGCCCACCCCTTCCATGTGTCCGATGTAGATGCGGTCGATCACGCTGTACAGCACGTTGATGATCTGCGCCAGAATGGCCGGCAGCGTCATGCTGACCATCAGCTTTCCCACAGATTCCGTCGCCATGCGTTCCTCTCTGGTCTTTTCTTTTGCCTTTTCTCTTACCCCGGCCCTGATTCCCTCCATAGTAACCCGCTCCGTTTCATGCCCGCGCCGACGCGCCGTCTGTGCCATATCACCATGATTATAGCGCAGATTCTTCATTCGCGCCACCCGCCTGCATTTGTGCTGCGAATTTGCTGCTATGACAGCGTAAACGAGCCGAATGCAAGACTGTTTGCGGCCTGTCTGTACAGCGTCAGGCGACTGATTCCCCCTGAACATGGTCTATCCCATCGTAAAACGCTTCGACAGCGACATGATCGACTTAAACCGCAAGAATATCCCCCACTCTGACGTGCGGGAATTCTATGTGAATCTTGTACATAATCTAAAGGAGATGGGGTTCTGAAAGATTTCGGCTCATTATGAACCTTCCAAAGACAAGAAAAGAGATTGTTCGGCAGGCGTCCCTTTCTCCTGCATCTCTCGGATTTCTCCTGTCAAGCCATCGGCGTGTGGACGGGGACGAAATCTTCCACCTCGAACAATCTCTGTTTCATGGTATGTATATTTTATCAAATTCATTCATTTCTGTAAAGTATCTCCTTATTTTTAAGCACCCTTTTCCACTCCCTGTCATTTATTTTCATAAATGTTATTATGGAATTTTTAAAATTAGGATTATCATGCGATACCGCAAGCCGCAGCACAGTCTTGAACTGCTCGCCGCCATTAGTAAATTCTTTCAGAATCAGCGCCGTATAAGGTTTGCTTGTTTCGACAATATACTGCGGATGCTCCACAATCTCTTTCAAATAGCCATAATATCTTTCATAATCATTCGGGTGTCGTTCCTTTATATGCTCTATGCGTTCATTCGTAATAATAACCTCATCTGTAACAATATCCGGAGTGATACATTTATAAATTTTTTTGTTTATCTTACCAACTATCTGCATCTATATCATTTCTTTTCCGTTTAGTGTTTCCATTATATCAAACTCAGTAGCTTTGTCTATATCTTTCTATTGTAACGGGCTGAAACTCACAAAGCGTGTTTTATCCCGTTATCGCGGCATTCGCCAAATTGACAAACAAGCTCGTCAGCTTGGCTCATTGCCCACGTAAAAAAAAGCGCCGGATCACTCCGACGCACATAACAGTATTATCGTCTTTATATGCCAATGCCAATTCCCATTTTTATGATGACTATGCGTTAAAACGGTCTTTGCCTATTTTACAATTTATCCAAAATACTTTCACACAGTTTTCCAGTTTCTGTGATAGTATTGTCAATACCAAAACCCACACGCTGTAACTCATCGCCAACTCTTTCCTCTATCTGTACCAACTCATTATCGGATAAATTATCAAAATCAGCCTCTATGCCAAGTGATTGCATAAATTTGATTTGATTTTCCGTGAACATTGTTATGTCTCCCGTTTTGTGTATTTTCTTTCAGTCACTTTATCACAGCCCCGGGAAGAATGCAAGGAACGCATTCTTCCCGCAACGGAGCGGAATCGTGTCTGTGATGGCATATGAAATCTGCGCAGACATGACTTATCTTTTCTACTCCGCCATATAAATCGCCGCTCTCTTCTCAATCTCCGCCAGCGCATCCTCCAGCTTCCGCTCTCCGTTTAAGTAGCCGCTGCCCGCCTGGAACACCGTGCCTTCCAGCACGCTGTCGGTGATGTAGGCCGTCTGCAGCGAAGCGAGACGCTCTTTAAATGCCGCCGTCTCCTCCTTCGTGGGCCAGTAAGTGTGCAGCGTGATGGGTTCCTCATCCCCGTTACTGCTGGCGAGAGTTCCATACTCGTTGTTCTCTCCCAGATCCGCGGGCGGTGTAAGCTGCCTGTCAAAAGCCGTCTGGTTCAGCGGAAAGCCGTTATAATTGGCCTGTGCGTCTGCGGAGAGGAACAGGTCCATAAAGGATTTCGCCGCGTCGGGCTGGGCGGAAGCCGCGCTGATCGCCAGCAGTGTTCTTGGCTTGAACACGTCCTTACACTGTCCCTGCATGGGAACCACGCGGACGTCCTCGCAGCCCGGCGCTCTTTCCAGACCCAGCATCTCCGCATAATACCACATATTGTCGATGTCGCCGCTCGCCATATGCTGTTCGCCGCTGATCACCGCCAGCACATCGTTGCCCGCGCTGGACTCATAGGTTGACATATCAATCCCCGTATAGGAAGAAAGTCTCTCGTTGCGCTCCATATATTTCTCCAGAATATCCTTGTCCAGTCCGTCCATCTGCGCGTCGTAGATGCGCTTGCACTGTTCCAGATATGCCCCGATCACCTCCGTATCGAGCGCGCCGTCCTCGTTGATCCACAGCGGCGCGCTGGTGTAGACGAAGCGCTTCAGCACTTCCCCGCTGCTCACCATGCCGGTCAGGTTCTCTCCCGGATAATCCGCGCGCATCCGCTCCAGTGCGTCCGCCACGCCTGACAGATCTGTCATATCTGTCACATACTTTTCCTGCGCTCCCAGCACGGGCAGTTCCATGACTGCCGGCGCCATATACGCTTTGCCGTCCACCTTGAGCGCCTCGATCACATTGTCGAAGAGCGGATCCTTCTGACTGTACTGCGCGAAGTAGTCCGTGAGGTCGAGAAGCAATCCTTTTTCGATATAGGAATCCATCGGCAGACCGTCCATCACGATCAGATCGGGGCCTGTGCCCGCCATAACTTCCGTGTTCAGCTTCTTGAGCGCGTCGTCCCTGGTCACGGCGCTGTCTTCCATACCGATCTCGTAGGAGACGAACCATTCCGGATTCTGCGTCTGGTAATAGGAGATCGCCTGTCTGATGTCGTCGTTTTCCTCGAGACTGTACACCGTCAGTATGTTCTCCGGCACCGTCGGCACGTCCGGGTCGTAGGTAAAATGCAGCAGTTTATTGCCCGCGCAGAGCGCCAGAAACTCGTCGTCCGCCAGCTGCAGCGTGGCGATCAGCGTATAGTCAGGGTTGCTCAGATGGGAGAGCGCGCCGTCCACAACCTGTTCCACCATGTTGCCGCCCACGGAATGTCTGTGGATGCCTTTAGGCCCGAAGAGATAGACCGTGTCGCCGTCCGCCGGCAGCAGACTCATCGTGGCGTAGTAGTGGCCGTTATAGTAGCGGCTCCCATAGGTTTTCTGCACGAAATCCACCAGCACCGTATCTTCGATATATTCTTCCGCGTCCATGTCATAGACGGCGGGCATCTCCATGCCGTCCATCTCGCAGTCGATATACAACAAATTGTTGTGTGCCCAGACATGGGAACTCTCCTCCGGCGTCAGCGCCTTTTTCCCGCTGCCGTCCGGATGCAGCTCATAGACGTTGCGGCTGGTCCTCACGAAAAACCGTCCGTCAGAATTCACTTCCAGGTCTCTGGCGTAGCCGTCCTCCTCCGTGAACGCAAGCGTCAGCTCGACCTCCGTCCCGTCGGGCGCATAGAGGGCGACCTCCTGCCGCCAGTCCTCGCTCTCCGTGTCAGGCACATAGGCCACCGCCGCCGTGCCGTCCGGGAGCATCGCCATGCCGTTCAGATAAATCGTCTCTTCCGCCTTCATAGCGGTATACCATGCCGGATCGTCCTGCGTCCACGTCGCGCCGTCGTCCTCAGAGACGAAAATACCCGTCTCCGTGTCCATAATGACGAGGCTGCCGTCCTCCCGCATTCCCATAAAGGCCGGAGTGCTGAGCTGCCCCGACAGGTCGATTTCCTCCTCCACGTACCGCCCCATGGCAGTCTGGCCGTTAGCCGCATCTTTGTCGCCCTGCGTGCCCGTCCCTGCCCCTGCCGCCGTTTCGTCTGTCGTTTTCTGAGAGTCCCCATTCGTCTCTCCCGCGCCGCAGCCTACAAGCCCGAGCGCCATGACTGCCGCCAGTATAATGGCCGCAAGCCTGCGCACCGCTCTGCGCGCGCCCGGCTTTATGTTCTCTTTCCCATCCATTCTCATGCTCTTTCTATTCTGCATATTTTTTCCCTTTTCATTTTTTATTTTTCAGCTTCTATATGCGGTCTGTACAAGATTCATAGCTTGCGGCCTTGCGATTTTTCATACCGCAAGCAGGTGCTGTTACTCCGAATTAAGTCTTACAGACTTAATTCAGCGCTTAGCGAGGTCTTTTCGAGCTTAGCGTCTGCTACGTGTCCGTAACGCAGCGAAAGCGTGCCTGCGACGGTATGAAAAATCGCGAGGCCATCAACCATGACTTTACTCCGCCATATAGATCTGCGCATCTTTTTCAATCGCCGCAAGCGTTTCCTCCAGCGTGCACTCCCCTTTCAGATAACTCACCCCTTCGCCGATCACTGCCTGCTCCAGCATATCGTCAGGGATATAGGCCGTGGTGAGCGCGCCAAGCTGCGCCTTGAAGTCCGCGATCTGCATATCCTCCGGCCAGTAGATCGTAAAATCGAACTGCGTGCCGTCCTTCCACTGGGTGGAGAGGTAGACATATTCATTGTTCGGGCCCAGATAGGAAGCCTCCGGCGTGAACTGCATGTCAAAAGCGTTCTGATTCAGCGGGAAGCCGCTGTACAGGCTCTGGGCGTCGGCAGACAGAAAGACGTCCAGAAATGCTTTCGCCTCCTCCTGTTTATCCGAGGCCGCGCTGACGCCGAGCAGCGTCTTGGGAGCAAACACACCTGTGCACTGCCCCTGCATCGGCACAGCGGTCACGTCGTCACAGTCTTTCAGAAAATTGCGCCGGATGGAGAGTAACTGCGCGTAGGTATAATATGAGATCGTCCAGCCGCTCAGCAGTTTCATCCCTCCCATGGCATAGTCGGTAACTCCCTGCTGGATGCCGTGCTCGACCATGCCGCTCCTGATCTCCTCCGCGCCGAAGCCCGTATAGTACGGCCCGTCCTCGCCGTAGGCTTTGACGACGTCCGTGGAGATACCGTCCATCTGGGCGTCCCAGATGCGCCTGCACTGTTCCAGATACTGACCGACTCTATCCATATCCAGCGTGCCGTCCTCTTTCATCCACGCGGGTTCGCCGGTGCTGATGAACTGTCCCAGCAGATCTCTCTCGTCGCAGATGCCGACGATGTCCTCCCCAGGGTTCTCCGCCCTCAGCTTTTCCACCGTATCGGCTACGCCTGCCAGATCCGTCAGATTGGCGGTCTCGGCCTCTTTCGCCACAAGCATCGGCAGGATCACCGTGCCGCACGCCATGTACGCCCTGCCGTCCACCTTCAACGCCTCAATCACATTGTCGAAGAGGGGTTCTTTCTGACTGTACTGCGCCAGATAGTCGGTCAGGTCGAGCAGCAGCCCTTTTTCCACATAGGAATCCATCGGCAGCCCGTCCAGCACGATCAGGTCAGGCCCCGTGCCCGCCATAATCTCGGTATTGAGCCGCTTGGCCGCATCTTCCGCCGTCACCGAATCGCCGTCGCTCATGCCTGTCTTGTAGGAGACAAAGGTGTCTGGGTGAGTCGTCTGAAAAGCGGCGATCGCCTGTCTGACGTCCGCATTCTCCCGCAGGCTGTAGATCACCAGCGTATTTTCCGGCAGGCTGGGCACATCCGGGTCATAGCGGAACCGGACCGCCTTGCCGTTGTCGAAGATCGCCAGAAAGGCGTCCCCGTCAAGCTCCAGCATGGAGACAAAGTTGTAAGCCGGATTGCTCAGAATCGAGAGATCGCCGTCCACGATCTGTTCCATCATATTGCCGCCCACCACATGGCGGTGGATCCCCCTGCTGCCCGCGATATAGAGGGTATCGTCCGCGCCCGGCAGCAGATACACAGAGGCGGAGGCATTGCCGTTGTAGGAGCGGTCCGCATAGTTTGTCTCCATGAATTCCCCCAGAACCTCATCCTCCACATAGGCGTCCGCATCCAGATCATAGATCAGCGGCGCGCCTGTGCCCGTATCCAGATAGAGCAGGCTGCCCCGCGCCCAGATCCACATAGAGCTGGCCGCCGAGGAGCCCAACCCCGTGATCTTCCCGCTGCCGCCGTCCGCCGTGATCTCGTACACACCGTCGAAAGTGTTGGCAAAGATACGACCCTCTTCGCTCGCGATCACCTGTCTGACGTACTTTTCCTCTTCCGTCAGATCCAGCTCCACGGGTACTTCCGTGCCGTCGGGAAGGATAAGTTTCATCACAGGCTGAAACTCGTCGCCGTTTTCCGGCGGATCGTATACGACCACGGCCGTACCGTCGGGCGTCATGGCCATGGTACTGATATAGATATCTTCCTGCCGCATCTGCGTGAACCACGCGGGATTTTCCACGCTCCAGGTATCGCCCTCGTCCCCGGACACCAGCACACCCGCGATACTGTCCAGCACAACGACGCGCCCGTCCTCCAGACGGCACAGGGACGTCATCTCCATACCCGCATTCTGTGCCTTCAGCTGCTCCGCCAGATCAATCTGTGTCTCCACGTACCGGCCCATCGTCACTTCCTTATCGATGGAGGCGATAGTGCCCTCCGGCGTGGGATCGCCCTCTCCCTGCGCTGCTCCATCCGGCTGGCCCTCACCGCCGCAGCCTGCAAGCGCGAACACCATGGCCGCCGCCACAGAAATTGCCGTGAGTCTGCTCCTCATCTTTCTGCTCCGCATTTGTGTCTCCTTTCTGATATCCGCACGGTTCTCGCCTTACCTGTCACCATCAGTATAACAGCACAATCTCTAACTTTCCTCTAAAGAAAATTAAGAATAAATTTCATTCTTTTTAGAGATTGTTTCAAGATTTGTATGATACTATGATAATAATGAAAAAAGGAGAAACATCCGACATGCGCATCTTACTGGCGGAGGACGACAAGGATCTGAATAAGGCGCTGACCTGGCAGCTGTCCGGGCACGGTTACAGCGTAGACTCCTGCTTCGACGGAGACGAAGCGCTCTACTATGGGGCGCAGGACATCTACGACGTGATCCTGCTCGACCGCATGCTCCCCTGCCAGGACGGGACGGAAGTGCTGACCGCCCTGCGCAGACAGTCCGTCCACACGCCGGTCATCCTGATCACGGCGCTCGGCACGCTGGAGGACAAGATCGAGGGGCTGGATCTGGGCGCGGACGACTATCTGGTAAAACCCTTTGCCTTCGAGGAACTTCTGGCGCGCATCCGCTGCGTCACCAGGCGTTCCGCCGTCCTGCGCGCACAGCCGGACGCGCTCGTCTATCAGGACGTCGCCTGGTCGGGGCAGGATATGTGTCTGACCGGGCCTACAGGGAACAGTACCCTCTCCCGGCGTGAGGGCAGTCTGCTGGAAAGTTTTCTCCATATGCCCGAGCAGACCATCGCCCGCGAGACGCTTCTGCTAAAAGTATGGGGACCTGACAGCGACGTGGAAGAGGGCAACCTCGACAACTATGTCTATTTTCTCAGACGCCGCCTGAAGGCAGTGGGGAGTCTCCTGCAGATCAAGACCGTGCGCGGCGTGGGCTACCGACTCGCCTATATCCTGCCCCCCCCCGGAAAAAACAGGCGAGCCATCCCGCAGTGACGCCGGCGAAACGCCGCCCTGCGGCAGAAAGGCTGGAAATGTTCCGTAGAGCACATTTATTTTTTACCATACTTTGCGGCGGCAGCACGGCGGCGATCATGATCGCCATGTCGTTTCTGTATCTGCGCGTCTCCGAGGAAAATCTTCGAAGCAGCCGCTTTCAGTCTTTTCAGAGCGACATCGGCACCATCGCCGCCAACCTGGAGCAGTCCACCTATGTGTCCATGCAGTGGCTCGCCAGGCTGGAAGCACAGAACGACTACATTATCTACGTGACGGACAACGGCGTGCCTTTTCTGCACAATTCGCTGAACGGTTCTGTCAGCTCTCACAGTCAGGAGCTGTTGTCGGAGAGTCTTGCCGCCTACAGCGACCAGATCGAGGTTGCCGTCGCTTCCCCTGACGGCAGCAGCTACTCCGGCATCTGGCACATGGAGTATTCCTTCACTTCCCCGACGACGGGCGATTCCTACTACGCCTCCCGCATCGACATCGAACGCGACAATTCCACCACGCTGATCGTGATTCTCTACGCCCTGAATCCCCTCTACGAGTCGATCCGCCGTCAGCGCATACTCTTTGTCTGGATCGACGTGATCGCCTGCGCGGCGCTGTTTGCCTTCGCATGGTTTTTTACAGGCAGACTGCTGAAGCCGCTGCGCGAAAATCAGGAAAAGCAGCTCCGCTTCATTGCCGCCGCATCTCACGAACTGCGGACGCCTCTGTCGGTCATCCTGGCCAGCGGCGAATGCTGTGAAAACGCCTCCGGCGAAGAGCGCGAGAGCTTCTTTCGGACAATCCGCAGGGAAGGCCAGCGCATGAACAGTCTGATCGACGATATGCTGACGCTGACCCGCTCCGGCGCGAACCGTTTTCCCATCGAAAAAAGCGAGACCGACCTTGACACTCTGTGCCTCAATGCCTACGAAGCCTTTGAACCGCTGTGCCGCGGCAAGAATCTGACCCTGACGCTTTCTCTGCCGGACGAGCCTCTGGCGCGCTGCAGCTGTGACGCCGACCGCATCGCGCAGATATTGTCCATCCTGCTGCACAACGCCGTCAGCTACACGCCGCCCGGCGGGCGGATCGAACTGGCTCTGCGGCAGTGCCGCGAACGCCGGATTTCATACGAGATCTCCGTCGCCGACACGGGAATCGGCGTCGCGGATACGGACAAACCGTACATCTTCGACCGTTTCTATCGGGCGGAAAAATCCCGAAGCGCCAAAGGGCACTTCGGGCTCGGTCTGTCCATCGCCTATGAGATTACGGCGGCCCACCGCGGACGTATCAGCGTGCAGGACAATCCTGCAGGCGGCAGCATCTTTACCGTCAGACTGCCCTGACGCTCTTGCATTTGCGCCCCCAATCGCCTATACTGAAATAGACGGTACGCCGTCAAAATCCACAAGAAAGGACTGATCCTTATGGCAGACAGCATAAGCAGTATCTCTCTCTCCACCTTTCCCACCAACAAATTCGAGGCGCTCGCACTGATCTACATGCAGCAGCAGAATCTCTCCGGCATGTCTCCCGAGCAGATGCTCGACAAATACCAGGAGGTCTACAGCAAGATGCGCGATCACGAGCGCATGAAGGGACAGGTAACCTATTAACACCCGAGATGCGGCAGCGAGAGGAAACGCGCTGTGCGAGTTTTACTTATTATCTGCGTAAAAAACGTTCCCGGCGTACCGTGCCTGCACGGAGATGCCGGGAGCGTTCTTTTTTATGAGCATTACAACATTTACAGGCTCGCGCCGAAATCGGTCACCAGAATCTGTCCCGTCATGGCGCGGGATTCGTCGCTGGCGAGGAACAGCAGAATGTTCGCCACATCCTCCGCCGTGCACGGCTGCGTGCGCAGATTGGAGTGCGCGGTCATCGCGCCGAACATGTCCTGATCGAGGGCGTCCGCCTTCATGGAGGAAGTCATCGGCGTCACGATCGTGCCTGGGCAGACCGCGTTGCAGCGGATCCCCTGCGCCTGGAAGCGCAGCGCCGTGTGTTTGGTGACGCCGATGATCGCCGCCTTGGAGGAGACGTAAGCCGCGCCGCCGCAGCCTGCATAGCCCGCCACCGAAGCCACGTTGACGATGCTTGCGCCCGCCTGCATCCTGCTGCTCGCGGCGCGCATACAGCGCATGGTTCCCTTCTGGTTTGTCTCCACGATCCTGTCCAGATCCTCGTCCGTGTAGCGATCGATGGGTTTCAACCCTTCTTCAAGGATGCCCGCATTGTTGACCAGAATGTCAATCCGGCCGAACTTCTCCATCACGGTCTGCATCAGCCGCTCGGGATCCTCCGGCTTGGAGATGTCTGTGGAGATGGCAAGCACCTGTCCGCCCGCCTCTTTGATCTCACCGGCGATCTTCTCAAGCGCCGCCTCCCTGCGGGCGGTGATGACCACGGCCGCTCCCTCCGCGGCGAACAGTTTGGCGGCTGCGGCGCCGACGCCGGAATTGCCGCCCGTGATAACGGCGATCTTGTCCTGTAAACGATTCATGATATTCCTCCTTCCGATAAAGTTAGTGTGAGATTTCTTTTTGCGAAATATACAATATCATTATATCGGTGCAGGCACTAATTGACAAGATGAGAAACAATGGGTTTTGAACCGGAGAAGACTGCTTGCGCAGTCATCTCCGCAGTCTGCTTCGCAGCCTGCACCAACCTCTTCGTTTTGTTTGTCATCCGCATGATAAGACGGGGACTCTACGAGCCCCCGTCTTATCATGCGGATGACAGGACTTGAACCTGCACGGTCGCCCACTGGAACCTAAATCCAGCGCGTCTGCCAATTCCGCCACATCCGCAGAAACAAAAAGGATCCGGACTCCCAGTGAAATCCGAATCCGTTATGTATCATATCATTCAGGCATGGCCCTGTCAATCCTGCGCCGCGGCATCCTCTCCGATGTGATCAATCACTTTCCGGCCCATACGGATACGGAAGACTATCGTCATGCTGAGAGACATCAATTCCGCAATCGGGAACGCCCACCACACATAGTCTACATTGCCCAGTCTGGACAGCAGATAAGCCACGGGAATCAGCACCACGAGCTGTCTGGCCACCGACACCAGCATACTGTAGACGCCGTTGCCGAGCGCCTGGAATACCGAGCCTTCTATGATACAGAAACCCGCTAACAGAAAGCTGAAGCTGATCGTGCGCAGCGCCGGGATACCGATAGCCAGCATCGTCTCCGACGCGTCAAACAGCGCGAAAAGCTGCGCCGGAAAGATCTGAAACACGAGAAAGCCCACAAACATGATGCTGACCGCATAGATGATGCTCAGTTTTACCGTTTTCAACAGACGGTCTTTCTTAGCCGCGCCATAGTTGTAGGCCACGATCGGCACCATGCCGTTATTCAGTCCGAAGATCGGCATGAAGATAAAGCTCTGCAGCTTGAAATAAACGCCGAACACAGCCGCAGCCGTGGACGTAAAGACCATCAGGATTCTATTCATGCAGTAGGTCATCACGGAACCGATGGCCTGCATGATAATGGAGGGAACTCCCACCACATAAATCTGTCCAATCATAGCAAGATCAGGGCGAAAACCTTTCACATGCAGCTGGATGTCCGTGTTCTTTTTCAGATTCAAGATAAAAGCTATGATGCCTGCCACGATCTGTCCGAACACAGTTGCCGCAGCCGCGCCCGCAACTCCCATCTTCGGGAAACCAAAATAGCCGAAAATCAGGATGGGATCCATGATAATATTGATGATCGCACCCGTCCCCTGCGTAAACATCGTGTAGAACGTCCGCCCCGTGGACTGCAACAGCCGCTCGAAGATAAACTGCGTATAAACACCGAAGCCGAAACAGCACACGATCGTCAGGTACTGACAACCGTACTCGATGATCTGCGCATCGTCCGTCTGACTCATATAAAAGGGTCTGACCGCAAAAAGCCCAACCAACAGGAAGATCACAAAATTGACGCCCGCCAGAAACACGCCGTTGACCGCCGCCTTGTTTGCCCTGTCGAAGTCCTTCTCGCCAAGCGCCTTGGACAGCACCGCATTGACGCCCACGCCCATGCCGCCGCCCAGCGCGATCATCAGCGTCTGCAGCGGAAATGCAAGTGAAACCGCTGTAAGCGCATTCTCGTTAATCCTGGACACGAAGACACTGTCCACCACATTGTAGAGCGCCTGCACCAGCATAGACACCATCATCGGAAAAGACATGGTGAGCAATAGCTTATTCACAGGCATAACGCCCATTTTATTTTCTTCTCTAACCTTTTCCATATGTACTCCCTTCTGTCAATTTGGCTCATTGCCCGCGTAAAAAAGGAGTCCGGGAAACCCGAACTCGCAATCGCAAAAGAAACCCTTTAACTGAACCACTGGGGATGATCGAACCGGGGTTCGAATCCCCTTAAAAGTTATGGCACATTTACTGAACCACTGGGGATTCGAACCCCAGACAACTTGATTAAAAGTCAAGTGCTCTACCACCTGAGCTAGTGGTCCATATAGCTGGGCTAGCCGGATTCGAACCGGCGAATGCAGGAGTCAAAGTCCTGTGCCTTACCGCTTGGCGATAGCCCACTGTTCCGGCGGGCAAAGATCCCATAACGGCAGCGCCGAACCCTGCCGGCTGCATCTCCCATGCAAGGTGGATAGAGGGACTCGAACCCTCGGCCTCCAGAGCCACAATCTGGCGCGCTAGCCAACTGCGCCATACCCACCATATTAACGTGCTCGAAGGGATTCGAACCCCCGACCCACGGCTTAGAAGGCCGTTGCTCTATCCAGCTGAGCTACGAACACGTACTTCCTAACATCTGTTTATAACCACAAAATCTATGGTATCATAGCCGTCTCCGGTCTGTCAAGGCATATTTGCCGAAATTCATAAAGCGGGAATCGCCTATTTCACGGCAAGTTCTTCGTCGATCCTCTCCAACAAAGACGGTCTTTCCTCCTCAGGTATCGCCAAGGCGCTGATCGCTTCCTCCGCGCTCAGGTTTAACGATTTCATCAGATTCAGCACATCCCGTAGCCACGTTTTCTGCTGTGTCTCCTGCACTGCCTGTTCTCTGATCCCTTCGCCCAAATTACACATAATGTTCGCCTCCTCACGCATCGCCGACGTCATCGGAATATCAAAGTCTCTCTCCAGTATTGCCTTCTTCGCGTCAGGCTTTGTTTCCGCCGATAACAAAATGTCCAATAACCGCAGAATCGGTCTGTCCGCTGCCTGTGCTTTTCCAAGTCCGATCATAATAACGGCCATCAGATCATAGCTGCTTTCCTTCTCCTTGAACGCACCCACGATATTCTTTTCCGTAATGCTGTACTCGGTAATAGTATTCGCTCTTTCTTTCCCTACATTCATCAGTATCCAGATGGAATAGACCTTGCGTATCTTCTCATAGTGGCTGTTCACAAAAACCGTATTCTTCTGCGCCAAGATCATGCGGCTGCCGTAGTAGACCGCCCGTTTGATGAGAGGATAGGATGTCTTGTCGCTTTTCTGCGCCTCCACATTGATGATAAGCTGTACCGGTTCTTTCGTGTCCGGCACAACAGCCGCGAAGCGGATGTCATAATACACCCTGCCTTCCTTAACCGAATTGTCCTCCGTATTTCCGCCTGCAATCCTTCCCTCGACCGTTTCATCGGCATATCCTCCATTTTCTGTGCAGTCCGGTTCGTCCTGATCCACGGCAGCGGCAGATATCTTCGGCTCGCCGACGATACAGTCTTTCATGATCTTTTTCACGGAATACGGTCCAAACTCATCCACACACTCCTTCAAGATCCATGCAAGGATGATCTTCTCGGACAGAAGCCGCTTCACACAGGCGTCATACTGCGCCTCCTGTCCTGCGGCGTCGATGGTCTGTGCGACCACGTTCTGTAGTGCCATACACCTTCCTTTCCCATTCTCTCCACTAACATCATACTGCAAAAAGCGCCGCCTTACAATGTTGTTTTTGAAAAATACCCCAAAACCGATTTTCGCGAATCCGCCCGCATCAGAACAGAAAAGTTCGCCGTGCATCAAATCAGAACAAATCAAAACAAAAAGGCCGGTCTGATAGAATAATCCTTTTTTATGATACTGTTCAAAGAGATATAATGAGTTCTAAACTCCTGCCCGATTGCGGTAAACATTTTTCTAAAAATTGGAGCAAACAATGATTATATTGCCTGCTGTATGTCTTTATCGAAAACATATTGCTCCCATTTCAAAATTTTTCGTTATCTAATGTTTAAGACATTTTGTAATGGAGCCATTTTCCGTTTACAAACCTTGTTGTAAATATGACCGCTCTGACAATCCAATCAGTGAACATTCCAATCCACACCGCCATAAGTCCCATGTGAAACTCTTTTGCGAGAACAATGCCGAGTGCCACGCGGCAACCCCACATGATACAGACAGAAACAATCATCGAAAATTTCACGTCGCCTGCCGCCC
>CANQTL010000015.1 GCA_947626775.1 uncultured Lachnospiraceae bacterium | reverse complement strand
ACATCCCAGAACCACTTTGTCGACAGTCTGAATGGTTCTGGGATGCACATCCCAGAACCACTTTGTCGACAGTCTGAGGCGCAGCCGGTAAACGGCTGTGCCTGTATGGTTTCTCGTATTTCCTGCCGGTTCAGCGCGTCAGTTCTTGGATGACGTTGGCGGTATCGTTGGCATAGCCGGCCGTTGTTCCCAGATAGAGCAGGGATTTGTCTTTGCCGTAGCGGAAGAATTGGCTGTAAGGGGGATACGTATCGCCCTCGGCATAGTTGCCGCACAGGGCAAACTCCACATAGTCGTCCTCGACGTTCAGGTCGTACATTACCAGATAAGCCCAAGTAGTTTCTGGCAGCGCGCTGCTTACGGCGTCGGCAAAGTCCGCTCCGTCGATAAGCAGATGGTTGACGGTCGTGGAGACGCCGCTGGCATCGTCATAGAGCGATTCGTTGTACAGGGAAATCGTCTCCTCCGTCCCGTCGCCGTTTAAGTCGGCGGCGTACTCCTGTTTTTCTTCCAGCGGCATGATCAGTCTGCCGTCGTAGGCGTAAGCTTCCCTGAATCCCATGTCCGGCAGGTCGCGGTAGGGAATGATGAACTCGATCGCGCCGTCGGCGTAGGAGCCGAGGTCGTAAGCGTCGCTGACGAAGACAAGACCCGCGCCGGACAGGTACCAGACATTCTCTTCCTCATACAATACGGTCTCCAGCGTGCCGTTGGTGATATCGTCCGTGGAGAACATGCGCTCACTGTAGGAATCCGTCGCGGCCAGTTCCTGATTGTAGGCGAGAGTGGCGGCGCGAAATGCCTCGGGATCGTCGCTTAAGTCGTCCAGAGTGAGTCTGTCGCCTGTCTGCGTGTCGTACACTGCGCCGCGCCAGAACGTGTAGCCGTGGGCGCCGCCGGCGTCGGTGTAATAGTTGACCGTGAGGGAGATCACCCGATCGTCGGCGCGCTGCACGCTGTAGGATACGTCGTCGCTGTAAGCACGGAAATCTCCCGGTTCCAGGGATACACCGGATTCGTTGAGACTGTTGAGCCACTCCAGTGCTTCCTGTGCGGCCGTATCGCCGTCGGCACGGACTGTCTCCATCTGGGCGAGGATATCCGCGTTGATCTTGTCGGCTGCCGCAGTATTTCCCTCGATGGAGACCACCGGGTAGGAATATTCTGCCGTATAGTACACTGTGCCGTCCTCTGTGGCCAGCTCTTTCTTTTCGGGCGGCTGCATCGTGATCGTGACGGGAGAGGCGGGATCTTCGCTGATGACGACGGCGCTCTCGTCTGCCGCCGCATCCTCATCCGCAGGCGTCTGCGCCGCCTCGTCCGTCGTTGTTGTCTGTGTCTCCCCGGTATCGCTGTCCGGGGTACTTTCCTCCGGCTGCGCTTCGTCCGTGACGGGCGCTACCGGTTCGGGCGTCTCGGACGCGTCCGCCCCGCAGGCGCACAGCGCGAGCATCAGACTCAGCGCAAGTCCTCCGGCGGCGGCTCTTTTTACGAATTGTATGTTTTGCTTTCTCATCATATTCTCCCTTCTGTTGCGGTTCTCATGTTCTTTAGTATGCCATTGCGCCTGACGGTATCACGGCAGCAGTTCCGTGAAAGTGTTGAGGGGAATGGCAACGCTGCCCTCCGTCTTGCCCAGATAGAGCAGAGACTTGTCTTTGCCGTAGCGGAAGAAGAAGCTGTATTCGGAATATTGTTCGTCTTCCGGATCGCAGTATAGCGCAAGCTCTATAGAGTCGTCCTCCGTATTCAGGTCATACAGCACGAGATCAAGGAGCAGAAATGCCGATTCGGGCAGCACCTGCGCTACGGTGTCGGTGTAGTCTGCGCCGCCGATGAGCAGGTGGACGGTGTTGTCAGGAGCGGCTTCGGCGTAGAAGGAAACCGTTTCCCTGGTGCCGTCGCCGTTTAAGTCGGCGGCTGTCTCCTGTCTTTCTTCCAGCGGTAAGCGCATACGGCCTTCATATGCATACGCGTCTTTTAAGCCCATTTCCTCCGATTCGGCGTAGGGAATGCAGAACTCGAGCGCGCCGTCGGCGTAGGAGCCGAGGTCGTAAGTATCGCTGACAAAGACAAGACCCGCGTCGGACAGATACCAGACGTCCTCTTCTCCATACAATACGGTCTCCAACGTGCCGTCGGTGATGGCGTCTGCGGGGAAGATACGCTCGCTGTAAGAATCCGTTGCGGCCAGCTTCTGATTGTAGGCGAGGGTGGCGGCGTGAAAGGCTTCGGGGTCGTCGCTCAAGTCGTCAAAGGCAAGCTTTTCGCCTGTCTGCGCATCGTATACCGCGCCGCGCCAGTATTCGTAGCCGTGGGCGCCGCCGGCGTAGCTGTAATAGTTGACCGTGAAGGAGATCACCCGGTCATCGGCGCGCTGTACGCCGTAAGATATGTCGTCCATACAAGGCATACCGACGGCGACTTCTTTGGCAAAGGATTCCGCATCGCTCTTATTGCTCTCTTTGCCGGCATAGATCCGTTCTATATTGGCGAGGATATCGTCGTTGATCTTCTGCGCCGCCGCGTCGTTTCCGGCAATAGAGACGATGGGATAAGAGTAGTCGGCTGTGTAATACTCCGTGCCGTCTGCCAGACAGAGGCTCGTGTCATACGGCGTCTCTGTCTGCATCGTGATAGTGACGGGTGAGGCGGGATCTTCGCTGATGATGACGGCAGCTTCGTCCGCGGCGGCGTCTTCGTTTGTGGCGTCTTCTTCGTCCGCAGACGGCTGTTTGCCTTCGTCTGTCTCCGATGTCTGCGCTGTCCTGGTATCGCTGTCTGCGGCGCTGTCCTTAGACGGCGTTTCGCCTGCGACGGGCGTTACCGGCCCGGGGGTTTCGGACGCGTCCGCCCCGCAGGCGCACAGCGCGAGCATCAGACTCAGTGCAAGACCGCAGCCGGCGGCTCTTCTGAGCGGTGTTTTCTGTTTTTTCATGAATAATATCATCCTCCTGTAAGCCATTTCCTTCGCTGTGTATCTGCAGCGAGTCGAGGGCATATCTGCGTCAATGCACGAAACCTGCGCCTGAGAACAGCAGGCCCTCGTGTGCTTCCCATGTCCTTTAGTATGCCACCACGCCCGCCAAATAGCAATATTTCGCCGGAAAATGATGCAAAAATGATGCAAACCTGCTTTTCAATTCACAATCTTTGTGCTATAATGCGAGTCGGGGTACAAAGATGTGCGCGGATATGCAGAATATGCACTGCTTTGACCCTGATTTTATGTGAAAGAAACGAAAAAGAGGAGTATGACAGATGACAGGCTTGCAGACATGGTGGGCTGATTTTTGCGCAGATTTCTACAGTTCCTTTATCAGGGAAGACCGCTATATGCTGTTGACGGAAGGCATCGGC
Organism: uncultured Lachnospiraceae bacterium; assembly: GCA_947626775.1. Taxonomy (GTDB): domain Bacteria; phylum Bacillota; class Clostridia; order Lachnospirales; family Lachnospiraceae; genus UBA3282. The sequence continues at coordinate 63,186 of CANQTL010000015.1, read as the reverse complement.
GTCACGATCAAGGTATCGCTTCTGGCGATTCTGATCGGTATTGTGATCGGCGTGCTGATCGCGCTGTGCAACGTGTCCCGGTTCAAACCGCTCAGATTCATCGGCGGCGTCTATACGGATATCATCAGGGGTACGCCGTCCGTGACGCAGCTCATGTTCATCTATTTCGTCGTCTTCGCGAGCGTGCACTGGGAGAAGTGGATCATTGCCGCTATTGCGTTCGGCGTCAACTCCGGCGCCTATGTGTCGGAGATCATCCGGGCGGGTATTCTCTCTGTAGATCACGGACAGACGGAGGCGGGCAGATCGCTGGGGCTGAACGCTTATCAGACGATGTCGCGGATCGTGATCCCTCAGGCGGTGAAAAATATTTTTCCCGCGCTGTGCAATGAATTTATCGTACTCATCAAGGAGACGGCGATCGTCGGCTATGTGGGGCTGATGGATATTCAGAAAGCGGGAGACTTCATCAAGAGCGCCACCTACAAACCGCTTATGCCGCTCCTCGGAACGGCGGTCATCTATTATGTGTTGATCAAGATATTGACGCTGGCGCTGCGCCAGGTGGAGAAACGTCTGCGCAGATCCGACGTCAGATAGGAGAAACTGATGATCCGGGTAAAAAACTTACACAAAAAATTCGGCGATCTGACGGTTCTGGACGGGATTGACGAGCATATCGAGCAGGGGGAGGTCGTGGTCGTGATCGGGCCGTCCGGTTCCGGCAAGAGCACTTTCCTGCGCTGCCTGAATCTGCTGGAGGAGGCTACCGGCGGCGAGATCTATGTGGACGATCGGCAGATCAATGCGCCCAAGGTGAACGTCAACGAGGTGCGGCAGAAGATGGGAATGGTATTTCAGCAGTTTAACCTGTTCCCGCATCTGACGATTATGGACAATATCACGCTGGCCCCTGTCCTTCTGAAAAAAATGACGAAGGCGGAGGCCGTGAAGCGGGGGCAGGAACTTCTGGAGCGGGTCAATCTGGCGGAGAAGGCGGAGGCTTATCCGGCGCAGCTCTCCGGAGGACAGAAACAGCGCGTGGCGATTGCCAGGGCGCTGGCGATGGATCCTGAGATCATGCTCTTCGATGAGCCGACTTCGGCGCTGGATCCGGAGATGGTCGGCGAGGTGCTGGACGTGATGAAGGATCTGGCGAAGTCGGGCATGACGATGGTGATTGTGACCCATGAGATGGGGTTTGCCAGAGAGGTGGCCAGCAGGGTGCTCTTTATCGATCAGGGCAAGGTGATGGAGAGCGGCACGCCGGAGGAGGTCTTCAGCCATCCCCAGAACGAGCGGACGAAGCTTTTTCTGAGCAAGGTGCTGTAGGCGGCGTATTTGAGATGAACCGCGGCGGAAAGCTGCGGTCAGCGTGTGGTATCGGACTGTCTGCGCTTAGGCGGGAAACCGCAGAGCGGGCGGTTTCAGATATAGAAACAAATATCATATAGAGGAGGAGATTATTATGAAAAAGGCAACAAAAGTATTGGCGCTCTTATTGTCGGCAGCCATGCTGACAGCGGCGCTCACGGCGTGCGGTGGCGACGCGGCGGAGCCGGTGACAGAGACGGCAGACGCAGACACGGAGACGGCTGAAACGGAGACAGAAACTCCCGCGGCAGAGACAGAGGCTCCGGCGGCAGAGGATGAGACGGCGGAGACAGAGGCTCCGGCTGCAGTTACAGCGCAGGAAGGCGTGATAACCTTCGGTACGAATGCAGAGTTCCCGCCTTTTGAGTTTGTGGCGGCCAACGGTGTGATCGACCAGTACGACGGTATCGACATGGCGATTGCAAAGCAGATTGCCGAGGAGAACGGCATGACGGCTGCGATCGAGAACATGGAGTTTGACTCTCTGCTGATCGCGCTGCAGAACGGGCAGATCGACGCGGTTATCGCGGGTATGACGGTGACTGACGAGAGAAAAGAGGCGGTTGATTTCTCAACTCCTTACTACACGGCAACACAGGTCATGATCGTGAAAGAGGATTCCGATATCGCGAAGGCTTCCGACATGGCTGACAAGAAGATCTGTGTCGTACAGGGCTATACGGGAGAGACCTGTGTGTCCGAGATGGGCTATGACTACGAGGCGTTCAAGAAAGGTACCGAGGCGGTTTTGGAGCTGGTAAACGGCAAGTGCGACGTAGTCGTGATCGATTCCGCGACGGCACAGAAGTATGTGAGCGACAATGAGGGATTAAAGATCGTAGAGGATCCCGAAGCGTTTGCTTCCGAGGAGTATGCGATCGCGGTGCAGAAAGGCAACACGGCTCTGCTCGACATGATCAACAGCGCCATCGAAGCGAAGCTGGCGGACGGCACGATCTCCGAGCTGAGCGCGCAGTATCTGGATGCGGACAGCGCGGAGTAAGAAGCGTCGGTCAGTGTGCATAATGGATCAAAGCAGACGGGGTATATCACGTTGTGGTATGCCCCGTTGTAATTATGTCAGACGGACAGATCCATGAGCACATCTCCAAATGTTCCTTGCACCGATCGACTGTATGAGATATGATTAAAATTATGGTCGACATCGCAGAAGAGGGTATAGGAGGCTGGCGGTATGAAAATCAGAAAACAGATATGGTGTCTGCTGGGAGCGGAAATTCTTATCTTACTGTTCTGGACATTCAGGATGTTGATCTATTTTCAAACAGATCAATCCCTTGGGTTCATGCTATCCGACTGGAAGTCGGATTATATCGACTATGATGATTCGTGCGGGTGGTATACGAACGGGGAAAATATTGATGTGCAGGAAGAAATCAATCTTTTGTATGGGCCGTCAATTCCTCTGAAAAAAGGGACTTATACTGCCAATATAGAATATAGATGTGCGCAGGCGCAGCATTGTCTGGTAGATGTCGGAACGGATCAGTCATATGCGCAGTTCCCTGAGATTGTGCTGAGCGAAAAAAAGAACAGTGTCTCTTATGATTTTAATCTGCAGGATGATGTGGAAGATTTTGAAATTCTGATTCGGTACAATGGAAGTGGGGAGTTTCTGGTATCGAATATTACACTGGCACATTCGTCGGCATATTTCAAACAGGGTCTGATACTTTTGCTGGCGCTTTTTCTGACGACAGATTTATGTATTTGGCGATGGAAAGCGATCCAAGAGAAGAAAACTACCCTTGTAGCGCTGGCAGGTATCACGCTGCTCTCTGCGATGCCGTTGCTGAAGGACGGGATAGCGTTCGGAGATGATTTGGGCTTCCATTTGTTAAGAATTGAAGGGATAGCGAGAGAACTCCGCTGCGGCAGCTTTCCGGTTCACATGTCTTCTGTGTGGCTGGATGATTTCGGATATCCGGTCTCCGTGTTCTATGGAGACATGCTGTTATATTTTCCGGCAGTCCTGCGGCTGTTTGCCGTTCCGGTCGTTACAGCGTATAAACTGTATGTTTTGGCGATATGCGCGGGGACAACGGTACTTACTTATGGATGCATGAAAAAAATCCTCCGCGGTAATTGGGAAGGAGCGATGCTTGCCAGTATGGCGTATACCACGATGTCTTACAGGCTGACCAATCTTTACAAGCGCGCGGCTGTCGGGGAATACAGCGCAATGATGTTTTTTCCATTGATAGCGCTTGCGGTATATCGTATCTACACAGAAAATGTCGACGAGTGGGAAAGATATAAAAGGAATGCGTGGCTTCTTGCGATTGGTATAAGCGGATTAATCGGGACACATATACTCAGCACGGAAATGACCGTAATAATGCTGTGTGCGCTGAGTATAGCGCTATTTAAGAAAACCGTTCGCAGAAATACGATAAAGGTATATTTGAGGGCGGCGGCTTGGACCTGTTTATTAAGCGCGTATTTTGTTGTGCCGTTTCTGGATTATTACCTGAATGTTCCCGTGAATATTAATTCGCGTGCAAATACGGTGCAGTACCACATACAGGCGGAGGGGGTTGGTATCGGGCAGCTCTTTTCTTTCTTTAAGGATGTTTATGATAATGGTATTTCTTTGATGTTTTTGACGCCGGGACCGATATTGATGCTGGCTCTGCTGACCGCTCTGTTGTGTTGGCTGAGAAGGCGGTGCAGTAACGAAATGAAGATATTGACGGCAGGCGCCGTATTAAGCCTGTATATGGCATCCAATATCTTTCCGTGGGATTATATGGAAGACCACTGGATAGGAGGGAAATTGCTGGCGCAAATACAGTTTCCCTGGAGATATATTGGTATTGCCGCCGTTTTTTTGACATTGTTGTTTGGAATTTTTTACAAGCAATATATTTGTGGAAGGCCTTATCAAAAGTACGTGATAGGAGTAACGGCAGCGATATGTGTCCTATCGGTGTGTCTCTATACGGTTGATTATAATGGCGGTGCAAATATGTATACGGCGTACGATGAAGCGGAGCTTCACAGTGACAGAATCGGCAAGGGAGAGTATCTGAGATTTGGGACAGACATCGGAACTCTTACGGGCGGTCTCTACTGGGAGAATATACAGAACGTGTCGCTGGTTGAGCGACGGGGCTGTTGTGTACAGTTATTCTGTCAGGCCGCCGGAGAACAGAATATGATACGTCTTCCGATGTTTTATTATAAGGGCTATCATGCGATAGACGAGAAAAAACATGAATTTATTATAGAAGACAATGCAGAAAACAATCAAATTCAATTTTCTGTGCCGGAAGGATATACGGGCAACATTACGGTTGCCTTTCGGGAACCTTGGTATTGGAGAGCTGCAGAGTGGATATCTCTGATGGCGCTGGCGGCAGGGATATGGCTGCAAAGCAGAAAAGTGCGGCGCACAGTCTGACGATTGATTTTTCAAATTTTGATCTGCGTCCATCTGCCCTGCTTGAAGCGCACGGAGGCAAAAAGGAAGCGGGAGACCTGGTCTGCCAGGACGCCCAGCCAGATGCCTACGATACCGAAGCCCAGCACATAACCGCCCAGATAGGAGCCTGCGGTGCGGATAAAGGTGACGCTGACGGTGGAGGCGACGGCGGTGTACAGAGTGTCCCCGGCGCCGCGAAGGCAGCCCATATAGACGACTTGGGCGATCTGGAAGACGACTACGAGAATGATGACCCACATGATCCGCACGCCGATGTCGATGATGTGTTCTTCTTCAAAAAAGAGGCTCATTAGAGGTCTGGCGCCGACAAAATAAAGCACTGCGAGACAGACGGAGATGATGCCGCCGAACAGCCGGCATATGCTGCCGAACTCTTTGGCCAGCTTCTCGTCCCCGGCGCCGAGGCTGCGGCCGATCAGCGCTACCGCAGCGGCCTGCAGGCCGTCGCCGAAGGAGAAGGACAGCCCCATGATATTCATGCCGACCTGATGGGCGGCCATGGCGTCGGTTCCCTGTTTCGCCGCCATGATCGCTGTCAACATGAAACCGACGCGCATAAGAAGCTGCTCGAAGAATACGCTGTAGCCAACTCTGATCAGGTTGAGAAAACTTGCGGCTGCGGGAAAGATCCGGTTTTTTATAATGTACGGCAGGCTGATAAAACCGTCGGCTTTTGTGATGGACAGGACGCTCATCACGGAGGAGACCACTGTGCCGAGCACTGTCGCGATGGCGGCGCCGCGGATGCCCAGAGCAGGAAATCCTAGGTGTCCATTGATCAGCAGATAGTTGAAAATAATGTTGACCGTATTGGAAGTGATGTTGGTGCGCATGGTAATCTTTGTCTTGCCGGCGCCTCTCTGGGCGGAGTTGATTCCCATCTGAATACAGTTGAAAATCATGCCGCCCATGACGATGCGGAAGTATGCGACCGCGCTGTCGTGTGTCTCGGGCGTGGAGCCGCACAGACGGATAATAGGACCGGCGAACACCACGAAGAGAACGCTCAGGATGGCGGCTGACACCGCAATAAAGAGGAGGGCGGTGCTCAAAATGCGGTTTGCCGCTTCAGCTTTTTCCTCTCCGCGTCTTCTCGCAACCAGAGCAGAGATCGCTACGTTCAGGGCGAAGAACAGCGACAGGCCCATGAATTTGGGCTGTGTTGTCAGGCCTACGGCTGCCACTGCGTAAGATCCCAGAGAGCTTACCATGAGAGAGTCCACCAGCCCTGCAAACGCGACAAAAAAGGATTCTATGATGGACGGCCATGCCATGTAAAGGGTGATATGGATGTTTTCCCTGCTGTATTTCGGCGTTTTGGATTTCTGCCCGGCCGGTTGTTTTGCTGTCTGATGTTCCATACTTCATTCCTGTCTTTTTGCAAATTGTTCAGTTTCGTTTGGATATGCTTCTATTTTACGGAATTAGCGGTTCCTTTTCAATAGAGGATTTTGGGGACGTTGGCGATAGGTGAGCCATTGATCGGACATAAATATGTTAATGTTTGGCATTTACTTTAGCAAAATGCTGTGATAGAATACAAAAGTATTTAACAGGAAACAAAAAAATAAAACCTATTTTGGGAAACGGAGGATATTTATTATGAAGAAGAAACTGGCATTGATGCTGGCGCTGTCCATGACGGCGGCTGCGGTACTGACGGGCTGCGGCAATGCATCGGAGGAGGCGGCGCAGACGGGCGCTGCTGCCGAGTCTTCGGCTGATCTGGTGTATGCGGTGGAGGCGGGTTCTGCCGGAGAGCAGGCGGCCAATGACAACGGATTTAAGACAAATGTGGTGGCGTCCCAGGCGGATGCGCTGATGGAGGTGGCTTCGGGCACATCGGATGCGGCGATTATCGATCTGCTGATGGCTGGCGCGATGATCGGCGAGGGTACCAGCTATCCCGACTTACAGCATACGACCGAGCTGACGACAGAGGAGTACGGTGTGGGCTGCCGCAAAGGTTCCGATCTGGCGGAGTACATTAACATCGTGTTTGCGGATGCCTATGAGCACGGCGTTATGAAACAGACGGCTACCACCTACGGCGTGCAGGAGGCTCTTGTGGAGCAGCCGGCGCTGGGACAGCTGACGGAGGTGGACACGTCCGCCGCGGACAGCGACGTGGCTTATATTCAGGGCAAAGGCACCTTGATCGTCGGCATCACGGATTTTGCGCCGATGGATTACAAGGACGAGTCCGGCGAGTGGATCGGCTTTGATGCGGATATGGCGCGCGTCGTAGCGGAGAAACTGGGTGTGGAGGCGCAGTTCGTCGAGATCGACTGGGACAACAAGGTCATGGAACTGGATTCCAAGAATATCGATGTGGTATGGAACGGCATGACGCTCACGCCCGAGGTGACTTCTTCGATGGAGTGCACGAATCCCTACTGTAACAACGCACAGGTAATTGTCGTGCCGGCGGAGTAAGGAGAGCAGCTTATGTTTTGGAGCGTTACGCAGACACTGCTTGACGGTTTGCTCACGACATTTCAGATTTTTATATTGACGCTTGTGTTTGCCCTGCCGCTGGGTCTGCTTTTGGCGTTCGGCGCCATGAGCAGATTCAGGCCGCTCAAGTGGCTGGTGGACGTGCTGGTGTGGATCATTCGGGGCACGCCGCTGATGCTGCAGCTCATCATTATCTTCTATGGACCGGGTCTGTGGCTGGGACACAATATATGGAGCGGCAATGAGTCGGGACGCATCACGGCGACGGTGGTCGCTTTCAGCATCAACTATGCCTGCTATTTTTCGGTGATTTTCCGCGGGGGTATCGAGGGTGTGCCTGCGGGACAGCGGGAGGCTGGCCAGGTGCTCGGCATGACCAGGAGACAGATTTTCTTTCGGGTGACGCTTCTGCAGATGGTCAAGCGGGTCGTGCCGCCCATGTCCAACGAGATTATCACGCTGGTAAAAGATACCTCGCTGGCCCGTATCATCGCGGCGTATGAATTGACGTTTGCGGGGTATTCCTTCATGAAGAGCGACGGCCTGACGTGGCCGCTGTTCTATACGGGTGTGTTTTATCTGCTCTTTGTGGGGATCTTGACATTGCTCTTCAACTATATCGAGCGAAGGCTGGATTATTTTAGGTAAAGAATATGGCGATTCTGGAAGTAAATAATATCGGGAAACAATTTGATTCGACCACAGTGCTGCACGACGTCAGTTTTTCTCTGGAAGAGGGCAACGCGCTCGCGATCATCGGCTCCTCCGGATCGGGAAAGACGACGTTACTGCGCTGCCTGAATTTTCTGGAGACGCCGGACAGCGGTTCTATCGTGGTCAGGGGCGAGACGCTCTTCGACGCGGCGGTGCCGATGAAGGAGCAGGAAAAGGCGCTTCGCACCAAGAGGCTGCACTTTGGCATGGTGTTCCAGTCTTTCAATCTGTTCCCGCAGTACACGGCGCTTGAGAACGTCACGCTGGCGGAGAGACTGTTGGCGAAGGAACGGGAAGATTTCAAGCAGAATAAGCGGGAGATTTTTGCACAGATCGACAGGCACGGGGAAGAACTTCTGGACCGTATGGGACTGGCGGACCGCATGACGCACTATCCGCACCAGCTCTCCGGCGGGCAGCAGCAGCGCGTGGCGATCGCCAGGGCGCTGGCGCTCAAACCGGACATTCTGTGTTTCGATGAACCCACCTCGGCGCTGGACCCGGAACTGACGGGAGAAGTCCTCAAGGTCATCAGAGGACTGGCGGATCAGCGGACGACAATGATTATCGTCACCCACGAGATGGCGTTTGCCAGGGACGTGTCGGATCAGCTCATCTTTATGGACGACGGCGTGATTGTGGAACAGGGCGATCCGAGACAGGTGATCGACCATCCGAAAGAGGAGAGAACGAAACAGTTCCTGACGCGGTACGCGCAGGGCTGATCATATGGAACGGAAAACGCAGGACAGGCTGTTATGAGACGGTCTGTCTTTTTGTATTTACGCGTGCAACCCGCAAAGCGTGTTTCAACTCGTTGCGTCCGGTTCGGTAAAAATACTACTTTTTTTATAAAAGGTAGTATGGATTCCGGCTGTCCGGCGTGTTACAGTCAAGACAGGAGCCGCCCTTTCCGGTACGGACGGCGGCAGGACAAGGGTGACGGAAAAGGAGGAACACGTGATGATTTTGGAACTGGCAGGTATTTTACTTTCTCTTTTTATGTTTCTGGCAGCAGGCTGGCGGGGATTCGGCGCGGGATCCATGTACGAGGTTTCCTATCTGATCGATCTGCCGACGCTGTTCTGCATCATGGTGATTGCGCTGCCGGTCTTTTTCAAGGACGGTCTGAAACATGGCCTTGCCCAGGATTTCCTGCGGGCGTTTCGGCTGCTGCGCCGGGATTACAGTTGCAGCTTTGCCGGGCTGCGCCATACGCTGGATGCGGTGGAGCTGATGCAGAGGCAGATCCTGTATGCGGGCTGTATCACCACGCTGGAGGGCTGCTTCATGCTGCTTCACACGTTGTCGGACGCGGCCTCTGTCGGGCCGATGGTGAACGTGGCGCTGATCGGCGTTTTTTACACGGCGATCCTGGAGCTTTTGCTTCTGCCGCTGCAGATGGAGGCGAAGCGGCGGATCATCGACTATATGGAGGAGGATTCCGAAAGCGCTGCCGAAGGGCAGATGCAGGCGCGGCAGGATGCAGATACGGACAGCAAAGAGGGATGAGGAGCCACGTATGAGAAAACGGATACTCAAGGGGATTCTCGGCGTTTCCTATGCGGCGCTTCTGACAATGCTGCTCTTGGCATTTCAGCGGACACGGACGACAGACAGAGCGGCAGCGGATGTGATGGGCAGCATAGTGCTTGGCGTGGCGGCGATGCTTGATCTCAGGCTATACGCAGCCGTCAGGGACAGGGAGCAGGCCGAAGCGGACGAGAAGGCGGCTTTGCCCGCTGCGGCACAGAGGACGGCGGAAGAGGACGCATCGCCTATCGGACAGAGCGGCGTGATGCGGCAGGAGAAAACGGGAGAACAGGGGATTGGCAGCCGCGCGGATTTTGAGGAGAGCGCGCGGACGTACGGTCTGACGAACAGGGAACTGGAGGTGGCGCGTCTGCTCTATCTGGGCTGTACCAACAGGCAGATCAGCGGGGAACTGTTTATCGCCGAAACGACCGTGAAGAAACATGCGACCCATATCTATGAGAAGATGCAGATCACAGGGAAAAAAGAACTGCGGGAGAAGATCAACTCGTCCCGCTGACGAACAGATCGTCCCGCGTGATGTTCCTGAGCCATTTGCCGCTGCGGTAGCGCCGGATGACCCAGGGCCATTTCACAAACTCGTCGGTGCACAGCAGGAAGTATACGACGAGCACGGGCAGACGGAACACAAACGCGGCGATAAAGCCGAGAGGCACCGCATAGCACCACATGTCGATGGTATCGCAGATCAGCCCGAAACGGGTGTCGCCGCCCGCGCGGAAGACGCCGGCGATCAGCGTGGTGTTCACGGCAGAGCCCATGATATAGTAGGTGTTGATGAGCAGCATATATTTCAGGTAGCGCATTGCCGTCTCGGACAGCTTGGCGAAGTGGAGCACGAAAGGCGTAGCGGCCAGAATCAGCAGACCGCCGATCGCGCCCGTGACGATCGTCACCCGAAGCAGCAGGGAAGCGTATTTTTTGGCCCGTTCCATATCGCCCTCTCCCATGACGTTGCCGAGAAGAATGCCGCCGGCGCTGGCCGAGCCGAAGCAGAGCACCGTGCCGAAATTGCGGACAACGGTTACCAGAGAGTTGGCCGCCACCGCATCTGTGCCGAGATGCCCCAGGATCACCGAGTACATGGAGAAAGCTACGCCCCATGAGATATCGTTGGCCAGAGCCGGCAGAGACAGGTGTATGAAATCTTTCAGCAGCACCCTGCTGCGGATAAACATGTAGGCGGGATTCAGCCGCAGATCTCTGCTGACAAAGAGAGAGATGACGATGCAGCCGATCAGCTCCGCCGCGCGGGACAGAGCCGTGGAGAGGGCCACTCCCGTCGCACCCAGGCGCGGCGCGCCGAACAGACCAAAAATAAACACGGCGTTCAGGAAGATGTTCAGCGTAAATGCCATGACGTTCAGGATCATGGGCGCGGTCACTCTGCCGACGCTTCTGAGAACCGCCAGATAGATCTCAATGACGCCCCAGCAAAGATAGGTGAAGGCCATCACGCGAAGATAGTCCGCGCCGATGCCGATCAACTCCGCATCGCCCGTGAAGAGCCGCATCATCAGCCGGGGTGCAAACAGCGCGAACGCCGATACGGGCAGGGTGATCAGCAGGGAAAAGCGCAGAGCGATCCCCTCGATGACGCGGATGGCCTGCAAGTCTTTTTTTCCCCAATACTGGGCGCACAGCAGCGTCGCGCCCGTGCCGATCCCATAGTAAACCATGAAGAGCACGTTGGCGTAGTTCGACGCCAGCGACACGGCGGAGATGGAGGACTGTCCCACATAGTTGAGCATGACCACGTCCGCCGAGCCGACAGCGGCGCTGAGCAGTTCCTGAACAATCAGGGGGAGCGCCAGTTTTAACATTTGCGAATAAAATCTATCTTTCATAGTCAGTTCCTTTCCAGATCAGGCGCACAGCGTCCATCCGGTCGTCTGCGGGATAGCGGAGCATAAAACCGATTCGTCCGTAGGCGGTATACTCGTGGATGCTGCTCAAAGTACTTTCGAGCTGAGCCATCAGGATGCGGACGCCCTGTTCTGCGTCGTAGGAGTCCGTTCTGTAGTATTCTTCGCCGAGCTCGTATAACAGGGCGAGTTTTCTTCTGGCGTCGCCCACGAAATCGTGGCGCTGCAGCGCCGCGAGCATAAGCATTCCCCTGTCGCGGTCTTGCGGCGCGGTCTGCACAGCCTCGTCGATTTCCCGCTGAAAAGCGTTCAGCAGTTCATAGAACAGGCTGACATAGCGCTTGTAGTGGGGCGCGTTGGCGGCGATGTCGCCGCGGTATCTGTGATATTTTACTTTGTCGTGCAACTGCAATAATTTATTCATGGCCGTTTCGTGAAAACTTCCTTATAGTTATGGAAATACAGGTAGGATTGTATGAATTATAATCGCGGCTTACGGCGCTGTCAAGAATCTTCCGAAATACCCATTGCAGAGTGTCGGATAATGTGCTATGTTGTTCTTACTTTGATAAAATCGGAGGTATGGAGAGGGTATTATGGAAAAAGATATGACACAGGGCAGCCCCATGCGGCTGATTCTCGGCTTCGCGGTGCCGCTCTTGTTCGGTCTGCTCTTCCAGCAGTTCTACAGTATGGTGGACACGATTATCGTGGGCCATTATCTGGGTGTGGAGGCGCTGGCGGCGGTGGGCGCGACGGGTTCGGTAAATTTCCTGATCATCGGTTTCTGTATGGGCGTCTGCAACGGGTTCGCGATCCCCGTGGCGCAGGAGTTCGGCGCAAGACATGAGGCAAATCTGCGCAGATATGTGGCGAACTGTGTGTGGCTGTCGGTCATCTTCTCGGTGGTTATGACGATCGCGGTGGTGGCGCTGTGCCGTCCGATTCTGCAGCTCATGCGGACGCCTGCAAATATCATAGAAGGCTCTTACGACTACATCGTAATTATTTTCCTCGGGATTCCGATCACTTATCTGTACAATATGACGGCGGCGATTCTGCGCTCGCTGGGAGACAGCAGGACGCCCGTCATCTTTCTGGTGATGGCGGCGATCTTGAATATTTTTCTGGATATGCTGTGTATCATCGTATTCCATATGGGCGTCGCGGGAGCGGCGATTGCGACCGTAGTCTCCCAGGCAGTTGCGGGACTCTGCTGTCTGATCTTTATGTATAAGAAATTTACGATCCTGCGCATGTCCAGAGAAGAGTGGAAATGGAACCCGCAGTTCGTCGGCAAGCTGTGCGGCATGGGGATTCCGATGGGACTGCAGTATTCTATTACGGCGGTCGGCAGCGTGATCCTGCAGAGCGCCGTGAACAGCATCGGCTCGGACGCCGTGGCGGCGGTTACGGCTGGCGGTAAGCTGAGTATGCTGCTGATGTGCCCCTTCGACGCCATGGGTTCCACGATGGCGACCTACGGAGGGCAGAATGTGGGAGCGGGCAAGCTCGAGCGCGTGGACGGCGGTTTGAAGTCCTGTGTGATTCTGGGGGCGGTCTATTCTGTGATCGCGGCGGCGATTGTATACACGGCTGGAAGAGGGATGCTGCTTCTGTTCCTCGACGCGGGGGAAGCGGCAATCCTGGACAACGCCTATGTCTTTATTCGGACTAACGTGCTCTTCTATTTCTTCCTCGCGCTGGTGAATATTGTCCGCTTCCTCATCCAGGGCATGGGATTCAGCAAGCTGGCGGTCTTCGCCGGGGCGTTTGAGATGGTGGCGAGGGCGTTGATGGGCTTCGCGCTCGTGCCGTTCTTCGGTTTCCGCGCGGTCTGCTTCGCGAACCCGCTGGCCTGGGTGTTCGCCGATTTCTTCCTGATTCCCGCCTTCTTCCATGTGCGTAAGAGGACGGCGGCGATCCTCGCGAAATCATGAGCGGTATTGAGTAGAGACAAAGGTTATGATAAAATAGAATTCAAGAACAAAGAGGGGGAATATGCGGATGGAATATGCGGAGGCATACGCGAAACTGGAAAAATACGGGCAGCTGCATGTACTGCAGTATTTTGACGAGCTGAGCGGCTACGAGAAAGAGGCGCTGCTTGCACAGATCGAGACGACTGACTTTGAGGTTCTGAAACAGTGCGGGCATAAGGCTGAGCTGAATCCGCGCGGCGTGATTACCCCCATTGAAGTGATGCAGCTTCCCGAGATCGAGACGAAGAGGGAGCGTTATACGCAGATCGGCCTGGAGGCAATCAAAGCCGGCAGGGTCGGCGCGGTGCTTTTGGCCGGCGGCATGGGCACGAGGCTCGGATCCGACGCGCCCAAGGGCGTCTACAACATCGGTCTGACGAAGGATGTTTTTATCTTTCAGCGTCTGATCGAAAATCTGATGGATGTGGTGCGCATGGTGGATGCGTGGATTCCGCTCTATGTCATGACGAGCGACAAAAATCACGAGGCGACGACTTCTTTCTTCAAAGAAAAAAACTACTTTGGCTATGATCCGGCCTACATTACCTTTTTCATGCAGGATATGGCGCCTGCGGCCGATTATGACGGCAAGGTTTACATGGAGGAGAAATACAGGATGGCCACGTCGCCCAACGGCAACGGCGGCTGGTTCTTATCCATGAAAAAGTGGGGCGTGGCGGACAAGATGGAAGAGGCTGGCGTGGAGTGGTTGAATGTCTTTGCGGTCGACAACGTGCTGCAGCGCATCGCCGATCCCTGCTTTGTGGGGGCCGTCATCGACACGGACAGCGTGGTGGGCGCCAAGGTGGTGAAGAAGAGCGCGCCGGACGAGAAAGTCGGGGCGATGTGTCTGGAGGACGGGAGGCCCTCCATCGTAGAGTATTACGATATGACGCCGGAGCTGATGGAGGCGAAGGACGCGCAGGGAGAGCCGGCATATAATTTCGGCGTGATCCTGAACTATCTGTTTCGTGTGAAAGACCTGGAGGAGATCGTGGCGAAGAAGCTGCCGCTTCACATCGTGGAGAAGAAGATTCCCTGTCTCGATGAGAACGGTATGCCGGTGAAGCCGGAGGAGCCGAACGGCTGCAAATTTGAGCAGCTGGTGCTTGATATGATTCACGAACTGGATTCCTGTCTGCCCTACGAAGTGGTGCGGGAGCGCGAGTTCGCGCCGATTAAGAACAAGACGGGCATAGATTCCGTGGAGAGCGCGCGCGAACTGTGTCGGCAGAACGGGATAGAATTATAGAAAATAAAGAGAAAAGGAAGGTATGAGAAGATGGCAATTTTGGTGACGGGCGGTGCGGGCTATATCGGCTCTCACACGGTGGTGGAGCTGCAGAACGCGGGTTATGACGTGGTAGTTGTGGACAATCTGTCGAATTCCAGCGAGAAGTCCCTGCAGAGAGTGGAGAAGATTACGGGGAAGCCGGTAAAGTTCTACAAAGCGGATATTCTGGACAGGGCGGCGCTCGAGGATATCTTTCAGAAGGAAAAGATCGACTCCTGCATTCACTTTGCGGGACTCAAAGCGGTGGGCGAGTCCGTACAGAAGCCATGGGAATACTATGAGAACAACATCGCGGGCACGCTGACGCTGGTGGACGTGATGCGTAAGAACGGCGTGAAGAATATCATCTTTTCTTCCTCAGCGACTGTGTACGGCGATCCGGCGGTCATTCCGATCACAGAGGAGTGTCCGAAAGGACAGTGCACAAACCCTTACGGCTGGACAAAATCCATGCTGGAACAGATCCTGTCCGACATGCAGAAGGCCGATCCTGAGTGGAACGTGATTCTGCTGCGCTATTTCAATCCCATCGGCGCGCACAAGAGCGGCACCATTGGCGAGAATCCTAACGGCATCCCCAATAATCTAATGCCCTATATCACCCAGGTGGCCGTCGGCAAGCTGAAAGAGCTGGGCGTGTTCGGCAACGACTACGACACGCCGGACGGCACGGGCGTGCGCGACTACATCCATGTGGTGGATCTGGCTGTCGGCCATGTGAAGGCGCTCAAAAAGATCGAGGAGAAGGCGGGGCTGTGCATCTACAATCTCGGTACGGGTGTGGGCTACAGCGTGCTGGACATCGTGAAGAACTTCGAGGAGGCCACGGGCGTGAAAATCCCTTATGTGATCAAGCCGAGAAGAGCGGGCGACATCGCGACCTGTTATTCCAACGCGGACAAGGCGAAGAGAGAGCTTGGCTGGGAGGCGCAGTACGGTATTAAAGAGATGTGCGAGGATTCCTGGAGATGGCAGAGCAATAATCCGAACGGATATGAGGATTAGGCATTTTGCCGGAATGGAGCATCGATGACGGATTACGAACAGGCTGTTGATTTTTGGAGACGAAAGAAGATCACGAATGACGCGCAGCTTGCGGAAGCGCTGAATGGACATGGCATTGCGTTCGCTTATCATTCCGGCAGGATAGAGAATGAAAAGGTTACTTATAACGATACGCGGGAAATCTTTGAACATGACGGCGTGACTTCTTACACAGGGGATTTGAGGACGCTGTTCGAGATCCGCAACGCGAAAGAGGCGCATGAATTTCTGCTCGCGTCTTTTGGGGCCAAAACGCCTCTTGACGAAGCGCTTGTCAAAGAATTTCAGCGTCTTCTGACGCAGAATACCTACGATACAAGACGCTGGCAGCTGGGGGAGCGTCCCGGCGAGTACAAGCGGCACGATTTTGTGACAGGAAGATATGAGATCGGCGCTTTTCCGGAAGATGTACCGGAAGAGATGGCGGAACTGCTCTCGGAGATGGCGGATGTCCCCGAAGAGAAAGCGCTGACCGCCGCCGCCTATTTTCATGCGAAGTTTGAGAATATTCATCCGTTCGCCGACGGCAACGGCAGAGCGGGGAGACTGCTGATGAATTATTTCCTGCTTCTGCACAATCACCCGCCGGTCACGATCCATGAGGAAGACCGAAAAAGCTACTATGGAGCGCTGGAAGCGTGGGATGAGCGGCAGGCGCTGGAGCCGCTTGTGACCTTTCTGCGGGAACAGACGGTCAAGACGTGGGAGAAACAGATCGGGAAACGCAGGATATGAGGGCTAGGCCCTCACATCTGTGTGTTTCAGATAATAGACTGACACGGCGCAAAGCAGTGCCAGCCAGAAGATACAGCTTACAAAGAAGGGAAGTGGATTCCCCTGCAGCATGTCCTCCGAGCGGTTGGCGTTCATGCCGACCATCATGAGCGAGTAGGGATAGCAGACGCCATACCTGGAGTTGGAGGCCAGCAGCCCGGTGACGGCGCCGAATACGGCGATGGCAATGGGCGTGGCGAAACTCCGGATGATCATGGACAGCATGAGCTGCAGGGCGGCCACGACCAAACCGCCTAAGGTGCCGCGCACTGCGTAGAGCAAGATCATGGCGGGCGGCATCCCGGACAGGGATACCATCCTGCCTGTGAGGACAAAGAGTACGAATACCCAGATCTGGGTAAACAGCGTGATCTTTATGATGGACGCCAGTTTTCCCAGAAAGATATCCCTGACAGGGACAGGCATCGTCATGAGCAGATGGCGGTTTCTGTTCCTGTTTTCAATCCGCCACAGATAGCCGCAGTAGACGGCGATTAACGGCGCGAAGAAGAAATTGGAATAAAAGAGCGTCTCCTGCGTCCAGAGGGAAAGCCACTCCGATTTCAAAAGATCGATATTGTTCAGATAGTTGCCCGTGCCAAGGGCAGCCGGAACGATCGGGAACAGGACGAAAGCGATCCACATCGGGGAGCGCCGCAGTTTCATTTTTTCACATAGAATACAATTCTCTAACATAGAAATCCTCCGTTTCATGATATTATATTTCCCGCCCCATGAAGAGGCGTCTCCCGACGATGTAGGCGAGGACGCCGAACACGCAGAAGCCTGCGAAGACGGCGGCGGGAAAAGGAATCGGGTAGTAGGTGACGTCGCGTGTCTCTGGTATATAGTAGATATTGACCGTGCAGAATACCCAGTAGTAGCCCTGCGGCAGCAGATACCGAAACGGCGCGTTCGGGAAGAAGCCCGAGAACAGGCCGAGCAGGCTGCCGCCCACGCCGGCGAACAGCGGGACGATCTGCGTGGCGGAGAGTAAGGACATGGTCTGCTGGACGATAAAGAGCACCATGCTCACCGTGTAGGTAGACAGGAAAAACAGGGCAAGCTGCGCGGACGGCATCTTTTGAGGCGGCGACTGCAGATGCGCCTGTATGATACGCACCAGCAGGGGGACCATGGCGGTCTGTGCCAGAGAGTAGGCGAGCAGATACAGCGCGCCCAGAACCAGCTTGGTGTGGTAGACGTCGATCCGTTTTTCCATCGTGCAGAGCATCTTCAGGGCGCTGCCTTTCAGTTCGATGTCACACAGCCTGCTGGCCGCCGCCGCGATGACGATCGGCAGGAAAATGGCATTCTGGAGCGCCATATCGAGCAGAAGATACTCGTACTCCTGCCCGAGCACCCACTTGCTCTCCGGTTCCATCCTGAGGATCGCCCAAAGGTCCCAGAGAAAGATGACAAGCAGCGCCGCCAGAAACAGCAGCCACACGTAGCGGCGGCGTATTTTCCGCAGTTCGATCGAGAGAAGTTTACTCATAAGCTCACCTGCTTTCCCGTCAGGTCGAGGAAGATGTCCTCCAGCGACTTCTGCCGCTCCCACAGCCGCAGGACGCCGATGCCCTCCCGCACCAGAGCTGAGATCAGGAAAGCGGTCTGCTCGTCTTTCGGCTCGGGAAAGGCGAGGACGTCCTGCTCGATCTGGCAGGAGACGCCGTTCTCCTGCAGCACGCAGACGGCGCGGTTATTGTTGTCGGTGCGCAGACACAGATCTTTCCGGCTGTGCTCGTGCAGGCGCAGCAGGCTGTCCTGATAGATGAGCTGTCCCTTGTTGATGACGCCCACATAGTCCACCATCTGGTCGATCTCGTTTAACAGATGGCTGGACACCATCACCGTCATATGCCGGTTCTGCGGCAGGGTGCGGATCAGATCGCGCATCTCCTGAATGCCCGCCGGGTCCAGACCATTGGTGGGTTCGTCCAGCAGAAGCAGCTTCGGGCTGCCGAGCAGCGCGCCTGCCAGGCCGAGACGCTGCTTCATGCCGAGGGAATACTTTCCCGCTTTTTTGTTCTGCTGGCGCTCCATGCGGACCAGGGCCAGCACCTCGTCGATCTCGCTTTCCGGCACGTTTTTCAGGCGGCAGAGGATCTGCAGATTCTCACGTCCCGTCAGATGGGCGTAGTAGGAGGGCGACTCGATCAGCGAACCGGTCTGCCGCAGGACGGCGAGTCTGTCCTTCTCTCGCACCGTGCTGCGCCCGCCCGATGCGAGAGAGGTGCCGAGGATCGTGATGTCGCCGTCGGTGGGTTTGATCAGGCCGAGCAGCATCTTCATCGTGGTGGATTTGCCCGCGCCGTTGGGCCCGAGAAAGCCGTAGACGGCGCCCTCCGGCACCGCCAGATCGACGCGGTTGACGACTCTGGACGCGCCGCCGCCGGCTTCCGTTTCGGCGTTCTTCTTTTTGACGGCGTAGTCTTTCGTCAAATTTTTCGTTTGGATCACATAGTTTCTTTCCATGGTATTTGTGGTGCTCCTTTCGGATGTTATTTATCGACAGGCTCACTATACCGTCCCAACCTTACATGCGGCTGACGCCCTCCTTACGTTTACCTTAATTTTGCGACGCTGCCCTTGCGCTGGCTGCGGGGACAGGATATGCTGTTATCATAAGAGGAAAGAAAAGACGGGTGTGCGTGCGCTGATTCCTGATAAAGAATTGCTTTTACGGAACAATATGCGGCACGGCGGAGGCGTTATGGGAAACATCTATGACAGCAGGATATTGCTGGTAGACGACAGCGAAGAGCTGCGGGAACTTGTATGCGAACTTCTGAACCGGGAGGGATTTGGATGTGTGGATACGGCGGCCTGTGTGCGGGAGACAGAGAAGTATTTCCTGGAGAAAGAGCCCGATCTGCTCATTCTGGATATCAATCTGCCGGACGGGGACGGCTTTACCCTTCTGCAGCGGATACGGACGCTCTCGGACGTGCCGGTACTGTGCCTGTCCGCCAGGGATAAAGACAACGACAGGCTGCTGGGGCTTGGTCTGGGCGCGGACGACTACATGGTGAAACCTTTTCTGTCCAGAGAACTGGTGCTTCGGGTGTGCGCGATCTTAAAGCGGACGAGACGGACGGGAGAGGAGAGCGGCGCTGAAAAAAGAGAGCTGATTCTGGGAAACCGCAGAGTGGATTTCGGCAGCGGCACGGTGCGCGTCGGCGGACAGGAGACAGAGACCGCGCTGACGGCCAAAGAGATGGCGATTCTGTCTAAACTGGCGGAAAACAGGGGAAATATCGTCACCTTCGACCAGCTCTGTCAGGCAGTCTGGCAGGACAATTATTACGGCTATGAGAATACGATCATGGTGCATATCAGAAGACTGCGGGAGAAAATCGAGGAATCGCCCTCTGAGCCGCGCTATCTTCTGACGGTGCGGGGAATCGGCTACAAGCTGGCGCGCCAGGCCGCGCTGCCGGCGTCCGCCGCAGGAGAGCCGGGCGAAGCCGGAAAAACAGAGAACAGGCGGGACAGCTATGAAAAACTTGCTGCAGATTTACGGAAAATATATCGCGGTCACATGGATCATTATCTTTCTTCTGCTGGCCGGCAATCTTGGCGCGCTGTTTTATATCGGGGTGCGCAGCCGCAATCTGCAGAACGGGCTGGAAGTGGCAAGCGGTGTGGGACGTTTTGCGTCCGAACTTTTTGCCGGCAGGACGGCGGGAGAGCCGCTTGCGCTGACGGAGGAGGGCGAGGAACTGCTTGAAAAGAACCGTTTTGTTTTCCTTTTTGTGCTTGATGAGGCGGGGGACGTGATTTTTGACTGGCGCTGTCCGGAGGACTTTTCGGATCACTATACGGCGGGCGAGGTTGCTTCTTTTTCCAGGTGGTATCTGCGCGATTATCCCGTCAAGGTGTGGAACACCGATGAAGGGCTGCTGGTGGCGGGCCGTGAGAAGGGAAGCACCTGGAAGATGACGATGGAATACTCTGAGATTTTCATGCGGAATCTGGCCTTTCACCTGAAAATTGTCCTGCTGGTGAATCTGGCGATTATCCTGACTGTGGTTGCCTATCTGGGGTATCGGTTCTACCGTTCCATGAAGCCGCTTTCCGGGGGAATCGCCATGCTGTCGCGAAACGAGCGTGTGTGTCTGCCCGAGCGGGGGTCTCTGTCCACGCTGGCGGCGCAGCTCAATCGGACGTCGGACATACTGGAACGGCAGAAGGCGTATCTGGAACAGAGGGACAGCGCCAGGACGGAGTGGATCGCCGGCGTCTCTCACGATATCCGGACGCCGCTGGCGGTTATCATGGGTTATGCGGACAGGCTGGAGAGAGAGGAGCGTTTGAGCGGCAGAGGGCGGGCGTGCACGGAGGCGATCAAAAAACAGAGCCTGCAGATCCGCAAGCTGATCGAGGATCTCAACCTGACTTCCAAACTGGCGTATCATATGCAGCCCCTGCGCGTGCATGCGTTCCGCCCGGCCGCGCTTCTCAGAGAGCTGGCGGCGCAGACGCTCAACGAGGAGGAAGGGGAGCAGTATGGCGTGGAACTGTCGATGGATAAAGATTTTGAACAGATCTCGATCCAGGGCGATGAGGAGCTGCTCGCCAGAGCGGTTGGCAATCTGCTGAACAACAGCGTCCGGCACAATCCGCAGGGATGCAGGATTGTGCTGGAGGGAAGCGTCCTGCCGCGGGAGGAAGACGGCGCTTCGCCGCGCATACGGATCGCCGTGACGGACACGGGCGTCGGAATTCCCCGGGAAGTCATCGAGACACTGAATGCGGCGGCTGGGGGAACATCCAAGACAGGCGTTCAGGGGGATGGAGCGGAAGAACAGATATGCGTTGATCCGGGGAGAGAGAGTTTCGCCGGCCGTGTGCAGGCTGCGGGCGGTACGCGGCCGCCCCATGTCATGGGTCTGCGCATTGCCGCGCAGATCGCGGAAGCCCACGGCGGCTTCCTGAGGGTACTGGAAGAGGGGCGCCGGGTGGAGATCGTGGTGTAAAACTTTCTCAGCCGAGATGCAGCTGTTGCTTTAAGGCATCCTGTAATACTTGTGAGAAGTTTATATTCTGCTCCAGTGCGGCAGCGTTCAGCCACGCGGGCAGCGTTACGGTGCGGTTGACGGCGCGGTTGTTCAGGCGCTCGCGAACGGCGGGCATGAATACATCGATCAGTACGGGAATTTGGTTTGATTTTAAGCTGATAGCGGTAATGGGTGTAGGAATCGGGAGTTCTTCTTGATCCTGTTCCATGCCCCAGATATGAAGCCCAAGAGCTTCTTTCGCATTCTTCAGAGCCATGTCTGTATCGTCTCTGTCGGCGCAGGGGCAGCAGCCGGGCAGATCTGGGAAGTCGATGGAGATGCCGTCCTCGCTATAGGTAAATATGGCTGCATAGGAAATATAGTCTTTCTTCATAGAGACCTCCGGTTTAAACAATTATTCAAACGATACTCCCGATTGCTGCGAAATGCTTTTGAGAGTACCGAGCGGGATATCCTTTTTGGGATGCGTGACGGTGACGCGGCCTTTTTTGGTTGGATGTTTAAATTGGTGATGATCGCCATCACAAGCTGCTTCATACCAGCCGTTTGCTTTCAGTTTGGCAATTACTGCTCTTGACGAGTAGCTTTTCATGAATAGCCTCCCAATAACCACATTATAACAAATACAAAAATATTTGTAAACAGAGGGATATAGTGCAGACACATGTTATAGCGACAAGCTGTCTGGCTTGTGGAATCGCTGTGTTAAAACGGCTCTGCCGTGCGATTGGATTTCCCAAATGGGAAAGATGAATGATTTCGTTGATTCCTTTATAACATATGAGGGAAACAATGACAAATCGTTTTTAAAAACAGCCTGTAGAAATATTGGAAGAACATGCAAAAAGATATTTTTGCGAATCACAAGATATGATTAGTGGAATTGAAAAATCTGATTGCAGCTACAAGATATGGTATTGTACAAATCGACAATCCTTTATCAAACTGCTCTCCAAAGAGCCCATATTGACTGCGGACACAGGTGTTGTTACAATGAAAAAAGAATTTTCGGAAAGATACCGCCTGTCTTATTGGGCGGAAGAAGGGAAGTTGACAGAGGATGATGCAGGAGTCAGAATTTGACGGACAGATAGACACGGGCCGCATTTACGGGCTTGATCTGTACAAGATCTTCGCCATGTTTTTTGTGGTTGTTTTTCATTTTTCCTTTCATGGGAATGTGGACGTAAACTGCGCGCAGGAGCTGACGTTTAACTGGCTGGTACTCGCCGCGGCGAGAATATTCGGCGCCGTAGGCAACGCCGCTTTTATGCTGATCAGCGGCTATTTTCTGTGTCGGAAGAAATTTCATGTCCGGACCGTTTTCAGATTATGGCTTGAAGTCTGGTTTTATTCCATGGCGCTCGGCGCCGTCCGGCTGATCATGGGAACAGAGCCGCTTACTTTGAGAAGTCTGCTCCCGATGCTTTTTCCGTTTACGATGAATCAATACTGGTTCTTTTCGACCTATCTGGTCGTCTATCTGATCTTTCCGTTTCTGAACAGCTGTATCGAGGGACTTTCCGCGAAACAGCATCGGGCGGCGGTGGCGCTGGGCTTTATTCTTGTGCCGTTTCTCGCTACTTTTGCGGGCGCGAGATGGATCATAGGCACCAACAGAATTGTGATTTTTGTTGTGTTATATTTTACGGGAGCGTATTTTCGCCGGTATGATGTGGGGGGGGGCATCTCTCAGACAGACTGCGGTGTTGTCCGCCGGCTGTCTTATTCTTGAGATGCTTTCCCTGTTTGGCATGAGAGCTTTTTATGCTCTCACCGGCATGGATTATCTGTTTTATTTTGTCTGGGACGTCAATAAAATACTCCCTGTTTTGACAGGTATCGCGCTGTTTTTGCTGTTTCGGCAGATCAGCGTGCGCCGTGTGAAAATGGTTTCGTTTCTGTCGTCTTCGGTTTTCGGCGTATATCTGTTTCACGACGGACCGCTGCGGACATTTCTGTTTGGGACGCTGTTTGACGATGCGGCGACCTATGACGGCTGTCTGCTCCTGCCGCAGATGATACTCGCCGCATGCGCGATATTTACGGCGGGCATTCTGGTTGATAAAATACGAATCGGCATTTTCGAGAGACCCGTTCTGAAAATGCTGAAACCGATCTTAGATTGGATTGACGACCGCTGCGCCGCTGTATGGAGAGACGGCTCCTGAAGGGATTTTCCGGTACAGAGGTCTTTTTTACGCCACATACAGATACATAAATATGAAGTGGCAGACGCTTCCGCCCATGACGAAGAGGTGAAAGATCTCGTGGGAACCGAAATGTCTGTGCCGGGAATTGAAGAGCGGCAGCTTCAGCGCGTAGATCACGCCGCCCACGGTGTATATGACGCCGCCTGCGAGCAGCCACAGGAAAGCGCTGCGGGGCAGTGTGCGCCACAGCGGTCCCATCACCGACAGGCAGGACCAGCCCATGGCGATGTAGATGATAGACGAGAACCATTTCGGACAGGTAATCCAGCAGATGTTGGTGATCATACCGACGACGGCAATGCCCCAGACTGCGGCGAGAAGCGTGTAGCCAGCTTTTCTGTCCAGAACGATCAGGCATATGGGCGTGTAGGAGCCGGCGATCAGGACAAAGATCATCATGTGATCCAGCTTTTGAAACATCTTCAGGATCCCGGCCTTGACATTGACGGTGTGATAGACGGCGCTGGCGCCGTAGAGGCCCACCATACTCCCCATAAATACCGCCATGGCTGCGAAGACGATATGGTTTCCGCTCATGGCAGCCTTCACCATCAGCGGCGTCGCCGCGACGATCGCCATCATCATGGCGATGAAATGTGTGATTGCGCTTCCGGGTTCACGAATTGTTATCTGCATAAAGGCACCTTCCTTCAAAACGTCTAAAATCACGTCATGTAGTTTTGAAAACTACATATAGAATACAACAATACTACTACATAGAGTGCGCAAAGTCAATGAAATTATGCACAAAATTTTTTAATCTTCTTCGATCACATGGATTTCCAGATAGTCAAAGTCGATTGCATCGATGAAATTGTCTCGGGAAAAGCGTGTCTTGTCGTGGCGTTTGAAGTCCTCGACGGTGGAATCCAGCCAGATGGGCTTGCTCAGATCGAACTGGCGGCACACTTCGTCCAGGGCGCGGAAGATCTTGTGAGTCCGGGTGTCGTCGGAGGCGTCCTCGACGACGGTGTCGCGCAGCATGCGATTGTCTTTCCATTCTTTGGCCCAGAGACGAAACATGGGAGTTCTCCTTGTCTGATTTTCAATGATTACTTAAATACTATACAAACCGCGGCGCAAAAAGTAAATACTTTTCTGATACTATGGTTGTGCGGCGCTGCGGTTGTGTGGTAGAATCAAGAGAAATCAAAGATGCGCGGGAAGAGGGCGGCTGCTCTTGGACGGATGCTTCCCGGCGGGGAGTATGATAAGGAGGCGGAAGGATGGCGGAAAAATATCTGGTAGTGATAGATATGCAGAATGATTTTGTGACGGACGCGCTCGGCACGAAAGAGGCGCAGGCGATCGCGGAGAATGTGGTGCGGAAAGTCAAAGATTTTGCGGGAGAGGTGCTCTTTACCAAAGATACCCACGGCGCGGATTATCTGAACACACAGGAGGGACGCAGACTTCCCGTAGAGCACTGCATCAGGGGCACTTCGGGCTGGGAGCTTCTTCCAGAACTGGAGACGTTCCGGAAGAGAGAGGGCTGCCATGTCTTTGAAAAAAATACTTTCGGCAGCGTGGAACTGGCGCAGTATCTGCGGGAGAAATATGAGGCGGGAGAAGTGGAGGCTGTGGAGCTGATCGGTCTTTGTACGGATATCTGTGTCGTCAGCAATGCGCTTCTTCTGAAAGCGTATATGCCGGAGCTTACGATAGAGGCGGACGCTTCCTGCTGTGCGGGCGTCACGCCGGACAAGCACAAGGCGGCGCTTGACACGATGGAGAGCTGCCAGATCGCGGTGAAGAACCGGCAGGGAGATGGAAGATTATGACACAATTTGACAAAAGAAATATCAGTATGATGATGGACTTCTACGAGATGACGATGGCGAACGGTTACTTTGCGGGCAGCAGAGAGCCGCAGAAGGCGGCGTTCGACGTTTTCTACCGCAAGAATCCAGATATGGGCGGTTATGCGATTTTTGCCGGGCTGGAGCAGATTGTCGAGTATGCGGAGGCGCTTCATTTTGACGATGAGGACGTGGCGTACTTCCGCGCGCAGGGTCTCTTTTCGGAAGACTTTCTGGATTATCTGCGCGGTTTCCGTTTCAGCGGGGACATTTATGCCTTTCCGGAGGGGACGATCATGTACCCCAACGAGCCGGTGATCACGGTGGTCGCGCCGCTGATTGACGCCCAGCTGGTTGAGACGGCAATTCTGGCGCAGATCAACCATCAGTCTCTGATTGCCACCAAGACCAGCAGGATTGTGCGGGCGGCGCAGGGACGCGCGGTGTCCGATTTCGGCGCGCGGCGGGCGCACAATATCGATGCCGCGGTCTACGGCGCGCGGGCGGCCTACATCGGCGGGGCGGCGGGGACGGCCACTGTGCTCGCCGGGCAGCAGTTCGGCATTCCGGTGAGCGGTACGATGGCTCATAGCTGGGTGATGTATTTTAAGGATGAGTTTGAGGCGTTCAAACGCTACGCGGAGGTTTATCCGGACAATGTGGTGCTGCTGGCGGATACTTACGATGTGCTCCATTCAGGCATTCCCAATGCGATCCGCGTGGCGAAGGAAGTTCTCGAGCCCATGGGAAAGCGGTTAAAGGGCGTCCGCCTGGATTCCGGGGATCTGGCGTATCTGTCCAAGAATGTGCGCAGGATGCTGGACGATGCGGGGCTTGAGGACTGTAAGATCGTCGTGTCCAACAGTCTGGACGAGTACACTATCACGTCTATCCTGAATCAGGGCGGCAGGATTGACAGCTTCGGCGTGGGCGAGCGGCTCATCACCGCCAAGAGCGACCCCGTATTCGGGGCGGTATACAAGATCGCCGCAGTGGAGGAGAACGGCGCTTTCGCACCCCGCATCAAAGTGTCGGAGGCGGTGGAGAAGATCACCAATCCGGGGTTAAAACAGGTGTACCGCATCTATGGCGAGAGCGGACAGGCTGTCGCGGATCTGATCACAGGCGAGGGAGAAGAGGTGGATTTAAGCGCTCCGTACCGCTATGTGGATCCCGAGAAGCCGTGGAAAAACCGTTTCTTTGAGAACTGTACGGCGCGGAAGCTGCAGGAACTCGTCGTAAAGGACGGAAAACGCGTGCAGGCGTCGAAATCTCTCGACGAGATACGGGCCTATGTGAAGCGGCAGCTGGAGACAGAAATCTGGGCGGAGGAACAGCGCTTTGAGAACCCGCACAGACACTATCTGGATATGAGTCCTAAGTATTATGAACTGAAAATGAATCTGCTGTATGAGACGAGGACGGACAACAGCCGCTAGCGTGCGATGGAGAGGGATGCATAGGATGCCGGCAAAAAATAAGATAGGAAAAGCAGTCATATGTGCGCTTGTGTCCGGCATAGATATCTATTTGGCGGTATCTTTGGAGCTGTGGACGAAGACGGCGCGGGCCGGCGCGGTCTGTCTTTTCGCAGCTGTCGGTTTCGCGCTCCTGTTTCTGCTGAACGCAAGCCTGTTTTGCAGTACGGACAAAAGGATGATTCGGCATGCCGTGCTGTGGGGGCTGCCGCTGGCGGCGTCCCATGTGCTGGGATGTCTTATGCGCCGCGACGGCACGGCGCTCGCGAGTCTGGCGGCGCTCCCGGCGCTGCTTGTACAGATTGCGTGTCTGACGGTTCCCGCAGCGGCCTGCGTGGCCTGTATTCTGCGGGGCTTTCCGCGTCTGCACGGGGCGCTGTACCGGCGGGGCGGAAGACAAACTTATCGGATGCATTGGATATGGATTTTCTGTACGGCGGTGATTTTTCTGTGCTGGCTGCCGATTTTTCTGGCTTATTATCCGTCCGTGTTCGCCTATGATGCGGAAGGACAGCTCTATCAGGTGATTGCGCACGATTACAGCACACATCACCCGCTGCTGCATACTTTATTTCTGGGCGCTTTTTTCCGGTTGGGCGGGCTGCTCGGTTCATACTCTGCGGGCATGGCGGTGCACTCCGTCGTGCAGATGACGCTGATGGCGGCGGCTTTCGGTTATGCGCTGGCGTATCTGTACCGGAGGGGTGTGTCGCGTTATCTGTGCGGGGCGCTGCTTGCGTTCTATGCGCTCTTCCCCGCGAACTCCGTACTGGCGCTCAGCACCACGAAGGATGTGCTGTTCTCGGCGCTGGTTCTTCTGTATGCGCTTGTCGTGTACCAGATGGCGGCGGGCTGTAAAGTCGATGCGGATCGTGGCGACAGCGCAGACGATGTGGATCACGGCGGCAGGACAGCCGATGCGGATACAGGTTATCCGAGGGGCGTCACGCGCGCCTGCTGGGCGGCGTATATCCTGCTCAGCGTGTTCCTTCTGCTGTTTCGGAACAACGCGGTCTATGCCTGGGCGCTCAGCGCGCCCCTTGTCTGGTTTGGTCTGCGGACCGATCGGAGTAGAGCGGGCAGAGCGTTTAGGCGGCGCTATGCGCGCGCTTCTCTGCTTGCGCTTCTGCTTTTCCTTCTCTGCAGTCTGACGCTCAGGACGGCGCTCGGCGCACAGAGCGGCAGCCCCAGGGAGATGCTCAGTGTGCCCTTACAGCAGATGGCGCGGACGCGGGTGGAGGCGGAGGAGAGCCTGTCTTATGAGATGCGGCGGGAACTGGATAAGTATCTGCCTGCAGAATGGGTTTTCGCGGCGTACCATCCGCATCTGGCCGACCCGGTCAAGAATCGTGCGGTGGTCCACGATGATCCGGCGGGCCTGATCCGGACATGGCTGAAACTGGGACTGCGGCATCCGCAGATTTATATTGACGCGTTTCTGGACAATTCCGTGGGCTGCTGGTTCCTGGAGGATGAGTCCCATGCGCAGATCTACGGCGTCGGCACGGAGAGCGGCTTCGGCTATCTCTCCACGGACAACCGGACCATGCCCGCGGGCTGTGAGATCATAGAGCACAGTTATCTGCCCGGCCTGCGGGCGGCTATGGAACGGATTGTGTCGGATAATATCTATCGGAAGATACCCGTGGTGCGCATACTCTTTGCGCCGGCGTTCTACTGGTGGATGCTGTGCATGTATGCGGCTGTGGCGGTCTATCGGAGAGAGTACCGCCTGCTGTTTCCGGCGCTTTTCCCGGCGGTCTATTACCTGACGCTGCTGCTGTCGCCGGCAGTGCTGGTCCGATACATGTATCCTTTCATGACGACGGCGCCGGTTCTGTGCTGTCTTATGAGTGCGCGTCAGACAGCGGAATCGGGAAAAATATACAATAAAAGTTAAGATTTTATAAAAAATTTGTTGAAAATATACATTTTTGAAAGACAGTGTGATATACTGGATGTAAACAATCGGAGATTTCCGGGATGCATCCGAGAGAAGTATTTTGAAACAATCAGTTGTGTGTATCAGGGGGAAGTTATGGATACAAGAATGGACAGAGACGGCGATATCGACAGCTGGAAAGAAGTGACGCTGATCTACAATTCCGCGCTGAAGCAGATATCCACCAAACTCGAGATCTTAAACGACGAATTTCAGCATGTGCACAGATACAATCCGATCGAGCATATCAAGAGCCGTATCAAGACGCCGGAGAGCATTGTCAAGAAGCTGAAAAAACATGGCTATGAATCCACCATCAACAACATGGTGCGCTACGTCAACGACATTGCGGGAATCCGCGTGATCTGCTCATTCGCGTCGGACATCTATCAAATCGCCGAGATGATCAGCAACCAGAGCGATATCAAGGTGATTTCCGTGAAAGATTACATTGTGAACCCGAAACCGAGCGGCTACAAGAGCTATCACATGCTGGTGAGCGTACCCGTCTATCTGTCGGACCGCATCGAGGACACGAAGGTGGAGATCCAGATACGTACGGTAGCGATGGATTTCTGGGCGAGCCTGGAGCATAAGATCCACTATAAATTCGAGGGCAACGCGCCGGAGCACATCAAGGAAGAACTGGTAGAGTGCGCGCAGATGGTGTCGGAGCTCGACGCCAGAATGCTGGCGCTGAACGAGGAGATACAGCATATCGAGCGGCAGAGAGAGGCGGAGGGAGCCTGAAGCGGCCGCGCAAAGCGGAACATATTGTATTCTATGAAGTAGATCGTCTTACGGCCTGCCTTTTCGCCGTAGGGCGATTCTTTTTTTGCGAAAGGATAATTTACTAAAACGTGATTTACTAAAGTACGATTTGTTATCTTATCATTCACTTCATGAAAAGCGTCAATTCATTTTTGTGTTCACAAGCCGTCCGCAAGCATTTTCATGACAAAAAATCCTCGTTTTGTGACAAGGTGAAACTTTTCGGTGCGCCGCCTCGTATTAAGGGCAGATGGAAAGATACAATGGAGGGCATCGCAATGGACGTAGGAGCAATTCACCAAAACGGTTATTCGGCGGCAGGCGCGCGGCACAGAGAAAATATGGTGGGAACAGGATTCGCGGAGACAATCGGCCGCACGGCGCAGGAGAACGCCGCGGACCAGATACCGGCAGGCGGGGAGAAATCGGTATTTCGCTGGCTGTACGCTGCGGACGGCTCTACGGGAGAGGTGTACCGGGCGCAGGGCGATACGTCGGAGCATCCGATCTACCGCGTGGCGTCGCGGGATGCGGCTGGCAATCTGACAGAGCAGATAATCGACGTCTCTCAGGTGGATCCGAACAACTGCAGTACCTATGAGATGTATGCTTATGCCGCGCATCTGAAAGAGAGCGGAAAAGGCGGCTTCGAGGAGACGGTGCTGCATGCCGTGAGCGCCAGAGCTGCGGCGGGTGCGGAACAGAACGCGCTGGCCTCGTGGGACTACTCGAAGAACATCGACTGGACGAAGGCGGCGGAGGAACTGATGCAGTCGGCCTATGCCTGCGGCGATCTGAAAGGCTATTGGGAGTGGAAGAAATTTATCGGTTTTCTCTTTCCGTGAAGCGAAAGTATGGTCAGCGCACAAGGCGGCAGTATGTTTGGGACTGTTTGCAGAGGAGGATACGGTAAATGAATTACATAACGGTCAGCAACAATTACAATGATATCCCGATTGTCTACAAGGGCGATTCGGACAAAAAGCAGGTTTTTGAATTTGACAGCGAAGGCACAATGCGATTTGACAGAGAACTGGCAAAGGCGCAGTTTTCCGGTCAGCCCTCCTTTGGAACGGCAATGACCAGAGAAGAGCTGCTTCAAGCCGTTGACGCCCAACTGGAAAAGAACAAGAAATTGTATGGGAAAACAGAGGCGGATCTGATTAAGGAAACTTGTCCCAATTGGAGAACCGCAAGATTTCAATTTGCAGGGGAAAGTAAAACGTATTCCTATTTCGAGTGGATGGAAGAATGGGAAAAAAGACACCCTGAACATAAAAAATAATTGCCTGGACCTTATAGGGGAGCAAACGCGCTGCCGGAGTGCGACAGCGCAGGGCGGTTCTGACCGACAGAGGAGTCTTGGAAAGGAAAAAAGAATGCAAATTTCAAATAACCAGTCATGGTATATCAATCCGAATACAAGGAGTTTAACAACAAACATCAAGAATACGGCAGTAAAGGACAGAGAAGCCATAAACTTTATGTTTGACGAAATGAGACCCGTCGAAGATTTGATGACGGCTTTAAAAACCCCTGTCAATTTAGCGGAAAGCACCAGTGGGTTACGCAGGGGATCACCGATGTGTTAAGTTATTTGGGAATAGATACCAATAAGGATTTTTATGTGAATGGCATGAAATATTCCACAAACAGCAAGGGCTACTTTGAATCCGAAGCGGCTGCGGAAGCGCAGGAGGCGTATGAGCGGCAAAAGGCAGCCAACAGGACGTATGAGTTTGCTGATGAAAAAACCAGAAAACAGATTGCCTATATGAGCGATTACTATTTGTCCACAGCGCCGGCAGATGTAAAAAGCGTCTTTGTAGAACAGGAAAAGGAGTTTTATCGGGCGCTGAAAGAAAAACTGGAGCTTTTATCATAGTCGCCAGCATACATAGAATGGAGGACTGAAAAATGGGGATCAATGGAATATCAGCAGGATATGATGCGGCAAGATATACAAATATAAAAAATAAGGCAAATGCAGCAAGCACAGGCTTTGCGGGAAGCACGGGCAAGACCGCGGCAACACAAAACGCTTCGTTTGCGCTGCATATTTCCAACGAGGCTGGCGAGAAAGCGATTGGTTGCGCAACAGACCAAAATGGATCCGTGACCGTGTATAAGCCGAAAGATTTCGACCCGTCACATCCGGTTTATCGCGTGAAAGCGTGGGACACAGAGGGAAACGTGACAGCGGAGCGCATGGTGGATGTCGCAGAGGTTGATCCGAACTGCGCGGACTATCTGGATATGTTCGCCTATTCCAGCCATTTGGCGGACAGCGGGAAATGTCCTGATGCACAGGGCGCTTTTATAGGCGCCAATGCAAATTACAATGCTGACAGCGGACATTCTTATTTTGACAAAGCAAATTGGTTCGGCATCGTCAAAGATATGATGCAGATGCAGTATGATGCCGGAAATCTGGCGGGTTATGCGAAATATAA
Organism: uncultured Lachnospiraceae bacterium; assembly: GCA_947626775.1. Taxonomy (GTDB): domain Bacteria; phylum Bacillota; class Clostridia; order Lachnospirales; family Lachnospiraceae; genus UBA3282. The sequence continues at coordinate 30,982 of CANQTL010000015.1, read as the reverse complement.
GCAGTTTTGGGATTCCCTGTCGTCCGGCTCCGAAGCGGTTATGCGGGCATATGACAAGACACGGAAAGAGACGGGGATCGATCCGTTCCCGATGAACCTAAACGGGTAAAAATGATTGGTTTTGCAGCCATATCACGAAAGAGCGCAGAGAAGGAGCATTGAAAATAGAAACGGAGGTTTCACAGTGGGAATCAGTGGAATAACATCGGGCTTTCCGCCTGCATACGGAGCTAAGAAAACAAATCCATATACCGCAGGGGAGGTATTTGCAAAGTATATGACAAAAGCTGCGGATAAATATGAGACATATCGCTCGGAGAATTATAAAATTGTGCCGGATAATGAGTCTGGCTGCTTTGACATATACAATAAGCAGGGAGAGAAGATCGGCGTGTTTGACTATGAGGATATCAGGGTCAGGCAGGACGCAGCCACGGGCAAACTGTTTCTGATTTCCGAGCATGGAACGGCGCGCTATGACGCGGTCGTGCTGGACGGGGAATTGCGAGCCGCTTTGCAGAAGGTGATGGGAAAGGAAGCGCTGGAAACGGAACCCCTGCAGGGCTTTACCTTACATACGCACGCGGAGACGGGCATTCAATTTCTGGTCAGGGACGGGGAGAAAGGACGCGGCGGCAAGGTGCTTCTGCAGAGCGCGGCGGACGAGGCAAAGTATGAGGCGCTGGCACAGACCTATTTGAGCAGATATCCGAATCTCGTGCATGATGAGCAGGCCGCCCGCATCTGGGCGGATCTGGAGATCAAGGGTCTGGCGCGGCGGACGAATCAGGGAATCGTGTCGATGGGATATGACGGCATGGCCTACCACGATAATTCGGATTCTGGAAGCAACTGGCAGATCGCTTTTTCGGCGGATACCTACAGGGCGCTTTACGAGTACCTGAAGAGTCATCGGCTGCGTATGGAGGAGATGCAGCAATTCTCCGTATGGCAGGATATTCTGGACAGTATCGGCAGCAGCCGATGAAGATTCATGTCTCTGTCTGAAAAAGAAATTCGCATGAATAGCTCATGAACGCTGCATTTTCTTATTATGCAAAAGACAGCAGGCTGACTGGAGAGCCGGACGGTAAGCGGTATAAATGGAGAGAGATGATTGACAGATTTAGACAGCTTAGCTCATTGCCCGCATAAATGAGGAGTGCCCAGACACCTTGCGGTGCCCGGGCTATTATGAAAAAATTTATCTATGTGTGTAATGTTAAACATTACATTTTCTCGTTTGCTATGGTTAAAGTATACATGTGAAATGTGAATAAAGTATGAACTCCATGTAAAGTTATCGTGAATATTTACAATCAAACGAGGAAAAAGATGTCAAAGTTGTGCAAAATAGATAAAAATGAGCGCAATCGACAGGCCGATGATATTGACCAGTATGAAGAACCCCAGATATCTGCCGATCCGCGCGTTTTCGGATTTCATGTAGAGGCGCAGGGAGATCAGACTGGCCAGTGAAGCGATGGGAGTCCCCAGCCCGCCGATGTCCGTGCCGATCAGCAGGGAGCGCCAGTCCTGCGTGAAGCCGGACAGCAGCACCGCCGCTGGGACATTGCTGATGAATTGGCTCGCCAGCATGGATGTGAGGAGCGGGTGAACATTCAGCAGATTCTGCAGAAAAATCCGCACGGCGTCGATTGCGCCGATGTTGCCGGCGAACACGAAGAAGCACACGAAGGTGAGCAGCAGGCTGTAGTCGATCTTCCGAAAGAGGGAGCGGTCTGCGAGAAGCAGCGCCGCACAGATCACCGCCAGCAGAATCAGATAGTGCAGCACATGAAATACGGACAACAGGCAGAGCAGAAAGAGGACGCCGTACAGAAGAATATGTTTTTGGCTCATGGGTTCCCTGGCCTCCGGCAGCGATACGGACAGTTCGCCCTTCGGGCACAGAAGCACGCTGAGCGTCAGGAGCGGCAGCGCCAGCAGTGTGTAGATCAGAACGGCGTGGAAAAAGTCGGCTGCCGTGAGGTGAAAGGCCGAATATATGTACAGGTTCTGGGGATTGCCGACAGGCGTGGACATACTGCCCAGGTTGGCGGCTACCGTCTGCATGACGACGACGAAGATCATGTAGCGCTGCTGGCCGGTCAGCTCCAGAATCAGGATTGCAAAGGGCACAAAAGTGATCAGAGCCACGTCGTTGGTCACCAGCATGGAGGAGAAGAAGGGCAGCAGGATCAGTTCCGCGAACAGGGTGCGGCGCTGCATTTTGCCGGTCAGTACCTGACGGGCGAACCAGTCGAACAGACCGTGGTTCTGCAGGCCGGCGACTACCGCCATCAGGCAGAACAGAAGCGCCAGGACACGAAAATCAATATAGTCGAGATAAGCCGAGGACGGCGGCACGAAGAACATGGAGATCACCATGCAGAGCGCGGCTGCGATCAGCACGGGTTCTTTTTTTAATATGGCCAGGAAGGCATTGATACTTTTCATATTTTTCACACGATTCTTTCCCATGATCCGGCGCTGCGGCCCGTCATGTCTGCTGTGACCGCCGGGTGCGGGTGCGCGTTCTTTCGGTCACGCACGACTATTATACGGCAAGTCCCGGCGGGATTCCAGTTTTTTCTTCGCGGATATCAGATTGGCAGTTTTAACGGGCTTAACAGTTGTCAGAATGCCAAAAAAGTGTTAAAATGTCAGAGAATTGTTGCTGGATAAACCGTACTGTCGGGAAAGACGGAGAGAGACTGCGGAAAGCGGAGGAAAACGGATGGATACTTTTATTGATAAAATCGCGCAGCGCCGGAACGCGCAGGAGATGATTCTGGCCAATATGACGGCTGAGGCCGCCAAGATGGAGCAGATGCAGAACCAGATGAAGGCTTATGACGAGCTGATGCAGGAAATCCGCAGGGTGAACCTGAAGACAGCGGAGAATCTGTCTGACGTGCAGGGTACGCTGAAGGAATATATGGAAAAGTTCGAGGCCATGCAGGCGGATCAGAGCAGAGATGAGGAGATGCGGCAGGCCTTTGCGCAGATGCGGGAGCTTTTGGCGGACAACAGCGAGAGCGAGGAGAACCGGCAGGCGATGACGCAGCTGCGTGAGAATCTGGAAGAGAAGTTCCGGGAGTCCGACGATTTCCTGCACAAAGAGAATGTGAAAGTGTACCGCAATGTACAGGCGGCGGTGACGGAGGAACTGAACAGGCAGACGGAGGAGCTGAAGAAGAGCCAGCGGGAGAATCGCGCCAGCCGCGCGCTGCTGCCGCTCTCCATAGTCATCCTGCTTGCCGTCGCCGCCGATATTGTCATCCAGTTATTTGGCATTACGGTTGTATTCTGATGGGAAAGCAGATCTGGAAAGCGGGCAATATGCTGTACCCGCTCCCCGCGGTGCTGGTCAGCGTGGCCGACAGGGCGGGCAGTTACAATCTTTTTACGGTGGCGTGGACGGGGACGGTATGTTCCGATCCGCCGATGGTCTCCATATCAGTCAGGCCGGAGCGGTATTCGCATCATATGATAGAGGAGACGGGCGAGTTCGTGATCAACCTGACTACGGAAACGCTGGCCTATGCCGCCGATTACTGCGGCGTGAAGAGCGGCAGAGACGTGGACAAATGGAGTGCGGCGCATCTGACGCCGGTTGCGGCCGCGCATGTGAAAGCGCCTATGGTGAAAGAGAGTCCGGTCAATATAGAGTGCCGGGTGACGCAGAAGATCAGGCTCGGCTCCCATGATATGTTTCTCGCCGAGGTTCTGGCGGTGCATGCGGACGAACGGTATCTGGATGAGACGGGAAAGTTTTGCCTGAACGACGCGAAGCCTCTTGTCTATTCCCACGGAAGATACTTTTCCATTGGTCGGGAGATCGGCGGTTTCGGCTACAGCGTGAAGAAGAAAAAACGGAAAGTGTGAAGAAAAAAGAAGGATCTTAGACTGCGTCTGCGGCCTAAGATTTTTTTTTGCCCTTTTTTGGCTGTTCGGACGGCGTCATGAGGCTGCCGCGCACGACGGCGTCTTCCCCGTAGCGCTTGCGGATCGCGTCGAGGGCGGCGTCGAGTTTCTTGCGCTTTTCCCCTGCGGAGGCGGCGTCGGGGAGGCTCGCAGAGTCGGCGCCTGCACAGGGCGCTTTGGCAGAACGGAGGTTCTGCGGCGGATTGGAGGGCAGGAGGGCACCGTAGTCGAACAGCGACATCTGCACCGGCTCTCCCACGGCGGTCAGCTTCGAAGAACGAAGACCCAGCAGACGGACCGGCGTGCCGTCCCACAGCTCGTCGAAGAGGGCGCAGGCGGTCCGGTAGAGCAGATCGGTCTGATTGGTCGGTGAGAGCAGGGTGGTCTGGTGCGAAGCCTTACGGAAAGTATTGTACTTGATTTCCACGCTCACCATGAGACAGTATTGTCCGGCGTCGCGGAGCCTTCTGGCGACAGATTCCGCCAGGGAGAGAAGGACGAGGTGCGCGGTCTCGCTGTCCTCGGCGTCCCTGCTCAGAGTGGTGGAATTACCGATTCCCTTGGCGTCTGCGCGCACGGTGGCGACTGCGGAGTCGTCTATGCCGTTGGCGTACTCCCATAGGAGCGTGCCGTGGCTCTTTAAATGCGCTTCGAGGACGGAGCGGTCTGCGCGGGCCAGATCCCCGATCGTCAGAATTTCCAGCTTGCGCAGCGTCTCCACGCTGGAATGACCGCACATGAAGAGCGCGGAGACGGGGAGCGGCCACATCTTTTCACGGATTTCACTGGCGTACAGCGTGTGCACCTGGTCGGGTTTGCGGAAATCGGAAGCCATTTTTGCCAGGACTTTCCTGTCGGATATGCCCACGTTGACGGTAAAATGTAATTGCTCCCGCACCCGGTTCCGGATCATGTGTGCGGCTGCCTCCGGGGAGGGGTACTGCATACGGATCGGCGTGTAATCCATATAACATTCGTCTACGCTGACCTGTTCGATGTCGGGGCAGATGCCGGACAGAAGCGCCATCAGCTCATGGCTCCTGCGGCTGTACAGCCTGTGATCGGGCGGTTCTATGACCAGACCGGGACATTTGCGCAGAGCGTTGACGATGGGTTCCCCGGTGACGACGCCGTAGGCCTTGGCGGGGATCGACTTTGCCAGGACGACGCCGTGCCGTTTGGCCATATCGCCGCCGACGATGGCGGGAATGGCGCGCAGATCCACGTCGGAGCCGTTGTGCAGTTTTTCCAGAGCGCTCCAGCTCAGGTAAGCGGAGTTGACGTCTATGTGAAAAATAATTCTGTCCATATACGGATTATACATCACTTTACATTTTGAGGAAATACTGATAGAATATAAAATGTTACATTTTTGTTACGAAACGGGATGAGCGTTTTATGATGAAAAAGCCGGTACGGCATAATAAAAAACTGAAAATTGCATATATTAAGGTTGCGGCGGCCGCAGTTTTTGCCGGGATCCTGTTGTTCCCCTCTTATCAGAAGCTGGAGAGCAGCGGGGACAATATCTTCACGGTGTATTTGAACGGTACGCGGGTGGGGACGGTTGCGGACGCCGGGCAGGCAGAAAATTGTCTGATCGCGGCGCGCAGACGGCTCGCGGGAACGAGTGACGAGCTGGTGCTGGCGGACGGCGATCTGACTTACGAGGGCAGAGAAGTGCTCTGGGGCGCGGTGGACGACGACGACGACCTGACGGCGGGTATGACCTCTGTGCTCCGGGACAGCGTTAAGGAGACGCTGAACCGTTCCTATACGGTAAAAATCAACGAGTATACCGTCAACCTCTCGAGCGCGGAGGAAGTGCTGGCGTTATTGCAGGCGTCCATCAACAAGTATGACAGCAGGCACGAATACTATGTGGACCTGGTGCTCGACGGGGAGCGCGAGTTGAATGTGCTGACCACGCAGATCCACTCCGCGGCGGAGCAGCAGGAGAAGGAGGAGGAAGCGGCGGAGGCGATGACCAGTGCGGGTATCGACGCGGCGCTGGATGAGATGTTCTCCGATGTGGAGCCTGCCGTCGAGAAAGATTTCTCAGACTATGAGCTGGGCCTGAAGTCGCTTGGGTTTGGCGACACGGTGGAGGTGGTGGAGTCCTATCTTCAGGACGATGAGATCACTCCGCTTGAAGAGGCGATCGAGGAAGTGACCAAGGAGAAGGAGAAGGAACAGATCTACGAGGTAGTGTCGGGAGATACCCTCTCTCAGATCGCGGAGAAAAACGAGATCCCGCTGGCGGATCTGATCGCCATGAATGAGACGATTGAGAACGAAAATTCTACGATCCGTGTGGGGGACGAGCTGATCGTCACCGTGCCGGAACCGGAACTGTCCGTGGAGCGCACGGAAGAGGTGTACTATGAGGAGGACTATGAGGCGGACGTCGTCTACGTGGACAATGACGACTGGTACACGACGCAGACACAGACGCTGCAGGAGCCTTCCGCAGGGCACCGCAAGGTGGTGGCCAATGTCTCCTACCGCAACAATGAAGAGGTCGAGAGAGATATCCTGAAGGAGGAGATCACTTACGAGGCGGTGGCGAAGGTCGTGGAGCGGGGCACGAAGATTCCGCCCACCTATATCAAGCCGATTTCGGGAGGCCGGCAGTCGTCCGGTTTCGGCAGGCGCAAGGCGCCCACCAAGGGCGCGAGCACCTATCACAAGGGAATCGACTGGGCTACTCCGGTCGGCACTGCGGTCATGGCGTCCTCTGCCGGAACCGTCGCCAAGGCGGGCTGGGGCAGCGGCTATGGGTATGTAGTTTACATCAACCATGCGGACGGCAGGCAGACACGGTACGGACATCTGAGCAAGGTGCTCGTGTCGCCGGGACAGACCGTAAGTCAGGGACAGAAGATTGCGCTCAGCGGCAATACGGGCGTGAGCACGGGGCCGCATGTGCACTTTGAGATCCTGATAAACGGCGTACAGGTAAATCCGCTCAACTACCTGAATTAAGTTTTCCATTTACAAATATGTAAAATATGGTATACTGTAAGATAATTATTTATGGCTTTGCCAATATCTGAATTTGATTCGTTTATCATATAGGGGAACATTATGGAACAATACGCGATTAAAGGTGGAAATCCGTTAGTCGGCGAAGTGGAGATTGGCGGCGCCAAGAATGCGGCGCTTGCCATTCTTGCGGCCGCCATCATGACGGACGACACTGTTGTGATAGAAAATATACCTGACGTCAGGGACACGAATGTGCTGATGCAGGCGATGGAGAGCATCGGCGTCGTTGTCGGCAGGCCGGACAGACATACGGTCAGGATCAACGCGTCTCAGATCTACGACGTGGTGATCGAGGACGATTATATCAAGAAGATCAGAGCTTCTTACTATCTGCTGGGCGCGCTGCTCGGCAAATATAAAAAGGCGGAGGTGGCGCTGCCGGGCGGCTGCAACATCGGACTCCGCCCGATTGATCAGCACATCAAAGGCTTTCGCGCGCTGGGCGCAAATGTCCGGATCGAGCACGGCCTGATTATCACGGAGGCGGAACGGCTCAGGGGGAACCATATCTATATGGATGTGGTCACAGTGGGCGCGACAATGAATGTGATGATGGCCGCCGTGATGGCGGAGGGTCAGACCGTGATCGAGAACGCGGCGAAGGAGCCGCATGTCGTAGATCTTGCGAACTTTTTAAACAGCATGGGCGCCAATATCAAGGGCGCGGGTACGGATGTGATCAGGATCAAGGGCGTGCCGAAGCTGCACGGAACAGAGTACGGCATTATCCCCGACCAGATTGAGGCGGGTACATTCATGTTTGCCGCGGCGGTGACGAAAGGCGATGTGACCGTCAAAAACGTCATTCCGAAACATCTGGAATCCATCAGCGCGAAACTTCTGGAGATTGGCTGCGAGGTGGAGGAGTCGGATGACGCCGTCCGCGTGGTTGCCTCCAAACCGCTGGGCCACACCCACGTCAAGACCCTGCCCTACCCGGGATTTCCCACGGATATGCAGCCGCAGATCACCGTTGCGCTGGGACTGTCGGCGGGGACGAGCATTGTGACGGAGAGCATTTTCGAGAATCGATTCAAATACGTGGACGAACTGACCCGCATGGGTGCGAATATCAAGGTGGAGGGCAACACGGCGATCATAGACGGCGTGAGGCAGTACACCGGGGCGAGCATCACGGCCCCCGATCTGCGGGCGGGCGCGGCGCTGGTCATCGCCGGTCTGGCTGCGGAGGGGATCACCGTCGTGGACGATATCAGGTATATCGAGCGCGGTTACGAGGATTTCCATCTGAAGCTGCAGGGTCTTGGCGCGCAGATCGACGTTATCACCGCGGAGCGCGATCTGCAGAAGTTCCGGCTGAAAGTCGGCTGACGGTTGAAAAAACCTGTTGACACGGGCGGCATGCTGGTGTATTTTATAGTACAGATATAGGAATTGCATACTGTGAGTTTTCTCTTATTCAGAGTGGTGGAGATACATAGGATCTGTGAAGCCACGGCAACCCCGGTGACGGAAGGTGCCAACCTGAGCGAAAATCTGCCGTAAGGCAGCTCGAACAATAAGAGGATTTGATCTTGGCTGTCAGGTCCGCTTATCCGATAAGCGGACCTTTGTTAATGCAAATATACATAAAGGAGAATCAAGATGGAAAAGAGATTATTTACCTCAGAATCAGTGACGGAAGGGCATCCCGATAAAGTCTGCGACGCGATCTCGGACGCGATTCTGGACGCCTGCATGGAGAAGGATCCGATGAGCCGTGTCGCATGCGAGACGGCGGTCTGCACCGGTTTCGCGCTTGTGACGGGCGAGATCACCACGAACGCGTATGTAGATATTCAGAAGATCGTGCGCGATACCGTGAAAGAGATCGGCTATACCAAGTCCGAGTACGGCTTTGACGGCAATACCTGTGCGGTGTTCGTGGCGATCGACGAGCAGTCCGCGGATATCGCGATGGGCGTTGACAAGGCGCTGGAGGCCAAGGAGAACAAGATGTCGGACGCGGAGATCGAAGCGATCGGCGCGGGCGACCAGGGTATGATGTTCGGCTATGCCACCAACGAGACGCCGGAGTATATGCCCTATCCGATCTCGCTGGCCCACAAGCTGGCGCGGCAGCTTACCAGGGTGCGCAAGGACGGCACGCTGAAATATCTTCGCCCGGACGGCAAGAGCCAGGTGTCCGTAGAGTATGACGAGAACGGAAGGCCCGTGCGCCTGGAGGCGGTTGTCCTCTCCACGCAGCACGATCCCGATGTGACGCAGGAGCAGATCCATACGGATATCAAAAAATATGTGTTTGATCCGGTGCTTCCCAAAGAGCTGATCGACGACAACACGAAATCCTTCATCAATCCCACGGGCCGTTTCGTCATCGGCGGACCGCACGGCGATGCGGGCCTGACAGGGCGCAAGATTATCGTGGACACCTACGGCGGCTATGCGCGTCACGGCGGCGGCGCGTTTTCCGGCAAGGACTGCACCAAGGTTGACCGCTCCGCGGCATACGCGGCGCGCTATGTGGCAAAGAATATCGTGGCGGCAGGGCTTGCGGACAAGTGCGAGATCCAGCTTTCCTACGCGATCGGCGTAGCGCAGCCTACCTCCGTGATGGTGGATACTTTCGGAACGGGTAAGGTATCTGACGAGAAACTGGACGAAATCATCCGCGACAACTTTGATCTGCGCCCGGCGGGCATCATCAAAATGCTTGATCTGCGCCGTCCGATTTACAGGCAGACGGCGGCGTACGGACATTTCGGCCGCGACGATCTGGATCTTCCATGGGAGAAGACCGACAAGGCGGAGGCGCTGAAGAAGTATCTGTAGGGACGCGGACGCACGATTGAAACAGGATGCGATACGGAGGGAGACGGCAGACGCCGCCTCCCTCTCTGCATATGGGGAGGCGCCCGCGCTCTCTTGCGCAAAAAGGGAAAAATTATTATAATATTTCTGTCGGAAAAGAAGCGTGTCGCGACAGCAGGAGAGCGAAGTTTATGAGCGTGAAGATATATACGATGGCGCACAGGCCGTTTGGCGTACCTAAGAATCCGGTCTACATCCCGCTGCATGTGGGGCGGGAGCTTTCACAGGATCTGGGCTATGCGGGGGACAACACGGGGGAGCACATCTCGGATCTGAATCCTTACTACGGCGAGCTGACCGGTCTGTACTGGGTATGGCGCAACGAGAAGGAGGCGGATATTGTCGGCCTCTGCCATTACCGCAGATTTTTTATCGGGGAAAACGGCGGTCTCATGAGCGCCGCGGAGTATGAGGCGGCGCTGGCGGACTGCGATCTCATGACGTCCGATCTGCTCTCCTATGGAGAGACGAACAGAGAACATTTTGCGAGAGAGTACGATCCGCGGGATCTCGACGCGGTCGGGGAGGCGGTCCGCGCCCTTTATCCCGAGGACTATGATGCGTACTGCGAGATGCTTGGCGACACAAAATGCTGTTACGGCAATCTGATGGCGGCCCGCAGAGAGGTGTTTGACGCGTACTGCGAGTGGCTTTTTAATGTGCTTGCGGAGGCGTCCGACAAGATCAATGTGGAGCGCTATGACTTGTATCACCGCAGAGTGTACCGCGTGCTCTCCGCCATGCTGCTCTGTGTCTGGGCGCGGGCGCGGGGACTTCGGATCAGGGAGGGCAGAGTCGCGATCACCGCGGAGAAGGCGGAGACTTCGGAACTCAAGCAGGCGGTTGCCAGACTCATAGAGGCGAAAGAAGCCGCGCAGGCGAAGGAACTCTTTTACGGGTACTTAAAGGCAAGGCCCGATATCCGTGACGCCATGTCGGATATCCGGCAGGAGATTCCGGTGATAGAATTGCTGCTCTATATTATGCGGGAGGAAGAAAAGGCCGGCGTAACGGCGGGCGGACTCCTTTCTCTCGGCGCCGGTCTGCCCGCCCTGATCGAGCATTACAGGCATACGAGAGAGCTCGTGCGGCAGTATGGCGGCAAAAAGGTGCGCGCCGCGGCGGCGGATTACTTCGCGGCACATCCGGTATCGGACACGGCGCTCGACGTCATAGAGCGGGACGTGCAGGGGACGCTCTCGCTGTATGAGTACCTGAACGAGGGGAAGCCGCCCAGGAAGGTTTCGGTCATCGTTCCGGTCTACAACGGCGAGAAGCACTTTGCGGGCTGTATCGGCAACCTGGTGCACCAGACTCTGGAGGAGATCGAGATTATTTTTATCGACGACTGTTCTACGGATCACAGTCTCGCGGTCCTGTATGAGTGCCAGCGGCAGTATCCGGACAAAGTGCGGGTGATCGCCTCCCCGGAGAACCGCAGGGCGGGCGGCGCGAGAAATCTGGGGCTCGATCTGGCGACCGGCGAGTATATCGGATTCGTGGACTGTGATGACATTCCCGACACGAGGATGTACGAGAAGCTGTACGCGAAGGCCAAAGAGGGCGATTATGATCTCGTGGACGGCGGCTACCTGGATATGGAGCACCAGGAGTCCAGACTGGTCACGAACGACAGATATACGGGCGAACTCGACAGCGAGAAGCGGGCGGGGCTGATCATAGCCGGCGGCTATCTGTGGAGCAAGCTGGTGCGGCGGGAGCTGATCGAGCGGTACCATCTTCGGTTCCGGGAGCATGTGGCGATGATGGAGGACGCGGATTTCTGGAATTTTCTGGTGGTCACGGCGCGCAGTATCGGAAACGTGAACGAGGTGGTGTACCGCTACAACGATTCCGGAAGCGGGCTCTCCAAGATCAAGACGCGGGAGTATGCGGAGTGCATGTATGCGGCGCTGGAAGCCGTCTATGAGCGGATGCACGCTCTTCCGAATTATGAACAGGTGCGCATGGTGCTGGAGTATGAGATGATCTATTTCTATTCCGCGGCGGTCAACGACTGTATCGAGCGTTATCTGAGAAATGAGGACTTCCCGGCGCTGGAGCAGTTGGAAAAGCTGCGGACTCTGCGCGGGAAGGTGGCGCGGCCCGGCTATGCCAACCGCTATGTGCGCGAGATGATAGACAGGATGCATATAACGATTATGACGCTGAACGACGACGATCCCAGGGCGCTTCTGCGGAAGGCGAAGCGGGAGGGCTGGTCGTTTACCGATGAGAGAAAATAGGTAAGAACAATGGCTTTTGCACATTTGCATGTCCACACGGAGTACAGCCTGCTGGACGGTTCCAACAAAATTAAGGAGTATGTCAAGCGTGTGAAGGAACTCGGCATGAACAGCGCGGCGATCACCGATCACGGCGTGATGTACGGCGTTATCGACTTCTATAAGGAGGCGACCGCCGCGGGCGTCAATCCGATCATCGGCTGCGAGGTCTACGTGGCGCCCAGATCCCGCTTCGACAGGGAGCTGACGGGCGGAGAGGACCGGTATTATCACCTGGTGCTCCTGGCGGAGAACAATACGGGCTATGCCAATCTGATGAAGATTGTGAGCCGCGGTTTTACGGAAGGGTATTACTACCGTCCCCGGGTGGATATGGAGATCCTGCAGGAATTTCACGAGGGTCTGATCGCCCTGTCAGCCTGTCTCGCGGGGGAGGTGCAGCGCTATATCCAGAAAGGCCTGATCGACGAGGCGAAGAAGGTTGCGAAGAAGTACGAGGACTGTTTTGGCAAGGGTAATTTCTACCTGGAATTACAGGATCATGGGATCCCGGAACAGCGGACGGTCAACGCGGCGCTTCTGAATATGAGCAGGGAGCTGGACATCCCTCTCGTGGCGACCAACGACGTGCACTATACCTACGCGGAAGACGCGCAGCCCCACGATATTCTGCTCTGTCTGCAGACCGGCAGGAAACTGGCGGATGAGGATCGTATGCGCTATGAGGGCGGCCAGTATTACGTGAAGAGCGAGGAGGAGATGAAGGGACTGTTCCCCTATGCCTGGGAGGCGGTGGAGAACACCCAGCGCATCGCTGACAGATGCCATGTGGAGATCGAATTCGGCAAGTACAAAGTGCCGCGCTATGAGGTGCCCGAAGGGTATGATTCCTGGACCTATCTGAACAAGCTCTGCCAGGACGGCATGGCCGAGCGCTATCCTGACGACGACGGCGCTCTGCAGAAGCGCCTTGCCTATGAGCTTGGCATCATCCACGACATGGGATTCGTGGACTATTTCCTGATCGTGTGGGACTACATCAACTATTGCCGGGAGAACGGCATCGCCGTGGGGCCGGGGCGAGGTTCGGCGGCGGGCAGTATCGTCTCTTACTGCCTGAAGATCACGAATATCGATCCGATCAAATACAATCTGCTCTTTGAGCGGTTTCTGAATCCCGAGCGTGTGTCCATGCCGGATATCGACGTGGACTTCTGTTTCGAGCGGCGGCAGGAGGTCATCGACCATGTCAACCGCAAGTACGGCAGCGACCGGGTAGTGCAGATCGTAACCTTCGGCACGATGGCGGCCAAGGGAGTGATCCGGGACGTGGGGCGTGTGATGGATCTGCCTTACGCCTATGTGGACGCCATCGCCAAGATGATACCGAACGAGCTGAACATCACCATCGACAGGGCTCTCGAGGTCAATCCGGAGCTTCGCAGGATGTACGCCGAGGACGAACAGATGCGCACGCTGATCGATATGAGCAAGCGTCTGGAAGGACTGCCGCGGCATACTTCCACCCATGCGGCAGGGGTTGTGATCTGTCCGGACGCGGCGGAAAATTTCGTGCCGCTCTCACGCGGCGTGGACAATGCGGTGACAACACAGTTTACGATGACGACGATCGAGGAGCTGGGTCTTCTGAAGATGGACTTTCTGGGACTTCGGACGCTCACCGTGATCCAGAAAGCGGTGCAGCTGGCGCAGAAGAGCGCGGGCGTCGAGATCGATATCGACCGCATAGATTACAATGATCCGGCGGTTCTTGCCTCTATCGGAACGGGCAGGACGGACGGCGTGTTCCAGCTGGAAAGCGGTGGAATGAAAAACTTTATGAAAGAGCTGAAGCCGCAGAGTCTGGAGGATATCATCGCCGGCATCTCTCTCTACCGTCCGGGGCCGATGGATTTTATTCCCAAATATATCAAGGGCAAAAACGATCCCGCCGCCGTCACCTATGACTGTCCGCAGCTCGAACCGATTCTGGCTCCGACCTACGGCTGTATCGTCTATCAGGAACAGGTGATGCAGATTGTCCGGGATCTGGGCGGTTACACGATGGGGCGCAGCGACCTGGTACGCCGCGCCATGAGCAAGAAGAAACAGTATGTGATGGAACAGGAGAGAAAGAATTTCATCTACGGCAATCCCGAGGAGGGCGTGCCGGGATGCGTGGCGAAGGGCATCGACGCGGCGGTGGCGAGTCATATCTACGACACGATGATGGATTTTGCCAAGTACGCTTTCAATAAGTCCCATGCGGCCTGCTACGCGGTGGTCGCCTACCAGACCGCCTGGCTGAAATACTATTATCCCGTGGAGTTCATGGCCGCGCTTCTGACTTCGGTGATCGACAATCCGGCGAAGGTGTCGGAGTACATCATGACGTGCCGCAGCATGGGGATCGAGATTCTGCCGCCCGACATCAACGAGGGGGAGAGCGGCTTCTCCGTCTCGGGCAGACAGATCCGCTATGCCTTGACCGCCATCAAGAGCGTCGGCAGGCCGGCTATCGACGCGGTGGTGGAGGAGCGGAGCGCGCGCGGCCCGTTTACCAATCTGCAGGATTTTCTCACCCGCGTCGCGGACAGGGATGTGAACAAGCGCGCCGTGGAGCATTTCATCAAGGCGGGGGCGTTGGACAGCCTGGGAGGCACGCGCAAACAGTACATGAGCGTGTATATCCAGATCATGGACAGCGTTCAGCAGGACAGGAAAAACAATATGACGGGCCAGCTGTCCCTGTTCGATATCGTGTCCGAGGAGCAGAAGGAAAACTTCGACGTCAGGCTGCCGGATGTGGGCGAGTACTCCAAGGAGATGAAGCTGGCCTTCGAGAAGGAAGTGCTCGGCATCTATGTCAGCGGGCATCCGCTGGAGGAATACCAGGAGTTCTGGAAGAAGAATATCACCAACACGACGGCTGATTTTGCGCTCGACGACGAGAGCGGAGAGATTGCGGCGGTCGACGGAAGCACGGTCACGATCGGCGGTATCGTCACGGACAAGAGGATCAAGTATACGAAGAGCGAAAAGGTGATGGCCTATCTGCAGGTCGAGGATCTGGTCGGCACGGTGGAGGTGATCGTCTTCCCGTCGCAGTACGAGCGGTACGGCAGCAGGGTGGCGGAGGACAGCAAGGTGTTCGTCAGGGGACGCGTCAACGCGGAGGAGGAGAAGGACGGCAAGCTGATCTGCGAGCAGATCACGTTCTTCGAGGATATGCCGCGTAAGCTGTGGATCAAATTCCCTACGATGGCGGACTATGAGGCTCACAGGGAAGAATTGCAGGACGCCCTGCGGGAGTCCGAGGGCAGGGACAACGTGATCATCTATGTGGAAAACCCGCGCTCCAAGTATCCCATGCCGGCCAACTGGCGGGTGGACGCCGGGGAGGAACTGATCGGACAGCTGGGGAGACTCTACGGAACGGAGAATGTCAGGGTGGTCTGACGGCCGAGGGGCTTTGAACATTTCTGCAAAAAATGTTGAAAAGCGTATTTGTTTAGAGTAGAATACTGTTAGAAATTCAGCACACGGTGCGACGGAGGCAGATATGGCGAAACAGATCAAAACAATAGGCGTTCTGACAAGCGGCGGCGACGCGCCCGGCATGAACGCGGCGATCCGCGCGGTCGTCAGGAAAGCGCTGGCCAACGGCGTCAGCGTCAAGGGTATCAAGAAAGGTTACAGGGGTCTTCTGAACGAGGAGATCATAGATATGCAGCGCTGGACGGTGTCTGACACGATCCAGCAGGGCGGTACGATTCTGGGGACTGCGCGCTGCTCGGAGTTCCGCACGGAGGAAGGACAGAAGAAGGGCGCGGAGATCTGCCGCAAGCACGGCATCGACGGTCTGATCGTCATAGGCGGAGACGGTTCATACCGCGGCGCGCAGGCGCTTGCAAGACTCGGCATCAACACGGTGGGAATCCCGGGGACGATCGATCTGGATATCGCGTGCACGGAGTATACGATCGGGTTTGACACGGCGATCAATACGGCGATGCAGGCGATCGACAAGATCAGAGATACCTCTTCTTCCCATGAGAGGTGCAGTATCATAGAGGTTATGGGAAGAAACGCCGGCTATATCGCGCTCTGGTGCGGTATCGCCAACGGCGCGGAGGATATTCTGCTCCCCGAGAAATACGACTATAACGAACAGGAGATCATCAACAATATCATCGCCAACAGAAAGCGCGGCAAGACGCATCACATCATCATCAACGCGGAGGGAATCGGACATTCCACCTCTATGGCGAGACGCGTGGAGGCGGCTACCGGCATTGAGACGAGGGCGACGATCCTCGGCTACATGCAGCGCGGCGGCTCGCCGACCTGTAAGGACCGCTATTATGCTTCCATCATGGGCGCGTATGCGGCGGATATCCTGTGCGAGGGCAAGAGCAACAGGGTGGTCGGCTACCAGCACGGCGAGTTCTTGGATTTTGACATCGAGGAAGCGCTGAATATGCAGAAGAGCATTTCCGATTATCAGTACGAAGTGGCGAAGATTCTCGCGCTTTGATGGAAAAAGAAAATGACGGCCCCCGCAGGCGTACAGTCTGCGGGGTATTTTCGTACCGCCGGAACCGGGGAGGGACACGCGTGATTACGAGTAACAGCAACGCTTCCGTCAGGGAAGTCATACAGCTGAATCAAAAGGCAAAAGCGAGAAACGAGAGCGGGCTCTTCGTGGCGGAAGGCGTCAGGATGTTCGAGGAGGTTCCCGCGGACAGGATCGAGAAAGTTTATATCGCGCGGCGGGCGGAACGGGAGCTGGGGGAGATTTATGGCGGCAGGCTGGAGAAACTCTCTGTGGAGATTGTAGCGGACGACGTGTTTGACAGGATGTGCGACACGAAGACGCCCCAGGGGATCCTGTGTCTCGTCAGGCAGTTTGCGTACGGCGCGCAGGCTCTGTTGGAGACGGCGGAACAAGGCGGAGCCCCGCTGTTTTTGCTGCTGGAAGATCTGCAGGATCCGGGCAATCTGGGAACGATCTTCCGCACAGGCGAAGCGGCGGGAGCAAGCGGCATCCTCATGAGCAGGGGAACCGTGGACGTCTACAATCCGAAAGTGATCCGGGCGACGATGGGTTCTGTGTGCCGGGTGCCGTTCCTCTATACGGAAGATCTGCAGGGGACGATCCGCGCGCTGCAGGACGGGGGCGTCAGCGTGTATGCGGCGCATCTGGACGGCGAGGAGGATTACGATGCATTTGACTACCGCCCGGGATGCGCGTTCCTGATCGGCAACGAGGGAGGCGGCCTGCGGGCGGAGACGGCGGCCTGCGCGGACAGGCTTCTGAAGATCCCGATGGCGGGAAAGGTGGAATCCCTGAATGCCGCGGTCGCGGCGTCGCTGCTGATGTATGAGGCGGCCAGGCAGCGGCGGCGCGGATGAGCGTACAGGCCGGGGCCTCACAGATAAAATGACAGAAAGGAAGAGAAAGACAATGGCTGAGATAGGATTTATCGGACTCGGAAATATGGCGAAGGCGATGATCGGAGGGATGCTGGACCGGGGGATCGTGGAGCCGGCGCAGATTGTCGGCAGTGCGAAGACAAGGGAGACGGGCGATCTCATGGCGGCCCGGTACGGCATCGGTATCCGCGCGTCCAACGTGGAGGTTGCGGCGGAGGCCAAGACGCTCATACTGGCTGTAAAACCGCAGTTTCTCGGCGAGGTGGTCGAAGAGATTAAAGGAGCGGTGCGGGAAGACCAGCTGATCATCAGTATCGCGGCGGGCAAAACCCTGGACTGGCTTGTGGAAGCGTTTGGCAGGGAGCTGAAATTCGTGCGCTGTATGCCGAACACGCCCGCGATGGTCGGAGAGGGCTGCACGGGTGTCTGTGTAAACGGGAAGGTGACGAAAGAGGAGGCGGATTACTGTCTCAGACTGATGGAGAGCTTCGGCAGGGCCAGTCTGATAGAAGACCGGCTGGTCAATGCGGTGGGCGTTGTCAGCGGTTCTTCCCCCGCCTATGTGTTCATGTTTATGGAGGCGATGGCGGACGGCGCGGTGCTGGCTGGAATGCCCAGAAAGCAGGCATATGAGTTCGCGGCGCAGGCGGTGCTTGGCAGCGCGAAGCTGATGCTGGAGACGGGGATGCATCCGGGGGAGCTGAAAGACATGGTCTGCTCGCCGGGCGGCACTACCATCGAGGGTTTGAAAGTGTTGGAGGAGAGAGGTTTCCGCGGCGCGGTCCTGGACGCCATGGCGGCATGTCTGGCCAAATATGAGCGTCTTTGAGGCATAAAGACGGGACAAGCTGCATAAACTTGACAAAGAATAGGTGTTTTGCTAAAATTATCCATGCCTAAGATTTAACAATTTTGTAACAATTTTGTATAATAATGTTATAATTTGAAGAAATCATGGAGGATAGTGCCTATGCTGAAAGGCAGGAGCATATCTGCCCTGTTGGCAGGCTCCGTTCTTTGTCTGGCGCTTGCGGCGGTATTCAGGCTGGACGCCCGGGCGATGGATCAGCGTGAATATCTGGATTCCCTGAATGTGGGAATCGCCCAGATCATCGAACCGTCCTCGGGAGTCAGCGCTGGGAAGGCCATCGAGGAACTTGTGCGTATGTCGGGCGGCGCCGACCCGGAGGGAGAAGAAGACTCTGATCTGGTGATGGTGAACGTACAGGTTGCAATGAATGTCAGGGAAGAGCCGAGCGAGGATTCCGACAAAGTCGGAGTGCTGTATAAGGACTGCGGGGGCAGGATACTGGAGCGCCGGGACGGTTGGACGAGGTTAAGGAGCGGGGACCTGATCGGATGGGCCAGCGACGAATACCTCCTCTTCGGCGAGGAAGCGGAGGCGATGGCGGACGACGTGGGCAACCTGATTGTCACGATCGAGACGGATATCCTGCGCGTGCGCGACGCGCCGGACGAGGACGCCGAGGTGATCGGACTGCTGACGGCGGACGATGAGCTGGAGATCATTGATTTTGTCGACGACGACTGGATCAGTGTGGAATATCAGGAGGGGGACGGCTATGTTTCCACCGAGTTTGTGGACGTGGACTTTCACATAGACGCGGGAGAGACCCTTGTTGCGATCAAGAAGAGAGAAGAGGCGGAGCGGCAGGCGAAACTGACTGCCAATCAGGGCGCCGTCGTTGTCGGCGGCGACGATCTGCGGCTTCTGGCGTCGCTGATTCACTGCGAGGCGGGCAGCGAGACCTACAACGGCAAGCTGGCTGTGGGCGCGGTGGTTATGAACCGTGTCCGAAGCGGCGCATACCCGGATACCATCTCCGGCGTGATCTTTGCGTCGGGGCAGTTTACTCCCGCGCTCAACGGCAAGGTGGCCCGCGTCTATATGAGCGGCAATATTTCCGACGGCTGTTATGAGGCGGCGCAGGCGGCGATCAACGGCGAGACGAACGTGGGCGGCGCGACGCACTTCAGGAGAGCCGGGAACCACGAAGGGATCCTGATCGACAACCAGGTATTCTGGTAAGAATTTCACTTGCCAGTGGGCGGCAGTCATAGTAGAATAAGAATGAAAAATTTGTTTACGGGCTGAGAGAAGAAGGAGTGGGAGTTATGGCTGATTTAAACATGACTGTGTTTTGGCTGGTCGTGCTCGCAGCGTTGGTCGTGATTGAACTGCTCACAATGGGATTGACGACCGTCTGGTTTGCGGGCGGCGCGCTGGTTGCGACGATCGCAGCGCTCTTCCAGGCGCCGTTTGCCTTACAGGTGATACTTTTTCTTCTTGTCTCCGCGTTGCTGCTGTTTTTCACAAGACCGCTGGCCGTCAAATATTTTAACAAGGACAGGGTTCGCACGAATGCGGAGAGTCTTGTGGGCTGTCCGGCGATTGTGACCAGTGAGATCGACAATCTCCAGGGGATCGGCCAGGTCAGCGTGGGCGGTATGGAGTGGTCCGCCAGAACGAGGACGGACGGCGAGAAGATCCCGGTCGGCGCCGTCACAACAGTACTCGCGATCAACGGCGTCAAGCTGATCGTGGAGGAGAGAAAAGAGGTATAATAATGGGTGGATTATTTGCGTTGGTTGTTGTTTTAATTCTGCTTGTGGTGATTCTTCTGTCCTGCATCAAGATCGTTCCGCAGGCGCATGCCTATGTCGTGGAGCGGTTGGGCGCATACCAGCAGACATGGTCGGTGGGACTTCATGTGAAGGTGCCTTTCATCGACAAGGTTGCCAAGCGGGTGATTCTGAAAGAGCAGGTAGTGGACTTTGCGCCGCAGCCGGTGATCACGAAGGATAACGTCACGATGCGGATCGATACGGTGGTATTCTTCCAGATCACGGATCCGAAACTCTTTGCCTACGGTGTGGAGAATCCGATCATGGCGATCGAGAACCTGACGGCGACCACGCTGCGAAATATTATCGGCGAGATGGAGCTGGACCAGACGCTCACCTCCAGAGAGGTCATCAACACGAAGATGCGGGCGTCCCTGGATATCGCGACGGATCCCTGGGGCATCAAGGTCAACCGCGTCGAGCTGAAGAACATCATACCGCCGGCGGCCATTCAGGACGCTATGGAGAAGCAGATGAAAGCGGAGCGCGAGCGCCGTGAAGCGATCCTGCGCGCGGAGGGCGAGAAGAAGTCCACCGTGCTGGTTGCGGAAGGTAACAAGGAGTCCGCGATTCTGGAGGCTGAGGCGGAGAAGCAGTCGGCGATCCTGCGCGCGGAGGCGCAGAAGGAGAAGATGATCCGCGAGGCGGAAGGCGAGGCCGAGGCGATTCTGAAAGTGCAGAAGGCTACCGCGGACGGTATCCGCATGATCCGCGAGGCGGGGGCGGACGAGGCCGTGTTGAAGATCAAGAGTCTGGAAGCATTTGAGAAGGCGGCCGACGGACAGGCGACCAAGATCATCATACCTTCCGAGATACAGGGACTGGCGGGGCTTGCAACTTCCGTGAAAGAAGTGTGGAAATAAACGATTCCGAGTGTGGAAGGCGGTTCCGAGGAGCCGCCTTTTTCATATAACAGGCGCAAAAGAAAAACAGGCGACGCGAAGGAGGTACACCATGAATTTGACAGGGCGTCATTTTTTGAAACTTCTGGATTTTACGCCGGAAGAGATCACTTATATGCTGGATGTGGCGGCAGATCTGAAGGACAGAAAGAAGAAGGGGATCCCGACGGATCTTTACCGGGGCAGGAACGTGGCGCTGATCTTCGAGAAGACCAGCACGAGAACGCGCTGTTCCTTTGAGGTGGCGGCGCACGATCTCGGCATGGGAACCACCTATCTCGATCCCTCCGGCTCGCAGATCGGCAGGAAGGAGAGCATCGCCGATACGGCGCGGGTGCTGGGGCGCATGTACGAGGGGATCGAGTACCGGGGCTTCGGGCAGGAGATTGTGGAGGAACTGGCAAAATACGCCGGCGTGCCGGTATGGAACGGACTGACCAACGAGTTTCATCCGACGCAGATGCTTGCCGATCTTCTGACGATCAGAGAGCATTTGGGGCGGCTGAAGGGCGTCAAGCTGACTTATCTGGGTGACGCCCGCTACAATACGGGCAATTCTCTGATGGTGGCGTGCGCCAAGATGGGGATGCACTTTACCGCCTGCACGGCCAAAGCCTATTTCCCGAAGGAAGAGCTGGTACATACCTGTGAGCGGATCGCCGCGCAGACCGGAGGCAGCGTCACGCTGACGGAGGATGTGTCTGCCGGCGTGGAAGGCGCGGATGTGATCTATACGGACGTATGGGTTTCCATGGGAGAGCCGGAGGAGATCTGGAAGAGCAGGCTGCATGATCTCATGCCCTATCAGGTCAACCGGCGGGTGATGGAATATGCGGGAAAGGAAGCGGTGTTCATGCACTGCCTGCCTGCCTTTCATGATCTGAAAACGGGGATCGGCAGGGAGATCAGCGCGAAGTACGGCATCGACGAGATGGAGGTGACGGACGAGGTGTTCGAGTCGCCGCAGTCCATCGTGTTCGATGAGGCAGAAAACCGTATGCACACGATTAAGGCTGTGATGGCGGTCACACTGGGAGAGTACAGGCTGTGACATGAAGACGGACAAGACAGATATTTTGAAATTGCTCAGAAACAGCGGGGACTATGTGTCGGGGCAGCAGCTCTGCGACCGGTTCGGCGTCACGAGAACCGCGGTCTGGAAAGTGATCAATCAGTTAAAAGAAGAAGGATACCTGATCGAGTCCGTTCCGCACAGGGGATATCGGCTGGCGGGAGGCCCGGAGGATCTTATGTCCGAGGGGGAGATCGCAAGCCGTCTTACCACGAAGTGGGCGGGCAGAACCCTGTACTATTACGATGAGACGGGATCCACCAACAACGACGCGAAGCGGCTTGCGGAGGAAGGCGCTCCCCACGGCACGGTCGTGGCGGTGGACAGGCAGACGGCGGGCAAAGGGCGCAGGGGAAGAAGCTGGCAGACGCTCTCCGGCACGGCGCTTGCTTTTACGCTGATGATACGGCCTGATTTTCCGCCGGACAGAGCGTCCATGCTCACGCTCGTCATCGCGCTCAGCGTGGCGGAGGCGGTGGAGGAGACCGCGGGGCTCAGGGCGGCTATCAAATGGCCCAACGATATCGTGGTGAACGGAAAGAAGGTCTGCGGTATCCTGACGGAGATGACGATGACGCCGGAGATGGACGAGATCCAGTATCTCGTCATGGGGGTCGGGATCAATGTCAACAATGCCGGTCCGGAAGAGTTTCTTGAGGAGATGCGGGACAGGACCACCTCTCTCAGGATCGAGTCGGGGCGGCGGATCGACAGGGCGGAGCTCTTGGACAGGGTGCTTGTCCGTTTTGAGGCGAACTACGAGACATTTCTTGCGACTCTGGATCTGTCCGGGCTGCGAAAGAATTATCAGAGCCGCCTGCAGGGCGTCGGCGGCGAGGTGCGGGTGCTGGACCCCGCGGGGGAGTATACGGGAATCTCGCAGGGCGTCAGCGACAGAGGCGAACTGCTCGTCGTCAGAGAGAACGGGGAAAAGGTGCGGGTCTACGCGGGCGAGGTATCGGTGCGCGGCCTGTATGGGTATGTGTGATGGAAGAGAATGCGGAGAGAGAAAATAAGAGAGTGGTGCTCTGCGGCGCAAACGCCTATGAGCGGAAATACTATTTTAATGAAAAGTTTGCGGGGATACCCGAATCCGTCAAGGAGGAGCTGCATGTGATCTGCGTGCTCTTCACCGAGGAGATCGGCGGCGTCTTCACCATCGTCTTCGAGGAGGACGGCAGCGTGTCCCTGGAGACGAACGCGGCGGAGGACGATCTGCTCTACGACGAGATCGGCAGCGGACTTCTGGTGGGAGAGATCCGCAGGAACAGGCAGGAGATGCTGGAATCGCTGCAGCTGTATTACAGGGTGTTCATCCTGCATGACAGCAGCGTGCTGGATGAGATCGACTGAACGCCGAGGATTGATTTTGCGCGAAAGCTGGGCTATAATCTTATTATATGCGGGAGACACATACGGTAAGATGAAAAATAGAGGAGGTGCTCTGATGCGTTATGATTATCGGACGGAAGTAGTCTGTGCACAGGTGATCAGCTTTGACATCAATGATGACGTGATCACCAATATCAGCTTTATGGGAGGCTGCAACGGCAACCTGAAAGCGATCGCAAAGCTGGTGGATGGCTGGACGGTAGATAAGATCGAGTCCTATCTGCGGGGGAATCTCTGCGGGCGCAAGCCGACGTCCTGTGCGGATCAGCTCGCCATAGCCGTGAGAAAAGCGTACGACGAGACGCACGCGGCGTAGAGGGCGGTTCTGCCGGCAGACGCGAATCTGAGATTCGCGCCGCCCATCGCGGGAACGCTCCGGAATGGAGATAAAGATGAGCGAACTACTGCACCCGCTTACGCTTGGCGGCGTAACGCTTGCAAACAATATCATACTGGCTCCCATGGCAGGCGTGACAGACCTGCCTTTTCGTTTGCTGTGCCAGGAGCAGGGAGCGGGCCTGTGCTGTATGGAGATGGTCAGCGCCAAAGCGATCCTGTACAACAATAAGAACACGGAGGAGCTGCTGGCGATTCATCCTGACGAGCGGGCCGTGTCCCTGCAGCTGTTCGGGAGCGATCCGAAGATTCTGAGTGAGATGGCGCAAAAGATCGAGGACAGGCCCTTTGCCGTGCTGGATCTCAATATGGGCTGCCCCGTGCCCAAGGTGGTGAACAACGGCGAGGGGGCGGCGCTGATGCGGCAGCCGGAACTGGTGGGAGAGATCGTGAGAGCGGTGGCGCGGGCCGTCCGCAAGCCCGTGACTGTGAAGATACGCAAAGGGTTTGACGACGCCCATGTGAACGCCGTGGAGATCGCGAAGATTGCGGAAGACGCGGGCGCGGCGGCGGTGGCCGTGCACGGCAGGACGAGAGAACAGTATTACGCGGGCGAGGCGGATTGGGAGATCATTGCTCGGGTCAAAGCGAGCGTGGGTATCCCGGTGATCGGCAACGGGGACGTGACCGGCGGGGCGGACGCTGAGCGAATGCTGCGCGAGACCGGCTGCGACGGCGTTATGGTAGGGCGCGCGGCGCGGGGAGACCCGTGGATCTTCCGGCGGATCGCGGCTTATCTGGAGGATAAAACGGCGCTGCCGAAGCCGGATCGAAAGGAAATCAGGGCGATGGTTCTGCGCCACGCCGGACTGCAGCTCGCGCACAAAGGAGAGTATACGGGTGTCCGCGAGATGCGCAAGCATGTGTCTTGGTATACGGCGGGCCTCCCCGGTTCTGCGAGACTCAGACAGCGTGTGAACATGGCGGAGAGTTTTGAGGAGCTGGAGAGACTGGCGGAGGAAATCGGAGAAGACTGAAAGGCGGCGGCGGATCATGTCGGGTTGTGATCCGCCGCATATTTTCTGCATGGTACGGCTGTCCGCCGCATAGACTGCTACATGGACATCGTTTATTTTTATCCGGAGACGGATCGGCGGGAGTGCGCAAGCGCCGCAAAAAGGCATTGGTATCAAGAGGCGGAACTTCAGGTGAACGACGTGTGCGTATGCGGCGGTCAGGCGCGTGTGCTCGGCTGCCCCGTGCCGGTCTTTTATTATAAGAAGAGACCCTGGAAGCCCCGAATCCTGTCCGAAACTATGGAGGCGGCGCTGCGGTCGGGAGAAGGTCTGACCGATACGGTCCTGCACCCGCAGATCGCGGCGATGCTGACGGAAGAGTATGTCGGGAAATGGCAGCTGAAAGAGAGCACCGAAGCGTTTCTGCTGCGTTATCTGACCGGGCTGTATGCCGCCGGAGCGATAGAGCGCTGCGGGGAGGCGGCAGTGCTTCTGGGTAGGAGAGCCGATATGGCGCGGCAGATGGAGACGGCGTGGGAACTGCTGCAGCCCTTCCTTCCGAAAATCAACCGGCTCGTCATTTTTGGGGAAGAGGCGGAGGACGGAACCATGAGAGAAGCGCTGGAGGATTATCTGGACGATTACTATTACGAATACGGTCTCGTGCCCCAGACTGAGAGTTATGAGAAGGCAGAGAACGGACTGCGGTGCGGCAGAACGCGGTGCCGGGGTCTGATTCTGGACTACAGCGCAGATTTCCGTTATCCGAGGCTGGCGCCGGACGGCGAGGCGGTCTATATCGACGCGGCTTCAGCGGGGGACAAGGAGGCGCGCCTCCATCGAAAAACACCGCAGATTCCATACGTTTCGCCGTTGAAATATCTTGACACTATGGTAAAAAATAGTTATGATAGATTAGTTAATTAGCGCCGGGCTGCGCGAACAGGCAATACTATGTAGGAAAGGGAGAATTTACCATGCAGGAGAAGAGAAATATCTTAACGTATGAGGGGCTGCGCGAGCGTGAAGACGAGCTGCACGATCTGAAAGTCGTCAAGCGCAAAGAGGTGGCGCAGAAGATAAAGGAAGCCCGCGAGCAGGGAGATCTGTCCGAGAATGCCGAGTATGACGCGGCAAAGGACGAGCAGCGCAAGATAGAGGCCAAGATCGAAGAACTGGAAAAGATATTGAAAAATGCCGAAGTGGTCATTGAGGATGAGATCGATCTGGAGAAGATCAGTATCGGCTGCCAGGTGAAGATACTGGATATTGAATATGACGAGGAACTGGAATATAAGATCGTAGGCTCCACGGAGGCAAACAGCCTGAAAGGTAAGATCTCCAATGAATCGCCTGTCGGCAAGGCGCTGATCGGCGCGAAAGTCGGCGAGACCGTGGAAGTGGAGACGCAGGCGGGAACGATCAAATATAAGGTGTTGGAGATTCAGAGATCCAATTAGAGAAAATTATCGCGCGGCAGGCAGATGCCCAGGAAGAAGGAGAAGGTATGCATTGGTCAGATACGATAGCGGAAGAATTGATCCGCA
Source organism: uncultured Lachnospiraceae bacterium (assembly GCA_947626775.1). GTDB lineage: Bacteria > Bacillota > Clostridia > Lachnospirales > Lachnospiraceae > UBA3282. The sequence goes on along the minus strand of CANQTL010000015.1, from coordinate 4,579 downwards.
GGAATCCCGATAAGGAAGAATATGTGTGCGCGGCGGGGATTAGTCCTTCCGGGTCTATCCATATAGGCAATTTCAGGGATATTGCTACCAGCCTCTTTGTGGTGAGGGCATTGGAGCGGAAGGGAAGAAAAGCAAGACTGCTTTTCTCGTGGGACGAGTATGACAGACTGCGCAAAGTTCCCGTGAATGTCGCCGCGGAGACGGAAAATTTTGAACGCTATATCGGATATCCTTATGTGGATGTTCCGAATCCTTTTGATACGCCGGAGAAAAGCTATGCGGCTTATTTTGAAAATGAGTTTGAACATGCCATAGAGAAGTTTGGCATTCGGATGGACTATCGCCATCAGGCCCAGATGTACCGTTCCGGCGCTTATACGAAGCATCTGCTCACGGCGCTTGACAGGCGGGCGGAGATTTTTGACATTCTGGACAGCTTCCGCACACAGGATGCTGTCGAAGGGGAGAGGGAAGAATACTACCCCGTCAGCATCTACTGTCCCGTGTGTCGGAAAGACACCACGAAGATCACCGCATACGACGATGGGACCAAGACCGCGAAATATGAGTGCAAATGCGGGCATTGTGGGGAATTTGACTTCCGCACCGACACTGACTGCAAGCTGGCGTGGAAAGTGGATTGGCCTATGCGGTGGATGCACGAAGGTGTGGACTTCGAGCCGGGCGGCAAAGACCATGCGGCTCCCAGAGGCTCTTATGATACCAGCCGTGTGATTGCCGAGAAGATTTTTGGGATCAAGGCGCCGCTCTTCAAGGGATATGAATTTATCGGCATCAAGGGTACGACCGGTAAGATGTCGGGTTCTTCGGGGCTGAATCTGACGCCTGATACGCTGCTGAAGATTTACCAGCCGGAGATTTTGTTGTGGCTGTACGCCAGAGTGGAGCCCAACAAGGCTTTTGACCTCTGCTTTGACGACGGGATTCTGCGGCAGTATTTTGAGTTTGACAAACAGTATAACCAGTACAGAAACGGCGGCGCGGACGAGCATACGGCGTCCATTATGGAGAGCTGCCTGATTGGGGACAGGCAGATACAGACCGTTCCGATGTCGCTTCTGGTGCAGCTTGGCTCCGTGGTGGATTTCAACGTACCCATGCTGGAGACGGTTTTTGAAAAGATCGGCCAGCCATACAAATACGAACAGTTTTCCGAACGGCTGGATCTGGCGAAATATTGGCTGGAAAATTGTGCGCCGGAGAACGCCAACCGAATCATACCTTACCGCAACTGGGAGAAGTATGATGCGATGTCCGACGAGGAAAAGAAGGAGATCGAGCTGCTCTATGAGTATCTTTCCGGCAGCGGTTATACGCTGGACGAGTTGAACTCGGAGTTATATGCGATCCCCAAGAAGGTGTTCGGCGAGGACGCGCCGGAGCTGAAGAAACTGCAGGGAGCCTTTTTCCGGAACGTATACCAGCTGTTGCTGAACAAGGAGCAGGGTCCCAGACTGTATCTGTTCCTGTATGCCATCGAAAAGGAACGTTACGTCAGTCTTCTCGATTTCAGTACTCCCAGAACGGAGCAGGAGCAGATTCCTTTGTCGGCGCTTGAAAAGAAAGACGAGCCGCAGAAAAAAACCGTTGAATACGGCGAGCCGGATCCCGTTGCGCCGATGAAAGATGAGATCACGCTGAATGATTTCAACAAGATTGATCTGCGGGTATGCAGAATCACGAAATGCCAGGAGATTCGGAAGTCCCACAACTGTTATAAGTTGACGCTGCAGGATGGCCTGCGGGAGCGTGTTATCGTATCTTCCATCAAGGATTACTACACGCCGGAGGAACTGATCGGCAGAAAGATCGTTGTAGTGGCAAATCTGGCGCCAGCCAGAATCACAGGCGTTACCAGCGAGGGGATGCTGGTGGCGGCAACGAACAACGCCTGCGGCTGTCAGGTAATCTTTGTGGACGATCTGGTGCCGGAGGGAACGAGAATCTGCTGAGTTCAGAGGTATTTGTCCGGATGGGCGATCAGGTGGAAGCATTTTGAGAGGGAAGTGCCGCCTTTAAAAACAATTTCAGGATTTGCGGCGGCAAGCAGTTTTAAGAGCATAGTCACATAATAGTCTTTCTCGATAATGGAATGTGCGATACCGGTGCGGATATTGGTTTCTTCTATGACATCTGCAAAGAGTGATCTGTTATCATGCAAGTACATCGTCTAACCTCATTTCGTAATAGAATCGGAAAGTGGAATCCGGATAATACCGGATATACCGGTCAATATCCGTTTTCTGCATATTGTTTGCAAGTGTATATTTTGCTATTTTTTCTCTCGCTTCATTATAATCTCCGTCCATATAGCTGTCCAGATTTTTCAAAAGCTCTAAAAGCTGTAAAACATGGACATTTTCGGTGGAAACAGGAACATTGGTACGCCGCACGATAAAGGTCTGCTTTCCGATCAGGACTTCCCGTACAATGGCGGCGATATTGTTGCTGACGATCTCTTTTTTCATGGGAACCTGAAGGGATATACCGATCAGATTGGCAAAGGTGCCGCCGGAATAATATCCGTCTGTTTTCCCCATGCGTGAGATGTATTTGTACCGTGCGATGGTTTCCGGACTCGGACCGGCAGAATGGCCAAAACGTGTTTCTTTTGGAATATAATAAATTCCTTTTTCATATCGGACGATTCTGCCATTGTCTGTCAGTGTCTTGAGCTGCTGGATAAAATTTGGGCGGTTCATGCCTTCTATATGGATATCTTCTGTGAAGATCGGCTCTCCGGGGGCGTAATTTTCTTTTAAATATTCAAAAAGCATTGCTGATTCACCTGTTTTTAATTAATCATTATAAATAATATATAATATGACACAATATGATTATATGGAAATATGTGAAAAAGGTCAATGGAAATATTATGAAGGAATGAAGAAAATTCATAAAAATTTATTGCGAAAACGGCGGATATATCATAAAATACAGTCGGGAATGATCTCTGGCTTTTCCTGTTCGGGGAATTTCCTGCAAAAAAATCAAAAACCATCTAACAAACTCCGTCCTGCGCCGTATCAATAGATGAACATACAAGGACAGGGGAGAAAAAATAAATAACAGATACGAAAAGGAGGCGTTTCGCAAAGAGCTGCTGGAGGATTCGACCAAGGCGATTGAAGCGCTCGCGGGCGAGAAGCTGCCGGAGGGTTTCCGGCTCAAAGTGATCGAGAATGATCCCGCCTACACGGCGACCATGGTTCTTCCCGATCTGGTCGGACGGGAGCTTACGGACGAGGAAGTCGAGGCGGCAGCCGGCGGATTGGAAATCCCCTACGGTTTCTTTGTTAAACATAATGATCCTCCCTTTGGCTTTGAGGACATGTTCAAGTGGTGAATAGCAAACCGAGACATGTTCAAGTTCTGGTTAGAGCAAGTTTTCGGCTGCCGGAACGGGTGCGCGCCGGCTCGGATGCGACCGGCGTTTTGCCCGTGGCATAGCGGCAGGCTGCCGTATTACCGGGCGGCCAGTTCCTTGGGGTCGATCGCGGAAGCTCTGACGGACTCGGTGTTCGGCGCATACCCCTGCCGCGAGCAGGAAGAACCGGATACTGAGACGGTGATAGCTTCAGCGGGAGGAAGGATTGTAGAAAACGGTTGAAATGTGATGGCGGGAATGATATATTGGTAACGTGGCGAAAGCCATAGGAAAGTGCCCATGACAGGGTGGTAGCCTCCCAACGCTTAATGACCGGCTCGCCGGAATACATAGGAGGGGAGGTGGCGTTATATGACAGCTTTTGAGATCATCACGATTTTCATCGGCATATTAACTTTGTTGTGTGCCTTTGGCAGCTTGATTGTAGCGTTGCTTGCCTTTCTCACGAAGAGAAAGAAAAAGCGAAAATAAAAATGCCTATCCTGTCTGCTACACAGGATAGGCGGTGTCCGTAAGGACATTAGCAACCTTGGGAGCATCCACTTTGGAGTGGGTGCTTTCCTTTTCTGATAATACTATACCACGCTTTCCACATACGTTCAACAAAAATTTTTATAACAGACAGCTCCTTGTGCTGTATCAGCCGCTGTGTTAAGATTAAGAAAGCCGTTATTAACCTTATCAATATGTTCATCCCCTTAATTCTCATCCAATTTTAAGAGAATATCGGAATGGCTGTGGGAATTAGTTTACTCTATAATAGCAAGTATTCTTCCCCGAACCTTCTCGTTTCAGTTCGCCGGAAACCACAAGTTTGCGCAGCGCGCCCTCTATAGAACTCACGCTGAGAGAGGGGCACAGTTCTCGAATGTCTTGTTTTGTGAAACGACCAATCTTGTTCAGGGCAGCGCGTCTTACCGTTTCGAGCGCGGAAAGTTTTGTCTCCACCAAAGCAAATCGATCCTCAAAATCCTTGTAGGCAGCAAGGATCGTTCCAAGTAGATACTTGATAAATGGAACCGCATCCTCTTTGCCTTCGTGCCAGTCAATTTGTGCTTGCCCAAGTGCGTCATAATATAAGTCTTTATTTTTGGCGATCTTTGCTTCGAGCGAAATATATTTTCCGACATAGAAGCCGCTTCTGTATAAAAGCAGAGTTGTCAGCAGCCG
>CANQTL010000014.1 GCA_947626775.1 uncultured Lachnospiraceae bacterium | reverse complement strand
TAAAGATGGTCAATAAGTCTGGCCAGATCAAGGGGCTACTCTGTCTGCCTTATTCCTACAATAAACTTACGCTATCTCCGACGACAAAACTATTGAAACGTGTCTTTCTTTATGTTATGATATACAAAATGTAGTTGCAGCGCCGCCGTGCGGCACAAGGTACTGTGCCCCGCAGGCATACGGCGTATCATGATGAGAAGGAGGAGCGCACATGACCGCAAAGGATTGTATTTTGGGACGAAGAAGCATCCGCCGATTCAAGGCTGACCCCGTTTCGCACGAACTGCTTGCACAGATCATCGGGACGGCTTCCTACGCCCCCAGCTGGAAGAACACACAGATCACCCGCTATATTGCCGTGGAGGGAGAACTGAAAGACAGAATCGCCAAAGAGGCCACTTCCATCTGGCCCGGCAACGCTCCTATCATCTCCTCCGCCCCGGTTCTGATCGCTGTAACCGTGGTCAAAAACCGCAGCGGCTATGAGCGCGACGGCTCTTTCAGCACGCCCCGCGGGGACGGCTGGCAGATGTTCGACGCCGGCATCGCCTCCCAGACATTCTGTCTTGCGGCTCACGAACAGGGTCTCGGCACCGTCATTCTCGGCCTGTTCGATCAGGCTGTCATCGAGAAGCTGCTTGCTCTCCCCGAAGACAGGGAGCTGGTGGCGTTAATTCCCGTGGGATATGCCGACGAGACGCCCGTTGCACCGAAACGCAAAGCCGTCGATGAAATACTGACCTATCTGACATAATCTATCACGGAAATAGAAGAGACCCGTTCTCTTCTATTTTTTTACGCGGGCAAAACCCGCAAAGCGCGTTTCATCTTGTTTAGAAAGGAGTTCCTATGCGACACTTAATGAATCCACTGGACTTCACCGTGGAGGAGCTGGACAGACTGTTCGATCTGGCGGACGACATCGCCGCCGATCCTTCCAAATACGCTCACGCCTGCGCCGGCAAAAAACTTGCCACATGCTTCTATGAACCCAGCACCCGAACGAGACTCAGCTTCGAGGCGGCCATGCTGAACCTGGGCGGCAGCGTGCTTGGCTTCTCGGACGCGGCCTCCTCCTCGGCCTCAAAGGGGGAGAGCGTCTCCGACACAATCCGCATCATCTCCTGCTACGCGGATATCTGCGCCATGCGCCACCCCAAGGAAGGCGCGCCCATGGTTGCCGCCAGCCGCTCCGGCATCCCGGTCATCAACGCGGGAGACGGCGGACATCAGCACCCGACCCAGACGCTGACCGATCTGCTGACGATACGGTCCCTGAAAGGCCGTCTCGGAGGCTTTACCATCGGCCTGTGCGGCGATCTGAAGTTCGGCAGGACCGTACATTCGCTGATCGCGGCGCTGCTTCGCTACTCCGACATAAGATTTATCTTTATATCGCCGCCGGAACTGAAAGTGCCGGATTACATCACCGATCAGCTCAGGGAGCAGGGCGTAAAATATGAAGAGTTCATTCGTCTGGAAGACTGCATAGCGGATCTCGATCTTCTCTACATGACCCGCGTACAGAGAGAGCGCTTCTTCAATGAAGAGGACTATGTGCGCCTGAAAGACTTCTATATCCTGAACAATGAGAAGATGGCTCTGGCCCGGGAAGATATGCTCGTGCTGCATCCTCTTCCCCGCGTCAACGAGATCTCCGTGGAGGTGGACGACGACCCCCGCGCCGTGTACTTCAAACAGGCGCAGTACGGCATCTATGTCCGCATGGCGTTGATCCTGACACTTCTGGAAATCAAAGTTTGAAATCGGAAAGGGGCAGACAGATATGTTAAACGTAGGAAAAATCGAGGAGGGCTTCGTGCTGGACCACATCGAGGCGGGCAAGAGCCTTTCCATCTATCACCATCTGCAGCTGGATAAGCTGGACTGTACCGTGGCGATCATCAAGAACGCGCGCAGCAACAAGATGGGAAAAAAGGATATTCTGAAAGTGGAATGCGACATCGACACGCTGGATCTCGACGTTCTCGCCTTTATCGACCACAATATCACGGTCAACGTGATCAAAGACGGGGAGATCGTGGACAAAAAGGTGCTGACCCTCCCCAAAGAGATCCGGAATATCATCAAGTGCAGGAATCCCCGCTGCATCACCTCCATAGAACAGGAGCTCCCGCACATCTTCGTGCTGGCGGACGAGCAGAAAGAGATCTACCGCTGCAAGTACTGCGAGGAGAAAGCGAGCGAATCGACCTACGCATGGTAAACCAAACACAGCGGACATAAAAACAGACGCAGGCCAAAGGTCTGCGTCCTGCTTATGCTTTCCGTTTTCAGGTGATCCGATTATCTGACCATCTCCTGTCGTCCCTGCACGACAGCTTCAAATTCCTCTCTTGCCAGCTCGAAGCAGCGCATCAGCTTAGGAGAGAAAGTACCGCACTCGCCGTTCATGATCATGCGGAACGCTTCGTCCGTAGTGAACGCCTTCTTATAGCATCTCTCGGTCACAAGAGCGTCATACACGTCGGCCACGGACACGATCTGCGCGGAAATCGGTATCTCCTCGCCTTTCAGGCCGTCCGGATAGCCGCGCCCGTCATATCTCTCATGGTGATGCCGGCAGATCTCATAGCTGACCTTGCCGTACTCCCCCTGCTGAATGTCCGCCAGCATGTCGATGACCTCGCAGCCCCTCGTGGTGTGCGTCTTCATCGTCTCGAACTCTTCCTTCGTCAGTTTGCCCGGTTTCAGGAGAATGGCGTCCGGTATGACAATCTTGCCGACGTCGTGCAGCGCCGCCGCCGAGGTGATCATATTGATCGTGCCGGCGTCCAGCCCGTACTCCGGGTATTCTCTCGCCACATACTTCGCCAGAATATTCGTAAAGGTTTTGACGCGCTTGACATGGTTGCCGGACTCCAGATTACGAAACTCCACCACGTTGCTCATGACGTCTATGATGCGATCGTTCATACTCTGCAGCTCTTCCGCCTGCTTGCGCAGAACTTTCGTCTGCAGCTCCACCATATCCTCCAGGTGCCGCTTATTGTAGTACAGCTCAATCACGTTCTTGGCTCGCTGCTTGACGATAAAGGCGTCGAAAGGTTTCTTGATGATATCGCTCGCCCCGAGATGATATGCCTTGCGCTCAATCTCCGTCGTCGCCTCGCCCGTGATCAGAAGCACCGGTATGCTGTCGATCCAGCCCCGCTTCTTCATCTCCTCCAGCACCGCGACGCCGTCCATAACGGGCATCACGATGTCCAAAAGCACTACGGAGATCGCGTCGGGATCGGCCTCGATGATATCGACGGCCTCCTTCCCGTTCGACGCCTGCACCGTATCGTACTCCTGAAACATCTCACATAGAATTTCCCTGTTGATATCCACATCGTCAACAATCAAGATCGTCTGTTTTCTCATTTCATTCCATCACCCTGCTCATTCTGTCATGCCGCCGTATGTCTTTAAACCTGAGCTACGTCCTTCATGGAGAAGCTGATTCTTCCCATCTTATCCTTGCCGAGGCACACTACCGTCACCTTGTCGCCCAGCGTCAGCACATCCTCCACGCGGTTGATACGCTCCTTGGCGATCTTGGAGATATGCACCATGCCTTCCTTACCCGGAGCGAACTCGATAAACGCGCCGAACTCCTTGATGCTGACCACCGTTCCCTGGAAGATCTGTCCTTCCTCAAAATCCGTGACGATCGTCTTGATCATGTCGACGGCTTTATCCATCATCGCCTGCTCCGTGCCGCAGACAGATACCTGTCCGTCGTCCGTAATGTCAATCTTCACGCCGGTGCGGGCGATGATCTCATTGATCGTCTTGCCGCGCTGTCCCACCACGTCGCCGATCTTCTCGGGATCAATCTGAATGGAAATGATCTTAGGCGCGTAAGGGCCGACTTCCTTGCGGGGCTCTGCGATGGCAGGCTTCATGCAGTTCTCCATGATAAACTCTCTCGCCTCGCGGCATCTCGCGATGGCGCCCTCCACGATCGGCCTCGTCAGTCCGTGGATCTTGATATCCATCTGGATCGCCGTGATGCCGTCGTGCGTGCCCGTCACCTTGAAATCCATATCGCCGAAGAAATCTTCCAACCCCTGAATATCCGTCAAGAGCACGAAATCGTCGTCCGTCTCGCCCGTCACAAGACCGCAGGAGATACCCGCGACCATCTTCTTGATCGGCACGCCCGCCGCCATGAGGGACATGCAGGACGCACAGGTGGAAGCCATCGAGGTGGAACCGTTGGACTCGAAAGTCTCCGATACGGTACGGATCGCATAGGGGAACTCCTCCTCGGAGGGCAGCACCGGAATCAGCGCTCTCTCCGCCAGCGCGCCGTGGCCGATCTCCCTTCGTCCCGGTCCGCGGCTCACCTTCGTCTCTCCCACGGAGTAGGAGGGGAAGTTATAGTGATGCATATATCTCTTGTTTGTGATGTTCTCGTCCAAGCCGTCTACCCTCTGCATCTCGGACAGGGGCGCCAGCGTACACACGTTGCAGATCTGCGTCTGACCGCGCGTGAACATGGCCGAACCGTGCACTCTGGGAATGATGTCCACCTCTGCGGCCAGCGGTCTGATCTGATCCAGCGCCCTGCCGTCCGGACGCTTGTGATCCTTCAGAATCATCTTGCGCACCGTCTTCTTCTGATACTGGTACACAGCCTCGCCCAGAACGGCCAGATATTCTTCGTTCTCGGCGAAAGCCTCTTCCAGCCTCTCGGTGATCTTCCGGATATTCTCCTCGCGCACCTGTTTCTCGTCGGTGAATACCGCCGTCTCCATCTCCTCCGGCGGCACGATCTTTCTGATATCCTCAAACATCTGCTCCGGAATCGCGCAGCTCTCGTATTCGTGTTTCGGCTTGCCTACCTCCGCCACAATATTGTTGATAAAAGCGATAATCGTCTGGTTGACGTCGTGCGCCTTGTAGATCGCCTCCAGCACCTTGGCCTCGGGCACCTCGTTGGCGCCGGCTTCGATCATGATAACCTTCTGCGCCGTGGAGGCGACGGTCATCTGCAGATCGCCGTGATCCCACTGCTCCTGCGAGGGATTGACGATCAGTTCGCCGTCCACCAAACCCATCTGCGTCATGGCGCAGGGCCCGTCGAACGGGATATCGGAAATGCATGTCGCGATCGCCGTGCCGATCATGGCTACCAGCTCCGGACGGCACGCGGGATCGACGCTCATCACCATGTTGTTCAGGGTGACGTCGTTGCGGTAATCCTTAGGGAACAGCGGGCGCATCGGCCTGTCGATCACGCGGCTCGTGAGAATCGCGTTCTCGGACGGCTTGCCCTCCCTCTTATTGAAACCGCCGGGAATCTTGCCGACGGAATACAGTTTCTCCTCATATTCTACGCTGCACGGGAAGAAGTCGATTCCCTCTCTCGGTTTGTCCGACGCCGTGGCCGTGCTTAAAACCGTCGTCTCTCCATACTGCATAAACGCGCAACCGTTCGCCTGTTTGCCCACTCTGCCGATGTCCACCCTGAGAGTGCGCCCGGCAAGCTCCATCGTGTAAGTCTTGTACATATTCTTCTCTCCTTTTCCTCTCTGCCTGTCAATTTGGCGAATGCCGCGATAACGAGCGAAACCCGCAAAGCGCGTTTCATCCCGTTTATGATAAGTGCGGCGCTTATTTCTCCAAAAAGAAAAAGGACGGATAAGGCTGAATGTCATCCAGCCCTATCTCCGCCTTCCACCTGACACTATTTTCTCAAACCGAGACGTTCAATCAGCACACGATATCTCTCGATATCCTTCTTCTTCAGGTACGAGAGCAATCCGCGCCTCTGACCTACCATTTTCAGAAGTCCTCTCCTCGAGTGGTGGTCCTTGGGGTTCGCCTTCAGATGCTCCGTCAGCTCCTGGATCCTCGCCGTGAGAACCGCGATCTGTACTTCCGGTGAACCGGTGTCGCCGGGCGTCCTCGCATACTCGTTGATGATTGCCGTCTTCTTTTCCTTTGATATCATGGTATTCTCCTTTCTGTTTCGTCCTCCCGACAGGCCCTGCGCCGTGGAAGGATCTGTGACCGCCTGACGCTAAGATGAGGTCGGAGTGTCCTCTCTCCGGGCGCCGGCTGAATCCATACCCATGTATTATAACATGCGGCATCTGCAATGTAAAGTGTTTTCTCTAATCATAGAGCACCCGTACCGCCTTGACCGGCGTGCGGTAGTTGATGTTGGAAATCCGTATCCCCGTCTTGGGATTGCTCGCGTGGATCACCTGGCCGCCTCCGATGTAGAGCGCCACATGGTTGATCGTCTTGCCCTTGGCGTAGAAGATCAGGTCGCCCGCCTGCGCCTCCGACACGCTGATTGTCGTGCCGCAGTTCGCCTGTTCCCTAGAAGTGCGCGGCAGCTTCACACCGTATTTCCCGAACACGCCGAGCATGAAGCCGGAACAGTCCGTCCCCCTGGTCAGGCTCGTGCCTCCCCACACGTAGGGATTGCCGAGAAATTCCTTAGCGTACTGGCAGATATCCACACGGACGTCGGACACGCCCTGCCCGTAGAGCAGCTCCGTCATCGTGATCGCAGTTCCCAGCTCGGAGCTGACGTCCACATACTCCGCGGACACATAGACCGGCTCGTCGTCCAGATACACTTCCACCCAGTCGCCGTCCACCGACACGACCTCCAGCTCCTCGTCCTTCGCGACCAGCGTGATCACCTCGGACTCAGTGCTCGCCTCCGCCCGGACCTTCAGACTGTCCGTGTTGACGCGCGCCACCGTCGTCGCCAGTTCCTCCGCCTTACGCTTGGCCGAAATGCCCGTATAGAGATAGTCGCTGCTGACATAACCCTCGACCTTGCCGGACCGGATGTGCGCCCACTCGCCGTCCTCGTCCAGCACCTCGCAGGCCGCGTTCTTGGGGAGCTTGCCGACAAGCCTGCCGTCCTCCGCCGCCACGGCCCGCACGTTCAGATTGTTGTCCACGTTGGCGATTCCCAGGTTGGTATAGCCCCAGTTGGCGTTCTTCGCCTTCTCGTATGCCTCGGCATACTCCTGTTCCGTCTTCGTCTTCTCCAGAATCGCGCCCGAACCTATGGGATCCGACAGGATATCCTGCAGCCCCTGTCCGCTCTCCTGCGATGCGCCTTCTGCCTGATCTGCCGCTCCGTCCGCCGCTTCCAGGACGTCAGCCGCCGTCTCTTCCGGCTCTTCGTCACTATTGACGCTAACACTGTTCTGCGTCCGCCCTTCTTCCGCCTCTCTGCCGTCCTTCCCGGGGTCGGCCGGATTGAGGGAAGCCCCCGCCGACGCTCCCGCGAGCAGACCGGACAGATCGCTTGCCCGCACCGGAGCGGGCGCCAGAAGAAGCGCGCAGGCGCTGAGCAGACATAGAATCCCTTTTCTCTTCATCATAAAAAAATCCTCTCGGCGCGGCGTGTCCTGATCAAACCGCCGCATATTACATTCCGTCACATTGCTGTAACATTTCTGTAACATTTCCGAGAGTTATTATAGCAGGCATCTGATGATCTGTCAAACGGAGTGTGAAATTTCGGAAAACGCTCACTCTCCGTAGTTGTTGGCAAAAGCGACGTTGACCGCGTGATCGGCCACCCTCTCCAGGACGGAGACGATATCGGAGAACAGCGCGCCCGCCTCGGGCGAACACTCGTTGGCAGAGAGTCTTTCGATGTGCTTCTCCTGCAGTTCCCTCTCCTTCTCGTCGATGGCGTCCTCCAGATTCAGAATGTCCTCCACATGTTCTTCCGTACTCTTGACAAACATTTCCAGCGAGAACCGCAGAATCGTGTTGACCATATTCAGCATCTCGCCCAGTTCTTTCTGCGCGTCCTTGGAGAAGCCGACGCCCGTGCTGATCCTCCGCTCTGCGGCGTCCGCTATGCTCTCCGCGTGATCGCCGATCCGCTCGATGTCGTTCACGGCATGGAACAACGCGCCGATATTCTTCAGATCCTCGATCGGCAGCGTCGTCTGGTTGATCTTGACGAGGTACTGTGTGATCGCGTGGCTCAGGAAGTCGATGTTCTTCTCCACCTCGCGCACCTCCTCGATCTCCTCCGGCTCCAGCGTCATCAGCGCATTCATGGCGCGATTCAGATTCTCATCCGCCAGGGACGCCATACGGTCCAGCTCCTTGATCGCTTCCACCACAGCCGTGGCGGGATTTAAGAGCACCTTCTCCCCGATGAACTTCAGCTGGTAGCTGTCGCGGTAGCCCACCTTGCGGTCGTCGCCCGGTATCAGCAGATAGGTGAGTTTCACGATCCCCTGGATAAAAGGCATCATGATGACAACCTGGAAAATCTTGATCAGGCAGTGCGCATACGCGACGACGCGGCCCATATTGCCGCCCGCCATCACCACGAGCGCTTCCACGATCTGATGAACCCCGACGGTAAAGAGCAGGAACACGATGACCGTTCCGATCACGTTGAAGATCAGATGGATCGCCGCCGCGCGCTTCGCGTCCTTCTTGCCGTTCAGAGAGGCGAGCACCGCCGAGGTACACGCGCCGATATTACAGCCCAGAATGATGTACAGCCCGATATCCATGCTGAGTAAACCCTGATTGGCCAGAAGCACCATAATGCTGACCGTGACGGAAGAACTCTGAATAATCGCCGTGAGCACGGCGCCCAGAAGCACTGCGAGAAGCGGGGAGCGCAGAGACGCAAACATGTGCAGAACCGCGGGGGAATCTTTCATGCCCGCCATGGCGCCGGACATCGTGCTCAGACCCATGAAGAGCACGCCGAAGCCGATGATGACTTCGCCCCAGCGCGTGATTTTCTGTTTCTTACAGAACATGACGACCAGTACGCCGAGAAGCAATATAACAGGCGCAATTTTCTCCAGTTTGAACGATACGAGCAGCGCCGTGACCGTCGTACCGATGTTCGCGCCGAAGATCACCCCCGCCGCCTGCGTCAGCGTCATCAGCCCGGAGTTGACGAAGCTGACCACCATGACCGTACAGGCGGACGACGACTGAATCGCCGCGGTGAAGAGTATTCCCACGAAAATTCCCGTAAAGCGGTTCGTCGTCAGCCGTTCCAGAATTCCTCTGAGTTTCGCGCCGGCGACCTTCTCAATGCTGTCGCTCATAATGCGCATACCGTACAGAAACAGCCCTAAACCGCCAGCCATAGAAAGAATGATCGATAAGTCCATCTCGTATCCGTTCCCTTCGTTCGTATGATTCCCCGAATGAGCCTACATATTTCTATTGTATACAAAATATAGTATGCTGACAAGTCCCATTCCACCAAACTTATCCCAAACTCTTATTTCGGTATTCTCTTCCCGCCGCAATATCTTCTTCCATGCGGGCGCGAAGCTGCGCCACGTCCGCGAATTTCATCTCCGGCCTGCGAAAGGCGAGCAGTTCCACCGTCATCTCCCTGCCGTACAGATCGCCGTCGAAGTCATACAGATAAGTCTCCACGCCGACGGCATTCTGCCTGCCGACCGTCGGCTTGCGCCCGACATTGGAGATACTTCGGTATACCCTGCCGTCCAGCACGGCCCTGGAATAATAGACGCCGCAGGGCGGAAGCAGCTTTCCGGCGTCCGGCGCAAGATTGGCCGTCGGCATCCCGATCGTGCGTCCAAGCTGCCTGCCGTGCTCCACCGTCCCGCTCACGCTGTAGGGGACGCCGAGCATCCTTTCCGCCGCCTCCATCTCTCCCGCGCGGACAGCCGCGCGCACCCGGGTAGAGCTGACCTCCGCGCCGTCCACGGCAATCTTGTCGATCAGCTCCGTCCGGTATCCGCACTCCTCCGCATATTCCGCCAGAAGCGCACAGTTCCCCGCGCCGCCTCTTCCGAAGGAAAGATCCGGTCCCGCGCAGATATAGGCCGCCCGCATCTGCTCCGCGAGATACCTCCGCACGAAAGTCTCCGGCTCCGTCGCCGCCGTCTCCTTATTTAAAGGAAACTCGATCAGGACGTCCGCCCCCAGCGCCTCAAAAATACGCCGTTTCTCCGCCACGGTGGTCAGCTCTTTCTCCTCCGCGCCGAAAAAGGCCGCCGCCGAGGTATCGAAAGTGAACACCGTCGCCGTCAGCCCTTCCTTTTTCTGCCCGACAATCTGCTGGAGCAGCTTCCGATGGCCCAGATGCACGCCGTCAAATTTGCCGATGGCGACCGCGCTCCTTCCCTCCAGCCGAAAATCAATCGTCCGCTCTATGATCCGCATATCAACAACCCTCATTCCTCATGCGTCAGGAACATTCTGACCGGCTGAAGCGACCGCGCCGCCTGTTCATAGCCGTAAATGCCGTAAAATCTGCCGTCGCCGTCATAGATCCTGACCTGCTCGCCGTCCGCAAACTGCATTCGCCGTGCGAGCTGGGCTTCCGTCAGGCGGTTGCCGTTGCGCGCCATGCGCCGCCCCTGCTCGTTCACCACAACCGCCCTGTCCCCGGCAAAAATCCTGTCGGGCGGAATTATAACGTCCGATATTTTATCTTCATCCCGCAGCTGTTCCAGCTGTGCCAGCGTCATCGCTTCCCCGATACCGAAGACGCCGACCCGGCTCCTCGTCAGCGATTCCATGGCGCCGCCGCACCCAAGTCTCTGCCCGATGTCATGACAGAGCGTCCTGATGTAGGTTCCCTTGGAACAGACCACCCTCATCCTGACGAGAGGAAGCGTCTCTTCAAGAATCTCAATCTCCCCGATGCGCACTCTCCTGGGACTGCGCTCGACCTCCCTGCCGGCCCGCGCCAGCTCGTACAGTTTCTTCCCGTCCACCTTGAGCGCGGAATACATCGGCGGAACCTGATCGTAATTCCCGACAAAGCGCAGAATCGTCTCCCGCACCCCGTCCCCGGTCAGAGCGGCCAGCCGCTCTTCGCCGCACCGCTCCAGGATCTGTCCCGTCATGTCCTGCGTGTCCGTGACGACGCCGAGCCGCAGCACGGCAATGTACTCCTTGTCCCAGTCCGTGAGCATGCCGCACAGTTTTGTGCCCGAACCCAAACATACAGGAAGCACGCCGACCGCTTCCGGGTCGAGTGTCCCTGTATGCCCGATCTTCTTCATTTTCAGTATGCCGCGGAGCCTGGCTACCACGTCATGCGAGGTGTATCCCCGCTCCTTGTACACGTTTATGATGCCGTTATATTCCATTGCGTATGTTATTTATCCTTCAGCTGTTCCGCGATCAGTGCGCTCAGATTGTTGATGCAGTCGCGGTATGTACCGTTCATCGTGCAGCCCGCCGCGCGCACATGCCCGCCGCCGCCGAACCTGACGGCCACCGCCGCCACGTCCACTCTGCCGTTGGAGCGCATGCTCACCTTATACTCCAGCGTGCCCGTCTCGTGCATAAAGATCGCGCAGTCCACGCCCCTGACCGACAAAAGCTGGTTGACGATGCCGTCCAGATCCTGGGACGCCGCCCTGTAGAATTCCATCATGCGGCGGCTGACCACGCTGACGATGCACCGGTCGTCCAGGATGCGCATACTCTCCAGAACCGCCCGCCCCATGATCTGTGTCTGGCGGTAGGTCTTCTCATAAAAGGTTTCCTCGATGATCCGCGGAAAATCAAATCCAAATTTAATCAACTCCGCCGCAATCTGCAGAGTCCGCGGGGATGTGTTGGAGTAGCGCAGGACCCCGGTATCGTGAATGACGCCGACGTAGAGCGCCAGGGCAGTCTCCCCGTCGATCTTTTCCGGATCCATCAGCTCATACAGCAGTTCCGCCGTGGAACTTCTCTCAGGCTCCACCACGCTGACGTCCCCGTGTCCGGGATTGCTGATGTGGTGGTCGATGTTGATTTTTCTGCGCGCCCGCCGGTAAATCTCCTCCGCGCCTCCCATGCGGTCGGGCACGGTGTCGAGCGCCACGAACGCGTCGTACGTCCGATCCGTGTTAAAATCCGATTTAATTTCTTCGATATGGCTGATACACCCGAAGATGTCAGCCGGCCTCTCCAGATAGGCGTCGATCACCGCGTCCGGCAGCTCTCTCTTCAGATAAAGGTACAGCCCCATCACGGAGCCGACACAGTCCCCGTCCGGCCTCTGATGTCCGCTGATCGCGATTGATTCCGCGCCTCTCAATTCGTCAATTATTCTCATCATATTCCGCCGTCCCGTCCGTTGCCGCGTGATCCGCCCTGTCCTTCTCCATCACTTCGTCGATCCGTCTGGACATATCGACGCCGTAAGCGATGGACTGATCCATGATAAAGGTGATCTGGGGCGTGTTGCGCAGATTGACGGTTCTGGCAAGCTGGTTCCGGATATATCCCTCCGCGCTTCTGAGCCCCTCGAGCGTCGCCTTCTGCGCGTCCTCGCCGCCGAGCACGCTGATCCGCGCCTTACAGGTCTTTAAGTCGGGCGCGACCTCCACCGAGACCACCGAAGTCATCGGGGCAATCCTCGGATCCTTGATCCCGCCCCGGATGATCTCCGCCAGCACGCGCTGTACTTCCCCGTTGATCCTCGTATTCTTCACACTGTTTTTACGCATTGCCACGCTCCTTTGATAACAATAGTTATATTATCTGGGCACCTCCACCATCACGTAAGCCTCAACGATATCCTGCTCCTGCATCTTGTCGAAGCCCTCGAATACAAGACCGCACTCGAAGCCGGCCTTGACTTCCTTCACATCGTCCTTGAAGCGTTTCAGGGAGGCAAGCGCGCCCTCGTAGATCTGCTCGCCGTCTCTGGTAATGCGGATCTTGCACCCTCTCTGGAACTCGCCGTCCAGCACATAGGAACCGGCGATATTGCCGATCGCCGACGCCTTGAAGAGCTGGCGCACCTCCGCGTGCCCGATAACCTTTTCCTCGAAGATCGGATCGAGCATACCTTTCATGGCGTTCTCGATATCCTCGATCGCCTGATAGATCACCTTGTACAGTCTCATGTCCACGCCCTCGCGCTCCGCGATGGCTTTCGCCGTGGAATCCGGTCTGACATTGAAGCCGATGATGATTGCCGAAGAGGCCGACGCGAGCGATACATCCGACTCGCTGATCGCGCCCACGCCGCCGTGGATGCACTTGACCACAACCTCGTCGTTGGACAGCTTCACGAGACTCTGCTTCAGCGCCTCCACGCTGCCCTGCACGTCTGCCTTGACGATCAGATTCAGCTCTTTCAGATTGCCCTCCTGGATCTGATTGAACAGATCGTCCAGTGACATCCTCGTCTTGGTCTCCGCGAGCATCTCCTCCTTGTGGTGGGCCAGATAAGTCTCCGCATAGGCCTTGGCGCTCTTATCGTTCTCGTGCACGATGAAAACCTCGCCCGCGCTGGGCACATCGGACAGCCCCAGAATCTCCACGGGCATGGAAGGAGCCGCCTCCTTCACCCGTCTGCCCTTGTCGTCGATCATGGCTCTCACCTTGCCGTGGCTCGCGCCCGCAGAGATAAAATCTCCCACGTGCAGCGTGCCCTTCTGTACCAGAACGGTGGCCACCGGACCCCGTCCCTTATCCAGCTGCGCCTCGATGACAAGCCCTCTCGCGTTCCTGTTCGGATTCGCCTTGAGCTCCAGAATCTCCGACGTGAGCAGGATCGTCTCCAGCAGAGTGTCGATCCCCTCGCCCGACTTCGCGGATACCGGAACAAACTCTGTCGATCCGCCCCAGTCCACGGGGATCAGCTCATACTCCGTCAGTTCCTGCTTTACCCGGTCCACATTGGCGCTGGGCTTATCGATCTTGTTGACCGCCACGATAATCTCGATCCCCGCCGCCTTGGCATGGTTGATCGCCTCGACGGTCTGCGGCATCACGCCGTCGTCCGCCGCCACCACCAGCACCGCGATATCCGTGGAGTTCGCGCCGCGCATACGCATGGCTGTGAACGCCTCGTGTCCCGGCGTGTCGAGGAAGGTGATCGTCTGTCCCTTGGCGGTGACGGTGTAGGCGCCGATCGCCTGCGTGATACCGCCCGCCTCCTTATCCGTCACATTGGTCTTGCGGATCGCGTCGAGCAGGGAGGTCTTACCGTGGTCTACATGACCCATCACGCAGATGACGGGCGGCCTGCTCACCATGGACGCCTCGTCCTCTTCGTCCTCCCTGAGCAGTTCTTCGATCACATCCACCTTGACTTCCTTCTCGCAGATGATCTCATACTCTATCGCGATATTTTCCGCGTCCTCAAAGCTGATCTCGGAATTTAAGGTCACCACCTGCCCCTGCATAAAGAGTTTCTTGATGATCACGGATGGCTGAATCTTCATCTTATCCGCCAGTTCCTTGAGCGTCAGCGTCTCGGGGATCGTGATCACCTTGATCTGTTCCTCGGGCTCCTCCGCCTTCTTCTCGGGTCTGATAAAGCGGCCCGGCTTGTTGCGGTTTCTGCCCGCAGCCTCGTCCTCCTCATAGATCAGATCTTTCCTGGAACGCCTGTCGCGCTCCTGGTTCGCCCTGCGCTTCTCGTCGTCTCGATGCTTCTCAGCGTCCTTGCCGGGCGCCTCGGGCATAAAGTCCTTCTGACCGTTACCTTTCCTAAATCGATTGTCCGGCCCGCCGTTTCCTCTCGGAGCGCGGTCAAAACCACCCGCGCCGCGATGATCGCCCGCGCCAAAGCCGCCGCTCCTGCGGCTGCCCGGCCCGCCGCTATGACCCGCGCTGCCCTGCGCCTCAAATCTGCGATTCTCTCCTGCACCTGACGTCCTCTCCTGTCCCTGTCTGCCCGCCTGCGCGGCGTTCTCACGCTCCCGTTTCTCCTGCTGCTGTCTCTCCAGTCTGCGCTCCTGCTGCTGCCTCTGGCGCTCGGCATAGGGCTCCGCCGTGACCGGAATGGGTTTCTGCGTAGGCCGGATAATCTGGTGCGGCGCGTTCTGCGGGTGCACGGGGCGCCCGCCGCCGACCGGCCTTCTGTCTCCGCCGTATCCCTGGGACGGCCGCTGTCCCTGCATCTTGGAGTTGTGGGGATTGCTCACAACGATGATCTTTTTCTTCTTAGGCACGGGTCTGGGTTCCGGCGCGTCAGGCTTCGGCTTCCCGCCCGCCGCCTTCTCCGCGGGTTTGGGAGCTTCCTTCTCAGCCGGTGTGGGAAGGGGCTTTTTCGCCTCCTCCGCCTTCGGCTCCTTAGGCGTCTCCGCGCTCTTTGCAGGCTTTTTGTCCGTCTCCCCGTCCGCCTGCGCCGCGCCTCCGAAATGTCCGCGGACGAGCGCGATCGCCTCATCCTCGATAGAGCTCTGCGCCACCTTCACCTCATATCCTTTATCCTGCAAAAAAGCGATCAGCTCCTTGCTCTGTCTGCCCAGCTCTTTTGCCAGCTCATGTACTTTCATTTTTGCCATGCTCACTACCTCCAACTATTCCGAATCTACTAAATGCTTCCGTATCGAATTCGCCAGTCCTTCGTCCGTCACTGCAAGACAGGTACGATCCTCCTTGCCCATCGCGTGTCCCAGAGACTCCTTGTCGCTGTAGTACGCGTAGGGCACTCTATAAAAATTACACATATTACTGAATTTCTTTTTCGTATTGTCCGAAGCGTCCCCTGCAATGATGACCAGCCGCGCCTTTCCGCGCTTGACCGCCTGTTCCGTCGCAAATCCTCCGCTGGCAGCATTCCCGGAGCGGGTAGCGAGCCCCAGCATGGATAACGCCCGGTCCCTGTTAGGTTTCCCCTGCATCCTCGCCCTCCTCAAACTCCCTTTCCAGACTCTCGTATATCTCCTGCGGAATCCCCGTCTTCAGCGAACGTTCCAGACCTTTGTTCCTGCAGGCTTTTCTCAGGCACTCCCTGTCCCTGCACAGATAGGCGCCCCTGCCGTTCTTCCTCCCGGTCTTATCCAGAATGATGGAATCTTCCGCCGTCTTCAGAACACGCATCATGTCCCGCTTATTCTTCATCTCCCCGCAGCCCACGCACTGACGCATGGGAATCTTCTTTGCCATCGGCTCCAGTCTCCCAAACTTCTCTGCCTACTCGGTCTCCCCGGCGTCTTCCGCCTCGTACTCCTCAGAAGCAGGCACTTCCTCATATTCTTCCCCGTAGGTTCCGTCCTCGTACTCTCCCTCATACTCCTCGTATTCCTCGTCCTCGTCGTCGTACAGGTAATCTTCATAACGGAAGCCGGGAGCGTCTTTCGCCTGCGTTTCGCTCTTGATATCGATCTTGTAGCCGGTCAGGCGCGCCGCCAGACGCGCGTTCTGCCCTTCCTTGCCGATGGCGAGCGAGAGCTGATAGTCCGGCACAACGACCTTGGCCGTCTTCTCGTCGGGGTCGGCGAACACCGCCACGATCTTGGCGGGAGAGAGGGCGTTCTGAATCAGATTACCCGGATTCTCGTCCCAGCTTACGATGTCGATCTTCTCGCCGCACAGCTCGTCGACGATCGAGTTGACTCTCGAGCCGTTGACGCCCACGCAGGCGCCCACCGCGTCCACATTCGGATTGTTGGAGCGCACGGCGATCTTGGTTCTGCTGCCCGCCTCTCTGGCGATGCTCATGATCTCCACGGTGCCGTCCTTGATCTCCGTGACTTCCGACTCGAACAGGCGCTTCACCAGCTCCGGATGCGTACGGCTCACGAGGATCCTGGGCCCCTTAGGGGTATTTCTGACTTCCAGAATATACACCTTGATCCTGTCGGTAGGACGGAAATGTTCGGTTCTGACCTGTTCGCTCTCATTCAGGATCGCGTCCGCCTTGCCGAGATTGATGGATATATTTCTTCCGATGTAGCGCTGTACAATGCCGGTCACCACATCTCTGGATTTCTCATGGTACTGGTTGTAGATGACGCTCCGCTCCTCCTCGCGGATCTTCTGCAGAATCACGTTCTTCGCGTTCTGGGTCGCGATGCGGCCAAACTCTTTGGACTTGATCTCCACGCGCAGCATATCGCCCGGCTTCGCATCTTCCGAGATCGCCTTCGCCTCCTCCAGCGAGATCTGCAGCACGCTGTCCTCAACCTCTTCGACAACCTCCTTCTCGGCATAGCAGAAGAAATCGCAGGTGTCCCTGTCGATCTCCACCTTCACGTTGTCGGCCTTGCCGAAATGGTTCTTGCAGGCTGTGATCAGGGAATTCTCGATCGCCTCGAAGAGCGTCTCCTTGCTAATCTCCTTCTCTCTCTCCAGAATGTCGAGCGCCTCCATTAACTCCTTATTCATTTTCCGTTATCCTCCTATGTCTCTGATCTGTGTATCTGTTCTCTCTATGAGATAAAATATAAGGTTCTCTTCCCCAGTCCGGCTCAGAGATCGAGCGCGAGCCGGATCCTCGCGATCTGCGCCCTCTCAAACGTGCGGTCCGCGCCGTCCTCTGGCTGTGTGACCGTGACCGTCGTCCTGTCGTAAGCCTTCAGGATACCCGCATATTCCTTCTGTCCGTCCACCGGCTTGTAGGTCTTGATCTCGACCTCCATGCCCAGACTCTTCTCCAGGTGTCTGTCCTTCCTGAGCGTCCTGCCAAGCCCCGGACTGCTGACTTCCAGAATGTAGGCGTCCGGTATGAAATCCTCTGCGTCCAGGGCGTCCGACAGCGCCCGGCTCACGTTCTCGCAGTCCGAGATATTGACCCCTCCCGGCTTGTCGATATAGGCCCGCAGATACCAGTCGCTTCCCTCCTTGACATACTCCACGTCATAGATCTCCACGCCGTTTTGCTCCGCGATCGGAGTCAAAAGCTGCTCTGTTCTGGATTCGTACGTCTCTTTCCTCGACATATGCGCCTCCTCTGACGGTCCCGCCGTACCTCCGGCGGGGACATGCTCTCCCTATCACATAAAAGAGTGGACTCGCAAGTCCACTCTCCATCGTAATCGTTATTCTGAATACATAAGTATTGTAGCACCCTCCGCACAGATTTGCAAGGGGAAATTGCATAAAAAGAACAGCTCGTAGGAGAATCGAACTCCTGTTTCCGCCGTGAGAGGGCGGCGTCTTAACCGCTTGACCAACGAGCCATTTCATAAGCACTTGCTTATTCTATTATATTTCCCGGAAGAATGCAAGTATTTTTTCAAAAAAATTAAATTTTGCCTCACAGCACCTTGCTCAGGAAATCCGCCGTCCGCGCCTCCTTCGGGTGATCGATCACCTGCTGCGGTGTGCCGTCCTCCACGATATAGCCGCCCTCCATGAAGATCACCCGGCTGGCCACCTCCCTGGCAAACCCGATCTCGTGAGTCACGACCACCATCGTCATGCCCTCTCTGGCCAGCTCCTTCATGACGGCCAGCACCTCTCCAACCATCTCCGGATCCAGCGCGCTGGTCGGCTCGTCGAAGAGCATGATATCCGGATTCATCTCCAGCGCCCTGGCGATGGCCACACGCTGTTTCTGTCCGCCGGACAGCTGGCTGGGATACGCCTCCGCCTTGTCCGCAAGTCCCACGCGCTCCAGAAGCTGCATGGCCTTCTGCGCTGCCTCCGCCTTGGACAGAGTCTTCAGGTGCACAGGCGCCAGGGTCATGTTCTTTAAGACGGTCAGGTGGTTGAACAGATTAAAGTGCTGAAACACCATGCCGATATTCTCCCGCACCTTGTTGATGTCCGTATGTCTGTCGGTCACGTCATGCCCGTCTATGACAATCTGTCCGGAAGTGACCTTCTCCAGCTGGTTCAGGCAGCGCAGCAGCGTGGATTTGCCGCTGCCGGAAGGCCCGAGCAGCACGACGACTTCGCCCTCGCTGACGTCCAGACTGATATCTTTGAGCACTTCCAGAGAACCGAAATTTTTCTTGAGATTTCTAACGGAGATCTTGTTATCTGCCACGGTTGACCCTCCTCTCGATCTTCTTGGAGATCTTGCTCAGCGTGATAATCACAACCAGGTACATGACGCCGACGATCGCCCAGGTCTGCAGGCTCTTGAGCGTGTTGCCCATAATAGTCTTACCCACGTTGGTCAGTTCCGGGAATCCGATCACGGAGAGAATGGAAGTATCCTTGAGGGTAATGATGAACTGGTTGATAATAGACGGGATCATGGTCCGAACCGCCTGCGGAATCACAATCAGCCACATGGACGCCCCATAGGACATACCGAGGCTCCTGCCGGCTTCCATCTGTCCTCTGTCCACGCTCTGAATGCCCGCCCGTATGATCTCAGCCATATAGGCGCCGCAGTTCATAGACAGCGCGATCGTGCCCGCCTGAAGCGCGCTCAGCCGGAAATTGGAAAATCCGATCGCCTGGACCGCCCCAGGGATGCCGAAATAGATAAAGTATGCCAGCACAATCAGCGGCACGCCTCTCACCGCATCCACATAGACCGTGCCGATCATATTGAGCGCCCTGCTGTGCCCCACATTCATCAGCCCGAAAATCATGCCGATCACCATGGCGAACAGCAGGGACAATAACGTCAGCAGAAGCGTCTGTCCCAGCGCGCGCAGAAGCATTGTACCGTATGTCTGAATGATCATTCCCATAGGGCGTTCTCCTTACCTGCCTGTTTATCATTGCTCCGGGCAGCGCGGACGCCGCCCGGAACTCTGTTTCATAACATGTGTGATCCTATCTTGCGTCAATTGCCCAGATAGTTGTTCAGGATCTCGTCATATTTTCCGCTGGCCTTGATATTGGCAAGACCCGCGTTGAACATGTCAAGCAGCTCCTGATTGTCCCCGTTCATGATGGCGAAGCCGTAAGGCGCGCCCTCGCTCTCCATCCCCTCGGGAATCGTGAGCGCCAGACCGCCCCTCTTGATGGAATCGGCCATAATCGGAGTATCCTCAACGCACGCCGCGGAATTCCCCAGGATAACGTCCTGATACATCGTCGGCGAATCCTCAAATACCGTCACGGTGAAACCGTACTGATCCTTCAGGCTGTTGGCGAAATCAGCGCCTGCCGTGCCGTTCTTGACCGCCACGTTCTTGCCGGCCAGATCCTCATAGCCCTTGATATCGCTTCCCGTCGGGATCACGAACGTCTGGGTCGCGTCATAGTAACCGTCGGAAAAGATCCAGCCCGAATCCTTGCGCTCCTGGTTGATGGTCGCCCCTGCGATCAGACCGTCCGCCTGACCCGCCTGAACCGCCGCTACCGCCGCGTCCCAGCCGAGGCTCTGCAGTTCGTACTGAAATCCCTGATCCTCGGCGATCGCCGCCAGGATATCCACATCGATCCCCACGAAGTCTCCGTTCTCATCGGTGAACTCAAAAGGGCGGAACACGGTATCCGTAGCGATCACCCACACCTTATCGCCCGCTGCCGCCTCCGCGGTATCCGCAGTCTCCTCCGAAGTGTCCGCAGTCTCCTCCGCGGCAGGCGCAGCGTCTTCCGTCTGCGCTGTGCCGCCGGAACCGCACGCCGCCGTACCGAGCGCCATGCAGCCGATCAGTGCCATTGCCAGTAATTTTTTCATAATCTTCCTCTCCTTCCCTATAGATGGCGATAACACAAAAGACGATGTACCTGATCCGTTACACCGCCTTTGATGCCCATGTATCAGTATAAAAACATTTCCGCTCCTTGTCAAGCGAATTGTATACACCGCCGTCAGATCTGTTCCGCTGCCGCCAGGATCAGCTCCGCCGCCCTGTCCACGCCGAGCTTTTCCGTGTTCAGCGTCAGATCATAGTTGCGCGCGTCTCCGTAGGCGCACTTTGTATAGTACTCACAGTACTTCTTTCTCGCCCTGTCCACCGCCCGGACGTCGTTCGCCACCTGTTCCGCGGTCCTGTCATTCATCATCGCCGTCATGCGCTTCACCCTCCAGCCGAAACCCGCGTGGATAAACACGTTCAGACAGTGATCGAACTCCCGCAGGATATAATCGCCGTTTCGTCCCACGATCACGCAGCTCTCGCGGTTCGCCAGCTCGCGGATCGCGTCCCGCTGCGCCTGCCACAGCTCCTCCTCCAGCGGTTTGTTGTAGAAGTCAAACAGGCTCTGGGTAAAGCCAAAGCTCTTGGGTACGCGCTCGTCCCATCTGCGCACCTGTTCCGGACTCAGGTTCCTGCTGGCGAGAACCGTCTTAAAGATAATGTCCTTGTCATAGTACTCGATCCCGAGTTCCTTCGCGATGCGCCTGCCGATCTCGCCGCCGCCGGCGCCGAACTCCCTTCCGATGGTAATAATCTTTCTCATCTTTCCGCCTCCTTATCCGTATTGATCCTCATGCGCCCACAAAGTCAAACAGGCTGATCTGGTTGGACTCCGGGAGATCTCCCAGCAGTCCGAGATCGCTCATCATGCCCACGACCGTCTTGGACGCCTTGGTCCGTTCCCTGAAATCATCCTTCGACAGGAAAGGCCCGTCTTTCGCCGCCTCCACAATCGCGTCCGAGGCCTGCTGCCCGATGCCGTCTATGCTGTCGATGGAGGGCATCAGCTTGCCGTCCACAATCTGAAACGCGCGCGACTTCGCTGTGAAAATGTCGATCGGCACAAATTCATATCCCCTCGCGTACATCTCCTGCACAATCCTCATGTCCCGATAGGTGTCCTGCTCCTTTTTGGACAGCGTATCACTCCTGCGCTTATAGTCCGCCATCAGCCTTTCCAGATGCTCCTGTCCCTGGCACATCAGCTCATAGGAAAACGCCGAGGCGCGGATGCTGAAATAGGCCGCGTAGTAGGCGAGCGGATAGTTGATCTTAAAGTAGGCGATACGCCATGCCATCATGACATACGCCGCCGCGTGCGCTTTCGGGAACATGTACTTGATCTTCTTGCAGGACCAGATATACCAGTCCGGCACGCCTGCGGCTTTCATGGCCTCCTCCCACTCCGGCTTGAGACCCTTGCCCTTGCGCACACTCTCCATAATCGTAAAGGATAACGAGGGCTCGACGCCCATCTGAATCAGGTAGATCATGATATCGTCACGACAGCAGATCGCCGTGGAGATCGTCGCCTTGCCCTCCTCAATCAGCGTCTGCGCGTTGCCCAGCCACACGTCCGTCCCGTGGGACAGTCCCGAGATACGCACCAGATCCGTGAAACACTTGGGTTTCGCGTCAATGACCATCTGGATGACGAAGTCCGTGCCGAACTCCGGTATCCCCAGACAGCCCAGCTTGCAGCCGCCGATCTGCTCCGGCGTGATACCCAGCGCCTCCGTGGAGGAAAAGAGCGACATCACCCCCTTATCATCCAGCGGGATTTTGACAGGATCAATCCCTGTCATGTCCTGCAGCATTCGGATCATGGTGGGATCATCATGCCCGAGAATATCCAGTTTCAGCAGATTGTGGTCAATCGAGTGATAATCAAAATGCGTGGTGACGATGTCCGTCGTCATGTCGTTGGCCGGGTGCTGCACCGGCGTGAAGGAATTGATATCCTCCCCCACCGGAAGCACCACGATGCCGCCGGGATGCTGGCCCGTGCTGCGCCTGACGCCCGTACAGCCCATGACGATGCGGTTGATCTCGCATGACCGCTTGTGTTTGCCGCGCTCCTCATAGTATTTCTTCACATAGCCGAAGGCCGTCTTGTCCGCCAGCGTTGCGATCGTCCCCGCGCGGTAGGTCTGCCCGCTGCCGAAGATCACCTCCGTGTACTTGTGGGCCTTGCTCTGGTACTCGCCGGAAAAGTTCAGATCAATATCCGGTTCCTTGTCCCCTTTGAAGCCCAGAAAAGTCTCGAAAGGAATATCGAAACCTTCTTTCCTGAGAGGCGTCCCGCACTCAGGGCAGTTCTTATCCGGCATATCGCACCCCGCGCCGCCGCTGTACGCCCTCACCTCCTCGGAATCGAAGTCGTAGTAATGGCACTTGGGACACAGATAATGCGGGCTGAGCGAGTTGACCTCCGTGATCCCCGCCATGTTCGCCACGAAGGAGCTGCCCACGGAACCTCTGGATCCCACCAGATAACCGTCCTCCACGGATTTCCACACCAGCTTCTGGGCGATGATGTACATCACCGCGAAACCGTTGGATATGATGGAGTGCAGTTCTCTCTCCAGCCTGTCTTCCACGATCTTCGGCAGCGTCTCGCCGTAAAGCTCGTGCGCCCTGCTGTAGCAGATCTCCGTGAGCTGCCTGTCGCTGTCCTCGATGACGGGCGGACACTTGTCTGGCCGCACCGGCGACATGCACTCGATCATATCTGCGATCAGGTTCGTGTTGGTGACCACGACTTCCTCCGCCTTGTCGCTCCCAAGATAGGCAAACTCCTGAAGCATCTCCTCCGTCGTCCTGAAATAGAGCGGCGCCTGTTCGTCCGCATCCGGGAAGCCCTGTCCCGCCATGATGATGCGGCGGTAGACTTCGTCGTCCGGATTCAGGAAATGCACGTCGCACGTCGCCACGACAGGCTTGTGAAACTGCTCCCCAAGCCTCACGATCTTCCTGTTGATCTCCATGATATCCTCCATGGAGCGGATATTCGGCAGCTTCTCGGAGGCGATCATATACTTGTTGTTGCCGAGGGGCTGGATCTCCAGATAGTCATAGAAGTTCACCAGCCGCGCGATCTCCGCGTCCGGCCTGCCCTCCAGGAGCGCGCGGTACAGTTCCCCCGCCTCGCAGGCGCTCCCGATGATCAGCCCTTCCCTGTACTCGTTCAGAAGACTCTTGGGTACGCGCGGTCTCCTGGCATAATAGGTGAGATGGGACAGGGAGACCAGACGGTAGAGATTCATGCGTCCCACGTTGTTCTTTGCCAGAATGATGCCGTGATAGGTGGGCAGCCGCTTGATGATGTCGGGGCTCGCCTTGCCCTTTTCGTTGATCTGGCGAAGCGTCGTGACGCCCTCCTGCGCCATCATGTCGATCAGCCTGACAAAAATTTCCGCGGTCGCCTCCGCGTCGTCCACCGCCCTGTGGTGATTGAGCAGCGACACGCCCAGCGTCTTCGCCACCGCGTCGAGGGTGTGTTTCGACTGCGCCGGCAGCATCACGCGCGCCATGTTCATCGTGTCCACATAGGTAAAATCATGCTCGATCCCCTGTCTGTCACAGTTTTCCCGAATAAAGCCCATGTCAAATTCGGCGTTGTGCGCCACCAGCATACAGCCCTCGCTGAACGCAAGAAACTGCGGCAGAACGCTCTCGACAGTCCCGGCGTCCATCACCATCTCGTCGCGAATGCCCGTCAGCTTCTCGATCTCGAAGGGAATCGGCGTCTGCGGATTGACAAACACCGAGAAACGGTCCGTGATCTGTCCGCCCTGCACCTTGACCGCTCCGATCTCTATGATGCGGTTCTCCACCGGGGAGAATCCCGTCGTCTCTATGTCGAACACCACGAAATCCCCGCTGAAATCCTGTCCTTTTTCGTTGGTGGCGATCTCGTGCATATCGTCCACAAAATACGCTTCCACGCCGTAGATCACCTTGAAGAAATCCTGCTTGTCGGGCTCGGGATCGCCGGCTTCCATGCGCCTGCTTTTCTCCGCTTTCCACAGATCCTCCCACACGTGGTTGGCGTCGGGAAAAGCCTGCGCCACCCCGTGATCCGTGATCGCGATGGCGGGATGCCCCCACTCATACGCGCGCTTTACGATATCCTTCGCCTCGGAAACGCCGTCCATATCGCTCATCTTCGTGTGACAGTGCAGTTCCACGCGCTTGCGCGCACTCGTGTCCATGCGCGACACCGTGAAGTCCGGTATCTTCTTGATCCCCGTGATGGAAGCGATCGTCAGCTCGTTATCGAATTTATCCGTAGCTGCCACGCCCTTGATCTTCACAAAGTCGCCCACGCGAATAACATCTGTTACTTCATGTTTCTGATCATTGGTCACAAAAAGCTTGATCGTCATGGTATCGGTGAAATCCGTCACATCATAGAAAAGGATCGTCCTCTCGTTCCCGATTACGCGCTCGTCCGTGTGAATGATCCTGCCTCGTATGACGACTTCTCCCATCTCGCCGATCACATCGCTCACCGGCATGGCGTCCCCGTCAAAATCCCTGCCGTAGACTACGTCGGGATTGTCGGAGCGCTTCAGCGCCCTCTTTGCCTCCCTGCGGGATCCTTTCGCACCGCCCGCCGCAGATCTCTCCCCGGCGTCAAACGTCCGTCCGCTTTCCGCTTCCGCCGCGACCCCCGGTTTATGCGTATCGAGTGTTATTATATTCTTCTCCACGCCGCCTGCTCCGTCCCCCGGCCTGCGCGTCTGATAGCCGGCCCGCGCCGAGATCTCCGCAATCTGTGCGGCGATCCTGCGCTCGTCCGCCTCCTTGCGCCTGCTCTTTGCCGGCTGCTTATACGCGATCCCGATATCGACGGACAGACCGCAGCGCTCGTGATAAATCTTTTCCAGAATGCGCAGCAGTTCCGGCGCCCTGTCCCTGCCGGGCACCGTATCCTCGACGGTCACAAGCAGGACGCCGTCCTCCTCGAAGGTCAGATCCGCATTCTTAAACAGACTGTACTCCACCGGAGAATACGCCTTCAGCTCCGCCAGGATGCTGTCGCGGTATGCGTCCGTCAGCCGCTCAGGCGTATACTGCGCGGACAGATGAAACCTCTCGTAGAACTTGACCGCCATGACGGCGTTCGGAAAAAACTGTCTCTTGATCTCCTCCTCCACCCGAAAGACGTCCTCCTTCCGGATCAGTCTGTCCGAAGAGATATAGACGCGCAGGAAATCCCTGCGGTTCGTGGCCGACACCTTATCCACCGTGACCTGTTCGTAGAGATCGCTCAGTCCCGTATCCAGCTGCAATGTAGGAAACACATCAAAAAATTTCTTGCCCATCCGTGCCTTGTTCCTTTCCCGCGCCTATGCCTGCTCCCAGTGCAGAAGTTCCTCCCGCAGCGTCTCGAGCAGCCTATCCTCCGGCACCTTCTTTACAATCTCGCCGTGTTTGATCAAAAGCCCTTCGCCGTCGCCGCCGGCGATGCCGATATCGGCCTCCTTCGCCTCCCCCGGCCCGTTGACGGCGCAGCCCATCACGGCCACCTTGATATCCAGCGGAATATCCGCCACCATTTCCTCCACCCGGTTCGCCAGCCCGATCAGGTCGATGCGCGTCCTGCCGCAGGTAGGACAGGAGACCACCTCGATCCCGCCCTTGCGGAGTCCCAGTGTGCGCAGGATCAGCCGGGCGGATCTGACTTCTTCCACGGGATCCCCGGTCAGGGACACGCGGACAGTGTCGCCGATGCCCTGATGCAGAATCAGCCCCAGACCGACGGCGGATTTGATATTGCCGCTTGTCACCGTGCCGGACTCGGTGATCCCCACATGCAGCGGGTAGCGCGTCTTCTCCGCCAGCAGCTCATGAGCGCGGACACACATGAGCACGTCGGAAGATTTGATGCTGATCACCAGATTGTCATAGCCCAGATCTTCAATGATACCCACCTTGTCCAGCGCGCTCTCGACGATTCCCTCCGCGGTTACGCCATGGTACTTCTCCACCAGATCCCGCTCCAGGGAACCGCTGTTGACGCCAACCCGGATCGGGATATCGCGCTCTTTCGCCGCCGAGACGACAGCCGCCACCTTATCCCTGTCTCCGATGTTGCCCGGATTGATGCGGATTTTGTCCGCTCCGTGTTCGATGGCCGCAATCGCCATCCTGTAATCGAAATGGATGTCCGCCACGAGAGGAATATGAATCTGCGGCCTGATCTTTTCGATGGCCTCGGCAGCCTCGACGGTCGGCACCGTACAGCGCACGATCTCACAGCCGGCACGCTCCAAACGCAGGATCTGCGCCGTCGTAGCCTCCACATCCTCCGTCCTCGTATTGGTCATGGACTGGATCAGAATCGGGTTGCCGCCGCCGATCACCCTGTCCCCGATCCGTATTGTCTTCGTATGTTCCCGATGCATGATTTTCCTCGCTTTACCCAAGATATAGTTGTCACATAGAATCATACCACATTTTGGAGCTTAGGAAAAGAAGATCCTTTTATCCCTCCGTCAGCCAGATCTGCTTCTCGATCACCCTGACAAACGGCCGGCGGCGCAGGCGGCTTCTCCGCCTGCCGGACGCGGCGAGTTCCCTTGCGGTCTCCGCCGCGGAGACGTACCGCGCGCAGGGGTCCTCTCTGATACATCTGCGGATCACCCGCTCCAGACCGTCTGACAGCATCGGCTGATAATCCCGTATGGAGCGCGACGTGTAGGGCGGCCTGGCGGGATCGGCCCCCGTGACGATATAGTAGAGCACCTTGCCGAAGGCATAAAGATCGCTCCGCTCGTCCGCGTATACCTCCCGTCCGGCTTCCGTTCCGTCCTCTTCCGTTCCGTCCTCTCCCGCCCCTTTTCTCTCCGCAAATCGGCCAAGCTGCTCCGGCGCGGCATAGCCCGGCGACGCCGCCATAATGCGTTCCCTGTGTCCGCCGAACGACTTGCGCAGGGCCGCGCCAAAATCTACCAGTTTCAGATGTCCGTCCGGACATACCATAATATTGTCAGGTTTCAGGTCTCGATATATAACGGGTGTTTTCCTTGTGTGCAGATATTGCAGGATATCAAGCAGCTGTCCCGCCCACTCCCGCGCCTGTTCCTCCTGTACGCAGCCGTTGCGCGCAATATAAGCGCCGAGCGTCATCCCCTGCACATACTCCATCACGAGGTACCAGCCGTCCTCCCACAGCAGATCGTAGACGACCGGCAGCATGGGATGTCTGAGCTGCTGCAGGAAATCCGCCTCACGCATCAGCTCCTTTTCCCTCTCCCTGTCCTGCGATGCGCCGCGCATCTCCTTGATCGCCACAAGGCGCTGCAGATCTTCGTCTCTGGCCAGCCAGACACAGCCTTCTCCGCCCTGCCCCAGTGTCCTGACAACGATATATTTTCCGATCATATGTCTCGTATTTTCCATCCTTCTACCTCCTCAGCCGCACATATACCGCGGAGAGATTGTCGCGCTCCCCGCGCCTCATACAGGCCTCTCCGATCTCCCGCAGCCTGCGCGCCGCCTGCTCTTCTCCGAGCTGCTCCGCCCGCAGGACAGCTTCCAGTTCTTCCTCCTCCACACAGTTCCTGAAACCGTCGCTGCACAGCAGAAGTCCCTGTCCCGCCCGCAGGGAACCCATCCTGAAATCGGGACGGGCATAGCCGAAGCTCCCGACGCATCTGGTCAGCTGGTTTCCCCGCTTTACATGATCCGCCGTCATGCGCTCAAGGCCGTGTGATCCTGCTCTGCGCCGGGCGCTCTTCCCGGTTTCCGCAATGCGGTAAGCTCTGCTGTCCCCCAGATGCCAGAGCAGATAAGTCCGCTCCCAGACGACCGCCACTGTCATGGTGGTACCCATACGGACGCCCGCCCTGCCGCCGTACAGGGCAATCTGTTCCTGCATGTGGTACACCAGCCTGTCCAGCGACCGCCTGATGACCCAATACGGCTTGTTTTTGCAAACCGCCGTCAGCAGCGACTCATAGAACCACTCCTGCAGCCGCTGCGTCACATAGCCGCTCGCCTTCTCTCCGTACGCCAGCCCGCCCATACCGTCGCAGACGGCCGCCATGAGGACGCGTCCCCTTGCCGTCAAAGTCTGCAGCAGAACGACCGAATCCTGATTGACCGCCGCCCTGCCGCGCTCCCAATATACGCTTGTCAGATAGTCCAATTCCGCCTCCTATTCCGTCGCATTCTTCTCCGTTCATTCCTGAATTTTCGCGGGAAACCCGCAGAACCATATACAGGCCGGGGTCCGGAACGAACCCCGATACCGTGAGTATACAGCATAGACCTCTGCAATGCAAGCAGAATTTAACGCACGATCTTCATAATATCGTTGTACATGACAAAGAGCATCAGCACCATGAGCAGCGCCATGCCCGCAAAGTGGATCAGCCCTTCCTTCTCGGGGGAAATAGGCTTGCCGCGCACCACCTCGATCAGCATAAAGAGCAGCCGCCCGCCGTCCAGCGCCGGAATCGGCAGCAGATTCATGATACCGAGGTTGACGGAGAGCAGCACCACGATCTCCAGCATCGTCAGCACCGCCGCCGGCGTTCCGTAATTTTCCTCCGCCGAGTCATAACTCTCGCCTACAAACTGTGCGATGCCGACCGGCCCGGCCACGTCGTCTCTGGTGACGCGCCCCTGGAACAGCATCCCCAGACTCTTGTACGTAGTCTTGGCAAAATACTCCACCTCGTAAAACCCGTACTGAAAAACCTGGAGCGGATTGCAGTCCAGATAGGAGCCGCCTCCCATGATACCGATATAATAACGCGCGTCATCGGAATCGTAGCGCGGCGTCACAACCGCCGTTTTCTTCTCGCCGCCGCGCTGATAGCCAATCTCCAGCGTCTCTCCCCTGTTGATGGCGGAGATCACCATGACTTCCCGATAGAAATGGATCCTCTCGTGCCCGATCCGCGTGATAACGTCGCCCTCCCGCAGGCCGGCCTCCTCCGCCGCGGAGTCCTCCGCGACTCCGCCGACCACCGGCAGATCCGCCCCGGAAAAAGCGGTCAGCACCACCGCCACCACATAGGCGAGAAGGAAGTTGAAAAAGGGTCCGGCGAATATCGTCGCAATGCGCTTCCACACGCCCGCCTGCGGAAACGGCACGCCCCGCCTGCCGTCCGTCGTAAATCCGCCGTCCGCAGGAAGTTCCGGCTCCGGCGAGGCGCTCATGCCGGCCTCCGGCCCGTCCTCCGCCTCGAAGATGCACGCCCCGCCGAGAGGCAGCAGCCTCAGGGAATACCGCGTGCCGTTCTTCTCATAGGAAAACAGGTTCGGCCCCGCGCCGACCACGAACTCAACCACGTGGATCCCGTTGCGCCGCGCTATAATGTAGTGCCCGAATTCGTGGGAAATCACCACCACGCCAAACACGATTAAAAATAAGATTATCGTCCTGATCAAAGCATTACTCTCCAAACTTTTCTTCTATATACGCATAGGTCTCCGCTTCCGTCTCCAGAATCTTTGCCACGGAAGGAGACGCCGTCACCCGATGCCGTTCCATCGAGCTTTCGATCAGCTCCGGTATCTGCAGGAATCCGATCTTCCCCTGCAGGAAGAGCGCAACCGCCCTCTCGTTGGCCGCGTTGTATACCGTCGGCATCGTGCCACCCTGTCTGGCCGCCTCATAGGCCAGCGCCAGACCGCGGAACGTGTCTGTGTCCGGCCTCTCAAAAGTGAGCTGCCCCAGCGCGAACAGATCGATCCGCTCCGTGTCCA
Source organism: uncultured Lachnospiraceae bacterium (assembly GCA_947626775.1). Lineage (GTDB taxonomy): Bacteria > Bacillota > Clostridia > Lachnospirales > Lachnospiraceae > UBA3282. The sequence goes on along the minus strand of CANQTL010000014.1, from coordinate 36,832 downwards.
TGGGCCGCCTGTCGGGATAGAAGAGCGCGTACTGAATCGGCAGCTTCATATCCGGCGCACCGAGCTGCGCCATGACGCCGCCGTCCGCGTACTGCACCGCGGAGTGGACAATGCTCTGGGGATGCACCACCACCTGGATCTGCCCCAGGTCCACGTCGAACAGCCACTTCGCCTCCATCACCTCGAGTCCTTTGTTGACAAGCGTGGACGAGTCGATCGTGACTTTCTGCCCCATCGACCAGTTGGGATGCCGCAGCGCGTCCGCCGCCGTCATGGCCGCCAGCTCCTCTCTCTTCTTTCCCCGGAAGGGACCGCCCGAAGCGGTCAGCAGGATCCGCTCCACCCGCGCCCTGTTCTCGCCGTGCATGGACTGAAAGATGGCGCTGTGCTCGCTGTCCACCGGCAGGATCTGTACGCCCCGCTCCTTTGCCAGCGGCATGATGATGTGTCCTGCCGTCACCAGCGTCTCCTTGTTGGCCAGCGCGATGGTCTTGCCGTGCTCGATCGCCGCAATGGTCGGCTTGATGCCGATCATCCCCACGATCGCCGTGACCAGCACTTCCATATCCTCGCAGGAGGCTGCCTCCAGCAGCCCATCCATGCCGCAGGCCACGCGCACGGGAAGATCCCTGACGCGCTCCCGCAGATCGTCCGCGGCCTCCTCTGTCCACATCGCCGCCAGTGCGGGCCGAAATTCCCGTATCTGCTTCTCCATCAGCGCCACGTTCGTCCCCGCCGCCAGCGCCGTCACCGCCAGATCCGGTTCTTTCCGCACGATTTCAAGCGTCTGTGTCCCAATGGATCCCGTGGAACCCAAAATTGCGATCTTTTTCATAACGTCCATTATTTTTTCTCCTGTCTGCAGGCCGCCGTTTCTGTTCCCGGCCTCGGCCGTTGTCCGCCGTCCGCGGCGCTCCGTCAGGTCAGCAGAAACGACAGGCCGATAAAGATTAACGGCGCCGTGACGATCACGCTGTCGAAGCGGTCCATGACGCCGCCGTGTCCCGGGATCAGCTTCCCGTAATCCTTGATGCCGTAATCCCGCTTGAACGCGGACGCCGCCAGATCGCCCGCCATGGACACCGCCGCGCCCACCGCGCCCAGCGCGGCAGCCGCCGCCGGGCTTATGCCGAATACGAAAGCCGCCGCATACCGCTCCACCAGATACACATACAGGGCGCACAGAAGCGCCGCGCCCGCGATACCGCCCGCCGCTCCCTCAACCGACTTTTTGGGGCTTAATCTGGGCGTCATCTTATGCTTTCCGATCAGCACGCCCACCGCGTAGGCACAGGTATCGCTGCCCCAGGAGCAGAGAAAGACAAACCATACCAGATAATTCCCCGCCAGGAACCCCTCTCTGGTCAGAAAGAGAAAGGACAGCATAACCGGCGCGTAGAAGAAGGAAAAACACGCCGCCATAACCTCCCGGCCGTGATAAACAGGGAATCGAAACACGTACACGAACAGGAACACGATCAATGCCGCCGCCATGCCGAAGGCCAGCGCCCGATACAGATAAGCGCCCATATAGAACTGCGCCGCCGATACCGCCGACATCGGGGCCGGATACGCCATAACCGCCGAAAAATAAATCCAGATATAATAAATTACCGTGAGTGCCATCCCCGTCAGGGCCAGCGCCCGTTTCGTCTGATCTTCCGTGATAAATCCCAGCGCCTTTCCCAGTTCCCGATAGGCGATCAGAGAGAGGAGACACAGCGCTGCGGCAAGTATTGGTCCTCCCGCCGTAATCAGCCGTACGGCGAGTATCACCAGAGCAATCCCGCTCAGAAGTCTAGTCCAGAACATGCGTTATTCCTCCTTCACCAGGCCGTACCGTCTGTCTCTCTTATTATATGCCTCGACGGCTTTTTCTAATTCTTCTTTGGAAAAATCAGGCCAGGCCACGGGTGTGAAATAGAATTCCGTGTAGGCGAGCTGCCACAGCAGAAAATTGGAGATGCGCTGCTCGCCGCAAGTGCGGATCAGCAGATCCGGTTCCGGGATGCCGTGTGTGTCCAGCGCCTCGCTGATCTTCTCCTCCGTGATTTCCTCCGCCCGCATCTTTCCTTCGGCCGTCTCTGCGGCCAGCCTGCGCACGGCGCGGACGATCTCGTCCCTGCCGCCGTAATTGATGGCAATCTGGAAGTGCAGCCCCGTGTTGTCCTTCGTGGCCTCTTCCAGCTCCTCCATGCGCCTGCGGATATCGTCGTCCAGTCTGCTCTTCTCTCCAATGATCCGAACACACATGTTATTTTTCGCCGCCGTCTTGAGACATGTCTTCATATAGTTGCGCAAAAGCCCCATCAGGGCGTCCACCTCATCCCGGGGCCTGTTCCAGTTCTCCGTGGAAAAAGCGTACACCGTCAGATACCGGATTCCCATGCGGTACGCCTCCTCGCAGATCACCTCCACCGTCTTCGCCCCCTGTACATGGCCGTAATTGCGGGGCATTCCCCTCTTCTTCGCCCATCTGCCGTTGCCGTCCAGTATGATCGCCACATGGCCGGGAATCTTCATGCCGTCTTCCATACTATTCCTCCGTCTTCCACACTGTTCCTCCGCCTTTAACATTAGGAAAAGGGACGACAGAATATTCATTCTGCAATCCCTCTCTCTGATCTGTGTAAAATGAGCCGCAGGCTGTCCGAAAAGCCTACACGGTGAGTATCTCTTTAGATTTCTCCTCCACCAGCTTGTCGAACTCCTTGATGAACTTGTCCGTCAGCTTCTGAAGACCGTCCTCCAGCTCCTTGATTTCATCCTCGGAGACTTCCGTCTTCGCCAGCTTCTTGAAAGCGTCGTTGCCGTCGCGCCTTGTGTTGCGGATTGCGACTTTGCTCTCCTCGCCCCGCTTCTTCACATCCTTCACCAGTTCCTTGCGCCGCTCCTCGGTCAGCTCCGGGAACACCAGGCGGATCAGCGAACCGTCGTTGGAAGGCGTGATTCCCACGTCCGACGTCATGATCGCCTTCTCAATCGCCTTGATCAGGCTCTTTTCCCAGGGCGCGATCTGAATGACCCTCGGCTCCGGGACGGTGATATTGCCCACCTGTTGAATCGGCGTGGGCGTGCCGTAGTAATCCACTTTGATCTTGTCCAGGACATGCGGATTGGCGCGCCCTGCGCGGATCGCGCCGAGGTCGCCCGCCAGATAATCGTAAGTTTTCTGCATCTTTTCCTCATAGGGTTTTAATCTTGCATCCATATTGTGATCCTCCGGTCCTTGTTCGCTTACACGGTCACTTTCGTGCCGTTGAATCCGCCTTTCAGGGCATTCACGATGCTGTTTTCTCCGTTCAGCCCGAATACCCACATCGGCATCTTATTGTCCCGCGCCAAGATCGACGCGGTCATATCCACCACCTGAAGATTTTTCTCGATTACCTCGTCGATGGAGACCTCGTCATACTTCTTCGCGTCCGGGTTCGTGCGGGGATCGCCGTCGTAGACGCCGTCCACCGCCTTCGCCAGCAGGATCACGTCTGCGTCCACCTCGATCGCCCGCAGCACGACGCCCGTGTCCGTCGAGAAGTAGGGGTGCCCCGTCCCTCCCGCGAAGAATACAACCATGTTTTTCGCAAAATATTTGTTCGCCCTGTCCTTGGAAAACAGCTTCGTGAACGAGCCGCACTCAAAGGGCGTCAATATGCTCGTCATCATGCCGACCGACCGAAAGATCTCGGACACATAGATGCAGTTCATAACCGTGGCCAGCATACCGATCTGATCCGCCTTCGTCCTGTCGATGTTCTCGCTGGAACGCCCGCGCCAGAAATTACCGCCGCCGATCACGATTCCCACCTGGATGCCCTCGTCCACCAGCTCCTTCACCTGCACGGCCACGCCGCGCACCGTCTCCTCGTCAAAGCCGGTCTTCTTCTCGCCGGCCAGAGCCTCTCCGCTCAGTTTCAACAGTATACGCCGCATATTCCCATTCTCCCGCTCTGTATTCCGATCCGTCAGCCTTTCTTCTTCTTAAATTCCTCGAAGAAGGAGGTCGGGTTCACATCCGCATAGCACTGCGAGCACATACCTTCGATGACCGCGCCGTTGTTGATTTGTACGGACTTGGACTTGATGTTGCCCATAACGATCGCCGTCGTGTCGAGAATGACGGGGCCTCTCACGTCGATATCGCCCTTGACCGCCCCCGCGATCACCGCGCTGGAAGCCGAAATATTGCCGATCACGACGGAACTCTGCCCGATCTTGACACTGCCCTGGCTGTTGACCTCGCCCGTGATCTTCGCGCCCTCCGCAAAGATCTCAGCCGCCTTGGAGTCGCCCTGGATCGTGCCGGTGATGTTCAGCTTGCCGAAAATGTCCAGATTGCCGTTGACGGTGCCGATCAGCTCCATAGAACCCGCGGAGACGATATCGCCGGTAATCGTCATACCCTCCGTCACCACCGCCGTCTCATCCACCGCTACCCGGTTTTCCTGTGCCTGTGTCTGTACTTGTTCCTGTTCTTCCATAATCTCTTCTTCCTCTCCACTCGTTTCAGATATGATATTGTCAGCTTCCTGCACCGGTTCCGGCGCAGGCTCTTCCGCCAATTCCTGTATCTCTTCCAGCTCCTCTGCGGGTTCCGGCTCTTTAGCGGGTTCCGGTTCCGGCTCAGCCGCCTCCGGCTCGTCCGCCACGATCACGGCCTCCTCCAGCGGTTCGTCCGCCGCCTCCGGTTCCTCCAGACTGTCGAGCATGGCGCTCAGATCCAGATTCGCAAGATCCGCCGCCGGGCTCTCCTCCGCATCCTGTCCGCCGGGCTCCTTCGCAGCCGCCTCGCCGCCCGCCATGGCGGCATTCAGTTCTTCTTCCGGCATCAGCTCATTTACAGCCTGCGATAAGTCTTCCTTCAAATCTGAGAAAAACCCCATTCCCATATCCTCCATTCTTTATTCATTGCTTATATGATGAATCCTCTCCGTATCGTCCGTGATCGGCAGGATTTTCGTATCGTCCATCGCCTGTATCGCCTCGATCAGCCCCGGCAGCGCTTCCACCGTGGAATCCTTCTCGGACGCGTCGTGCATCAGGATAATCGCCTCGTCGTAGTCTCCCAGCTTCGCGGTGCAGTTCCTGATGATGGTGTCCGGACTGATATAACCGCTCGAGGCGTCCCCGGAAGAGACGTTCCAGTCGAAGTAGGACATGTCCTGATCGTCCAGATAGGCGATCAGCTCGTGCATGTCGACCCGGCTGACCGTATTGCTGCTGCCGCCCGGGAACCTGACGTATCTGCACCAGACGCCCGTCGTGTCGTACAGGAATTCCTGCAGCCTGCTCAGATCTTCCCTGTAGCTCTCCAGCGATTGATAGATCTCATTGTACTTATGGCTGTAGGAGTGCATCGCCAGCGTGTGGCCCTCCTCCACGATCCGCTTATATAACGCTTGATATTCTTCCTCTTCCCTGCCGACGACAAAGAAAGTGGCCTTCACATCATACTCCGCCAGGATGTCCAGAATCCTGCCCGTATTGCCGCTCGGCCCGTCGTCAAACGTCAGATAGACTTTCCTGACGTCAGCGTCCTCCCCGCCGGAGTCCGCGTCTCCGATTCCGGCCCGCTCGTACTCGTCCACTTCGGACACCGTATAGAGGGCGGCTTCCGTCTCCTCCGCCGCGCGCTGCGAAACGCCCTCCGCCTGATCCGTAACAGATGTTCTGTCACTCAGCTGCGCCAGCGCCTCCCGCAGCTCTCCTTTCACCAGATGCAGCCGGATCCCCAGAACCACGCACACGGCTGTGAGAATCACAGTCGAGCCAAACAGGGCGGCAAATATCAGCAGCCTCAGCCGCCGTCTGCGGCGCTTGTCACGTTGAACGGCCTCTGTCCGCGCCATGATCCTCCGCTCCTTGATATCAAACTCTTTTCTACTATAACATATTTAGCGATCAACGAAAAGAAATTTTATGAAAAATTCACAAGAAAAATTATCCTGCCGCCTCACCACAGCCGATCCCGCAGCGTCCCGTCGAGCGCTTCCCGATCCATGTCAAAAAGCGACCGGATATAGTCGTCCTCAAAAATTTCCTCCGGCGTACCGTACCGCTCTGCGGCTCCGTTTTTGACGCACAGCACCCGGTCCGAGACGCGCCGCGCCAGCTCCAGCTCATGCAGAGACATCACGACCGTCATACCGCGCTCCGCGACGAGTCTGCGCAGCGCGGACAAAAACTCCAGCTTGTAGCGGATATCCAGATAGGTGACCGGCTCGTCGAGCAGGATGACCTCCGGCTGCTGGCAGAGCGCCCGCGCGAGCAGCACCCGCTGTCTCTGCCCGTCGCTGACCCTGTTGTAGCTTCTGTCCGCTATATCAGTAACGCGTGTTATTTCCATGGACTCCCTCATGATGCTCCAATCCTGCTCCGAAAGCCGCCCGAAACGCCCCGTGTACGGATATCTGCCGCCCGCAACCACGTCCTCGCAGGTCATCAGCTCCGCGCGCGCCCTGTCGGTAAAGACCACCGCCATGCGCCGGGCCAGCTCCCCCCGGCTTACTTCCGCCAGATCCCGCTCCTCCAGCACGACGCAGCCCGCCATGGGCCGAAGCTGTCCCGCGATACTGTGCAACAGCGTGGACTTGCCGGCGCCGTTGGGGCCGATCAGCGTCACAATCCCGCCCCGCGGGATCTCGACCGTGACGTCGCGCAGCACGGGCGTACCGCGGTAACCCGCCGTCAGTTGTCTCGTCCGTATCGGATAAGCCGTCATCGCTCCTTCTCCCTTCCGCGCCTCAGCATCACCGCGATCACCACGGGCGCGCCGAACACAGCCGTCACTGTGCTGATGCTCAGCTCCGTGGGCGCAAACAGCGTCCGCGCCAGCAGATCGCAGAGGAGGCAGAACACCGCGCCGCCCAGGAAACAGGCGGGCACCATGACAAGCGGCTTCGCCGTCCGAAACAGCCCTTTGACCAGATGCGGCACCGCGATCCCCACGAAGGAGACCGGCCCCGCAAAGGCCGTGATGCACGCCGCCAGCAGGCTGGACAGCAGCACCAGTCCGAGGCGCAGCAGGCGCACGTTCACCCCCACGCTCTCCGCGTAGCTCTCCCCCATCCGATAGGCGTCGACAGGCTTCGCCAGCCACAGGGCCGCGGCGAAAGCGGCGGCCGTGATCGCCGCCATCACCGCCACATTCTCCCATGTGATCCCCGAAAAGCTGCCTCTGGACCAGTTGTGCAGATTCACGATATCGGCGTCCTGGGCAAAGGTGACGACCAGATCCGTGACCGCAGAACAGATGTAGCCGATCATCACGCCGCTGACGATGAGCATCGCCATGCTGTCCACCCGCCCGGACATCAGCAGCACGAACCCCGTCGCGATGCAGGCCCCCGCAAAAGCCGCCGCGATCATGCCCCAGGAGCCGACACGGACGCCCCGCCCCAGCAGGAAGACCAGCAGCAGCGCTACCGTCAGCTTCGCGCCGGAAGAAATTCCCAGCACAAAAGGCCCCGCGATGGGATTGTGGAAAAAGGTCTGCAGAAGATAGCCCGCCAGCCCCAGCGCGCCGCCCAGGATGAGAGCCGCCAGCGCCCGCGGCATACGGATCTGCCACAGAATACTGTACACCGTGTCGGAGACGTCCCCGCCTCCCAGACTCAGCAGGATATCCGCCGGCGCGATGCTCACGCTGCCGACGGCGAGATTCAGCGCCGCCAGCACGACGAGGGCCGCCGCCAGCGCGGCGAAGCACAGCGCGTATCCCGGCCCGCTCCCGTTTTCGCCATGCGTCCTCTTCTCAGCGCCCATACGCCGTCTCCTCCCCGTCGCCGCCCCGCCCCGTCAGGCGGTACAGATACCGCATATCGTCTTCTCCCCCAAGCATTCTGTGCATATCCTCTATCATGACGCCGATGGACATGGACTCCTGATAGAGGTTCTTGGTCGTGCAGTAGACATGTCCTTCCCGCACCGCCCGGAAATCCTGCAGCAGCCCGCACTTGTCGACGAGTTCGTCCACCGTGGCCAGCTCCCCGTCGATCGTGCTGTTATAGATGAGATAATCCGCCTCCTTCGCCGTCTCGTAAAACTCCTCGATCTGCATGGTGATCGAAGAGGAATGGCTGTCCGCCTCTCCCAGATTGTCGAAGACGTATCTGCCGCCCGCCAGGCCGATCATCTTCGGGATATAGTCGGAGGACTTGCGCACATTGGCGGCGCCGTTCGTCGTCAGATAGAAAAAAGCCACCGTGGGCGGTTCGGCCTGCGCTGCGCCGTCTCCGCTTACGGCCGTCTCTTCCTCGATCTCTCTCAGGATCCGCTCCTGCTCGGCGAAGGCCGCCTCGGCCTCAGCCTCCCGCCCCAGCAGCACGCCATAGAGCTTCACCCACTCCACGCGCCCCAGCGGATGGCTCTCATAGCTGGAATAGTCCACCAGCACGGGAATGCCGAAGCTCTCCAGCTTCTCCCGCACCTCCGGGCTGTGATCGATCATCAGATTCTCGACCGCCAGGTCACAGCCCTCGGAGAGAAGCAGCTCATAGTCGGGGGCGCTGTACTTGCCCGCATAGAGGATGTCTCCGCTCTCCATGGCCGTCCTGACCTCCTCCATGCACCAGCCGTCCGCCTCCGTCCCCGACAGACGGACCGCACAGAGCATGTCCAGCGCCCGAAACATATCCATGACGGCGGAGGCCGCCAGATAGACGCGGTTCGCCGGCTGTCCGATCACCGTGACGTCCTCCGGCAGTCCCTCCGGCGCGCGCAGGCCCTCCGGCGTCACGAGAAAGCGGTCCCTGCCCGCCACCGTGATCAGCACATAACCCTGCGGATAACGGTCCATCACAAACTGCTCCGCGTAGGAGAGCGGTATGCGCTCCGGATCGCCCAGCGCCTCCCAGGCGGGCGTCTCCGCGAGCCTGCCGTCATCCGCAGCCTCCTGATTATCCTGCGCCTCTGCCGCGCTGCCCGCTCCCTGTTCCGCGCGGCTGTCCTCCGTCCGCGCCGGCCCGCAGGCCGTCACGCACAGCGATAAGACGGCGGCACACAGGATGCCGCCGCACAGATTCCCTATCTTCTTATCCATTCTGAACAACATATCCGGTCCGTCCCTCTACAGCTTAGAATACCCGTAGCTGTTCACCAGCGCGTCCAGCTTCACCTTCTGTTTGCACAGCGGGCAGTCCTCCTGCTTATAGCTCTCATAATGAGGAATGTCGCTGCGGCTGTAGATCGCGTTCACATCGATATCGCCCATCTTGCTGACCGCGCTGAAGATCGCGCAGATGCCCTGCAGTCTGCCGCCGTAGTAGTCGATGCTGCGCGCGCAGGCGAGCAGCGTCTTGCCCGTCGTGATGGAACCCTCCAGGAACAGAATGTTCTTGCCCGCGATCATGGGTTTCAGATTGTCACGGAAAATCATCTGCCCTGCGGAAGAGAACTCCGGCGTCACAACATAGATCGTCTTGTGCGCGTTCATGGAAAGCACGCCCGCCTTGGTCAGATCCTCCGCCAGATAAGCGCCGATCACCTGAAGTCCCTCCATGCACACGATCGTGTCCACCGGCGTGGAGACCGAATATTTCGTCGCCATCAGCTCAGCGACCTTCTGCGCCTCCTTGCAGCGCGTCTTCATCGTCGTCATATCCATATAGTGCGTGATGTGGGACTGGGGCGTTGCGAAGTGTCCGGGCACGACCTTGAGCACCACATCCGGATCTCTGTGCGACTGAATCTTGATGACCTTATCTTCCAACATGGCTTTCCTCCTTTTACGCAAAAAATGCTATAACCATCAGTGTCTGATATGATTATAGCATCTTTGCGGTTATCTGCCTATCACTTTTTTCACGGCAGGCCATGCTGCCCGCCTGCCGCTTCTTCGGCTCAGCCTCCCGGTTCCCACTGCTTCTTCGGGCAGGCCACATTGCGGTTGAAACAGCTGCCGCAGCTGGGCGCTCCCATATATTCCAGCTCCGGCAAATAGCCGTGGCATACCTTCGCGTAGTCGTTGCTCATGAAGTCGGGTTCCCCTGTGCCGCCTGCCACTCTCTGAAGCGCTTCCTCAGACAGCGGTTCCCCCCCCCTGAAATTTTTCTCGTTTTCTCCCATGCTTTGATCCTCCTTTTTTGCCTTTTTCTGCGGGCCCGCGCCCGCTGTCGTCTGTCTTCTTATATTGATACGACGGATCACGGATTTTGTTAGACGGATTTCATCTAAATATAAGAATACCACATTTTATCCCGGACCGCTCAGTCCCTTCGCCGCCAGGCTTACGCTTCGCGCTGCAGCGAGCTGAAACACGCCCTGCGGGTTTCACTCGTTATCGCGTAAACAAAAGTCCCGCAGACACCCCTGGGTATCCGCAGGACCGTTTCTTTTTTATGCCGCGTCGGGAACTTACATTCCCATCTGCTTCGCCACTTCCTCGGCGAAGTTCTCCTCCTTCTTCTCGATGCCCTCGCCGGTCTCGAAGCGGACAAATCTCTTTACGGAGAGGTTCGCGCCGTTCGCTTTCGCCACCTGCGCCAGATACTGCGCAACGCTCTGCTTGCCGTCCTCGGCCTTGACATACACCTGCTCCAGGAGGCAGACCTCCTTTAACTCCTTGTTGAGACGGCCGTTCACCGCGCCCTCGATCACCTTCTCGGGCTTGCCCGCCATCTTGGGGTCGTTCTTGATCTGCTCGGTGAGGATCTCCTTCTCATGTGCCTTGTACTCCTCGGACACCTCGTCGGTGGACACATACTTGGGATAGAGAGCCGCAACCTGCATCGCCACATTGACCAGGGCCTCCTTCACCGCGTCGTTGACCACGTCCGTGGCAGCCTCCACGAGCACGCCGATTCTGCCGCCGCCGTGCACATAGGACACCACGCAGCCGTCGTTCGCGACAACCTTCTCGAATCTGCGGATCGTCAGGTTCTCCCCGATCACCGCAACCTTGTCAACCAGCGCGTCCTTCACGGTCTTGGAAGCGTCCAGATGCCACTTCTCCGCGAGGAAAGCGTCCATATCCTTCGCGTCGGACTCTACGGCCTGCTTCGCCACCGCTTCCACATAAGCTTGGAAATCCTCGTTCTTCGCCACGAAGTCCGTCTCGGAGTTCACTTCCACCACCGCGGCGGTCTGATCGTCCTTCACCGCTACGCGGCACAGACCTTCCGCCGCGATCCTGCCGGCCTTCTTCTCCGCCTTCGCCTGACCGTTCTTTCTCAGGTACTCGACCGCCTCGTCCATGTTGCCGTCCGTCTCGTTCAGAGCCTTCTTGCAGTCCATCATGCCCGCGCCGGTCATCTCTCTCAACTCTTTTACCATTGCCGCCGTAATAGCCATCTATCTTTCCTCCTGATCTACTCTGTTATTGTCTCTATGCCTCCGCGTCCTCGGAAGCGATCTCCTCGATATCCTCAGCCTCGCCGGCCGCCTCCTGCTCTTCGGCGTAATCCTCGGCGCCCTGGTTCGCCTCGACCACGGCGTCCGCCATCTTGGAGACGATCAGCTTGACGGCTCTGATCGCGTCGTCGTTGCCGGGGATGATATAGTCAAGTTCCTCGGGATCGCAGTTCGTGTCGCCGATGCCGATCAATGTGATGCCGAGCGCATGCGCCTCCTGCACGCAGATATGCTCTTTCTTGGGATCTACCACAAAGATGCAGTCGGGGATCCTGGTCATGTTCTTGATGCCGCCCAGGTTCTTCTCGAGCTTCTCCCACTCTTTTCTGATCTTGATGACTTCTTTCTTGGGAAGCACGTCGAAGGTGCCGTCCTCGGACATCACTTCGATGGCTTTCAGTCTGTCGATTCTGGAGCGGATCGTCTTAAAGTTCGTGAGCATACCGCCCAGCCATCTCTCGTTGACGTAGTACATGCCGCAGCGCTCCGCCTCTGTCTTGACCGCGTCCTGCGCCTGCTTCTTGGTTCCTACGAAGAGGATCGTACCGCCCTGGGAAGCCACGTCGAACACCGCCTTGTAAGCCTCGTCCACCTTGCCTACGGACTTCTGCAGATCGATGATGTGGATGCCGTTTCTCTCCGTGAAGATATAGGGAGCCATCTTGGGATTCCATCTTCTCGTCTGGTGGCCGAAATGCACGCCCGCTTCCAGTAACTGTTTCATTGAAATAACGCTCATTTTTCTACCTCCGTTTGGTTGTTCTTCCACATGCCGCCCGCCCGCTGCCACCCCTGCGTCATGGGGCACCGGCAGCCGCGCGTGTGACGGCGCCTTCACCGCACACCGGCACATGTGATTACTTGTGTCTACGCGCTCGCGCGCACTCATAAGATTACCACAAAAAAACCCCTTTTGCAAGGGGTTTTTGCCATTTCACAGGCAAAACGGCTCACAGGAACCGCCGCCGTCATTCCGCTCCCGTCACGATCCGCGCGATCTGCTCGTCGCTGGCGTCCGCCGGGATCGAGAAATCGCCCGTGCGCAGCTTCTTGTCGTAGCCGTTCGCGCACAGAAACGTGTCGAAATTCTCCGCGGACGTCACCACGCCCGCCGCGGCCAGCTTCTTCGCCACCGTGTAGGAGCCGTCGCCGCTGTTGATGGTGATCACCATCTCGGAAGCCGCCGCAGCGCCGGGCGTCTCCGGCGCAGCTGCGGAAGCATCCGCCATATCTTCGGATGGTTCTTCCTCAACCACGGAAGGAACCTCTCCCTGTGGCGCTCCCGGCGTCGCGTACTGGTCCCCCGGCACCGCCTCCACAGATTCAGCGCTCTCCGCCTCCTGTAGGCGATCCTCCGCTCCGGCTTCGCCGTCTGTATGTCCGGCAGTATCCTCCTGCGTCTGTTCCGTGTCAACACTCTCCGTCTCCTCCTGCCGCGCCGCGTCCGCGTCCGTCTCAACTTCCGCCTCCGCCTCAGCCGCGTCGCCGGCGTCCGCCAGCACCGTATTCTCCACCATCCCCAGCTCTTTGGCCCGGGCGATGATCTCGTCGTCCGTCATCGCCCTGCGCCCCGACAGGGCCACGCCCATAATCACAGCCGTTATTACAATACCGAGCCCGAGACCGCGCAGATAATATTTTCGCTCCATAATTCTTTCACCTTTATCCGGTCGTTTCCGTCCCTACATCCCTTCAAACAGATCGATCACCAGCTTCACCTCGCCGAGGCCCAGGCCCAGTTCCCTGGCGATCGCCATGTTGGACTTGCCCGCCTTGTGCAGTTCCAGAATCCTGTCGTTGCTGTTGCGCCCGCCGTCGTCCTCCTGGTCGAACTGTATGTCGACGGAGGCCGCGCTCTCCTGCGCGCGCTCCCTTCTGGAACTCCGTCTCGTCCTGCCTCTCCTGGGAATCTCCGCAGACGGCTCCTGGCGCTGCGCGAAGAATCCCATGCTGGCAAAAGCCTCGCTCGTGGACAGCTCCGGCTCTTCGTCCGCCACATAGTCGGCGTCCGGCTGATGGATGATCTCCACCCGCCTCGGCCTGATCGGCGAGAAATCCGGCTCCGGGGCCGTCTGCGCCTCCATATCTTCCGCGCTCTCGACTACGACGTCCGCCGCGTCCCCTATGATATCCGCCTCAGACGCGAGCACCGGCTCCGCCTCCTCGACCACGACCGCGGGCCGCGCTTCCTCCGCCGGCGCCTCCCGCACGGTCTCCGCCGCCTCCTCATGATAGGGCAGCGCGCCGGGAAGGGCCGCGATATCCCCTCTCGCGCTCTCCGCGGGCCTCGCGACGGTGCGCATGGCGTTCTGCGCCTGCATCGCCGCATCCTCCGCGTCACGGATGATGTCCGCCGCGTCGTCCGCGGCCTGCAGCACCGCGTCGATCCGGTCCGCCGCCTCCGCCGCAGTGAGCTCCGCGTCTTTCACCGTCTGCCGGATCTCGTCCGCCAGCGTCGTCGCCTCGCCCACCGTGGACACCAGCGTGTCGTGCTTGTCGTTGAGCATATCATATAAGAACGTGACTTCCTTGTGGTTCTTGTTGATCTCTTCCAGAACGGTATCCGAATACTCGTTGACCGCCATGATCTTCTCGTTGGTCACCCGCTCCATGGCGCGTTCCGCGCGCTCGATCGAGTAATTGACGGTCTCGTCCACGATATCTTCGATCCGATCCTTGACGTGTTCCACCTCGGAGGAAACCATCTTCCTGACTTCGTCCTCGCTGATCAGCTGCACTTCCTCGTCCATGTCCTTCTTCCGCACGGGCATGAGATAGCCCAGCAGGAAGACCGCTGCGCCGATCACGATCAGAATGATCTCCGTTGCACTCATCTTCGTCTGTTCCTTCCTCTTACTTGCGCGGCGGCAGGGCGGCCTACTCCCTACACGGAGAAATCGTAGTCCGACTTCTTCATGATCACCTTGCCGTCCGGATTCTCCCCCGGTCTGCGCCTGCGGCCCCGTCCGCCGTCGCCGCCGTACTCGTTGTCTCCCTTGTCCTTGGCGTCAAACTTGCGCTCATGGTACTCGGGCTGCTTTCCCTCGTTGACCCTGTTGACCTGACGCTCGATCTGCTTCGTCACCTGCTGCCCGAAATTCGCCTGATCGACCAGCCCTCTCGTATCTTCATTGTGCTTGATCGTGGTGAAATCCTGGGCGCGCGTGATCTGTCCCTGCATCTCCACAAATCCTATCGCCATCCGATCACCCCCATATATCTTCTTATCTTCCTACAGCGGCGCCGTCTTCACGTCGCCGCGCTCCTTGACAAATCTGCAGAAGTGCGCGTTCTTCTGTACCGTCACGGAGACGTCGTCGATACAGATTTTCGTGCCGGGGTACACCGTGCCCCGCACCCTGATCTGCGCCTCCGCCGCGCTGCCGGTCTGCGCGCCCAGCTCCTCCAGCTCCGCCTGGTTCGCCTTGATCGCCGCACTCTTCTTCTGCGCCGTCTGGTTCAGCGCGTACACCTGTTTCAGCTGATCGGTGCTCAGCCGGACGCCCTGGCTGAGTTTCTGCGTCGTGGCGGTCAGCACGGGCTGTATCGTATTGAGCGTCTTCGTGTCCTCCTCGATCAGCTTCTGCAGCTGCGCGATGCGGTTCTTTACCTTGGGATCCGCGCCCACCTCCACAACGGTGTCCGCGCCCATCTCCGAACCCAGCGTCTTGACGTTGATGCCGCCCGCCGCGCTCACCTTGCCGCCGGTGATGAACCCGCGTTTGCCGTCCACGTTCACCTCGCCGCCCGCCATCACCCTGCTGTGCAGGATAGACTCCGCGGCGACATAGCCGTCCGCCTGCGCCGTGGCGTTCTCCAGAAACTTCGAGACGATATTGCCCCCGGCGCACAGGCTGCCCTTGCCCATGCCGTTCATGCCCCGGGCGATAATGATGTTGCCGTCCGCCTCCAGAACCGCGCCTTCCACAACGCCCTTGACGATGATATCCCCGTGCGCCTTGACGGAGAAGTTCGTGAACACGTTGCCGTTGACCTGCACGCTTCCCTCATACTCGATATTCCCCGTGGAATTGTCCACGTTCTCCACGGTCAGCATGTCGGAGACAAAGACCTGTCCCTCGACCAGCTCCACATGGCCGTCCACCAGCGACGTGAGCGTCGTGCCGTCCTCGGACAGCTCGATATTCTGACCGTACCGGAAAGTCTCTTTCTTCACGTCGGCGGGTCTGACACGCCCGCCGAAGATATCGTGGCCGTCCGTTCCCTCCACCTCGGGGTGCAGAACCGCCAGCAGTTCCCCCTTGGCGCAGTGATTCAGTATGTTCAGATGAAAGAAATCCACACTGCCGTCTTCCTTTAATGTGGGTTTCGCCTTCTTGTCCGTGTTGAATCTGTACTCGATATAAGCGTCCCTGCCCTGCACGGGAGCCTCGCCCTCCGCCAGCAGAAAATCCTCGCAGTACTCCCGGCTCTCGACGAAAGCCTCGATCGCGTCGCGCCGGACGCCGAAGACGATGCCCTGGGACTCCAGATCCCGCGCGATCTCGTCCGCGGTCATGTCCTCCGCCCCCTCGGAGGCGGCGTAGAATCTGGCGGTCGCCCGCATCTTATCGGGCGAGACGGTCAGCTTATAGCATTCCCGCTCGGGAAATCTCTTATTCTGCTCGAGAACGAGCGTCGTCTCCTCTGCGGCCGACGCCTCCACCGCGCGCCTGAGCGTCGGGAGATCGCAGGCGTAATCCTTCATGGACATGTAGTCGATGACGTCGTTCAACTCCAGCGGTCTGCCGCCCTCCCCGGGCGGAATCAGCCTTATGCCGGTCTCCTTCTCCCCGTGAATCAGTCTGAAATAGCCGTTTTTCCCCATAATTCCCCTGTATTGCCCCTGCTATCTTCTATCTTCTATCTGCTGCCCGCATCCGTCAGGATGCCGATGTAGCTTCCCAGCCTGGTCTTCATCTTCTGCAGCGCCCTGGTGTGGAGCTGCGAGATCCTGGACTCCGACACCTCCAGAATATTGCTGATCTCCTTTAGCGTAAGCTCCTCGTAATAGTAGAGCACGATGACCTTGCGCTCCTTCTCCGTCAGAATCTCCAGCGACTCCGCCAGCTTCTTCTTCAGCTCGTCGCGCTCCAGCACCTCCTCAGGGCTGTCGAACTGCGCGCTCTTCGTGTGGGCCGCCTCGTTGGGCACCTCGCTGCCCTGCTCCAGGAACTCGTTGAGCGACACCACGTTCGTGACTTTCATCTGTGACTGCCAGTCCAGGTACTCGTCTCCCGATATCCCCAGTCCCTCGGCGATCTCATCGTCCGTGGCGCTCCTGCCGCACCGCGTCTCGACGTCCCGGATCACGGCCTCGATCTTCTTCTGCTTCTGCCGGATGGTCCGCGGGATCCAGTCCATCTTGCGAATCTGGTCCAGGATCGCGCCGCGTATCCTGAGACTGGCATACGTCTCAAACTTGACGTCCTTGAGGAAGTCAAACTTGTCGATCGCGTCGATCAGCCCGAATATCCCGTAGCTCACCAGATCCTCATACTCCACGTTGTAGCCGAGGTACATGCTCAGCCGGCCCGCCACCACCTTGACGAGAGACGCATACTCCAATATGATCTTTTCCCTGAGCTCCGGCGATCTGGTCTTCGCATATTCCTCCCAGAGCTTCTTTCTGCCTGCCTCGTCCATAGGCGCTTCCACTCGTCCTTCTCAATGATTGCGAACGCTTACGCCCCGCTCTGTGCGCCGTCTTCCTCCGAGAGATCCTTCTCGATGACTTCGCCCTCTTCCATATTGGCCGCCTCGATCTGCTCCTCGAACTTATCCAGCATATATTTGATCACGCTGCCCGCCATATAGAAACCGACCAGCACGCACAGCAGGATGATCAGCATCGTCTTCGTCTCGTAGTGCAGCGCGCGCATCGTGATGCTCGTGATGGCTCCCGCCAGAAGCATGACAAAGGGCGGAATCAATCTACGCCTTTTGGCGCGCAGCTTCCGCTCTCTCTCTTCCCGTTCTTCTCTGGCTTTCCGCTCTTTCGGCGTCTCCGCCTCGACCCGGGCGTCGTTTTCCGCTTCCCCGTTCTCTGTACCGGCCTCCTCCGCAATCTCTGCCTCGCCGCCGGTATTTACCGTCTCATAATCCACTTTTCCATCCTTCCGCCGCATCCAAGAGCCGCTAGATCACGCTCTCCGGCTTGCCCACCGCACGGATCACAAAATCCCCCGTCTCCGGATAGAAGATCACGGTTCTTCCGTAATTCTTGCCCGTGTCTTCCGCCAGGATGGGAATCTTGAGCTGCGCCAGCTTCTGTTTGGTCGCCTGCACGTTCCGCTCGCCCACGCGGACCATATCGTTCTTGCTCTGAAAAGCGAACATCTGCGCGCCGCCCGCGATCTTGGCCACGAGACGCCCTCTGCTCGCCCCCTTGGCAACCACCCGGCGCACGAGTTCCTCGATACCGGTGTCCGCAAACTTGGGAATATTGGTATTATTGCGTATAGAAGTACTGTCCGGCAGCATGATATGCGCCAGACCCCCGATCTTCGTGACCGGATCCCTGATGGCGATTCCGACACAGGAGCCAAGCCCCAGGGTCGTGATGCTGTCGGGACTTACGCACACATTTAAATCGGCCATACCGACCTTTATCAAATTGCCCATATCTGACATCTCCCGTTACACACTTTTATGCGATCCCCAGAGCCGACAGGATCTTGCCGTAAGAATCCAGATCCGGCACCAGAATAAAATATCCGTCCAGGACATTCTCGTCAAAAAACTGCGTCTGGATCAGAAGCATCTTGTCGCCCAGCTCTCCGAACTGGATCGCCGGCACGCTCAGGATCGCTCCCGCCATGTCCACCGTCAGATCGGGGACGGACGGATAGATCACAAGATTGGTCAGTGTGGACAGGGAGTTTAAGTACGCGCCCGTGATGATGTTGCCCACTTCCTTGAGGGCCGAAAACTCCATCTCGGAGAATTCCTCTCCCTCGGTCGCCATCCCCATCAGCTTGCCCACAAGATGTCTCGCGGCCTGCTTTTCCAGCAGAAACATAATACTCCCCGTGATGTCGCCCTCTATGCCGAGATAGATGCCGGCCATAATCGTCTCCTCGCCGCCCATCATCTCGCCCATTTCCTTAAATTCCAGCAGTCTCACCTGAGGAACGGACATGTCTACCTTACACTGCATCATCTGCGCCAGCGCGGTCGTGGCGTTGCCCGCTCCGATATTGCCTATCTCCTTCAAAACGTCGAAATATTCATCCGACATTTTTTCCACGGTCATGTCACTCACTGCGAAACCTCCTAAACATTCTCAAGCAGTACGGAATTCAGGTCAAGCAGGGAGATCAGTCCTCCCTCGCACTTGCCGATGCCGCACAGGAAGGTGTTCTTGTCGTCCTTGGAGTCGTACGCCATCTTCTCAATCTGGTCGTTCTCCAGCGTGACAACTTCCTTGACCTCGTCCACAATCACGCCGATCGTCCCCTGCTGCTCCAGCTTCAGGATAATGATTCTGCTGGACTTCGTCTCCACATCCGGCTCGAGCCCCATCTTGATGCGGATGCTCATGACGGGGATGACCTCGCCGCGCAGATTGATCACGCCCTTCAGATAGGCGTCCACCTTGGGCACTCTCGTGATGTGCTGCATCCTGACGATATTGTCTATATACTTGATATCGATTCCGTACTGTTCATCGCCGAGCTTGATCACAATGAACTGCGTGGTTTCTCCAACTACCTTCAATTCTGTATCCATATGGCACTGTCCCTCCTTCGGTTAAATCAACGTGTTGGCGTCGAGGATCAAAGCTACCTCGCCGTCGCCCAGGACGGTCGCGCCGCTGATGATCTTGCACTTGCTGATGTATTTGCCCAGCGACTTGATAACGATCTCCTGCTGTCCGATCAGTTCGTCCACGACGAGACCGGCCTGCTTGTCGCCCTTCTTGACTACGACTACAACGAGATTGTCGTTAGGGTCCTTCTTGCTCTCCACGTCGAGGATCTCGTTCAGGCGGATCAGCGGGATAACCAGATCACGCAGCTGGATCACTTCCTTGGCCTGCACGAACTTCACCTCCGAGGGCGCGATGTCCTCGATCGTCTGGATGGAACCCAGGGAGATCGCGTACTTCTCGTCGCCGATATCTACCATAAGCGCCTGGATGATCGCCAGCGTCAGCGGCAGTCTGATAATCCAGGAACTGCCCTCGCCGAGTTTGCTCTTGACCTCCACCTCGCCGCTCAGAGCCTCGATCTTGGACTTGACCACATCCAGACCCACGCCGCGGCCCGAGACGTCGGATACGACCTTCGCCGTGGAGAAGCCCGCGTTGAAGAGCAGATCGATGCTGTCCTTCTCGCTCATGTTCTCAGCCTGTTCGGGGGTGATGACGCCGCGCTCGATCGCCTTGTTCTTGACCGCCTCCGTATCGATGCCGTTACCGTCGTCCCGCACCTCGATGATGACGTTGTTGCCGTCCTGGTACGCGTCGAGGAAGATCGAACCGACCTCCGGCTTTCCTCTCTCCCTGCGGACCTCGGCGGACTCCAGCCCATGGTCCGCGGAGTTTCTGAGCAGATGCATCAGCGGATCGCCGATCTCGTCGACCACGGTACGGTCAAGCTCCGTCTCCTCACCGGACATGTACAGCTCCATCTTCTTGCCGAGCTTCTTCTGCAGATCACGCACCATACGCGGGAATTTGCTCACCGTGCTCTCGATAGGCACCATGCGCACCTTCATGACCGACTCGTGCAGGGAGGTCGTGACGCTCTCCAGATACTCGATCTGCTCGTTGACGGCTGTGTTGGCCGTCCCGGACGCCGCAGACGCCGACACGAGAGAGTTCTTCGCGATGATCAGCTCGCTCACCAGATTCATCAGCGTATCCAGCTTCTCGATGTCCACCCTGACGGTTCTGTTGACAACCGGCTTGTTCGCGCCGGGCTTCTTCTCGTCGCCCTTCTTGCCGCCGGCCGCGGGAGCCGCAGGCGCGCTTGCCGCGGGCGCTGCGGGCGCGGGTTTCTCCGCCGCTGCGGGCTTCGTCTCCTCCGCCTTCGCAGGCTCCGCCTCCTCCGCGGGCGCCTCGGCCTTGTCGGGATCCACCACGCCGCCGATGACGTCCTCGATCTCCGACACGTTCTTCGCCGCCGCGATCACCTGATCCAGCTCCGCGCCGGAAATGATGATCAGGCTGAATTCCAGCTCGAATTTCTCGTCCTCGATGTCCTGCGCGGAAGGGTTGGAAAGCAGGATCTCGCTCGTCTCCTCGATCGCCTTGAACACGAGGAACGCCCGCGCCGCTTTCAGGATACAGGACTCCTGCACCCTGACGGTCAGGCCGTATACCTTCTTGCCCTCCTCGATCGCGCCCTTTAAGACGCTCCTCTCGGAATCGCCCAGCTTGATGTCGAGCCACTTCTTATCGCCGTGGCCGCCGTCCTCCGCGGATTTCTCCGCCGCGGGCGCAGCCTCCCTGGCGGGTTCCTCCGCCGCGGCCTCCCCGCCTTCCCCGCCGTTCAGTATGTCGTTGAGCTGCTTGATGAGCGGCTCATTGTCGTTCGTTCCCTCGTCAGCATTCTCGCGGATATTGGTGGTGTACTCCTCCAGGGCGTCCAGGCACTGGAACAGCACGTCGATCATGCCCGCCTTCACGGTGATATTGCCGTTGCGGACTTCGGAGAACACGTTCTCCATGTCATGGGTCAGGTTCTGCATCCTCTTGTAGCCCATGGTGCC
The DNA here is from genome assembly GCA_947626775.1 of uncultured Lachnospiraceae bacterium. Classification (GTDB taxonomy): domain Bacteria; phylum Bacillota; class Clostridia; order Lachnospirales; family Lachnospiraceae; genus UBA3282. Next base: position 15,766 of record CANQTL010000014.1, on the reverse strand, counting down.
CGCCATACCCTTCAGGGAGTGAGCCGCGCGGAAGATCTCATTGATGGTGTCCATGTTGCCGGGCTCCTGCTCCAATGAGAGGATCTGCGTATTCAGGTTCTGCAGATGTTCACTTGTTTCATCAAGGAAAATTTCGAGATACTGACTTACATCCATGTTATTTTACCCCCACGTTCATTATGATTTCCTGTGCGATCTGATCCAGCGGTACGATCTGATCTGTCAGACCCGCGTTGACAACGCTCTTGGGCATGCCGTACACCGCGCACGTGCTCGCCTCCTGCGCGATCACATGGGTCTTCTTCTTCTCCTTCAGATGTTTGATTCCCTCCGTACCGTCCGCCCCCATGCCCGTCATGACAACGCAGATCACGTTGTCGAACCGGCTGTCCATCAGAGATTCGTACATGTAGTTGGCGCACGGTCTGACGCCCTCTCTCGTCGGCTGATCCGTGTAGTGGATCGTGCACTTGCCCGCCGAGGTCTGCACGTTCAGATGCTTGCCGCCCATGGCGATATACACCGTTCCGGCCTCCAGGACGTCCCCTTCCGCCGCCTCCTTCACATGCACCTCGCTCAGGGAGTCCAGCCGCTCGGCCAGGGACGCCGTGAATCCCGCCGGCATGTGCTGTACGATGACCACCGGCGCTTTCAGGTTCTTAGGCAGCCTCGGGATCACCGACTGCAGCGCCTTGGGGCCGCCCGTGGAGCTTGCGAGCGCCACGATCCGGTTGCCCGTCACCGCCGACGCGTGCCTGCTGACCAGCTCGACCACCTTCTTGGAGGTCTTTAGGTCCTCCATCGTAAAAGGCTTGCCGAACGAAGAGATCCTGGACTCGACCACCACCGACAGCGTGCGCAGGATCTTGTCCTTGAACGCGTCCGTCCGGCAGTCCATCGCGTTGTTCGGCTTATGTACGAAGTCCAGGGCGCCCAGTTCCAGCGCGTCCAGCGTCGTCTTGGCTCCTTCCTTCGTGTCGGTGCTCGCCATCATCACCCGCGCCGAGATCTTGCGCTTCTGGAGTTCTTTTAACAGCTCCAGACCGTTCATCTGCGGCATATTGACGTCCAGCACGACAGCGTCGTAGGTCTTTCTGGTCAGAAGTTCCAGCGCCTCCACGCCGTTCACGGCGCGGTCCGCCACCTGGAATCTCTCGTCGCTTTCAATTATATCACAGAGGACTCTTCTCATGAGTGCAGAGTCGTCAACGATTAATATTTTTTTCTTCTCCATATCCAGCCTCTCCTATTCGCCCTTCTGATTCTTCAATGTCCTGCGCTCCTCATCAAAGATATACTTGATGATTTCCTCTCTCTCCGCGGCGTCCACATTGATGTACTGGACCCTGTGTTCATACACCCCTTTGCGGTTCGTAAGCTCCCGCACGCTCAACACCCTGCCGACCAGATTGTACTCCTTGTTCTCGCCCGCCACCAGCAGGCTGTATCTGCACAGGATCAGGCTCTGCGGCTCATAGGCGTAATTCGCCACGAACCTGAGTCCGCCGCCGCTGATATCCACGATGACGCTGCTCTTCAATGGAAGCTGCGGCATCAGCACCCTGTCCCCGTCGCCGGAGAGCGCGGCCTCTTCCTCCTCCTGCAGCTCTCTGGAGCTCATCTCCAGGGCGCAGCTGAACCGGTAATACTCTCTTCTCTGGTGCTTGCGCAGATTGCTGATCAGATCAAACACCAGCACGTACATACTGTTATTCTTATAGCGGTCCACGATCCGCGCATAGCACTGGTACAGACCGCTCTCGGAGTAAAAGTACAGGTCGTACTCGCCGTCCACAGGCAGCAGCACCAGCCTGGACTTCTCCATCGGCATGGCGATCTCCACCCTGTCTTCCGAGAGCACGTCGAGCACCTGGCTCTGGTAGCTCTTGCGCGCCTCCGCGCCCTCGCTCCGCATATGTTCTATCTCCTGCAGATCCACGCGGCCGCCGGGCACCACATATTTCGATAAAAGATTAGCCATTCTGTCTCCTCCCGTCTCTTCCCCTCTTTGCAGGACGGCGCCGCTATCTCCTGGATATGATATGCGAGAAAAACGCCGCCATGCCGCGCCTCGTCACACTGGAGGCAGCCTCTTTGTTCATCAGTCTGGCAGCGATCGTCTCGTACGCCACGGCGGACCTGGCCCTCGGATTGTCCAGGGACACCGGCATCTGCTGCATCACCGCCCTGGCCAGCTGCGTGTCCTGCGGGATCATGCCGAGATAGCTGATCGGCATTTTCAGGTATCTCCCGACCACGGCCTCCAGCTTCCCGTAGAGCGCCTCGGCCTCGGCTTCCCCGAACACCTTGTTGGCGAGCACCTTGATCTGCGACGCCTCCTGGGAATATCTGGGATGCCGTCTGAGCGCCTTTAAGAGCGAGTAGGAATCCGTGATGGACGTGGGCTCCGGCGTCGTCACGAGCAGAATCTCCCCGCTCGCCACCAGAAATTCCAGAACCGCGTCGGAGATGCCCGCGCCCGTGTCCACGATGATGGTGTCCGCCATCTCGTCCAGCTCCACCAGATTCTGAATGATATAGTTCAGATAGTCCTTACTCAGATTGGACATGCCGGCTATGCCGGAACCGCCCGAGATAAACCCGACTTCCATCGGCCCCCAGGTGATGATTTCCCTGATATTCTTGCCCTGGTAGATCAGATCGCACAGATTATGTTTGGGGACCGCCCCGAACATGACCTCGATGTTGGCCAGCCCGAAATCCGCGTCGAGTATGATAACCCGCTGCCCCATCTTGCGAAACTGGATCGCCAGGTTGATCGCCGTGTTGGATTTGCCGACGCCGCCCTTGCCGCTCGTCACGGTGATGATTCTCGCCAGAGGACGCTGCTGCGGACTGCCTGCCTTGATGATATTCCTTAATTGTTCAGCCTGATCCATGAGGCCTCCTCCTTAGTTCTTTCCCCCAAGTAACTTCTTCACCGTGCGCTGCGGATTGAATTCCTCGATATCGTCCGGCACGTTCTGTCCGTAGGTCACATAAGACAGCTCCGCGTTCGTGTACAATCTGAGATTGAGCAGATTGCCCAGCGTAGTCGTCTCGTCCAGCTTCGTGAAGATCAGTTTGAAGTCCGTCATCTCCCTGTAGGCGTCCGCTATGCTGATCAGATCGCGGTACTTCGTCGTCGCGCTCAGGACAAGGTATACCTCCTTCTCCGCCTTGTCGTCCACGGAGTGGATGAACTTGTTCATACTCTCCTTCTGCGCGCTGTTCTGGTGGGAATGCCCCGCCGTATCGACCAGAATATAGTCGTAATCCCTGAAGTCCTCCATCGCCTTTTCGATCTCTTCCACGGTGTAGACGATGCGGAAAGGCACCTCCAGGATATTCGCGTAGGTCCGAAGCTGCTCCGCCGCCGCGATACGGTAGGTATCCGCGGTCAGAAGCGCCACCTTCTTCTTCTGGTCCACCCGGAAGATCGAGGCGATCTTCGCAATCGTCGTGGTCTTGCCCACGCCCGTCGGCCCCAGGAAGAAGACCATCTTGATCCCCTTCTGAGCCGGCGTGATACAGCTCGGCATACCGAACTTGAGAATCATCTTCTGGTAGATGTTCGCCAGGGCATAGTCGAAGGGCATGTTGGGCTTGTTCAGCTGCGCGATCTCGCCGATGATCTCCTCCGCGTACTTCTCATCCACCTCGTTGTCCAGCATCGTATCGTGCAGGAGCTTCATGAAACGGTCGATCTCCGTCTCCTCCTTCTTTTCGTCCTGTTCCTCCTTCTCCTCCTTCGTCTCCTCCGGCTTCTGCTGCAGCTGCTGTTCCAACAGATACTGCAGGCTGTCCAGCTTCTCTTCTATGGCGCTGCTGTTCTCCTTTCCCGCCGGTTCCTGCTTCGCCGCGGCGGGCGCGGGCGCCGGATTCGCCGCCGCTTCCGCCTCCTTCTTCTCGCTGGAGGCGATCACGCTGTTGATGGCCGACACGGCCGCCGTGTAGCGCTCGCTCTCCTCCTCCAGCGCAACCGTCACCTCGGTCATATGAGGTTTCAGAAAAGCGAAGAACCCCTTGGCGCGGACGTCCTTGACGTTCATGACCACCACGCCTTCGCCCAGTTCCTTCCTGGCGTTCTCCACCGCCTCTTTTTCGGTTTTCGCAGTAAATTTCTTGATTATCATTATGCCGTCACCATTCCAACAGACTGCAGTTCAATGTTGGATTCCACTTCATTGTAAGATACGACGATCAGATCCTTGTAGTAATCCTCCGTCAGCTTCTTAAAGTACACTCTCACGATGGGCGACGTGATCACGATAGGCATCTTGCCCAGATCCTCGAGCTTCTTCGTCTCCGCGCCTACGGAATCCATGATCGCCTTGGTCTTGGCCGGATCGAGCGTCAGGTACGCGCCCTGCTCCGTCTGTTTCACGCTGGCCATGATCTCCTGCTCCAGCTTGGGATCCAGCGTCACCACGCTGGTCGTCTCGTTGGCCGGGAAGAACTTATTGGAGATCGCCCGCTTGAGACTCTGTCTGACATACTCCGTCAGGATGTCGGTGTCCCTCGTCGTCGTCGCATAGTCCGCCAGCGTCTCAAAGATCGTCAGAAGATCGCGGATCGAGACGCCCTCTTTCAGCAGATTCTGCAGCACCTTCTGTATCTCACCAAGCCCAAGCAGCTTCGGGAAAAGTTCTTCCACCAGCGAGGGATTGGACTCCTTCAGATTGTTGACCAGATTCTGTACGTCCTGCCTCGTCAGAAGCTCCGCGATGTACTGTCTGATAATCTCGGTCAGATGGGTCGCGATGATGGACGGCGGATCGACTACGGTGTAGCCCATGCTCTCCGCGCGCTCTCTCTGCCCCTCCGTAATCCAGATCGCGGGGAGGTGGAAGGACGGTTCGAAGGTGGGAATACCCGTGATCTCCTCCTCCACATAGCCGGGATTCATGGCCATATAGTGATCGAAGAGAATCTCGCCCTCGCTGACCTGTACGCCCTTGATCTTGATAATATACTGGTTCGGGTTCAGCTGTATGTTATCACGCAGACGAATAATCGGCACGACGGTACCGAGTTCCAGCGCGATCTGCCGTCGGATCATGACGACGCGGTCCAGAAGATCGCCGCCCTGGTTGACGTCGGCCAGCGGTATGATGCCGTAACCGAACTCCAGCTCGATCGGATCGACCTGCAGAAGCGACGTGACGTTCTCCGGCTGCCTGATCTCCTCCGCGGCGGCCTCCTCCTCGTCCGCCTCGTGCTCGATCTCCGCCGTCTCGATGGTGCCCGCCATCACTCTGCCGGTCACGACAAAAACCAGTCCAAGTCCGACGAAGACCACCGTGTTGAGCGGGGTGACGATCCCCAGACCCGCAATCACCGCTCCCACCAGATAGAGCACCTTCGGCGTCCCGAACAGCTGGCTGACCAGCACCGTGCCGAAGTCCGCGTCCTTGGAGCCCTTGGTGACGAGAATACCGGTGGACAGCGAGATCAGAAGCGAAGGGATCTGGCTCACCAGACCGTCGCCGATCGTCAGGATTGTGTAGGTGGTCAGCGCGTCGTTGATATCCATGCCGCGGCGCCACATTCCCATCGCGATACCGCCTACGATATTGACAAACGTGATGATCAGACCCGCCGTGGCGTCTCCCTTGACGTACTTCACGGCACCGTCCATGGAGCCGAAGAAGCTGGCCTCCTCCTGAATCTTGTCGCGGCGCTTCTTGGCCTCCGCGTCGTTGATCGCTCCCGTATTCAGGTCCGCGTCGATCGCCATCTGCTTACCGGGCATCGCGTCCAGCGTAAATCTCGCCGTAACCTCGGCCACACGCTCGGAACCCTTGTTGATGATCATAAACTGCACCAGAATCAGAATGATAAACACGATGACGCCGATGACGAGGTCGCCGCCGCCCACATACTGTCCGAACGTGCGGACGACGTTGCCGGGATCTCCCGTCGTCAGGATCAGCCTCGTCGAGGAGACGTTCAGCGAGATCCTGAAGATCGTCGTGAAGAGGAGGATCGTCGGGAAATAGGACATCTTCAGCACATCCTCGGCGAACATGCAGCCGAACATGACCGTGAACGCCACGGCGATATTGCAGGCCAGCAGCACGTCGAGAAGCCCCGAAGTGATCGGCACGATCAGCATGATAAACGCCGCGAGCACATAAGCGGTAACGCCTATGTCGGCTTTCTTCAGATTTCCCATCCGCTCTTCCTCCTTTCCCAGGGCCTCTTACATCCTGCCCTGCAGATGATATACGAACGCGAGCACTTCCGCCACGGCCTGGTACAGCTCCGGCGGGACCACGCCGCCCACGTCGACGTTGGCGTACAGCATCCGCGCGAGGGGCTTGTTCTCCACGATCTCGATGTGGTGCTCCTTCGCCTCTTCCCTGATCTTCTGCGCCAGATAGTCGGCGCCCTTCGCCACCACGTAGGGGGCGTCGTACAGCTCCTGATCGTACTTGATCGCCACCGCATAGTGGGTCGGGTTCGTGATGACCACGTCCGCCTGCGGGAGCTGCTGCATCATGCGGCGCCTGGAAGCCTCCTGCATCCTCTGTCGCTGCTTGCTCTTGATCTGCGGATCCCCCTCCTGGTTCTTGAACTCTTCCTTGACTTCCTGTTTCGTCATCTTCATGTCGTTCTTGAACTTCACCTTCTGGTAGATCCAGTCGAGAAGCGCGATGATCATGTAGAAGAGCGAGATCCGTATGCCCAGATTGACGACGAGCGAGCCGACCGTCATGATCCCCTGATTCAGGGACAGCCCGTAGAACTGATAGAGCGGCGGCAGATGTTTCTTCAGGTAGGAGTAGACCACATAGCCGACCACCCCGATCTTGAGAATCGATTTCAGCAGCTCTACCAGAGCGTTCACGGAGAAGAAGCGCTTGAAACCGCTTATGGGGTTCAGCTTGCTGAACTTGGGCTGCAGCGGCTTCGTCGTCGGCTTCCACTTCACCTGTACCACATCCGCGATGAACGCCACCAGCACGCCGACCGCCAGAAACGGCGCCACTATCATGAGGATCCTGAGCATCGACTGTGTGAACAGCATACTGAAAGTCTGTTCCTGGATATGGCCGTCGTACATCTTGACATACTCCGGTATCCGGCTGTAGATATCGTACATGTCCCCGACGAAAAACGTCCCCATCTGCTCTACCCAGAAGTAGACCATAATGAAGAACGCCAGCAGTTCAAAGGCGTTGCTGATCTCCTTGCTCTTGGCGACCTGTCCCTCCTTGCGGGCGTCGCTCAGCTTCTTCGAGGTGGGCTCCTCCGTCTTCTCTCCGCCGGGTCCGTCCTTGGCAAAAAACTGAAGGTTATACTCTAAAATCACGTCATCCCCTCCACAAAGGATACGATCATTCTCTTCATCTCTGTAAACGTATAGTCCGCCGCCTGCGGCAGCATCCTGACCGTCAGGAACAGGATCCCCAGCCCCACCAGCACCTTGAGCTGCATGCCGACCGCGAACATGTTCATCTGCGGGGACACTTTCGCCAGGACGCCGAGGATGGCGTTCAAAAGGAGCATGGTGCAGAAGATCGGCAGGATGATGCGGAACCCCATCGTAATATAGTCGCCAAGAAACATGATCAGCGACTCCACCAGCGCCTCCGACCGGAACACCGCGCCGTTGACCGGTATGAGGGAGAAGCTGTCGATCAGCGCCTGCAGCAGATACTGATACATCCCCGTAAAGATCAGAAACAGCGTGAAGATATACTGATAGTACACGCCCGTAAACGTCGCCTGCTGTCTGGTCGTCGGATCCATCAGCGACACCATCGAGATGCCGATCTCCATGTCCGCGATGCTTCCCGCAAAGGACGCGACCGTGGTGCACAGCTGCGCGCCCCAGCCGATCAGAAACCCCGTCAGCGCCTCCTTCATGACGATCACCGCATAGCCCAGCAGCGTATCGTACACGACCGCGTTGCGGTCCACCGCCGCATAGACCAGATACGACAGGAAAAAGCCAAACCCGATCTTCACCTGGCGCGGCACGCCGTCCATCGAGAAGAAGGGCGCGGCATAGACAAAACAGGTGATCCGCACCAGAACCAGCAAATAAAATTCCAAATCCGCATAGGTAAATGTAATGTCGATCATGCCGTTCCCGCTTTATCTGAGATAAACAGTGAAATTCGTCCACAAATCGGTCATGTATTCCACCATGTTATTCATGATCCAGTGTCCCATGAGGATCAGGGCGATAAAAATTGCCAGCACCTTGGGGACGAAAGTGAGCGTCTGCTCCTGGATGGACGTGACCGTCTGGAAGATGCTGACGATCAGTCCCACGCACAACGACACCAGAAGCAGCGGCGCGGCGCACTTGATAATTGTAAAGATCGCCGTCTCGGCTACGGCGGTGACGTCATCTATAGTCATAGTTTCCTCCCGGCTAGTAGTTGAAGCTCTCCACCAGCCCCTTGATGATCAGATACCAGCCGTCCGCCAGCACGAAGAGCAGGATCTTGAAGGGCATGGAAATCGTCGTCGGCGGCAGCATCATCATACCCATACTCATCAGGGTCGAGGCCACCACCATATCGATCACGATAAACGGTATATAGATCAGGAAACCGATCACGAACGCGCTCCTGAGCTCGCTGATGATGAAGCTCGGCACGAGCACGCTCATCGGAATATCGTCCAGCTCCCCGTTCCAGTCCTGACGGTTAATCTCCATAAAAAGGCTTACGTCCTTCTTGAGCGTCTGCTTGTACATAAACTGCCTGATCGGCACAGCCGCCTTCTGAAGCGCCTCCTCCGTCTCCAGCTCGCCGGCCTCGTAGGGGACCACCGCCTCCGTGTAGACAGCCGTAAACGTGGGCTGCATGATAAAGAACGTCAGAAAGAGCGCAATGCCTATCAGCACCGTGTTGGGCGGCGCCGTCTGCGTGTTGAGCGCCTGCCTCGTAAAATGCAGGACAATGATGATCCTGGTAAACGAGGTCATCATGATGAGCAGCGTCGGCGCAATCGCGATCAGCGTGAGAATGATGAGAATGCGCAGCGCGCCGTTCACACTCCCGTTGCCGTCGCCGTAGGTGATCGTCACGGTGTTGCCTATATTCAGTTCTCCCAGCTCATCCGCGTCCTGCGACGCGCCCGGCTCCCGCTCGTTGGTCCGCTCGTCGGTCGTCCCCGTCAGGTTGGAATCCCGGTAGGGAGTGTCCGCGGACGTCGCGTACACCGTGGTTTTCCGGCTAAGACACAATATGCCTGCCACCAACAGCAGGCATATCACTCTCGCCAAATGATATCTGGATAGAAATTTATTCATTCGTCTCGCCCATCTTCTTTTTCCGGGGAATCCTTACCCTGTATTTTCTCCAGAATCTCCCTGAAGCCGCCGGTCCGGCTCTTACTTCCGCCCGGAAATTCCAGATCCTCCTCCGGAATCTCCGCCAGCATCGTGACCGTATCCTTGCAGACCGCGACCGCCAGATATCTGTGTCCTACGCGGACAATCTGGACATACTTGCCGTTAGTCAGCCTGGCGGTCTCCAGGACCTCCACGTTGGCGCTGCAGCTCTGGCTCTTCTGATACCCGGCGGTCCACTTCGTGACCGCATAGGTAATAAACAGTACAAACAGGAACAGAAGCAGTACTGTGATAAACTGTATATAGGAGTCGGTTCTCCCCGATACCGCGAGTACCATTATCCCACTACCTTTTTGACAGCCTCCAAAACGCGGTCAGCCTGGAACGGCTTCACGATAAAGTCCTTCGCGCCGGACTGGATGGACTCGATAACCATCGCCTGCTGTCCCATCGCGGAGCACATGATGATCATTGCGCCGGGATCCGTCTCCTTGATCTTCTTCAGCGCCTGAATACCGTCCATCTCGGGCATCGTGATATCCATTAGAACCAGATCCGGCTTGAGCTCGTTATACTTCTCAACAGCCTTGGCGCCGTTCTCGGCTTCCCCTGCCACGTTATAGCCGTTCTTGGTCAGGATGTCCTTGATCATCATACGCATGAATGCTGCATCATCGCATATCAAAATATTTTTTGCCATCTCTCTTCTCCTCTTCTATCACTTATTTGATAATTTCGGTTACTCGAACGCCAAAACTCTCTTCGATTACAACGACCTCGCCCTTGGCGACGAATTTGCCGTTCACCAGCACGTCGATCGGTTCGCCGGCGATCTTGTCGAGCTCTATGATCGTACCCGGAGAGAAATCCAGAATATCCGATATCGGCTTCGACGTCCTGCCGAGCTCCACCGTAACCTCCAGCGGGACGTCCTTGATCAGTCCGATGTTCTCCTGGATCTGCGCCGGATTGAAATCGTTGGTAAAGCTCTGGAACTGCGCCGGCTGGATATTCATGTTCATGTTTGGCTGCATCTGCGGCATCATCTGCATCTGTGGCATCATCTGCATCTGCGGCATCATCTGCGGCATTCCCATGCCCATTCCCATCTGGCCCATATCCATCTGGGGAGCCATCTGAGGCGCCGGGGCCGCTGCCTGCGGGGCCGCCGCCTGTGGCGCAGGGGCCGCGGGAGCCGGAGCTGCCTGCGGAGCCGGAGCCGGTTCCGGCTCCTCCCCCAACTGGCTCTTTAGGAAAGTATCGCACAATTCCTTCGCAAAGTCCATAGGATATAATTGCATAATCGTGGAATCCACCAGTTCGTCGATCTGCATGCGGAACGCGATCTTGACGAATTCCCCCGCCAGGAACGGCGCGATATCTCCGCCGGACTTAAAGGCCGTCAGGTCTACCAGACTGGCCTCCGGCGGGCTGATATCAATCATCTTGCCAAGCATGGTGGAGAGCGACGTCGCCGCCGATCCCATCATCTGATTCATCGCCTCGGAGATGGCGCTCAGGTGCAGTTCGGACAGCTCGCCGTCCGTATTGCTGCCGTCGCCGCCCATCATCAGGTCGGTGATGACCTTTACGTCATGCTCCTTCAGCACGAGGATATTGGAACCGTCCAACCCCACCGTATATTTGATCTGGATAAACACGCAGGGCTTCTCGTAATCCTGTAATACGCTGTCCCAGGTCGCCACTGTGACAACCGGCGTCGTGATGTTGACCTTGCGGTTGACGAGCGAGTACAGCGTCGTGGCCGAAGAGCCCATGCTGATGTTGGCCACTTCCCCGACGGCGTCCTTCTCGATATCCGACAAGGCGTCGCTATTCGGTGCGGACGCCGGAGCCGTATCCGCAGCTCCCGCGTCCGCTCCGGCGTCCCCGCCGCCGTCGCTGGGCGCGTCCATACCGCTCAAGAGCGCATTTATTTCATCCTGTGATAACATTCCGTCCATGCTTCTATTCCCCCTCTCTGATTACCGACGTCACGCGCACGGCATATTTGTCCTTGCTGGAACCCGGTAAAGCGGTGAATTTCCTGATATTGCCGACATAGACCTGAAGGTCGTCCTTGATGTCGGTGCCGAGCCGTATGATGTCCCCGACCTGGAGATTGACAAAATCGCTGACAGACACCTTCGTGCTGCCGAGCACTGCCTTGACCGGGACGTCCACTCTCCTGATGAGCGCTTCGATGTACTCCTCCAGATCTTCCTCTTTCTGCTCCTGCAGCGTCGCGTACCAGTACTTGGTATTCAGCTTATCCATGATGGATTCCAGAGTGAAGAACGGAAGGCAGACGTTCATGAAGCCCTCCACATCGCCTATCTTCATGTTCAGCGTGACGATCGCTATCATATCGTTGGGGGCGATGACCTGTGCGAACTGAGAGTTCGTCTCGATACGCTCCATCACGGGATTCGTGTCGATTACGTTCTTCCAGGGCTCGCGCATCAGCTGCATACACACCACCATCATCTTCTCGATGATCGTCATCTCGATCTCCGTAAAATCCCTGTTCTTCTCCAGCGGCTCCCCCGCGCCGCCCAGCATCCTGTCGATCATCGCGTAGCCCAGCTGCGCCGCCAGCTCGATCAGGATTGTTCCGCCCAGAGGCTGGAAATTCACGATTCCCAGAATCACCGGATTGGAAAGGGCGTTGGTGAACTCCGAGAAAATGACCGTCTCGGAACTCGCCACGGAAATCTGTACATTCTTTCTTAAATAGATCGGAAGACTCGTCGATAAGAGCCGTCCGTAGTGCTCATATATGATCTCCAGCGTTCGCAGATGCTCTTTCGAGAACTTGGTAGGCCGTTTAAAGTCGTAGTTCTTGACCTGCTTGTCGCTGGAATCTCCCATGTCATCTGCGTCCAGTTCACCGCTGCTCAGGGCGGCGAGCAGATTATCAATCTCACTTTGAGACAGTACCTCTCCCACGAAAGTTCACCTCCTGCGGCACTATTGCGACAATGCTTACTGGATCATAGTGTCGCTGAAGGAAACGTCGAAGACGAACTCCGAATCAAACATGGCCTGGATCCTCGCAAGGATCTCTTCCCGCATCTGATCCTGCGCGTTTCTCGCCTCGTCGACCGTATGGGACTGAATGACCGCTTCGATCTCGCTCTTGATCAGGCTCTCCCTGTCCGCCATCGTCTCGCCGTAGTCCTTGTAGCCGTCGGCCTTGGTGTTCATGGACAGCGTCACCTTCGCGATAAAGTAGTGCTGTTCCTCCGCGCCGTCCGCGTTCGTCTCGACCTTGAGCGGAATCGTCATCTTGTCCGTGATCGTGTAGATCGCGATATCGGACATCGGAACGGCCTCCTCTTCCTCGGCCTCCCCGCTGTCCGCCACAAGCTCCAGATCGAGCGCCGTCGCGATGTTGTCCACAAGCGCCGCGGTCTTCCTCGAAGAGCCGACCACGCTGAACATCATGATAGCCGTCAATACAATGTTGACGATCAGAAGCGCCAGAATGATAATGGAAATCAGATTCTTCTTCATGCCTGAATATTCTCCTTTATACACATCTTATCTGCAAACTCTCTAATAAGAACTGAGAGAGTTGTATATCTTGATCTCGACCCGCCTGTTGCGGCTCCTGCCCTCCGGCGTGGCGTTGTCCGCGATCGGTACATACTCGCCCCGGCCCGCGTGCTTGACATTGGCCGGATCCAGATCCGTGACCGACATAAGATAATCGAAGACCGACAGCGCGCGCCCCGAACTCAGCTCGTCGTTGTTGGAGTACTTCGCGCCGGACATCGGTACGTTGTCCGTGTGTCCCTCGATCTCGATTGTCCCCTCCGCGTAGCGCTGCAGGATGGCTCCCACCTGATCCAGCACGGGCAGCGCCTCCGGTTTCAGCTCCACGCTGCCGGAGTCAAAGAGGATCCCGCCCTTCAGGGTGAGCTGGACGTACTGGGCCGTGAAATCAATGTCGATCTCGCTTCCCATCTCCTCCTCGTCGACGGCCTCCTGTATCTTCTCGGCCAGCTGCTCGGACTCCTCCATCTGGGCTTCCTCCAGCTTCTCCTGGGCGTTGGCCAGATTGTCGTCGACGATCTTGCCCTCCTCGTCCATCTTGCCGGTGCTGTTGATGTACTGGTCCAGCTCGTTGAGCTGGCTGACGCCGTTGCTGATCAGCATGCCGTCGCCGATGGCGGTGGCGCCGCCGTCGAAGACGGAAAACATATTGTTGAAGGATGCGATGATCTGTTCCTGCTTATCCTCGTCGATACTCGACATCGCGAAGAGCAGTACGAAGAAACACAGCAGCAGATTCATCAGGTCGGCGAAGGTGCTCTGCCACGCGGGCGCGCCTTTCTTGGGTTCGTCAGGCTTCCTATTCGCCATCAGCCTCACCTCCGGCATCGTCGCCCGAAGCCTGCCTGCTGCCGGGCGCTAAGAAGGATTTCAGCTTCTCTTCTATGACGCGGGGATTCTCGCCCGCCTGAATGGACAGAAGTCCTTCAACCTCTATCTCCTTCACCATCATCTCTTCGTCGTTCTTGCCCTTCAGCTTGGTGGCCACAGGCGCGCAGATCCAGTTCGCCAGAATGGAACCGTACAGCGTCGTGATCAGGGCGACCGCCATGTTCGGGCCGATGGATGCGAAATCGGACAGATCGGCCAGCATGTTTACCAGTCCGATCAGAGTACCGATCATACCCCAGGCAGGGCCCATCGAACCCAGGTTCTCCCAGAAACCGATCTTATCCTTGTGCCGGCCCTCCATGCTGGCCAGCTCCGTCTCCATAATGGCGCGCACAAGCTCGGGGTCCGTGCCGTCCACGACAAGCAGGATCCCTTTCTTGAGGAAATCGTCGTCGATCTCGCTGGCCGCCTCCTCCAGGGAGAGCAGGCCCTCCTTGCGGGCGACGTTGGAGAGATCGATAATTTTCTGGATAATCTCGGAGACGTTCATCGTCGCTGTCTTGAACATCAGCTTAAAACTTTTGAGCCCTCCGAGGAAATCCGGCAGTTTGTAACTGGCAAGGATACACATGAAAGAACCGCCGAAGGTGATCAACACCGACGGCACATCCAAGAATCGCGGCATAAGGCCGAAGTTTACGCCCGTGTCCTTATCGAAAACGATACCGAACACCATAAGGACCATACATGCTACTAAACCGATAACTGAAGCAATATCCATACGTATGTACCCACTTTACACTAATCTGCAAAAATATCCTTTCTATACGATTTTACTAAATTTTTCACTTCTTGTCTACTCTCTTTGACAATTATTTTCCGACCTGTCGTGAACGTCAGGACGGTGTCCGGCGTCTCCTCGACCAGCTCGAGCAGATCAGGATTGACCAGAATTTTGACGCCGTTTATCTTCGTGACCTCAATCATAGCACTCTCCGAAAGGGCGGCGCCTGTGCGCGCGCCGCTGTAGTAGCTTATATATTTTACCACATATAAAGTGAAAATACAAAAAAATTTTTCCGCTTTTGGAAAAACCGGTAAATATTGCCTGCTTCGTCAGGATTTGGCATTCACCTTCTGAATCAGAATCTCCTGTAATGCCTGTGAAAAGTTAATTCCCATCGAAAGCGCCTCTTCATTCAGCCATTCCGGAAGCGTAAGCGTTTTTTTGACGGAGCGGGAATTGGTGCGCTTTTTGTAAGCAAGCATATCAAATTCAATCACCACGCAGTATTCATCTGCCGCCGTGCGGACCGCAGACGGTACGGACGGCGTCGGAAGTTCCATTTTCTCCCGCTGCCGCGCGACAAGCGCCAGCCCCAGCGCGTCAACCGCCATCTCGTATGCCTGCTGCATATCCTCCCCCTGCGTCATGCACTCGGGAATATCCGGAAACGTAATCCAGAATCCCCCTTCCTCAGCCACATGGAAGATCGCCGGATAAAATAATTTATTCATGAAAACACCTCCGTTCGGGCCTCATCATTTCAAGCCGGCCTGTTTCAAAATTGCCTGTTCCAGTCCTTTTTTTAATTCTTTCGCGTGACAGGGAACAATCACCGTCCTGCCGCTTGTGTGATTTTTCAATTTCACATGCGAGCCGTTCTGGCTGACCGTTACGAATCCGTTTCTTTTGAGATATTTCAACATCTCAAGTGAGGTCATTGGCATCTTTCGTGTCTCCTTCTCTCACCGTCTCCATCTTAACACGTGTAAATACGTGTGTCAATGAGCGCGTCTATCCGTTCATACCTTTTAGTGATAAAAACCATTCTGTTTGCCTGCGAACATATAGGGGATTCTTTCGGACCAAAATGCAAGACATGCGTGCAGACTTCTCAGATTTCCCGAATATATGTGTTAGTTGATAATAACATAATACACTGTAAATTGCAATGGACTTCCAACGCAAAAAAGAACCCCTCCGCAAATGCTCATGTACGGTAAGGAAGCAAGCAACCGAAAACAAGAGATAGACCGCCAGCACTACACTATTCCGAA
>CANQTL010000013.1 GCA_947626775.1 uncultured Lachnospiraceae bacterium | reverse complement strand
GAACTGAAACCCGGCAATCTGAGTAACGGTACGGTGATGGCGTATCAAGGTACGGTAAACCGTATCAAGCAGCACCCCATCGGCAGCCGCCGACTGAAAAGCGTCACAGCTGACCATTTACAGGCATATATGGATTTCCTCAGCTTTGGCGGGACAAATCCCGATAGCACAGCGGCAAAAGCTCCGATTCACTCAATCCAGCACCTCCTCAAACTCCGATTTTCTACTTCTCCTTCAAATCCTTCTTTTCTATCAGCAGGGTTATAAGCGTCACTGTCATCAGATAAATTGCAAGTATCACACATTCTAATACTATCGAACTATATGGACGAGGGTAAAAATATGCCAATTTTTTCACTACAAACCTGATAGGGAAGTATGTCCCTAACCAAGCTGAAATCTTATAAAACTTTTTGCGAAATGACTTCGTTTTTTCGTTTGCCTCTTGTATTTTTTTCTGATACGCATATTCAAATCCACCTATAACTGCAACAAATGGCAAAAAACTAAGTACACCAAAGAACTCATTTTGAAGAATAATGGTCGTCGTGAACTGAATAATCAATACCAGGACTTCAAGTATGACCATAAAAATCATAATCTGATGGAAACTATCACTTTTTATTTCTTTAATTTTGGGCAAGTCGTTATCGCTTTCGTATTCGTCGTTTAGAAGATAGTCTGTTGTAACTCCAAACAGCTTGCTAAGTTGCAGAATATTTGCAGCGTCTGGCTGTGCAGTTGCTCCTTCCCAACGGGAAATAGCTTGTCTGGATACATTTAATTTTTCTGATAATTCCTCCTGCGACCAACCATTCGTTTTTCTAAGTTTTACTATCTTATCTGATAACCTCATAATGAAATTCTCCTTTGATTTGGTGATTTCATTGTAGCCAAAAGCTCCTTTTGGTGCCACCACATCGACTTTACATTTCCGCAACATGACTTTACATCGCCGTAAAATTCCGATTTATTTCTCTGATATAGTGCATGATGTCATAGGTTTATTATCATAAGTGAGATTTTTTTTACGGCTTTTTTCCATACTTCTCTTCATACGAATCAATGTCCAGAAGCAGTATATTGACTATGCAGCCGCTTGCTGCATCCACGCCCATTTCTATAGCCTGTTCCGTTTCCAAAATCATTTTTCTATAACCCAGTTCTTTTGCCCACTCTATTAGTTTGGAAACCAACTCTTTTCCTATGCCTTTTCCCTGTTCAGCCGGTATGATAAATACTCTTTTTAGCTCCACCGTATTTTCATCATAAGGACGTATCGCGCCGCCGCCAATTGGATGATTGTCCCGATAAACAACGATCGCTTCATTTATTTTATCAGTCAGATTATATTGAGCGTACTTATCGCGTTTTATTATTTTCCCAACACGCAAATCCAAGTCTGCGTCAAGTAATCTGCAGTTTTCTATAAAATCTTTATTGTTTCCTCCGCATCTTAAAAATACAATTTCGCCCATCTCTATTTTACCTTCACAAGAAACCGGCGGTCTGAACCCATGCGCATTGCACAGAACCATAACCGCCGGTTTTATTTACTCTGGCAATGAGCCAGACTGACAAGCGTGTTGCATCTCGTGAAAAATATACCCCTGTCCTGTCATAAAGTTTATCGGTTCTCGAAGTCCTCGACAAACTGCGCGATCAGCTTGACGGAACCCTCAATGCCCAGCACACCGCTGTTTATGGACAGATCGTAGCTGTCCGCCCTGCCCCACTTCTTGGAGGAATAATAGTTGTAATAGCTCTGTCTGGACTTATCTTTCTTGGTCATCATGTCGATGGCCTTCTGCTCCGTGTTGACGTCGTCATAGCGCTCCATAATGCGCTTTACCTTGCTCTTCTGATCCGCATGGATGAAGAGATGCAGGCAGTTCTGATAGTCGTGCAGCGCGTAGTCGGCACATCTGCCGACAATCACGCAGGGGCCCTCGTTTGCGATCTTCTTGATCGTGTCGAACTGCGCCAGAAATACCTTGTGGCTGATCGGCATATCTACGAACGAAGAGGAATTATAACCGAAGGAATAAGTGTCCATCACCAGATTGTAGAGGAAAGAATTGGTGGGGCGCTCGTCGTGGTTCTGGATCATCTCCTCGCAGAAACCGCTCTCCTTCGCCGCTCTCGACAATAACTCTTTGTCGTAAAACTTGATTCCGAAATAATCGGCGACTTTCTGGCCAATCTCGCGGCCGCCCGAACCGAACTGCCGGCCGATGGTAATAATCGTATTCATAACACAACCTCCCCTTTCTGTCATGGAATCCCGCTCACACAAGGGCGGAAATACACTTTCTTGAATATTTATATTATATATGGTTTTTCAGGAAAACGCAAATACGGTTTTCGGGCTGCACTTTACGGGAATACCATATTTACACATTATGTCTCATGATTTCCAAATAATTTTTAGGGAAACCAATCAATCCCATATCAATATCGCTTTCATATTCACTGAGCACAGATTCTATTGTCTGAATCAATGATATCTTACTTTCTTTATCCGGAAGTCTTTTCAGTAAAACCAGCGTATACGCAAATAAAGAATTATTTTTTATTTCTGGATGTTTTCTCAAAAACGATGTCGTAAATTTAGCCGGAGGATTGAAAGCTGTGTTATACATTCTGGCAGCATGCGCACATTTATTCCGTAATACAGCCAGACAATGCAGATGATTTTCCAATGTGTCTCTGCCAGTGCCAACTACAGAGGCAATTCTATCTTTTTCTGAATAATACATAGAACTGTACAACTTGGACAGATTAGAAAAAGACATCAATTCCACAATTACCCACAGCGGCATTTTACTGGAATATTTTATTTTGTGATGCTTTACAATAAGACTGTCTTTATAATAATTTTTTTCCCTGCCAAAATTCTCCATTACTTCCTTATAGCCTTTTTTATTATAAAAATTCTTCTCGTCATAATGCTGATCATATGGTGTCTCTGTACATTTTGCGATTGAGAATCCATAAGCTATTTGTGTTCTGTAATATATTTCTGCTTTTTCGATATATCGGCGAAATGTATCACGCAATATTTCATCCACTTTATATATGTGATGCACCGTCTCAAAAGTAGTTCCTTCTATGTATTCACTACGGGAAGGATCTTTTCTAAATTGTAAAGCATAACCCGTAAGACGATAATAATTTACCTCTTTCAAGACCTCTTTTGCCGCTGATCTATCCGTAACAACAATTCCATGAGTCACTAATTTATCCAACTGTTCATCAAAGGTCATTGGTTTTTTCAAATCCATAAAATTTCTCCTTAATGTAAAAAAGCTGAGCACAAGACTCAGCTTGGTCCCCAATGTCTAAAAGACTTCGGGCAACTCTGTTGTAATTAGTATACGCAAAAATGAAGAAAAATGCAATCATTTTATTAGAATTTTTGCGCTTGCTGCTGCCAATATGCCACGATCTTATCGATCATTCTGATGCAGTCCTGCTGTGCAGCAGCTTCATTGTATGGCTGCATCTCGCTGTAGGTATGTCCGCAGGGTTCCGTCTCGCCTTCTTCAAAGCCGCCGCATACGCCGAGAAGCCATTTCCCCAGCAGCCCTGTCTTAAATTTAAAGATATAGTACGTCATTTCGTTGTACTCGAACTGCCCCGCGCACTCTATTTTACTCGGCGCTTTTCCCAATTCCTGCGGGTCTGATAACCACGCAATCATATTCTCTGTGGCTGTATTCAACTGCTCTTGATTCATTGTTTTTCCTCTCTTTCCTGTAATAACGCCATGCGATCGGATCTCCTCCCGCATGGCGTTCTGTTATGTCAGTTATACTTCCGGCAGACGGATCAGGCCTTTGCCTTCTTCTTCATCTGCTCGCTGAAGGTCTGGACTCCTTCCACTACGAGGAAGAGCGCCAGAACGACCATAGCGGCCGCAAAAATCAGCTGGAACCAGTCGCCCCATGCCGCCTCGCCGACAGCCGCCATCTTGATCTTGGCGATGACGGTCATCACCAGGCTGGTGATCGTAGCTACCAGCATAAATACCATCGGGATGTAGAACATCTTGTTGTTCTTGCCCGCATTGCCGAGCCATGCGGCAACCGCCATCAGAGCGATACCCGCAAGCAGCTGGTTGGCAGCGCCGAACAGGCCCCAGATCTGGCTCAGGCTCAGTCCGCCGAGAACGCAGCCGATCACTACCATGATGAGCGTACCCGTCAGAGGATAAGCGAGCACCTTGCGGATACCGGTGGCATCCTTGTAGGTAGCTTCATCCTTCTTTAAGAACAGCTCGGAGAACATGAACCGGCTCAGGCGGGTACCCGTGTCCAGGCTGGTCAGCGCGAATACGGAAACCGCCAGTGTCAGCAGCGCATAGATTGTGTTGTACACGGTAGACTGCTCCGTGCCGAACATGGTCGCGATACCCGCCGCAAAAGCTGCCGCCGGAGAACCGAAGTCGCCGTTGGTGTATGCCTTGAATACCATACCTACCGCGATCAGGGAGATGATACCCAGCGCGGACTCGATCAGCATGGAACCGTAGCCGATGGGTTTCGCATCTTTCTCGTTAGCGAGCTGCTTGGACGACGTACCTGTGGAGATCAGGCTGTGGAAACCGGAGCACGCGCCGCAGGCAACCGTGATAAACAGTGCCGGGAACAGCGTGCCGATGCTGGTCTTCCATCCCGTAAACATCGGGATCTCGAAAGTAGCCGTTCCGGAGAATGCTGAGAAAAAGATACCGATCAACGCAACCGCCATCATCGCATAGAGCAGGAAGCTGGACAGATAATCACGGGGTTGCAGCAGGATCCACACGGGAACCAGCGAAGCGATTGTGATATACGCGCCGATCGTGATGATCCATGCGGTACGGCCCATCGCAAAACCAAAATTTAAGCCCAGCGCGATCATCAGCACGATGCAGACGATACCGCCGATGCTGGCAGGCAGTGTCTTGACACCCAGACGGTTGGTTACCAGACCATAGATGATCGCCAGCACGATAAACATAAGGGAGATAATCGCCGTCGTCTCGTTTCCGGTAGGGCCGCTTGTGAAGCCAAGCGGATTTGTGGAAGCGAAAGTTCCCGCTACCACGTTCACGAAGGAAGCGATAACCAGGATCAATACCAGCAGGGCAAAGATGATGAACAGCTTTTTCGCCCTGTCTCCCATGGAGTCCTTGATAATTTCACCCACGGATTTGCCGCCGTGGCGGATGGATGCGAACAGGGAACCGAAGTCCTGCAGTCCACCGAAGAAGATACCTCCGATGACGCACCACAAAAATACGGGAAGCCATCCGAATACGGATGCCTGAATCGGCCCGTTGATAGGACCGGCGCCCGCGATGGAAGAAAAATGGTGACCCATCAGTACCGCGGGTTTTGCGGCAACGTAGTCAACACCGTCCTCCAGTTCAATGGCAGGCGTCTTTCTGCCGGGGTCGATGCCCCACTGCTTTGCAAGCCATGAGCCGTAGAAGACATAGCCCAGGACAAGCAGAGCGATCGCAGCTACGATAATCAGAATCGCAGTCATAGTTTAACACCTCTCTCTTCTCATTTTCATATTTTCATATATTGCGAAAGAGCTTCCTCAGATTTTTCCCCCGTCTGTTACAGAAAAAATCACCGGTGGAAGTCTCCATAGCAACCACGGAATAATGGCTCCATCCCTGCAGGGTGTGCCGGTAACTCTTATAGCGCTTACACTTTTTGATATAAGCGGCGGCGGCTTCGTCGATCTGTTCGGCCAGCACAATCAGCGCAATATCCGTACTGCGGTGGTTGGCGTGCGGCACGACTCTGGACATGCCCTCGGCCCAGGCCGCCTCGTCCAGCCTGCGCATATCGTCCGGACCGATGTGCTTCGCCGTCACGAAAAACACGTACTCGTGGGCGTCCGCCTCCGCCAGGGTTGCGGCCTTCACGAGGAAGAACTGTTCGTCGTGGGTGTGGAAAGCGGCCATCGCCGCAAAGGGTTCCGGCACATCCTCCGTCTCGATATTATAATAGCGCCTGTAGGATTTCAGAAGTTTTGCAAGCGTCTCGTCAACCGTCATTGGCCTGTTCCTCTCTCCCGCTTCCGTCCTGCTCCCGGGACGGCATTCCGACCAGCGCGCCGGGCGCGAGATCCCGCAGCCGCTCCATCAGCACTTTGGCGGCATGGGAACCGGGGAGCTCGATCTGCGCCAGCTCCCTGTCGGCGTCACAGACGACCAGATGTTCCACCGCGAGGTCGCCTCTGCCGCAGCACAGCTTCGCTGGGACGAGCATCACACGGCGAAAATAGCGGTGGATCTCCGTATAAGGTATGTAGAATACCCTGCGGGCAGAACGGAAATAGAAATGCCTGTCGCCCAGGCGTATTCTGCCGATCTCCTGCGCGGTTTTATATTCCGCACGCAGCGCTTCCGTATTCTCTTCCGTCGATGTCAAAGCGCAATATTTCATGATTCACTCCGCTTGTGCCGCGCGGCCCGCCGCCCGACGATATAAAATAGAATCTCGCTTGCGAGATTCTCCGCCTGCGGCGGGTCGCGCCAGCGACATCTTCATCTTCGCCGCAGTGCGATCCGCCCGGAGGGCTTTTTGTACAATAGGAAATGACAAAGGAATTTCCTATTGTATAAAAAAAGACACGGTGAGTCCGTGTCTTACGCTCACCTTTGAGCCATCCATAATTCCACTCAAAATAATTCAAATACGATCATAGCACAAAATTCCGCAATTTACAACACTAACGCGAAAAAACTTTCATTCCGGCGAACGTACGTGAGAACTGCCGGAAAAGTTATTTTAACGCGGCAGTATCTGTAAAAGATGCGTGAAATAATCCGGCAGCGGCGCCTCCGCCTCCAGATAGGCTCCCGTCGCCGGGTGCAGCAGACCGATCGTCATTGCGTGCAGGGTCTGCCCCTCCAGCCGGTACGGCGCGCTGCGGTGGGAATACACTTCGTCCCCGAGCACGGGATGACCGATATACGCCATGTGTACGCGGATCTGATGGGTACGCCCGGTCTCCAGGCGGCATTCGATATAGGTATATTCCCGAAAGCGTTCCAGCACCGTATAATGGGTGCGCGCAGATTTGCCGTTTACCACGCCGGCGGCCATGCGCCTGCGCTCTTTCGGATCCCTTCCGATAGGTGCGTCGATCACGCCCTCATCTGCCTCAAGGACGCCGTAAACAATCGCGCGGTACCGGCGCGTGATACTGTGCGCCTTGAGCTGTTCGGCCACGGCCCGATGCGCGCGGTCGTTTTTACAGACAATCAGGGAACCGGTGGTATCGCGGTCGATGCGGTGCACGATGCCCGGACGCAGTATGCCGTTGATACCGGACAGCTGCCCCCTGCAATGCCATAGAACCGCGTTGACAAGCGTTCCGCTGTAGTGTCCCGGAGCCGGGTGCACGACCATACCCTTGGGTTTGTTGACGATCAGAAGATCGTCGTCCTCATAGAGGATGTCCAGAGGGATGTTCTCGGCCTCTATGGCGGGTTCTGCGGCCTCCGGCAGCAAGAAGACGATCTCGTCATCCGCCCGCAGTCTGTAGCCCGCCTTCCGGGGCCTGCCGTTGACGAGCACGCCGTCTTCCCTGATGCACTTTTGAATATAGGTGCGGGACAGATCCGGCAGCGCGGCGCTGATCCATTTGTCCAGCCGCTCTTCGCCCTCTTCCGGCCCGATCTGATAGGTAAACTGTTCCATGGCGTTTCTATTTGAGTTCTCGGTAGCGCTTCTGCTTAAAGCTGATAAAGCTTAGGTCATTTTCCTTATAGACAAACAAAAGCAGGATCACAAGGAGCGCTGTGGAAACCGTGACATACATATCCGCGACATTGAAGATCGGAAAATTGATCAGCACGAAATAGATGAAATCGACCACATAATTCAGCCGGATCCGGTCGATCATGTTGCCGATGGCTCCCGCGGCGATCAGACTCAGCAGAATATGCAGGATTCTGTATTTTTTGTTGTCAGGCGTCTTAAAGAGCACATAGCCGATCACGCTCAGGATCACGACGGCTACAAAGATAAAAAACGCCTTCTGGTTCTGCAGCATGCCAAAAGCGGCGCCCTTGTTTTCCAGATAGTTCAGTTCCAGAACGCCGTTGATGATAATGTAGGCGGGTTTGTCTTTCAGATGGAGCACAGCGAGATGCTTCGTGTACTGATCCAGGGCGACAAGCGCACATATACTCAACAGATCCAGAAATATCAGTAATTTCTTCTTCCGATTCATTCTCTCGCATCCTCGTCGCTGAAATAGATTTCCCGGACGGCCTCCAGGATCTCTTCGTCCGTCACCGTCCTGTCGATCACGGCTTTGCCGATTTTTTTGAGCAGAACGAACTTGACATGATCCCCCTCCATCTTCTTGTCGGACTTGGTAAGTCTGAGGATCTCCTCAGGATCGATGGAGTCAATGCTGATCGGCAGCTGGAAGGGCACGAACATATCGCGCACCTCATAGTATTCGTCTTTGGACAGCCAGTTCCGCTTCCATGAGAGATAGGCCGCCGCCACCATGCCGAGCGTGATGCACTCGCCATGCAGCATCTTAAAATGCATGTATTTCTCTATGGCATGGCCGATCGTATGGCCGAAATTCAGCATCGCCCGGTCGCCCAGCTCTTTTGGATCTTTCTCCACGACCAGCTTCTTGACCATACAGCTTCGTCTTACCATCTCCGTCAGCGTCGCCGGATCTCTGTCATGGATCTCATACATATTTTCCAGAAGCCATTCGTAGAACATGGCGTCCTTGATCAGTCCGTGTTTCATGACTTCGGCAAATCCCGCGTAGAACTGCCTGTCGTCCAGCTCCTTTAAGGCGGAAACGTTCATATAGACCAGTTTCGGCATATGAAAAGCCCCCACCATGTTCTTGTAGCCGTCGAAATCCACGCCCGTCTTGCCGCCGATGCTGCTGTCCGACTGCGCGATCAGCGTGGTCGGAATCTGCACGAAGTCCACGCCACGCAGATAGGTGGCTGCCGCATAGCCTGTGACGTCGCCCACAACGCCGCCGCCCAGCGCGATCAGCAGATCCCTGCGGTCAAACTTCGCCTCGATCAGCACCCGGTAGATCTCTTTTACGGTATCTAACGTCTTGTGCTCCTCCCCTGCCGGGAAAACATGCAGGAGCGTCTGTCTGCAGTTTCCGTCGAGAAGTTCGGTCACTGTCCGGCCGAAAAGTCCGGCTGTGTTGGAGTCTGCGATGACGGCCACTTTCCTGTTCTCTATTGCAAGCCGCTGCAGTTCCTCCAGCAGCGACGCCCCGAAATGATCCGTGATGACAATGTCATAGCAGGGTTTCTTCTCATAATTGATTGTAATTCTGTCGTAATCGGTCAGGACTTTTTCGTTGTCCATAAGCGCTTTCCTCCATAAACATGAAAACTTCCTGACAAAGCTGTCAGGAAGTCGTCAGGCATTGCTCAGATCCCGTTGTTGATCGGTACGTCGAACGAACTGGATAAGATTTCCTGAAAATCACCTGAGATATCGACGCTTGCGGGAGTAATGATAATGATGTACCGCGATATCTTCTGCAGATTGCCGGACATCGCGAAGCAGGAACCGGATGTAAAGTCGATGATCCGCTGTGCGATCCCCATATCCAGGCCTTCCAGATTCAGTATGACGGTCCTGTTGGCGAGAAGCGTCTCTGTGATCTCTCTCGCGTCCTCCATCGTAGTCGGCTTGATCACGCAGACTTCCATTCCCGTGCCGGGCATTTTCTTCATCTGCCGCAAAGGCGTCACTTTCGCCGGCTGCTTCTTAACCGGTTCCTCTGAAGGAGCCGCCTCGCGCGTATTTCCTGACGGTCTCTTGACCGGCTCCGGCTCGTCGTCATAGAAATCGTCGTCGTAATAGTCGTCCTCTTCGTCGTTCAGTTTCATGGCGTTCAAGAACTTGTCCATAACACTCATCGCATATAAACCCTCCGTCAGTTTCGATTGCTTCCATCACAGATCGCTTATGTATATCGTTACACGGTCGTATATTGTCTCTCCCCGAAAATACCGGTGCCGACGCGGATGTAAGTCGCGCCCTCTTCTATGGCGACCTCATAGTCTCCGGTCATACCCATAGAAAGCTCTTCCATACAAACATTATCAATGTTTTTTTGAATTATGTCAACATATATTTGTTTTAAATTTGCAAAATACAGTCTGTTTTTCTCGGGATCATCCACATATGGCGCGATCGTCATAAGCCCTTTGACAATGATATTCGGCAGTTTGGCAATCTCCTCGACGAGAGAAACCGCCTCGGACGCTGAGACGCCGAATTTGCTCTCTTCCCCCGACACATTGACCTCCACGAGGACAGAGACGGTGACGCCCTTTTTGAGCGCTTCCCGGCTGATCTCCTCGGCAAGCCGCAGGGAATCGACGCTGTGAATCAGGTACACCTTGTCCACGATGTACTTCACCTTGTTGCGCTGCAGATGCCCTATCATATGCCAGCGGATATCTTCCGGGAGCTGGCCGTATTTGTCCACCAGTTCCTGTACCTTATTTTCCCCGAAATCACGGCAGCCCGCGTCGTATGCCTCCCGCAGCATGGAGACGGGCTTCGTCTTGCTGACGGCGATTAGTTTGACTGTGTTCCGCTCCCTGCCGCTTCGCCCGCAGGCCGCTTCTATCTTCGATTCTACCTCACACAGATTTTCCCGGACCATAAGATCTACCTCTCATATATGAATTGATTGTCGTCCACCGTAGACGCGTCCAGCACGATGTGATCGTAGACGTTCAGTCCGTAGACCGTGTTGGATTTTACGATGGAGTACTCGTCGTTTTCGTACAGGACTGTCACCTGCTTAAAATCCGCATAGCCCTTGTTGATATTGTATACGCCGGTCAGGGAGCCTGTCTTGCTGATCGTGTACTTCTGCGCGGAATCCGGCTTCAGGATGTTATTGCCCGCGCGCAGGACCGAGTCGTCCAGATAGTACTCTGTCTCCGTCGCGTCGTAGATCGTCGTCGGAACGAACTGCGTCACGACGCTGCCTTCCTCGTCGTAGGTCTCCAGGAGCACGCCGTCGCTGCCGTCGCTGCCGCCCTTTGACACATATTCTCTCGGCACGATGAAGAATTCTTTCGTCACGATGGCGGAGTTGGGGATCTTGAGGCCTTTTTCATCCTCTAAGAGCAGTTCGATATCGATAAAGCGGTCGGTACAGAAGGTGATCATGGAGTTGGTGAAGGTCAGCGAGACAAAGGTATCTCCGTCCCCGTTCGTGTAGGAATCGACCTTGCCCCATGAGGTGTACTGATTTTTCAAAAAACGCACCTCCACGTACTCTTTCTCGAGAAGCTGTTCCGCCAGTTCCTCGTCGACCTGTATGACGATCGACCAGTCTTCGTTTGTGGACAGTTTATAGATCTGGTCCCCGTTCGCGACCAGATCATTGTTGACCAGATGCTGGTTCTCGTAGTCTTTCTGTTCAAAGAGCTCCGCCGTCATATCCTCCAGCGTCAGATTCTCGTATCCGTCTATCGAGTAGATGACGATGCCGCTCTTCGGCGCATAGCGGTAGTTGACGAAACTGCTCCCGCCAGCCTCGTTGAGCGCGTCCGCGTTCTCCAGGATGTTGTAGTTGGACAGCTTCAGAACCGTCCCCTCCACGCTATATTTAAAATTGTACACGTCGGCGAACCGCGTCCGGTCGAAACGGCTCGTGAAGGAGGTGATCTCCGATTTCAGTTCCGTCAGATCCGCATCCGACAGGGAGTTCTCGCCGCTCTCACTCGTGTGCATATAATCGGAAAGTTTGCCGGTCTCATCCACCGTGTAGACGAGATCGCCTTTGGCCACGCGCTCCCCCTCTCTCGCAAAGTAATTGATGTAGCCCGCGTCGGTGGCGGTCACGATCTCCTCGGTGCGGAGCGCGATCCCCCGGAAGATACTGTTCGAGGTCAGCGAACCTTCCGTGACGTTGTAGCCGACGATGTGGTCGGTTCTGAAATACGTGAACACACAGACGACGACATAGATAAAAATCGCCGCGAAGATCAGCATGCCGATATTAGTGTTCGGCGGATGGACATATGGAGTGATTTTATTCCCTTTGTTCGCCAATGCAGACGCTCCTTTGACATGTCAAAAACCCCGGCGGCACCGAGGTTTTATGGAATTACACGCATATCGGTTTATGTATGTTACAGTGAAACGATGACCTTTGATTTCAGATCCGCAGGCAGCGCGCTTTCGTCTACCGAGATACTCAGCACGAAATCCACATGGAATTTTGAACTGATCGTCTCCAGCTTGCCTATCGTGGCACCGATATCGTCTTCGTCCACGCAGGCGATCTTCAGAAAGCTGTCAAAATACATGTGCTGCAGATCGTGGTCCTGGGAGATGATACCGCAGATAAAACCGATGAACTCGTCGCTGTTCGTCACCAGATAGTCGGACACATCGATCAGCCTGATCTTGTTGTTGAGCTCAAACATGTGTTTCGTGCTCTTGTCCAGATACACGACGTTGCCCTGCGCATCCTTGACTACGGAATTCACTTTATCCAATAAATGTTTGGTCTTTCCTTTTCCCTTATTGCCTACGATCAACTCAACCATGGCGAAACCCTCCTAAAGTATAATATTATATTCGCTTATAATATGACTTCGTCTATCCATATTATAAGGGAATCCCACCAAAAAAACAACTATAAAAACTCATTTGACGCTTTCCAGCATCCTGCTCATGTCCGCGTACAGATCGTCCTTGGAGACGTCCTTCATGATCACGGATATGTAGGGCGTCCCGTCGCTGCCCTTGACATACAGTATGAGACAATGCCCGGCGGCGCTGGTCGTTCCGGTCTTGCCGCCGATCACGGTGACGCCCGACGGCGCCTCGTGGGTGCCGTTCAGAAACAGATTGGTCGTATTCGTCTCAAACGTGACGTCCTCGCCGTTTCGATCCGTATACACGGTGTTGTAGGACGTCATCTGTATAATCTGCTGAAACAGTTCATACTTGAGGGCTTCCTGGAAAATCAGATACAGATCGTAAGCCGTCACATAGTGTTCCTCCTCCGTCAGTCCGTTGGGATTGACGAAATTGCAGTTCGTCGCGCCGAGTTCTTCCGCTTCCTCGTTCATGAGCGCGGTAAATTCCTCCACGGAACCGGAGATGCCCTCCGCGATCATGACGGCGACGTCGTTCGCGGAATAGATGAGAAGAATGTGCAGAGCCTGATCAAGGGTCATCTGATCGCCTGCTTTCAGTCCGCACAGCTGCGCGCCGGGCTCGGTGATGCGCACATTCTCGCTGGCGGTCAGCATCTGATCGGGCGAACCGTACTTGATCGCCACCAGCGCCGTCATAATTTTCGTCAGACTCGCCGGATTCATCTGTACGTTGACGTTCTTGGCATAGAGCGTATCCAGATTCTTCAGATCGAAAAGCGCGGCCGCGCCCACTTCCGGGAAATCCGTGCCGATCTTCTTCACATCCCCGCCGGCGACGCAAAGATCTGCGGCGAACGGTTCCAGCGTCTCCCCGCTCTCGACATTCAGAAGCTGAAAACCGCTTACGTCGCTGTTCAGCTCATACGCCATATCATATTCTGTACGGCCGCAGCCTGTCATGACGACAGCCGTGACCGCCAGCGCCATGGCGGCTATTCTGCATTTCGTGCGGTTACTTGTACATCTCACGCCACTCAAGATCTCCCCTGTCAAGTGATTTGATCAACAGTTCCGCGCTCGCCAGATTCGTGGCCAGCGGAATATTATGCCTGTCGCACAGCATCACGACGTTGTTGACGTCGGGCTCATGCGACTTGGGATATAAAGGGTCGCGCAGGAAAATGACCAGATCGATCTCATTGTGCTCGATCTGCGCGCCGATCTGCTGCGCGCCGCCCAGATGTCCGGCCAGATATTTGTGGACGGACAGATTGGTCACCTCCTCGATAAGGCGTCCCGTCGTCCCCGTGGCATACAGTTCGTTTTTGCTCAAAATACCGCGGTAGGCGATACAGAAATTCTGCATCAGTTTCTTCTTGGCATCATGCGCGATCAATGCAATATTCATACCATGTACCCCTTCTCTTCGCTGCTGTCATCATTTTTTGCATTGCAGTCGTACGTTCAGTACGAAGCCGACCCCGATATACAGACTGACAAGCGACGTCAGCCCATAACTTACAAACGGCAGAGGAATTCCCGTGTTGGGGCTTACGCCCGTGGCCACGGCAATATTCAAAAGTCCCTGAAAGCCGACCAGCGCCGCCACCCCCGCGGCGATGATGGTCCCGGCCAGATCTTTTGCCCTCCTAGCTACCATAATACATTCAAACGCAATGAAAATCAATAAGACAATTACGGCGCAGCTCCCGACAAAGCCGAATTCTTCTCCGATCACCGCGTAGATGAAGTCCGTCTGGGGCTCGGAGATAAAATTGCCGTTCTTGACGGAGAGGGATTCGTTGTTGTTGTAACCCTTGCCGTACAGCATACCGGAACCGATGGCCGTGATGGAGTTGAGCTGCTGGTAGGCCTCCGTGGTGGAATATTCCTCTGGATAGAGCCAGGCGAGGATACGCCGCTGCTGAAAGTCATTGATAATCTGTTGATCCGGCTCCAGGATCATCATGAACAGGACGATAAAGGTGGGGACCGCCACGGCCAGCGTCATGATCACGTATTTCCAGCTTGTGCCGCCCACGAAGAGGATCACGCAGAACAGGATCGTAACCACGATGGTGGTGGACAGATCCGGCTGGTTGTAGATCAGGTAGATCGCCGGCAGGACGAACAGAATACAGAGCGCGTTGAACCACAGCGTATGCATCTGTTCCTGGTGCCGCATAATGAGCTGTGCGAAAAACAGGATCAGCAGGATCTTGGACAGTTCCGAAGGCTGGAACTGGATGCCGAAGAGGTTCAGCCACCGCTGCGCGCCGCCCGCCTCTTCGCCCATGTACCAGACGAGGGCGAGCAGAACGAGGTTGATCACATAGAACACCCAGTAGAAACGCAGGATGACCGAATAGTCAAACAGGGAGATCACAAGCATCAGAAACAGACCGAAGACAAACCCTGCGATCTGCTTCGACTGTACCGATTCCCTGGCGCTGCCGATAGCCAGAATGCCGATCCACGTAATCGCTATGACAAGCGCGATGAGTTTGAAATCATAATCTTTGAGCTGATAGCGTCTCGCCACGGGCGTCTCCTTTCTTATCTCATGGTATATCGTGGTTCATCAGATCGAGTATCGGTATGTTGGCATAGAGCGTCGGGTTCTTCAGGCTCCTGCCCTTACTTCCCGTCTTGGTGATCTGTATCTCCATGCTCTTGGTGTCGATTTTCATGTATTTGGATATGACCTTGGCGATATCGTTCTTGATCATTTCCATCATCTCCGGAGAGCAGTTGACGCGGTCGGAAATCAGCAGAATCTTCAGCCGGTCTCTCGCGATCTCCCTGGAGCTTTTTCGCCTTAACAAATTTTTAAACACGCTGCTCCCCTCCTAATCTCTGTGAAAAATGCCCGACACTTTTGTCCAGAACGAAACGCTCTTTTCCAGGTTGAGAAACGTAACTTCGTCTCCCAGAACCCTGCGGCAGATATTCTGATAGGCCCTGCCTGCCAGTGTGCCGGTGCCGACCAGGGGCTCGCCCTGATTGGTTGCAATCACCACGTTCTCGTCGTCGGGCACCAGCCCGATCAGCGGTAAGGAGAGAATATCGACCACATCCCCGGAGGACATCATGTCGCCGCGCCTGATCATATCGCCGCGGATCCGGTTGATGATGAGATCGATTCTGTGAATTTCATTCGCTTCCAGAAGTCCAATGATGCGGTCCGCGTCCCTGATCGCCGACACCTCCGGCGTCGTGACGACCAGCGCCCTGTCCGCTCCCGCAATGGCGTTCTGAAATCCCTGTTCGATCCCCGCCGGACAGTCCAGCAGGATATAGTCGAACTGATCCCTGAGATGGCTGATCATCCTGACCATCTGCGAGGGATTGACCGCGCTCTTGTCCCTCGTCTGCGCGGAGGGGAGAAGAAACAGGGTCGGATAGCGCTTGTCCCTGATGATCGCCTGTTTGATGCGGCAGTTTCCCTCCACCACGTCCACGAGATTGTAGACGATCCGGTTCTCCAGCCCCATCACGACGTCGAGGTTTCTCAGCCCGATATCGGTGTCGATCAGTATCACCTTTTTCCCCATTGCTGCCAGACCTGTGCCGACGTTTGCGGTAGTAGTGGTCTTGCCTACCCCGCCTTTCCCTGACGTGACGACGATTACTTCGCTCATATTTTCGCTGCCTCCTGAATATGATGTAGGATCGTCCCCTGAACAAGCCGTCCGGCGTCCGTCTGCCGCGCCGCGTATCACACGGGCAGATCGTTCAGTAATTCTTTTGTGATCGGTTCCATCAGGACTCTTTGGTCTTTTACATAGGCAATCTTAGGCTGGATCTTAGGTTTGATCGACCATTTGCTCTGTTTTTCGGACGTCTTGTATTTGAAATCACCGATCTTTAACTTCTCCGGTGACATTTCAAGCGCCACTACGAAGTGTCCGTCCTCTCCGTTCCCGCCGGCATAGGCCTGTCCGTACAAACCGCCCAGTATGACGATATCCTTGTTGGAGATAATGCTGGCGCCGGGATAGACGTCACCCAGAACGATCACGCTGTTTTCCGTTTCGAGCGTCTGCCCGTCCTTCAGAGTACCCTTATAGAACTGACCGGCATTCTCCATCGCCTGCTGGTGATAGGACAATTTCTGCAGCGCCTTCACATAATTCTTGTTCGTCTCCTCATTTTTGCCCATGATGCACACGATGTTCAGCTGCGAATTCGCAGTAATCGTGTTGACAAGCTGCCGCTCCTCTACGTCGGACAGCTCGCGGCCCTCGAAAGAGACGACCATGCTGGCGTCCCTGAAGAAATGCGCCGACTCTCTGAATTTAAACGCAATCTCCTCGATGAGCCTGGAAAAGGGCAGCTCATCGTCGAGATAGATGGAAAGCCCGTTTTGAAAGCTTTTAATGATAACCGGATTTTTCATAGTGCTCCTCCATATAATTTTATCTGACGTATCACGCTTAGTCTGCGTTGATCGTCCCGCCCTGCAGATCCCCCGCGGTGCCGGTGACGATCTCGCTCTCATCTTTCAGCCCGTAATAGTACTCGTACACATCCCTGGCAATCTGCGCGCTGTAGTCGGAAGTATATCCGTTGGCTACGCGGACGGTCACGGAGATCTCGGGATCTTCGTAGGGCGCATAGCTGATAAAAAGCGCGTGGTTTGCCCGGGTGCGGTCCTCCTGTGCGGTTCCGGTCTTGCCGGCTACGGCCACGCCGAGATCGGCGTAGTACGCCTTGCTCTCCACAACCTTGCGCATTCCCGAATGGATCGCACTCCAGTAAGAGGCCTCCATATCGACGGTGTTGCGCACTCCGGCATGGTTGTCCTCGACCAGAGCGCCGCTGTGATCCTCGATCCTGTCTACTAATGTTAGATTATAACATGTTCCGCCGTTCGCGACAGTTGTAACATATCGCGCAAGTCCGACAGTCGTGTAGTTGTTTGTGCCGTGTCCGATGGCTGAGCGGACGCCGTCCGTGTCGGATACCTCCGGAGCATACTCTTCGATCTCGACGCCGGACGTCTCCGAAAGCCCATACAGATCCGCCGCCTTCGCCAGTTTCTCAAGCGCGAGCTTGTCGCTGAACGTATCTTTCGTGATGCCGAGACGATAGCCGACCTCATAGAAAAACCAGTTGCAGGAATTCTGCAGGCCGCCCGTCACATTCAGGGCTCCATGAGCGCCGGGCGAGATCCAGCACCTGGGCGAGGGCGTGATTTTGTCGAATACGCCCGTACAGGTGATGGTGTCCGTCGTTGTAATGACTCCATTGGTCAACCCCGCCGTTGCCGATACGATCTTAAAGGTGGAACCGGGAGCTGTCCTCTGCTGCGTCGCATAGTTGAGCAGCGGGCTCGACAGATCGCTCTGCAGACTTGCAAAGTATTTTGCATTCACGCCGTTGGCCATCTTGTTGTTGTCGTAGCTCGGATAGGACACCAGCGCAAGAACGTCGCCGTTTCGGATATCCGTGACGACGATGGAGCCGGAATGCGGATCAAGCGCGAGCTGCGCCGGCGTGATGTCCAGATTCTGTATACGGTTCCTCATAAAGACATAGGAGGTTTCGCGCCCGGCTTCAAACTGTCTCAGCTCGCTTTCCGGGATCTCCACAATGTTTTGTTCCAGCAGGAGCCGACAGATCTGCCGTCCGGTCAGCTCGTCGTTGTTGATCATATACCGGTACATGCGTTTGTCGAAATTGACGTCCTGCTCCAGATGTCCGATGATGTAGTCCACGATGCGGTCATAAATTTCCACCGAATCGGAGTAGCGCGAGTCGATGTCCAGCGCGGAGACGTCGATCCAGTTCATCGCTATGGCATAGTTCAGATACGCGTTCAGGCTGATGACCTCGTCCTTGGTCCAGGCGATATAAGTCTCGTCATTCTGGTCGATCTCAGACCGCATGAGGATATTCTGATCGTAGAGCATCGACGCGATATAGCTCTCATAGTTCTTGTATTCCGCCGTCAGATCCTGATAGGGCGTACAGGTTTCCGTGAGTTCCTTCCGCAGCGTTGCGCTCACCCGGGCTTTCTTGTCCAGGTAAGTCTGGTATACGGCCTGTTCCGTCTCTTCGGCGTACTCCGACTGAAAATGCGATGTGTTTATGATATTGTTGTTGATGCAGGCAAAGTACACATCGTAGATCGGGATGCGGATATTGCCGCCCGCTCCGCCCTCCGGCGCCTTGAATTCCCTGATATTGTCGATCTTGTCGAGAAGAATGCCGGCGAGTTTGGACTCCAGAATATGATAGCAGACTCTCTGCAGATCGGCGTCCACCGTCAGATAGATGTCGTTCCCGGCGACAGATTCCACCCGGTCGCTCGTCTCGATCACCTTTCCCATATTGTCCACATAGACGGTCTCCGAACCCTTTTTTCCCTGCAGAATCGTCTCCATGGACGCCTCGATGCCGGATTTGCCTACGGTATCGTTCAGGTCATACGACGCGTCGATCTCCTGCAGCTCCTTTAACCCCTCCTGGTCGACTTTGCCCGTATAACCCAGGATCTGTGAGAAGTAGACGCTGTCGTTGTACTTGCGTATCGTGCCCTCCGAAATCGACACGCCGTCGAGAACGTCGGCATTTTCCATCACGACGGCTACCGTCTTCTCCGAGACGTTGTTTGCCACGGTCGTCGCGATATATTTCTGATAACTGTTGGCGCTCATGGCATAGCGGACAGTGACGAGCTTCAGCACTTCCTCCCTGCTGTAGCCGTAGCCTGGCGTAAAGCTGCCGCTGTCGTCGGGATCCTTATAATCTCCGATCCCATAGCGCGATGTCGGAGAAGTGCCGCACAGATATTCGATGACGTCGGCGGCGGAGGCGTTCTTCTCATCCTCCTCCAGATCGTCGATCAGAGGATAACCGTAGACGTCCGCCAGAAAACGCAGAAGCTGCGTTCCCGTCACGTTGAACTGATAATTGCCGTTATCGTCCAGCACGATGTGAAAGTCGCTGATGATCTGATCGCCGTTTTTCTCGATCATGCCGATCAGCCTCAGAATCGTGTCGTTCAGTTTTTCGTTCCGCTCCCTGCCGGATTCATAGACGTCCTCGATAGTGACGGAGTACGCCAGTTCGTTGTAAGCGAGCAGCCGCCCGTTGCGGTCCAGGATATTCCCTCTGGTCGGCAGAAGCGTCCGCTCCTTGGTGATGCTCAGCCGGAAATTGTTGTAATACTCTTCTCCGCGGACAATCTGAAGCTGAAAGATGGTATAGATCAGATAGCCGCCCATGCCGAACAGCACCAGCACCAGCACCAGCAGCCGCGAGGTGACCATATTCATGAAGTTTTCCTTGAATTGCTCCCATATATGATCAAACAAACTTTTTGCCACCCCTCAGTTCACCGCGCTCCAGCATGGTGTTGATCCACAAGACGAGCGGGTACAGGAAAATCGTCACAACGACCGTATACACGATCTCGGGCAGGATAATATGGATAAAATAGTACCGAAAATCAAATCTGCTCCGCAAAAGGAACAGAATCACATAGCACACCAGCCCATAGAAACAGTCGCTCCCGAGTATGAGCGCGATGGGCAGTTTGATATCTTCCGGATAGAAGACGGCGCTGAATTTGCCGTTCATATATCCGATATACATGTACAGGAGGGAATAAAATCCTATGGAATCTCCGAAAAACACATCCACCAAAAGCCCGCAGAAGAAGCCGATCAACAGACCGGTCTTCTCACCGCGCATGAACCCGAAGGAAGCCGTCAGCACGATGAGCAGATTCGGCACGATGCCGCCGAACGCCAGCGCGTGGAACACGGTGCTCTGCAGCAGGAAACATACAACTATCAAAACGGTGGTGACAACAAAGCGCTTCATAATATCCTCTACTCTTCTATCGTCTGCTTGCGCTGCATGACGACAAGCACCTCCTCGAGATGCTCGAAATCGACCGCCGGCGTGATATAGCCGGATTTCGTCAGATTGTTGGCGTCCCGGTTGATCGTGCTTATGTAGCCGACCAGGATACCCGGCAGATACTTGTCGCTGATATTGGAGGTGACGATCTTGTCTCCCTCCACGACCACATTGTCGCTGTCCACAAGCTGTTTGAACTCGATAACGCCGGAAGCATACAGCTTCAGGTTGCCTGCGACGATCATGTTGTCGGAGCTGGAGAGCACCATGGCGCTCACATTGGAGTCGTCCGCGATGATGGCCTTCACCTTCGCCCAGTTCGGCCCGACGTCCACCACGCGGCCTACCAGGCCGCTTCCCGCCATCACGTTCATATCGACCGCAATGCCGTCCTTTACGCCCTTGTCAATGACGAACGAGTGAAACCAGTTGCCGGTATCTCTCGCGATAATGCGGGCGCCGGTCTTCTCGTACTCATCGTACTGGGCGTCCAGGTCATACAGTTCCCGCAGATTCGTCAGCTCGTAACGATCCTGCTGCAGACTCGTATTCTGGATCGTCAGATCGTCCACCTGCTGTCTGAGACGCTCGTTCTCCGCAATCAGCTCCCTGATCTGAACAAGCTCCCCCGAGCGGCCCGACAGCCAGCTGCCGACGGCGCTGATCCCCTTTTCGAAGGGGACGACCGTATAGCCGGCCACGGCGCTCAGAGGCCCGCTGAATACTGTCGTGTTGAAAGTGAGCAGCACCATGCCGGTACAAAGGATTGTTAAAATAAAAAGGAGATATTTACCGGGCATGGTAAATTTCTCTCCTTTTCTCTTTATGATCGGGCTCATTTACTCATTCCTTCTATCGCATAGGCAACCGATTTATAATTATCGTCATTGATGATTTTCGCAAGCCCCAGCGCCACACTGGTCACGGGATTCTCGGAGACATTGACCTTGAGGCCCGTTCCCCTGCTCATAAGCTTCGCCAGCTTGCTCACCTGGGAAGCGCCGCCGGTCAGATAAATGCCGTGGCGGTAAATGTCCGCGGCCAGCTCGGGCGGTGTGCGCTCCAGAATGACTTTGATATTGTCGATGATCACGTTAAAGTGCTCAACCAGGCATTCGTCGATCAGCTCGGTGGGGATGGAGCGTTCCACCGGAAGCCCGGTGACGATATCCCTGCCGTACACCAGCGCGCCGGTGCGCTGCTCTTCGAGATCCAAAAGAGAAATCTTGACGATCTCGGCCGTCTTGCCGCCGATGATCAGGCTGTACTCCCGTCTCACGGCATTTTTGATCGCGTCGTCGAATTTGCGGCCTCCCACCTTGATCAGACGGCTCAGCACGATACCGCCCAGCGACAGGATAGAGATCTCCGTCGTGTCGAAGCCGACGTTGACGACCAGCACGCCCTGCGAATTCTTGACGTCGATCCCCATGCCGAGACCGTCGGCCACAGCCTTATCCACGACCATGACGCGCCTGGCCTTGACGTTCGCCTCCTTGATCAGATCCTTGAACGCCCGCTTCTCGACCTCCGTCACATCCCACGGCACGGCGATGTAATAGTCCGCGGGGCGCAGATTGCCCTTCATCAGATCGCTCAGGAAATACTTAACCAGCATCTCCATATTCTGAATATCCGCGATCACGCCGTTGCTGAGCGGATACGAGATATGAATATTGGCCGGCGCCTTCTCGTACATCTCAAACGCAGAGTCGCCGTAAGCGAACAGATTTTTCTTATTTTCGATGGCGATCATGTTCTTCTCCACGAAGACATCATCGTCCGAGCGGTTATATATCTTGATATTGCTCGTGCCTAAATCGATTCCAAATGCGTTGTTAGCCAAAACGCTTTCCCTCTCTTTCCTAAACCGCGTTCTCCGCACGCGGCGCTCCGGTCATGAGACCGCGCTCCTTAAAGCTGAAATAGCGGTTGTCTCCAATGATGATATGGTCAAAAAGCGGAATGTCCGCAAGCTGTCCGAGCTGGAGAATGCGCTCCGTAATGCGCACGTCGTTTCCGCTGGGCGACGGATCCCCTCCCGGGTGATTGTGCAGCAGCATGATGCCTGCGGCACGCGCCTGCACCGCGCAGATAAACACCTCCCTGGGCGATATCAGCGAGGCGTTGACGGTCCCCTGGGACAGGATGCGATCTTCGATCAGATGCAGTCCCGAATCGAAAAGCAGCAGCATGATATACTCGACATTCTCGTGCCGAAACCGCTCCATATAATAGTCCGCCACGGAAGCCGGGTGCCGGAAGGACAGACTGTTTTTCGCCTTGGCCTGCGCCATGCGCGTGCTCAGCTCCGCGACCGTCTTCAGCTGGATCGCCTTGACCTCGCCGATCCCCTCGATCCTGCGCAGCTCTCCCAGAGGGATGTGATACAGGCCGAGCAGGCCGTTGCCGTAGCGCGCGGATTCCGCCAGGACCCGCTCGCTCAGTTCGAGCACGCCGACGCCGCGCGTGCCCGTGCGCAGCAGAATCGCCAGAAGTTCCGAGTCCGTCAGAGACCGGCTCCCATGGGCGATAAACTTCTCGTATGGAAGATTCTGCATTCTGTAATACTCATTGTTCTCACACTTGTTCGATTTCATGCAACCTCTTTCCGACAGCGTTTCTCTCCGGGCTGCGGCAAAGCTCATGTCAAATCAAACGATAGATCAGGATTGCAGCGGCAATGCCGAGAATACTTGCAATCGTAATATGTATGGTCATTCCAAACGTGATGCTCAGGATTCCGAGATCCAGTATGAGCGGGGACGTCAATCCGAAGGACTGTCCGTAATTCAGCCATGTGGTCGGGAAAAGACTGCCGATAAAACCGCCGATCACGATTCCCGCAAGGATCAACAGAAAACACGTCCAACCGTTTTTTCGCATAGATAGACTCTCCTTTTTCTTATGCACCTTTCCCATTTTAACATAATGGCTACCCAATGTATACAATTTTTTTGTCCAGAAGATTCTGCAGCGTCTTTAAAATTCCCAGTTTTGCATGCGGAAAAGTCAGGCCTCCCTGGAAGTAGACCGCATAGGGCGGCTTGATCGGGCCGTCGGCGCTCAGCTCTATGGAGGAACCGGATACGAACGCCCCTGCGGCCATGATGACCTGGGCGTCATAGCCGGGCATATCCCAGGGTTCCGGCGTGACAAAGCTGTCCACGGACGCAGCGGCCTGGATTCCCTTACAGAACTCGATCACGCCCTCCGGCGAGCCGAAAGTCACAGCCTGAATGATGTCGTGACGCTCTTCGGTTCCGTTCGGGATCACCGGAAATCCCAGCCTCTCATAGATATTCGCCGCAAAAATTGCCCCTTTGAGCGCGTTCGCCGTGACGGTTGGAGCGAGAAAGAGTCCTTCGTAGAAGGCGGACAATATGCCGAGGGACGCCCCGACCTCCTTGCCGAGTCCCGGAGATGTCAGTCTGTAAGCCGCATTCTCCACACAGTCTTTCCTGCCGGCGATATAACCGCCGATGGGAGCGAGGCCGCCGCCGGGGTTCTTGATCAGGGAGCCGACCGCCATGTCCGCCCCCACGTCCGTGGGCTCGATTGTCTCTACAAACTCGCCGTAACAGTTGTCCACCATGCAGATCATGTCGGGCTTGATCTCTTTCACGAAGCGGATCAATTCTCCGATACGCCCGACGGACAGCGTCGGCCGGGTCTGGTATCCCTTGGATCGCTGAATCGTGACGAGCTTCGTCCTGTCTCCTATCGCGGCGCGGATGCCCTCATAGTCGAAAGCGCCGTCAGACAACAGATCCACCTGTCTGTATGTGATTCCGTACTCTTTCAGCGAGCCTCTGGACGGCCTGATCCCGATTACTTCCTCCAGCGTATCGTAGGGTTTGCCAACAGGGGACAGCAGCTCGTCGCCGGGGCGCAGATTGCTCATCAGGGCCAGCGCCAGAGCGTGGGTGCCGCAGGTGATCTGCGGGCGCACGAGGGCGTCCTCCGTGTGAAAAAGCGCCGCATAGACTTTCTCCAGCGTGTCTCTGCCCAGATCATTGTATCCGTAGCCCGTCGTGCCGAGCAGACAGGCCTCGCTCACGCCGGCCTCCTGCATGGCGCGCACCACCTTGAGCTGGTTGTACTCGGCGACCTCGTCGATCCGCAGGAAGCGTTCCCGCAGGGAGGCTAAAATCTCTTCCCCGAACGCGTATACCTCCTCAGAGATACCGAATTGTTTATACTGTTTTTTTAAAAGATCGTTTTTATCTGTCCCCATATCTATACGATACCTTTCCTGCGCAAAATCTCTGCCATCTCATTGAGAATGAGGTCGTCTCTGCCGTCAAAATCCTGCCTGTCCAGCATGATTACATCCCGCTCCCTGCGAAACCAGGTGAGCTGTCTCTTGGCAAAATGGCGGGTGTTCAGCTTGATCCGGTACACCGCCTCCTCCAGCGTGCTTTTTCCGTCCAGATAAGCCAGAATCTCCTTATAGCCAAGCCCCTGCATGGAGACCATGTCCGCCGTGCAGCCCATCTCTTTCAGCCGATACACTTCCTCCACAAGCCCCTGCGCCATCATCTCGTCCACCCGCTCTTCAATCCGCCCATACAGTTTCTGTCTGTCGTCGGTCAGAACAAAATAGGAGAAATTGTACGGCGAACTGTTCTGCCGCTGGATCCTGTTGTGCTCGGATATCCGGACGCCCGTTTTCTCATAGAATTCGATGGCGCGGATCACGCGCTTGACATTGTTTTCGTGGATCGTCTCACAGGATTTCGGATCGATCTTTCGCAGGCGCTCGTACAGCGCGCCGGAACCCTGCGTCTTCGCGATTGTCTGAAGCTGTCTGCGCAACGCCGGATCCCCGTCGTTCTCCGTGAAATCGACGTCGTACAACAGCGCCTGAATATAGAAGCCTGTGCCGCCGGCCACGACGGGCACATGACCCCTGCCGCAAATCTCCTGTACGGCACGGCGCGCAAGGCGCTGGAACCAGACGACATTAAATTCTTCCGACGGTTCCAGAATATCGATCAGATGATGCGGCACGCCGCTCATTTCCTCCGGCGTGATCTTGGCCGAGCCGATATCCATATGGCGGTACACCTGCATGGAATCGGCGGAGATAATCTCTCCGCCTATCGCCTTCGCCAGTCTGACAGACAGCGCGGTCTTGCCGACAGCGGTAGGACCGGTCAGGATCACAAGGGGCGTTTTCTGCTCTCCCATTACGTCACGATCCTCTTGAATTTCTTTTCCAGCTCATATTTCGTCATGGAGACGATGGTAGGCCTGCCGTGGGGACAGTGATACGGATTGTCCAGTGTCAGCAGTTCGTCGATCAGTTTCTCCGCCTCGTCCGCGGCAAGGCGCATATTGCCCTTGACGGCAGCCTTGCAGGCCATCGTGGCGATGCGGATGCGGATGCTCTCCGGGGTGCCCGTCAGCGTCTCCTCAGACAATTTTTCCAGGATCTCGCGGAACAATTCTTTTTCCCCATAACCGTACAAATCCATCGGGACGCCGCGGACGGCATAATCGCTGCCGCCAAATTCCTCTACCACAAAGCCCAGCGCTTCAAAATCTTCCGCGTGTCTTACATAGCACTCCCGCTCTCTGCCGCTCAGCGTGACGATAATCGGCGGATCAATCGTCTGGGAAACGATTGTCTGCTCCCGAAAGCGTTTGATCAGTCGCTCGTACTTTACTTTCTCATGAGCGGCGTGCTGGTCGATGATCAGCAGCTTATCCTCATAGGCGACAAGCCAGTAGGTATCGAAAAGCTGGCCGATGATCCGGAATGCCGGTCTCGACTGTGCGGACAGAATTTTATCTTCAAAGAGTTCCATCTGCGCGCCGTCTTTCGCTCCATATTCTACGGAATCGCGCAGCAGGCGCGTCTCTTTTGGGTCGCTGGCCGTGACACCGACATCGACTGTCTTTTCTGAAGCTGCTGCCGTCGTGTCGTCTGCTCCGATCTCCGTATGCGCAGACGGCTGCGTTGTGCGTCCGGCGTATTCAGCAAGCAGCCGTCTGCTCTCGAAGGGTTCCGGCGCGGTTTTTCCCTTCGCGGATGCGGACGCCTCCGCGCGCTTTCCTTCCCCCAGCGCGACTTCCGGAATCATCTCCGTCTCATGGAGCGCCCCGTGCACCGCCTCCCTGACAGCGTCGCAGAAAGCCGGAGCGTCCGCGATGCGCACCTCCATCTTCGTCGGGTGCACGTTCACATCGATCCGCTGTGCGTCGATCCTGAAGTGCAGGACGCAGAACGGGAATTTGTGCTGCATCAGATACTCCCGGTATCCCTCCTCGACCGCCTTGCTGATCAGGCTGCTTCTGATATATCTGCCGTTGATATAGAAGATCTCATAGTTCCTGTTGGCGCGGTTGATCAGCGGTTTCCCCAGAAGGCCGTCTATCGCCATACCTTCCGTCTCCCAGGCAAAGGGAATCAGCTGTCCGGAGATATCCCTGCCGTAAATCCGATAGACGATCTCCTTCAGATCACCGTTGCCCGTGGTATAAAACCGGGTCTGCCCG
This sequence comes from uncultured Lachnospiraceae bacterium, assembly GCA_947626775.1. Classification (GTDB taxonomy): domain Bacteria; phylum Bacillota; class Clostridia; order Lachnospirales; family Lachnospiraceae; genus UBA3282. The sequence goes on along the minus strand of CANQTL010000013.1, from coordinate 47,241 downwards.
TTGGCAATGAACTGAAACGAGACATGGGGATGGGACATGGCCAGATGCTCCATCAGCTCGGCCACGTACGAGCCTTCCGTCTGGGGCTGTTTCAGGAATTTCCGGCGCGGAGGCGTGTTGTAGAACAGGCTGCGCACGAGCACGGTGGTGCCCTCCGGCGCGCCGATCTCCTCCTGTTCCCGCTCGACGCCGCCCTCGATGACATAGCGGATCCCCACAAGCTCCGCCGGCGTCTTGGAGATCAATTCTACCTTGGAGACGGCGGCGATACTGGCCAGCGCCTCGCCGCGGAAACCGAGGCTGGAAAGCGAAGTCAGATCGTCGGCGGACGTGATCTTGCTCGTGGCGTGTCTGAGAAAGGCGCTGCGCACCTGCTCTCTCTCAATACCGCAGCCGTTGTCCGTCACGCGGATCAGGGAAATGCCTCCGTCCCTGATCTCAACGGTGACCGCGCCAGCCCCCGCATCGATAGCGTTCTCCACCAGCTCCTTGACGACGCTTGCGGGTTTCTCCACCACCTCGCCGGCGGCTATCTTATCGATTGTCTGATGATCCAGAATGTTTATGGATGCCATATCCGTCCCTCGTACTACCAGCGGTTTTTCAGCTTATTCTGCAGGCGGTAGAGCGTATTCAGCGCTTCGACAGGCGTCAGGTTCCCGACGTCGATCTCCTGCAGTTCCCGAATGATATCCTCGTCCTTCACAGTGTCAAAGAGCGACATCTGCTCCAGATCCACCTCGTCATACCTGACCGGCTTGTGTTTCTCGCCTTTGACGCCGACCTCAATCTTCTGCACCTTCTCGATAATGTCGTTGTCGCTGAGCTGCTCTACGATCTCTTTGGCCCTGTCGATGACCATGTCCGGCACGCCGGCCAGTTTGGCAACCTGAATCCCATAGCTCTTGTCCGCGCCGCCTTTCACAATCTTGCGCAAGAATACGATATCGTCGCCCTTTTCCTTCACGGCGATACAGTAATTGTTCACATTGTCCATCTTGTCTTCCAGCTCGGTCAGTTCGTGGTAATGGGTGGCAAACAGCGTCTTCGCGCCCAGTATCCGGCGATTGCTGATATGTTCGATGACCGCCCAGGCAATGCTCAGGCCGTCGAAGGTGGAAGTTCCCCTGCCGATCTCGTCCAGGATCAGCAGGCTGTCTGAAGTCGCGTTCCGCAGGATGTTCGCCACCTCGTTCATCTCCACCATAAAGGTGGACTGTCCGCTGGAGAGATCGTCGGATGCGCCGACACGCGTAAAGATCCGGTCCACGATGCCGATGTCCGCCCTGCCCGCCGGGACAAAAGATCCGATCTGCGCCATCAGGACGATCAGCGCCGTCTGCCGCATGTACGTGGATTTACCCGCCATATTCGGCCCGGTGATCACGGCGATGCAATGCTTCTGATTGTCCAGATAGGTGTCGTTGGCAATAAACATATCGTTGGAGATCATCCGCTCCACCACGGGATGTCTGCCGTCCTTGATGTCGATCACGCCCTTTTCGTTGAGAGACGGGCGCACGTAATGGTTGCGCTCCGCCACATAGGAGAGGGAGGCGCACACATCCAGCCTGGCCACGCTTCTCGCCGTCCGCTGTATGCGCTCCATCTGGGCGGCAATGGCCTCCCTGATCTCACAGAACTTGTCATACTCCAGCGCCGTGAGCTTATCCTCCGCATTCAGGATGGAATCCTCCAGCTCTTTCAGGCGCGGCGTCGTGTAGCGCTCCGCATTTGCGAGCGTCTGTCTGCGGATATAGTCGTCCGGAACGAGATTCAGATAGGAGTTTGTCACCTCGAAGTAATAGCCGAAGACCTTGTTATATTTGACGCGCAGATTTTTGATCCCGGTCCTCTCCCGGTCCTCCTCCTCCAGCGCCGCGAGCCAGTTCTTTCCGTCCGTCTTGGCGTTCCGCAGAGCGTCGATCGTCTCGTCGAAGCCTTCCCGGATAATACCGCCGTCCCGGATGGAGATCGGCGGCTCCTCCACGATGGCGTCGTCGATCAGATGATAAATGTCCTCCAGGGAATCCATGTGTTCGTTGATCTCTTTCAGAAGCTCCGCGTCCAGATCGCCCAGCACTGTCTTGATGGACGGCAGCATGGAGAGCGAACTGCGGAGGGCGATCATATCTCTCGGGTTTGCGGTCTTGTAGCTGATCCGGCCTAAAAGCCGCTCCAGATCGTAAACGGCAGTCAGATATTCGCGCAGTTCATCCCGGTCGACGCTTCTTAGACACAGCGCCTCGACCGCATCCAGTCGCTTTTCCATCTTCTCTCTGTCAATCAGCGGCTGTTCGATGTATTTTCTGAGAAGACGCCCTCCCATGGCGGTTTTGGTCCGGTCGAGCACGCCGAGCAGCGAACCGGTCTTCTGCTTCTCCCTAAGCGTCTCCGTCAGTTCCAGATTGCGCCTGGTAGAGCTGTCCAGCAGCATGTACTTGCTCGTCAGATACGGATACAGGTGCGTAAAGTGTGAAAGAGAGGTCTTCTGCGTTTCATACAGATACTGCAGCAGCGCGCCGGCCGCGATCATACCTGTGGGGAAGTCTTCGATTCCCAGCGCAGAAAGCGCGTTCACATGAAAATGCCTGAGAAGTTCCCTCTTGCAGCTCTCATCGTCAAAATAATGAGCGGGCAGCGAGTAAATCATAATATTCAGCCGGTTTTTCAGATCCTCAATGTCGTATCCGCTGACGAGGAAAGGTTCGCTGCAGACGATCTCCGACGGCTCGTACTTGTTGATCTCGTCCTGTAATTTGCGGATGTCCTCCACCTCGGTCAGATAGTAGTCTCCTGTCGTGACGTCCGCGACGGATATGCCGATCTTACCGGGGAAGTATACGACGCACATGAGATAATTGTTTTTCGTCTCCTCAAGTGACTGCAGATTCAAATTGGTGCCCGGCGTCACAATGCGGACAACCTCGCGCCTGACGATCCCCTTGGTGAGTTTCGGATCCTCCATCTGTTCGCAGATGGCGACCTTATGACCCTGGGATACCAGTCTGCCGAGATACGTCTCGATCGCATGGTGCGGGACGCCGCACATCGGCGCGCGCTCTTCCTGTCCGCAGCTCTTGCCGGTCAGCGCAATCTCCAGCTCCTTCGACGCGATCAGCGCGTCGTCGTAGAACATTTCATAGAAATCGCCGAGCCGGTACATCAGAATACAGTCCGGATAATCCTTTTTGGTCTCCATATACTGCCGCATCATCGGAGTGAGTTCAGCCATTGCCGTCAACCGTCTTTCCAAGCGGAGCGTCCGCTTTTCTTATCATATGACCCGTATAGTAAAATCCGTGGCATTCGTCCAGAGAGACGTCGGCCAGTCTTCCGACCATACTGCCGTCTCCCGGAAAATGGACGAGCATATTGTTGGAGAGCCGTCCCGTCAGCAGGGTGCCGTCCTGCTCGTTGACTTCCTCCACAAGCGCTTCCTCCACCCTGCCCTGCAGGAGGGCCGCGCGCTCTTTCGCGGTGTCCTGCACAACCTTCAGCAGCCTGTCGAATCCCTCTCTCATCACTTCAGCCGGCACCTGGTTCTCCATCGAAGCCGCCGGCGTACCTGTCCGTCTGGAATAGAGGAACGTGAAAGCATTGTCAAACCGGACCCTGCGCACAACGTCGATCGTCTCGTCCACGTCCTCCGGCGTCTCGCCGGGAAAGCCGACAATGAGATCGGTCGTGATGGCAAGATCCGGCATCGCCGCCCTGAGTTTTTCGGTCAGCGCCAGGTACTGCGCTTTCGTGTACCGCCTGTTCATCGCCTGCAGAATCCGGTCCGAGCCTGCCTGCAGCGGCAGATGCAGATGGCGGCATATCTTGTCGGAGCGGCTCATCACTTCAATCAGCTCGTCGGACAAATCTTTCGGGTGAGACGTCATAAAACGGATTCGTTTCAGCCCGTCGATCTGCTCCACTTCTTTCAGAAGCTGTGCGAAGGACATCGGCCTGTCCAGATTTCTGCCGTATGAATTTACATTCTGCCCGAGCAGCATGACCTCCACGACTCCGTCGTCCACAAGCCGTTCTATCTCCCGCAGGATTTCCCTGGGATCTCTGCTGCGCTCCCGCCCCCGCACATAGGGAACGATGCAGTAGCTGCAGAAATTGTCGCACCCGAACATAATGTTGACGCCGGACTTATACGGATATTTGCGGCTGACTGGAAGTTCCTCGACGATTTGATCCGTCTCCTGCCAGATATCGGTAATCGTCTCCCGATTCTCAAACATCGCCACCAGGAGCTCTGCAAATTTAAAGAGATTGTGCGTCCCAAAGATCAGGTCCACGAAGCGGTAGCTTTTCCGAATTTTTTCGACGACGGCTTCCTCCTGCATCATGCAGCCGCACAGGGCGATTTTCATATGCGGTTTTCGGTCCTTCAGGCTGTGCAGATAGCCGAGCCTTCCATAGACGCGCTGGTTGGCGTTGTCGCGGACGGTACAGGTATTGTAGATGACGAAATCGGCGTCCTCCTCCCGCTCCACGGCCTCATAGCCGATCCCGGTCAAGATCCCCTCCAGCTTCTCGGAATCCCTGGCATTCATCTGGCACCCGAAGGTGACGACACAGCAGGCGGGTCTGCGGCCAAGTTCCCGTCCCAGCCGCTCTACGTACCGGGCGGCCCTGGTCATATATTCTCTCTGCAGCGCAGACTCTTTCTCGTCATTTGTAGATGTATACTGCGTCATAGCGTCTCACTTTCGGTCCTATACGGGCATGAAAAGAAACGAGCTGAAACACGCTTTGCGAGTTTCACTCGTTATCGCGGCATTCTCTGACCGTGGATGTTATTTGATTTTTCTGCAGCATGCGACTGCCAGCGCGCCGGGTCCGATGTGGCAGGCAATGCTCAGAGACAGCGGATCCATGTGAATGTCAAATCCCGGGAAATGTTCCCGCACTTCCCCGCAGAACTGTCTCGCCGCCTCCTCGTCATGGCTGTACGCGATCTCCAGCCAGATGTTGTCGGGCTCCGCGCCGCCGAAGCGTTTTTCCATATCCGCACGGATGGCGCTGAGCATGATGGACTTCCCCTGGGACACCGTGCGCGCCTTGGCGAAGGCATCCAGCTTGTCGCCCTGGATCTGCAGAACCGGCTTCAGCTTCAGGATCGTGCCGAGAGCCGCAGCCGCGGGCGTGATCCTGCCGCCCTTTTTCAGATAATAGAGCGTATCCAGCATAATGTAGATGCTGGAGTTGAACTTATCCTTCTCCAGAAACTCCCGAATCTGCGCCGCATCCATGCCGCGCGCTGCAAGCGCCTGCGCGTCCAGCGCGGACTGTCTCTGGGTGACGGAAATCCTCTGGTTATTGACCACCTGTACCCTGCCGCCGTACTCCCTGGCCAGAACGGAAGCGCTCTGGCAGGAACCGCTGAGCCCGCTGGACATCGGAATATGTACGATCTCGTCATACTCCCCAAGAAGACTGTCCCACAGTTTCATAACCGCATCCGGCGTCGGCTGGCTCGTGACGACATCCGCCCCTTCCGCGAGGCGCTCGTAAAACTCCTTCTGCGTCAGAGTGATATCCTCATAAAATAATTCATTGTTGATCATAAAAGGCATCGGCAGCACATAGATCCCGAGTTTTCCGGCCTGGGTCTGCGTAATGCCGCTGTTGCTGTCGGTGACAACCGCTATTTTCTTTGCCATACTTCCTGTTTCTCCGTACTGTATTGTCCGAGACGAATCTCTTTCTATAACATATTACTTTTAGATAGTTCTAAAGTCAACCTCATTTGTAGATGCGCGCGCCAAACGCCGCCTGAGCGGCGCGTAAGCTTCCCCGGACGGCTGGCCGCCGCTCATCGGGATCCTGTCCGCCCATCCGGCGGCGCTCTGCAGAATGGCGGCGTCCTGAAAAATATCCGCCAGCACAAATTTCAGATCGCCGCTCTGCCTGATGCCAAAGAGATCCCCCGGCCCGCGCAGCTTCAGATCCTGGGAGGCAATATAAAAGCCGTCGTTGGACTCGTTCAGGATCTTGAGCCGCGCAACACTCTCCGGCCTGTCCGTGCCGCTCACAAAAATGCAGTAGGATTGTTCGCCTCCCCGGCCCACGCGTCCGCGCAGCTGATGCAGCTGCGCCAGCCCGAACCGCTCGGCGTTCTCCACCATCATCACCGTGGCATTCGGCACATTGATGCCGACTTCGATCACGGTGGTCGATACGAGAACGTCGATCTGCCCAGCCGCGAAAGCTTCCATAATCCGCCTTTTTTCGGGCGCTCTCATACGCCCGTGCAAAGATTCGACCCGTATGGAGCAAGACAGGCGTTCGCGCAGTCTGACCGTATAGCCGGCGACGTTTTCCAGGCCGGAAGCCTCGTTCTCGTCCACCATGGGACAGATCACATATGCCTGTCGCCCGGCGGCGACTTCTTTCTCAATAAATCGATAGGCAGTGTCGCGGTAACCGGTATTCACCACGCAGTTTTTGATTGGCAGACGGTCCGCAGGCATCTCGTTCAGCACCGATATGTGCAGATCTCCGTACAGGATGATGGCGAGCGTGCGCGGGATCGGCGTCGCGCTCATAACGAGAACATGTACGTTCATGCCCTTCTGCGCCAGACTTTCCCGCTGTCTGACGCCGAAGCGGTGCTGTTCGTCGGTGACTACAAGACCGAGCCTGCGGTAGTTTACCTTGTCCTGTATGAGGGCGTGTGTTCCCAGAATGACGTCCGCCTCCCCGCTCTCGATCCGCCCGCAGATGTCGCGCCGGTCTTTCGCCGGCGTGGAGCCCGTCAGCAGCACGGGCCGGATCCTGAGCCCGTAGCGCTCCTTCATACGCGTCAACGTCTCATAGTGCTGCTCGGCCAGAACTTCCGTAGGGGCCATCATCGCGCCCTGGTATCCGTTTGCGGCGCACATGATAAGCGCCAGAAACGCCAGAATCGTCTTGCCGGAACCCACGTCCCCCTGAATGAGGCGGTTCATCGTGCGGTCCGAGGTCAGATCGTCCTGTATCTCGCGCCAGACTTTCTGCTGCGCGCCCGTCAGCCGATAGGGCAGCGCCTCAATCAGCCGTTCCGTGTCGGAGACCTCGATCATCGGACAGCCGCTCGGGAGTTTTTCGTTGTCGTCTTTCATCTTTCGGATCAGCAGGAGAAAAACCAGAAATTCATCAAATACCAGCCGTTCCCTCGCCCGCACGAGCATCTGCCGGTCCTTTGGAAAATGCATCTGCCGCACCGCCTCCTCATAGGTACAGAGACCTTCGGCCTGCCGGATCTTGGCGGGAAGAGGATCTTCTGACAGATCCGTCAGTTCCATCGCCTGTCTCACCGCCCTGGTCACGGCGCCGCTGCTCAGCCCCTTCGTGACGGAATAGACGGGAAGCATCCTGCCCGTCATCTCCCCGTACGCTTCCGGCTGATACATTTTCGCCTGCTCCATCACAAATCGGCTGCCTTTTTTCTGCAGGGTTCCACGGAAGACATACTGCGCGTCACGTTTCAGACTGTTTTTCAGGTACGGCATGTTAAAGTAGGTCAGATGCAGAACGCCGTCCTCGCATTCCGCCTCAAACGTCGTGATGCTCAGACCTCTGACATGTCTTGTGGCCGCGCCGGAGCGAATCCTGCCGACGACGGCCACGACCCCGTTCTCCCCGGCCTCCGTCAGCCCGACCGGCGGCGCAAAATATTCATAATCCCGCGGATAGTACCGAATCAGATCCTCCGCCGTATCGATATGCAGTTTGTGAAAGAGGGCGGCGGTCTTCTCGCCGACGCCCCTGAGCGCTGTAATCTCCATGAATTTCCTCAAAAAATCCCCGGCGGCGCACGCTCAGACGTCCGCCGTCAGGGATCATGCCGCCGTTTTGCCTACTCGACGGATACGATATAATAATAGATCGGCTGGCCGCCGTACTGCAGCTCAATGTCGCAGCCGCCGTATTTCTCTTCCACCTTCCGGCGCAGAGCCTCGGCATCCTGTTCCGCTGTCTCCTCGCCGTAATAAATGCTGATCAGCTCCGCGTCGTCGAACATCATCTCGTCGAGCATCTCCAGGGTAACCGCCTCGATGGACTGTCCGACGGAGAGGATGCCGGCATCGCCGATTCCCATGTAATCGCCCTGCCGGATCTGTTTGTCATCGATATTCGTATCCCTGACAGCATAGGTGACCTCGCCCGTCGCGACGTTTTTGATCTCCGCCGCCATCGTGTCGGCGTTCTCCTCGACCGTCATATCCGGCACGTAATTGATGACCGCCGTGATGCCCTGTGGGACGGTCTTTGTCGGAATGACCGTGATCGCCTTGTCCCTGACGAGAGACTGCGCCTGATTCGCCGCGAGGATAATGTTTTTGTTGTTCGGCAGAATAAAGATATTGTCGGCATTCACCTGATCGATAGCATTCAGCATATCCTCCGTGCTGGGATTCATGGTCTGGCCGCCCTCGATGATGTGATCCACGCCGAGCCCTTTAAAGATCTCGTTGATACCCTCTCCGACGGATACGGCGATGAAGCCGACGTCCTTGCGCGGCTGCTTTTCGGCAGGCTGCGCAGCCGAAACCGGCTCCTTCTGCGACATCTTGAAGAGTTTTTCCTGATGCTCGAGCCGCATATTGTCGATCTTCATATTGGAGAGCGCTCCGTATTTGAGCGCCCGCTGAATCGCGAGACCCGGATCGTTGGTATGTACATGTACCTTCACCACGTCCTCGTCGGCGACGACCACGATGGAATCCCCGATAGATTCCAGATAGGCCTTGAAATCCAGCTCCGCCTTGATATTAAAAACCCGGTTCAGCATGATGATGAACTCGGTGCAGTAACCGTACTTGATCTCGGCGTTCGCCTGCGCCTCCAGATTTACGTCCGCCGTCCGCTCAGAGGGCGCTGCCGCCGTCTCGCTGACGGTAAAGTCGATCTCCTTGCCCATAAACGCGTCATAGATGCCCTTCAGAACCAGGACAAGTCCCTGTCCACCGGAATCCACCACGCCTGCCTGCTTCAGCACGGGAAGCATCTCGGGCGTCTGTTTTAAGACCTCCTCCGCGCGGCTGATGATCTGTTCCAGGAAGTCCGCCATGTCCTCCGCACCGTTATCGGCAAGTTCGCGGGCCTTGATGGCCGCGCCCTTCGCCACGGTCAGAATCGTGCCCTCCTTAGGTTTCATAACCGCCTTGTAAGCCGTCTCCACGGCTTTGTCAAAGGCAACGGCGAGCACGGGGATCGTGATGGCGTCATACTCCTTCACACCCTTGGTAAAGCCCCTAAACAGCTGGGACAGGATTACGCCGGAATTGCCCCTCGCGCCTCTCAGAGAGCCGGAGGAAATCGCCTTGCAGAGAGACTGCATATCGAGATCGCCCATATCGTACAGAGCGGACACTTCCTTCGCCGCGGACATGATCGTCAGCGTCATATTGGTGCCGGTATCGCCGTCCGGAACCGGAAACACGTTCAGTTCATTGATCCATTCTTTGTTGTTCTCAAGATTTTTGGCGCCGGCGAGAAAACATTTCGCCATCATGCCGGCATCTATTGTATTTGAAGCCACCTCACTGTCCTCCCTCAGTCAATCACTTTCACACCTTCAACGAAGATGTTTATCTTTTCCACTTCGATGCCGGTAAACTCTTCCACCTTGTATTTGACGCTGTCGATCAGATTGTCCGAAACGGCGGGTATTTTCACGCCGTAGGACACGACGATATGAAAGTTGATCGTCAGTCTGTTATTGTTCAGGATCACCTGGATGCCGCGCGTCATGCTGTCCTTTTTCAACAGTCTGACAAGCCCGTCCCGGACATTCATGCTCGCCATGCCTACCACGCCGATGACTTCCATGGCCACTGTGCCGGCATACTGCGCTATGACTTCCTGATCGATAGAAATATTCCCCATATGGGTATCCATTGAAGAAACTTTCATAAGGCACCTCCTTATTATCTGAATATCCACTGCTATTATAACCCGACACGCCGAAAAAGGAAACCAAAATTATCCGGAATTTGCCGGCGTCTTATTTTTATGACCAAGTTATGACCAAATTATGTAATTTTTGCTTGCATTCCAAATTACTTTCTGCTATTATACAAATGTTGTGTGAATGACAAAGGAGGTGCAAAGATGGCTAAATGTGATATTTGTGGTAAGGGCGCTCACTTCGGCAACAACGTCAGCCATTCTCATAGAAGATCGAACAGAATCTGGCATTCCAATATTAAGAACGTTATGTGCAAGGTCGGGGGCGGCAACAAGAAGCTTCACGTCTGCACGCGCTGTTTGAGATCCGGCAAGGTCGAGCGCGCTTAGTCTGAATCGGAACGGATATGAGAAAAGAGTTTGTCGCAGGACAAACTCTTTTTTGTATCGTCAGATGTGCCGCGCCCAAAAGAACGGATCTACGCCTGCTTGAATCCCTCATAATCTGTCTTCAGCGTCTCGTATTCCTTATTGATCCGCTGAATGATCTCCTTGTCTCCCGCCACATTGTCCGGGTGAAAAATCTTGATCAGATCTTTGTAGCGCTTCTTCAGCGCAAGCGGATTCCTGACGCCGCGGAAAAATACGGAGACATCCATACCGCCGTCGTAGACGGTGCGCTCGTTCATGAGCTCCCGCTCAGCCGCCAGCTTCGCCCACTCCTTATCAAGTCTCCTGCGGTCGATGTCCAGCTGGCTGAATCCGTTCTTCAGAATCTCCATCTTCTTCTCAAAGAATTGATTATCCTCCTTGAGACGCTGACGCTCGCCGGAAATCTTGCGATTTAACAGCTTCATCTCCTCCTGGAACTGCACCTTCTCCTTCAGGAACTGTTCCCGCATGCTCTCCAGTTCCCTGGAGGCTGTCACAAGCCTGATATTCTCGCGGAAAAGCCACGATTTCAGCTCTCCAAGCTCCTCTTCGGAGCCATGTACCAGTATCTCTTCAAAATTTTCCATAATCTTCCTCAATCCATATGCCCGGCCCGGATCAGTCACAGCAAAAAAAGTTATAACCGATCAGCAAAAGCAGGACAATCAAAACCAAACCGACAAAGCGGTTCATCAAAAAAAGCATAAACAGCATGCCAGCCGCAATACAAAAAGCCGCAAGTCCGATCAGTTTTTTCATATACGACTCCTGTCTATGCCCTCTATTCAGTATATGCTTCGAAACGGCGGAATGTTACGTTCCCTGAAACCGCGCGGAACCTATTCCTGCTTCTCCTCCGGAAAAGCGATATCCACCGCCTCCTCATCGGCGATCATATCCTCCTTGGGCGCGGTAAATTTGTCCACGATGTCGGGGATCATATCGAGCACCTTCGTGACGGTGTCCTGATTCTTGATATTCACTAACTTCGTAGAGCCGTTCTTGATGACGAGCACCGCGCTGGGAGACATCTTGGCCGAGAAACCGCCGCCTCCCCCGTTTTTCTTATCCGCCGCGCTCGCGCCCGCCCCCACGCCAAAAGTGACGTCCACAAGAGGCAGGATGATCGTATCGCCGACCTGCGTCGCGTCGCCCACAACCGTCTTCGTGGCCAGCACGGCGTTCATGCCCTTCATCAACGATTCAATCACGCCTGTAAAGTTATTTTCTGCCATTATGCAGCCTCCTTTTTCAACAAACTGATCAGTTTTCTGATATCCCTGTTAAAGTAACCTCTGACCGCCGCGCGCAGCAGCGTAAACAGCCTGATTCTGCCGCGGACATACAGTCTGCCCTCAATCCTTGTATCCTCGCATGTAAAATCGCCTGATATGTTCACATGCTGCCCGATGAGCGGATACAGCATACCGTAGACGGCCAGAATCTCTCCGGTGGCGGCGGGATCCTTCATACCCACGACAAAATCGGCCTCGAATCGGGCCGGTTTCAGCATGCGGCAGATCCGCAGCAGCTCGTCCCCGCACAGGTGCAGAGAACCCCGGAAAGCTTCGCTCTCCATCACATCCCGGTAATACTGTATATTATCCGACACAGATTTTATTTTATCACAGATCCTGCGGATTGTGTACCGTATATTTTGAAAGAACCCCTTAATTTTTCCGACCGTCTGTCCGATCCGGGACAGAAGCGCGCCGATTCCGCCTTCGGAAGCGCCCTCGCCCTGCTCTTCGGAGATCTCCCCGAAAGTCATCGGGCCGCCGTCGAAAGCGCTGTAGGGTTCGTAAGGCTCCTCCGGCTCAGGCGTCCCGTCATCCGCAGGCGTATCGGCCTCCTCATCCGCCGGCGCAGACATATCAATCTCCACAGACGCGGCCGGCGAGATACCGGCGTCCTCTTCTGCTGTCGGCGCGGGCGGCGTCTGATCCGGCTTCGCCGTCCTGCGCTTCTCCTTACGCTTTTTTTCTTTCTGCGGCTTTCTGAAGAGCGTAAAGAACAGAACCCTCGCCCGCAGGATCACATCGGCGGGATAACGCGCCAGAACGTTGACCAGATGGAGCAGCCAGGTGGCCTTCACGTAAACCTCGGCGGGCGGACGGCCCTCTCCCTCCTGCCTGCTGATCCTGACGCGGTAGCGCACCGGCACGAACAGCACGCAGACAACCGCCAGGACTGCCAGACCGGCCGCGCCGAGAAGAACGGCTCCGATGATTTTTAAAATAAGCAGAATAATGTGTAACATAAAATTTGCTGTCGATTCCTTTTCGTTTTCGGCTCCCGGACCGCTTACCGTTCCTTTCCGGCGGCGCCGAACAGATACGCTGCAAGATCGGCGCATCCCGTCTGCAGCACGGCCTCCTGCGCAATCCGGCACAGAATCTGCTCAGCCTCCTCCTGACTGCCGGCAATGCCGACGACAAAGGGCGGGTTATCCCTGTAGTAAGGCTGCTGCAGCATAACGCAGTGGTAGATCTCAAGCTGCCGGTTCTCCGCGGCATAGGCGATCAGCCAGACGTTGTTGAGCCTGGCGTATCTCTTCAGTTTTTTACGGATCTTTGCAGGATCCCTGATACTCTCCCCGATATAGAGGTTCCGGTAAAATTTCATGACGTCTCCGAACCGTATGCCGTCCGCGCGCGTTTCAACCTATCCTGTCTGCCGGAATTTATTTTATCATACTTTACGCAAAATAAAAAGAGCGGACTGATTGACACTGTTTGCAGATAAGATTTATACTGTTATCAGATATTTAAGTCAAGACTCATACAAACGGGGGAATTTAAATGAAAAATGTCGCACGCATGGCGCTGGAAAAAGGAATGGTCATTGCGGAGGATGTCTACAATTACCAGAACAGACTGCTCTATCCCAAGGATACCGTCGTGGACGACGCCGTGATTGAGAAGCTGTCGCGCCACTCGATCATCGTGATTCCGATCAAGGAAGAAATCGACTTCGCCACGACCCACTTCGAGAAGGTCCGCCTCAGCTCGGAGTTCAAATCTTTCGAGCTCACCTACAACAACTGTATGTCGATCTTCCGCACGCTGATGAAAGGCTTCGTGGAAAGAGGGACGCCCGTGAAGATGAACAGCCTGATGGAGATTTACACGACCATATCCGCGCGCGCAGGAAACGGCGAGCAGCTGCTCGATTACCTCTACAACATGCTGCCGGGAATGGACGACATGACCTACGCGCACTGCCTGAACTCCGCGCTGATCGCCGGCGTGTTCGGCACATGGCTGAATCTGACGTCCGCCGACATCTTACTTCTGGTTCAGTGCGCTTTCTTCTACGACATCGGCAAGCTGAAGCTTCCCCAGGAACTTCTCTGGAAGCCCGGCAAGCTGACCGAGCTGGAGTTTACGAAGCTGAAAACCCACACGATGCTGGGATTCGAGATGCTGAAGGACTGCGACGTGGACGAACATGTGCTGAAGGCGACGCTGATGCACCACGAGCGCTGCGACGGCACTGGCTACCCTTCCAGACTGCACTCGAACCAGATCGACCCCTACGCCAAATATATCGCCGTCATAGACGCCTATGAGGCCATGACGTCCCCGCGGACCTACCGCGCATCCTTAAATCCTTTTCAGGTCATAGCCAACTTTGAGTGGGACGGCTACGACAAGTACGACGAATCGATCCTGAAGCCGATCCTCTCCCACATCGCCGCGACGCAGCTCGGTTTTCATGTGCTTCTGAACAACGGCGAGGAGGGAGAGGTCGTCCGCATTAATGAAGACCAGCTCTCCCGGCCTGTGCTGCAGGGAAAAGAGCGCGTGATCGACCTTGCCGCAGAGCGCGCCCTCGAGATCAGCGCCATCTACTAAAGACGGCTCAGACGCCGAAGTACTCGTCAAAGATTCTCCTGGCGATCGGCACGGCATAGTCGCCGCCGCTGCCCGCTCCCTCGATGATGACGGTGACGCACAGCTCGGGATCTTCCGCCGGGGCAAACCCGGTGAACCACGCGTGGGAATCCTCTTTCACATTGTTGTACTCCGCCGATCCGGTCTTGCCTGCCGCCGTGTAGGTAAGGCCGGACAGTTTTGTCCCCGTGCCGCTCCTGACCACTTCCTGCATCAGCCCATTCAGAATCTGCGCTTCTTCCTCGGACATGAGACGTCCGCCTGTGGCCGGTTCAAACTGCTTGACGACAGTTCCCTCCGCGTTCTTGACACAGTCCACCAGATAGGGCTTCATAAGTATGCCGCCGTTGGCGACGGCACAGGTAATCATATTCATGTGCAGCGGCGTAATCTGTATCGTTCCCTGCCCGATCGCCGCCTGCATGACGTCGGAGTCGGACGTATTCCTGTCAATGACCAGACTGCTCTGATTATACGCGAAAGATACCGGGAGCTTGCCGTTGAACAGAAGGCTGTCCAGCGTATCGCCGAACCGCGTGCGGTCGAGCTGCAGGCCGATGTTGGCAAACGATGAGTTGCAGGACTTCGCAAAGGATTTCGTAAAGTCTACGCTGCCGTGCACCGTGCCGTGATAGCAGTTGATGACGTCCTCTCCATGAGTGAACCTTCCGCTGCACTGGTAAGAGTACTGTCCGTAAGTGTCCGGATTCTCGCGGATATACTCGAGCGCCGTGATAATCTTGAAGGTAGATCCCGGCGGGTAGAGCCCCTGCGTGGCGCGGTTTAAGAGCACGGAACTCTCCTTGTCGGCGAGCAGCTCGTCCCATATCTCGTCGATTTGATTGGGGTCAAAATCCGGTTTCGACACCATGGCGATCACCCGGCCCGTCCGGGGTTCCGTGACGATGACGGCGCCCTTGTAGATGCCGAGCGACTGATAGGCCACCTCCTGTACGCCGACGTCCAGGGTGGAAAACACGTTGTCGCCTGGATATTTTTCACCGGCAATCTCGTCTTCGACTTTGTCAGAAAGCCTCGCATTGGAATTGATCAGGTAGTAATTGCTCTGTGCCTCGATGCCGAACCGTCCCTTGGAAGCGTAGCCGACCGCGTGGGCGAACAGGTTCTCATACGGATACACCCGCGTCTCTTTCCCCTTTTCGTCCGTCTGCGTCTCGGCCAGCACCTGACCGCCGGAAGCATAGATTTTTCCGCGGGTATTCTGGGCGATAAACAGCTCCTGTCTGCCGTTGTAGCTGTTGTTGATCATCTCCTGCCTGTGCGTGACGGCATAGTGGCACGTATAGCCCATCATGCCGAGGAACACGGCGACAGACAGATAGGTGACGAACATAATCTGCCTATTCCTCTTCTTCCGCTGTCTGCTCTTCGCGGTATTTTGCTCTTCTTTTTCGCTTCTTCTTTTTGTCACGTCTGGCTCCTTCTTCCTGCCTGATGATATAAAGCCCTTCGATAATGAAAAACATCACGAGCGTCGTGAGTACGGAACTGCCTCCGTAGCTTACGAGCGGCAGCGTAACGCCCGTCATCGGTATGAATTTCGTGCCGCCGCCGATCGTCAGAAACACCTGAAACAGATAGATGACGCCCAGCCCGAAAGCAATCAACTGATAGAACCTGTCCTGCAGCCGCATGGAGATATTCATGAACATGATGAAACAGCTGACGCAGATCAGGATCATACACATCGAAAATACGATGCCCAGCTCCTCCGCCACCGCGGAGAATATGAAATCCGCCTCCACAAAGGGAATGGCGTCCGGCGTGCCCCGAAACAGCCCCATGCCGAACCAGCCGCCGCTGCTGATGGCAAAGAGCGACTGCGTGATCTGATAGCCGGCACCATCGATACAGCTGAACGGATCCCGCCAGGCCTGCACGCGTATCTGCACATGGGAGAAGAACCGGTACGCCAGGGCCGCAGCCCCGCAGCCGCCGCCGACGCCGAGAAACAGATACAGCCAGTTGCCCGTAGCGATAAACACCATCAGCACATAGACGACAAAAAAGATCAGCGCGCTGCCGAGATCCTTCGACGCGACCAGAATGAGGACATGGAGCCCTGCAGCCGCCGCCGTCAGCGCGATCTGCAGAAAACTATGGGATTCACAGAGCGCGCCGGCCAGGAAAAACACGAAAATGATCTTGACAAACTCCGAAGGCTGGAACGTCAGCCCAGCTATGGAGTACGACAGCTTGGATCCGTAGGTCGTCGCGCCAAGGATCAGCACGACGCCGAGCGCTGCGGTACCTACCGCCGCATAGACCCATGTGAGACCCTTTAAGAATTTCAGTTTGCGGATAAAATACGGGATCAGCATACCCGTGATAATGGAGATCGTCACGATAAAGAACTGTTTGATCGCCTTCTCGAACGAAAGTCTGCTCAGAACGACAAAGCCGATGCTCAAAAGCATGCACATGTTGTTGACGATGAGCCGGTTGCCCCGCGGATATATCATGCGGAAAAGCATGATGGTGGCGAACAGCAGAATCTGCTGGAGCGCATAGAAAAGCAGATATTCCGGCTTGCCGGTCTCGAAGCAGATGACCAGGAAACACGAAAAATGTACCAGAAACATCCAAAGATTCTGGCGGATATAGCACCCGTTCCTGCGCTCTTCCTCCTGGTGCCGGAACACGAGAAAGCACTCCAGCGTATACAGCGCGATAAACAGTGTGATGACATACTTTGAAAGTTCCGTAATATATAATTCCATAGAAAACTATTCCACGCCCCGCTTAAAATGTCCGGTCGTATACTTCTCATAGGGGAAGTCTGCGCCCGAGAGAATCCGCCTGCAGTCCTCGCCGGATTCGACGGTAAAATCATAACGCCATATGTCCGCGCCCGTCCTGCGGACGTCCTCAGGCTGCAGATGCAGCGAATACGGCACAGAGTTATAGATAACATTATAACAGTGTACACAGTTTGTTTCCACAGGAAAATAAACGCCGTACCTGTCCCTGATATAAGCCTGTCCGCCGGGCGCGCGGCCGCCGGACAAGTCCGACGGACACCGTCCCGCACTCTTACGGACGCAGTTCGCGCTGAGCATCATGGGAATCCTGCCGTACACGACCAGCGTTCCTACGCTGCCAAGCCGATCCGCCTGCACGGCAAGCTCCCGGCACTCCCCCGCATTCAACTCGTAAGGGAACGTGAATTCGCCGCCGTAGCGCGCCCAGAAACGCAGTCCTTCACGATTGAAGACATACAGCCCCGCATCCGGCACGATATCGTATGCGCCCGCAAGTTCTTCGACATAAGCCGCGGCTTCGTAATTGCGGATCAAAAAACCGGCGACGGCGTCCGGCAGACGCGCGGCGAGACTGTTTAGATAGCCGGCGTCCCGCAGCCTGAGAATGCGGGGGAGCGCCAGATAGTATTCGCGGTCGCTATATTTGCACATAAGCGCCGAAATCCGCTCCGGCGCCTCCATGAAAAGATCGCTCTCCAGGTAGACGCGGCGGCAGGGATGTAAGACCGCCACAGCCAGCTGCTCCTGGGTGGAGACCAGGATATCCTTTCGGATTTCGCCCTTCCGTTTTCCACATTCCGGGTTTCCCGAGACAGCCGCAGAGTGCCTGTTTCTATAGACCGACTCAGTCAGTCTATCCTTTTGAAGTTCTGTCCCCTTCTCTCCGCCGGAACAGTTGATCCCGACTCCGCTCTTCCGGGATGCGATGCATCTGTTTTCATATGCCTCGACGCCTCTGCGCCTGAGCTCGTTCAGCGCGCTCACGGGCAGAAAGACGTCTCCCTGCGCCGTGACGCTGCACTCCGCCGCCTCCACGAGACTGTCCCCGGTCTTTACAAGCTGCCGCACGATGTCCTCCCTCTCAAGCGGTCTGTTCCTGGCCTTCTCCACAACGCCGCCGCTGACGGAGACACTGACGCCGTCTTCATCCGAGACCGTAAGCACGGCGGCTTCCCCCACGTTCAGCACGGCATGCATCCTGACAGGTTTTCGGTCCGGCGCCCTGTGCACATAGCGAGCGCCGATTTCATCGAGCAGCTGCCGGCTGCTCCCGGCGTAGCCCGGCCTGTGAAGCGTGATCATCTCGCGGCCATTGTGACGTTTGTAGTAGCCGTTCTGTACTTCGCTCCTGATATAGAGACTGCGCAGCATGTCCATATCTTCCCGGGACACCCGGAAGCCCTCCGGTCCCGTCTCTTCACAGAGATCGATATACTTGCGGTATATGGCCGTAACGCCGGCGGCATACTCAGGTTTTTTCATGCGTCCTTCAATCTTGAAAGAATCGATGCCGGCCTCAATCAGCCTTGGAAGATACTCTATCGTGCACATATCTTTCAGGCTGAGCGGGTAAGCAGGCTCCTCCGCTTCCTCTCCGTCTATGCAGACGCGGTACGGCAGTCTGCAGGGCTGCGCGCACCGCCCTCTGTTGCCGCTTCTGCCGCCCAGAATGCTGCTGAACAGACATTGACCGGAATAGCTGTAGCACATCGCCCCGTGAATGAAGCACTCTATCTCCAGTCCTGTCTCCTCCTTGAGCGTCCTGATTTCCTCCAGAGAGAGTTCTCTCGCCGGAACAATGCGCCGTACTCCCTGCTTATGCAGGAAGGAAGCGCCGTATGCTCCCGTCAGCGTCATCTGTGTGCTCGCGTGCAGGGCCAGATCCGGAAAATTCTCCCTGATATGACACAGCACGCCGATGTCCTGCACGATCACACCGTCAAGCCCCGCCTCATAAAAGGGCGCAAGCCAGCCGTACAGCCCGTCCAGTTCCGCATCTTTCACCAGCGTGTTGACAGTCAGATAGACCTTTCTGCCCAGAAAATGCGCCGTGTGAAGCGCCCGGCAGATCTCTTCTGTTGTAAAATTATCCGCATAGGCTCTCGCCCCGAATCTGTCGCCTCCCAGATAGACGGCGTCAGCCCCGGCGTTGACAGCGCCGATAAAAGCCTCGTAGTTCCCGGCAGGGGCAAGAAGCTCAACCCGATCTCTCATAAACGATCCCTTTGAAAAAGCCCTGTAGATTTCTCCGACAGGGCCTCTCTCAATTTCTATTTTTTCAGTTCCTTTAACTCCGTTTCCAGACGGACAATTTTCTTGGCGTTCTCGTTCGCCTCGTCCTGCAGGGTCTTGACCGCCTTCTCCGTACTCTCCAGCTTCATCTGCGCGGCGATCAGATCGTGCTTTAGATCATAGATCTCATTGTCCTTCTTCTGCAGTTCCTCCTCCTTCAGGCTGATCTGTCTTCTGGCCTTGAAGTAATCGTCCGCTATGTTGAGCTGCAGCAGGACGTTCTGTGTGTCGAGCGACTGTTTCTTAAAACTGTCGACCTTGTTGTACTCCGCAACCTTATTGTTTATGTAGGAGGCCACTTTCTGTAAATATTCCTCGCTCTCATAACCGCTCAGCGTAAAAACCTTGCCGGCGATGATGACTTCCGTATCCGTTTTCGTTGACATGGGCGTTCCTCCAATACAAATATGCCGCACGACACAATCTGCTATACTGCATTTATTATATAGTTGCCCGAACAGAATTTCAACCTTTTTATGCGGGCGTTATAAATAAAACGGCTGCGCATGCCGATATAAAAAACAGAAGCTTATAGATAAGGGAAACGGATTTCCCGCGCATGTTCACGGATCGGACTCTCTATAAGGTCTTTTTTCGTCGTATCTGCGGGCGTTCCGGGAACGCATTCTCCCGCTCGGTTTCCCTTCCAATGACAATAGACGGATATCGGCAATGCCGCAGGAAGCGGCCGCGGACAGGAAAAGCCGCGCCCTCTTATCCTGCGCGCGGAAAGGCACGGTGAACGATATGACAGGAAGCGGCAGAATGCTGGTCGGCAGCATCAGCAGCATGGCCAGCGGCGCCATGAAAATCGATCTGTACAACAGAGACGGCTCCTACGCGGGATCGATGGCGGTCTCTACCTCCCGCACCCGGGCGGAGAAGAAGCGGCAGACTTCCTCATCCGGACAGAAAAAGTTCAAAAAATTGCAGTATAACTTCAAGCGGCTGTCCAATCAGATCCTGCGCACCAAAACCTCCGTCAACGCCAAGCAGCTCGTGACCAAGACCAAATTTCAAATCGCCGATCTGCGCATGAAGCTTATCAGCGGCGAATACGACTATTCCGAGATCCACAGCGCCCTGATCCACGCCGAGAAGATCGCCCGGGTGGCCAGGAAACGCCTGAAACATCTCCAGGAAGAGGAAAATATCGAGAAGACTGGCAAGAGCGGCATGACCGATCCCGAGGAGATGCGCACCGAAGAGGAGAAAGAAAACGAGATCATCGACACCACTGGCATGAGCCAGGAAGAGCGCGAACAGCTGGTCAAAGAGCTGGAAGAAGAACTGGAAAAGATCGAACAGGAACTCGAGGAAGCCCTGGAATCCGAAGAGTTCATGGAAGATTTCTTTCAGGCCGGCTATCAGGATATGGAACCCCAGGACCTGGAACAGCTCAAGAAAAAGCACCGTTCCGAGGAGATGAACGATATCATGAAGGCGGATATGGAATATCTCAAAGCGCTCTTCGACAGGCTCGCGAAAGAAAAGGAAGCAGCCGGAAGCGGCTCTTACGGCTCCGGCAGCTCCGACGGCCAGGACAATTCCTGCGCAGGCGTATCCCTGGAGCTCGGCGGCGTAGACATCCCCGTGGAAGCCGTCGCGGAAGCCCCTGTGGAGGCCGCCGGAACCGCCGTCGACGTGACGGTATAAGGCGGACCGCTTCTTCTCTCACACCGGCCTACGCCGGCAGATCGATCCCGAAATGACGATAGGTACGCTCCGTGACGACTCTGCCGCGGGGCGTTCTGTTTAAGAACCCGTTCTTGATCAGATAGGGCTCGTACACGTCCTCTATCGTCCCGGCGTCCTCTCCGATGGCCGCCGCCAGCGTATCCAGACCGACAGGCCCTCCCTTGAATTTTTCGATCATGGTGCACAGAATGTTCCTGTCAATATGGTCGAGTCCCATCTTGTCCACGTCCATCAGATCCAGCGCCGTGTCGGCGACCTCTTTCGTGATGATCCCGTCGTATTTGACCTGAGCGAAATCCCGCACCCTCTTGAGCATACGGTTGGCGAGACGCGGCGTTCCCCTGCTCCTTCTCGCAAGTTCCATGGCGCCCTCCCTGTCAATCTCCACGCCGAGTATCACGGCGGAGTGCAGGATGATTGTCTGCAGCTCCTCGACGGAATAGAACTCCAGCCGATGGATCACGCCAAACCTGTCGCGCAGCGGCGCAGTCAGAAGCCCGGCCCTCGTCGTCGCTCCCACCAGCGTAAAATGCGGCAGATCCAGGCGAATGGAACGCGCCGTCGCCCCTTTGCCGATCATAATGTCGATGGCGTAATCCTCCATAGCGGGGTACAGCACTTCCTCAACCTGGCGGTTCAGTCTGTGAATCTCGTCCACAAAGAGCAGATCTCCCTCCTGCAGATTATTGAGAATGGCCGCCATCTCTCCCGGCTTCTCGATCGCCGGCCCGCTGGTCACTTTCATGTGCACGCCCATCTCGTTGGCGATGATGCCCGCGAGCGTCGTCTTGCCGAGTCCGGGCGGCCCGTAGAAAAGCACGTGATCCAAAGCGTCATGACGCTGCTTCGCCGCCTCGATATAGATCTTCAGATTCTCTTTCACCTTAGATTGACCAATATAGTCATTAAGCGTCTGCGGTCGCAGAGAACCCTCGATCCTGATATCCTCTTCTATCAAATTGGTCTCGATCATTCTGCCAGCCATATATGCCCCCTAGAACATCAGTTTCAGCGCGGACTTTAAGATGCTCTCCACCGTCGCATCCCCGGTCACTTCCACCCTCTTCACGGCGGCAGTGGCGTCCGAAGCGGAGTATCCCAGCGCCACCAGCGCCTCGATGGCCTCTCTCTTCATCACATTGTCTGCGCCAGCCCCGGCCGCCGCGCTTTCCGGGCCGCCGACAGGCTCTCCAAGCCCTCTCAGCGTATCTTCCAGAGATACCTTGTCGCGCAGATCCAGAATCACACGCTCCGCCGTCTTGCTGCCGATGCCCGGCGCCTTGGCAATGGATTTCGCATCTCCCGCCATGATCGCGAACCGGAGCGCGTCCGCGCTCATCACGGACAGGATCGCGAGGCCTCCCTTAGGGCCGATGCCGTTGACCGTGATGAGCTTCTTAAAGATCTCCAGGTCGTCCCGCGTCAGAAAGCCGTACAGAGACAGCGCATCCTCCCGCACCAGCGTATAGGTGTAGATCTTGATCTCGCTGCCAGGAGACGGCAAAAGCTCCGCCGTCGTCGTGGATACCCTGATGTTGTAACCGATGCCGCCGGCCTCCACAACGACCGCATCCTCCGTAATTTCCTCCAGTGTTCCCTTTACATAGGCGTACATAAACTATCTCCCGTCCGTTGTTTTTGTCAGATAAGGCAGAAGCGCTCCCGCCGCAGTTCCGAGCACCGCTCCGGTCACAGTGCCCGCAGCGATCAGCGCCGGCGCATACCAGCCGACATAGACCGTCTGTGTCACGGCAACAGCTGCCGCAAGCTGACCGATATTGTGGAACACCCCGCCCAGCACACTGACGCCGACGACGGAAAGACGACGGTTTCGTTTTCCGAGAAGCATCGCCGCAAAGCTGCAGAGCGCCCCCGCAAGCGCATACAGACTCGTGTACAGACCGCTGAACAAAAAGCCAGACAGGACAATGCGCAGCATATTGACAAGCAGCGCGTCGCGGCCTCCGCCCACACGGACGTCAGACTTTCCTCCGCCGCCGTACAATAACAGCACGACAGCCAGATTCGGCAGTCCCAGCTTGATGCCCGGGATCCCGAAAGAAAACGGGATCAGGGATTCCACGTAGGACAGAATCAGCGCCAGCGAAAGAAAAAGCCCCAGTTGTGTCAGTCTGCCCGTCATCTCGTCACCCCGTCCGGCGCGCCGCCCTCATCCTGTTCTGCGCCCGTGATCTCCACCACGAGCCTGTGGGGCAGGCAGACAATGCTCTCCCCTGACATGGAGATCTTCTTATGGCGCACGCAGATCTGATCCCTGCAGTCGGCAGCTTCCACGCTGACCGCGCCGTCCCGCACCGAGATCAGATTGTAGCCGATATATTCCGGAAAATGGAGATCCGGCATATCGGCACAGTATTCCACAGCCGTCACATCATCCCGGTAAGTAATCAGATAATAACCGTCCCCTGCGGCGGCTCTGTCCGCCAAGTCCAGGGCGACCGTTTTAAGCGTAATGCCGTCATACAGAAAGTTCACCGAATCGCCCGGCTCACGCCGCCGCGCAAAACACGCGGCGAGGAACGCCGCCGCGAAAAGACAGGCGGCGATCAGGATCAAATCAGCTTTCCTGAAAAGAGCGTTTTTCTCCTTCACATGATTTTCCTCTCTGTACAGTGTAACACATTCGAACATATGTTTCAAGCGCGCCCGCTATATTTTCGCCAGGATCGTGCCAAGATGCGCCTGCAGGAAATTGTCCTGCAGCTCGGACAGCCCCGTCTCGTTGAGCATCTGCACAATGATGCCGCAGACCGCCTCGATGATGAGAACCCTGCCGTCGCCGGTGTTCAGACAATAGAGATAATCGTCCAAAGAAACGTCCGCCCAGGCCCCAGCCGGATCGGGCACCGTATAGAGCAGATCGAGCATATCGCCGATCTCTGAGCCTGACGGAAGCTCCCGCAGCCCTCTGCGCAGCCATTTGTCGTAGGGCGCATAAGTCCTGTTCAGCAGATAGACCGTGCGCATGCTCTCCCTGATGAAATCCGTCAATGCCATCTCGGCGGCAAGCCTGTCTCCCCGCTTCATGGCTCTGGCATAATTATACTGTCCCGCCTGAGCCGCCCGGCCCATGCTCTGCGCCAGCCGCCTCAGCCACGCCTCCCGCGGATAATAGTCTGTCAGACTCTTCCGCATGGCGCTAAACCACCCCAGCCTGTCCTCGAAGACCCTGCCGTTGACGGCGGCGGCCAGACTGCTCTCGTCAAGCGCGAGCCAGTCGCTCACAGAGACGGGCGGCGTATCGCGCCCGATTAACCCCAGATAGAAATCCTCCAGACAGAGAACCCCCACTCTCCCCGCGCCCTGCTCCTCGATCCGCCGCGCGGCAAATCCCATAAATTCCCCGGGGAGCGCGTCATATGCCGCCTGCATCTTCGCGCCGTACTGTTCATAGACATCGCGGGGCAGCCAGATACAAAAAGACGGACCATAATCATGATCCATCGAGATCCCGTCATCGAAGCCGAAACACTCCGAACCGTGCCCTGCAAGTCCAGCCGCGGCATACTGCGCGGCTTCCGGAAACTGCGCGGCAAGCATCTTTCTGCCATAGGCTTCATAATATTTCTCAGCGAGTTCCAAACCTTTCATAAGACCTGTGTTTTCCCCTCCGTGTGTCCTGGCCGCGAATCTGCGCCGTCCGTCCGGGAAGCTCCCGGACATATCCCTCTGCCGGAACTAAGCCAGCGCCGCGCGCACCGAAGCGGCTTTTTCCAGATATGCGTCCCTCTTCGCGTCGTCGGAGAGTTCCCCGCAGACCGCCGCACAGTTTTCACAGAGAATGGCGTAGCTCATGTTTTCACCGTAGTGGGCCTTCACCTCGCCAAGCGCTCTCTCATAGTAATCGAGCGATTTCGCGTAATCGCCCATGCGGTACCAGGCTTCCGCAACGCCGGCCAGCGCGCCGCTGTAATGCTCGTTGACCGGCCCCTCGCCGCCCTCAAACAGGGCAATCGCCTGTTCCAGCAGTTCTTTCGCCTGTTCGGCGCGGTCCGTCTTAAAATACAGCAGCGCCAGATTCGTCATGGTCGTCGCCGTCTGCGCATCGCTGTCCGGCAGCGTCCTGATGATCGCAAGCGCCTTGTCCGCGTACTCGATGGCGGCCTCGTTGTCCTCCATCTTCTCAAGCAGAATGCTCATATTGTTGTACAGACTCGCATACCGGTAATCCGGCGGCTCCAGCATCCCGTCGTAAATCTGCAGCGCCTGCCTGTAATAGCGCAGCGCCGTGGCATAGTCGCCCGCAGCGCGATACGCGGTAGCCGCATTTAAGAGCGTCGTAGCAAAATGCTCGGTGTGCTCCATATGAAGTTCTTCCATGAGCAGCAGCACGTCCTCCGCCGCGATATACGCCTTCTCAAAGGCGGATATGCTGCGGTAGAAGCCGATCATCTCATTGCAGACAGTAATGTAAGCGCCGTAATCCTGCTCCTCCTTCGCCTGCGCCAGCGAAGAGACAAGAAACGGATCGATCTGATCAATCTTCTGCTCGTCAAAATAGGAATCCAACGTCTGAAAAAAAGCCTCGACATTCATCTGGAAACACCTCCCGTTCCCGCGCATACAAAACGTCTCGTTCGTCAGTACTGCCCGTTGAAAATCTGCGCAATCGGCGAATCGTCAGACAGAATAATCGTCTTATCGCCCCCTGAGATACTCGCCTTCACCGCGTCCAGCGCGCGGACAAAAGAATAAAAATCCATCTTTTCAGGATCGGCATACGCTGCCGACAGGATTCTCATATACTCCGCCTCTCCCTCCGCGACCGTGGCTTCAGCCTCAGCCTCGGCGTTGGACAGCATGATCGAAACTTCCTTGTCGGTTGTGTTCTCGATCATCTGCGCCTCGCTTTTTCCTTCCGCCGTATACTGCGCGGCGATATTCTCCCGCTCGGAAATCATGCGGGTGTACACCGCCTGCTTGTTGTCGTCCGGCAGATCCAGCTTCTTCACGTCCACAACCACAATCTCGATGCCGTACTGGTTCTCCACATGGTTGATCTGCGCCATGATCTCCTCCGTCAGGGAAGTAATCTCCACTACCTGTTCCCGTTCCGTCTCCTCGGACAGAACCAGGTCGTTGTTCGTCACGTCGGATTCCTCCTCCGACACCGTGATCGTCATCTTTCCGTCGCGGCTGCGGATCACCTCGTCCTGCTTCATGTTGGAGATCGTGTTTTTCATCGCATTGTACACAATCGCATCGATTCGTCCCTCCGCATTGCTCACGGAACAACTCAGCGTCTGTGCGAATTTCAGCGGGTCAGTCACATGCCAGAGCACATAGCTGTCCACGATCATCGTCTTCTTGTCCGAGGTGATAACATCGGACGCCGGCAGATCATACAGCAGCAGTTCCTTGGGGATCGTGTCCACCGACTCGATAAAAGGCACTTTGAAACTGAGCCCTGCCTCCGTCACGATGCGCTGCACCCGCCCGAACTGCCGGATCAGCCTGAACTGGTTCTGCTTCGTCACCACCAGGGAATTGCCAAGCACGATCACGGCTGCGAGCACAATGATCGCCGTCACGAATTTCAGTCCGAAACGGTTCTTTTTTTCGCCCTTATTTTTCTTTTTGGTACCGTCCGAGTTATAGTGCTCGTAATTCTGCGACCCGTCGTTTGTCTGATTGAAGTTCTGTCCGTATTCCGCCATCGCTGCCACCTCACTCTTCTGCATCGGAAGTCTTATCATCCTCCGAAGCGTCTGTGTCCGTACCGTTTACAGAGGCGTCGTTCGTCACAAAACTGTCAAGCGGCAGAACCGTGCTCGTCTGACCGTCGCCTCCCTGGATCACGACCTTAACTCCGGGAAGCACGTCCTCCATCGCCTCATAGAACATTCTTTTCTTAGTCACCTCAGGGTACTTCACATACTCCTGATACATGGAGTTAAAACGGGCCGCCTGACCGTTCGCCTCGTTGATGCGCTCCTGCTTCCCGGCCTCCGCATCCTGCAGAATCTTATCCGCCTGTGCCTCCGCGTTCGGAATCTGCTCGTTCCGGTACTTGTTCGCATTATTGAGCGCCGTCTCCTTGCCCTGCTTCGCCGTCTCCACCTCCTTGAAGGCGTTTTCCACTTCCGTTGTGGGCGGCGTCGCGTCCTGTATCGTGATATTCACAAGCTGGATGCCGATATCGTACTCTTCCAGTTTGTCCAGAATCAGCTGCTTGATGTTGGACTGGATCTCATTCTTGCCCGTCGTCAGAACACTGTCCACGGTATAGGAACCGATCGTCGTCCGGATGCAGTTCTGCGCAATATTTTTGAGGATCAGTTCCGGGTCCTCGGAGGCATACAGCGCCTTGACCGGATCGGTCACTCGATACTCCGCATAGAAATCCACAAAGATAAAATTATAGTCGGATGTGATCATCAGCGCATCCTCTTCCTCTCCGGTAGAGTGATACCCGATGGAAAATCCCTGAATCGTCGTGTTGACCTTGGTCACCGTCTGGATAAAAGGTATCTTGAAGTGAAGCCCCGGCGTTGTGACCGCCTTGGGAGAGCCGAAGGTGCACACAACAGCCTGCTCTTCCTCCTTGATGGTATAGTAGGATCCTTCAGCCAGAATCAAAAGCGCCGCGATCACGATGACCGCCGCCGCGGCACGCTTTCCTTTCCCTGTGAACCTCCGTTCTTTTGCCTTATTCCGGAACGGGGCGTCCCCCGTCTTTTTTGTTCCGAACATCCTCTTCCTCCCCGCCGCCTGCACCCAGGCGCAGCAGATCCCGGGATCAGCGCACGCGCTCCGGGAAGCCTACTTTTTTCTGCACCTTGCGCAGGGTTTTCAGCGCATAGTGTTCCGCCTTCTCAGCGTTGTCCTTAATCACTTTGTCAATATAATCCTTATTCCTGCTCAGGTCGTCGAAGCGCTCCTGCAGCGGCTTTAAGACGCCCACTACGGACTCGCCCACCGCCGTCTTGAAATCGCCGTATCCCCTGCCGTCGAACTCCTTTACCGTCTCCTCGGGAGTCTTGTTCGTACATACGCAGTAGATATCGATCAAATTGCGGATGCCGGGCTGTTCCTCGGTGTAGCGCACGCACCCCTCGGAATCCGTCACCGCCCTCTTGAATTTGCGCATGACCGTATCGGGATCGTCCATCAGATAAATGCTGGCATTTGGATTCTCGTCTGACTTGGACATCTTCTTCGCCGGATCCTGTAAGCTCTTGATACTGGCTCCCGTCCTGCCGATGTAGGGCTCCGGTATCGTGAACACGTCGCCGTAGATCGCGTTAAAGCGCTGCGCGATGTCCCTCGTGATCTCCAGATGCTGCAGCTGGTCCTTGCCGACGGGCACCACATCCGACTGATACAGCAGGATGTCCGCCGCCATCAGCACCGGATAGGTAAAGAGGCCCGCGTTGATATTGTCCGCATGCTTCGCCGCTTTATCCTTGTACTGTGTCATGCGGTTCAGCTCTCCCATATAGGTAAAACAGTTTAAGATCCAT
Source organism: uncultured Lachnospiraceae bacterium (assembly GCA_947626775.1). GTDB lineage: Bacteria > Bacillota > Clostridia > Lachnospirales > Lachnospiraceae > UBA3282. Next base: position 18,762 of record CANQTL010000013.1, on the reverse strand, counting down.
GCCAGTTCGGCATGTCCCGACACATGGGACTGATAATAGATGCAGTTTTTCTCCGGATCGAGCCCCGCGGCAATGTACAGCGTCAGCAGATTTCTCGCCCGTCTGCGAAGTTCCGCAGGATCCTGTCTGATCGTGATGGAGTGTAAGTCCACCACCGAGTAAAAGCACAGATACTCGTCGCACAGCGTCACCCAGTTCTTCAGCGCGCCCAGATAATTTCCCAGCGTCAGGTTACCCGTAGCCTGCATCCCGCTGAACAAAACTTTCTTATCGTCTATCATATTTTCCTCCGTTCCGGAGCATTTACTCCAGGGTTGTACCAAAAAACAGTTTAACATTGCCCTTTCTTTACGTCAACCGAAAGAAAGGGCAATTTTCGTGCCGGAACCGCCGCGGCGGCTACTGCGCAGTACAGCCGCAGTCAGAATTGTTGAACGGTCTTGCGTCGAACCGGGGTTCAAAGCGCGGCTCGCAGCCGCAGTCGTCGTCCCGGGTCTGTTCACAGCCGCAGTCATTGCCAATGCCGCGCGTTCTCTCACAGTTGCAGTCATAGCCGTCGTCACGCGCCCCTCTGCAGCTGCCGTCGCCACGCCCGCCGTTTCGGTTTCCCGACAGTAAGTATAACAGGATCAGCCAAGCATTCATATTCCCATCTCCTTTTTTTCATACTATATGCTATGCAAAAAGGAGCGGGGACGTCACCTTCTGCTTCTGGGATCCCTCAGAATTTTCGTCCTGATATAGCGGAGAGTCTTCTCCTCGCCGTACTCCGCCAGCATGCGCAGCAGAAATTCCAGCTGATGCTTCGTTCTCTTATGGAGAGGAGGCGGCGTCTTGGACGACTGGTAATAGACGAGCGGGTCGCGATCCGTGTAGGCAGCCTTGTGATACACTTTGCACGCCGCGATGCGGTCTAAAAACATCTCGACCACATAGCGCGTCGGCATGGGCGCCGGCACCATAAAACTGCCCTCCACGTTCCGCGTGCTGTAATCCAGCCAGTATTCATAGTGGTGCTTGTTGCGTCCCTTGTGGTGCAGCCACGCCGAAGAATAGCCGATGGTTTCCCGCTCCGCGTTGTTCGGGCTCCTGTCTCCCTGCCAGTACCTGGCGCCTACCAGAAATTCCGTCGGGCCGTACTTCGACAGATCGTGCAAAAGCCCCTGTCTGTACAGCCCGACTTGAAAGCAGCCCTTCATAACGAGATACTTGTGCTGCGTGATCGTCTTAAAATGGTTCCATGCCTTTCTCATACTCATAACTCTGTGATGCCTCTTTCACGAATGCCCTGTCCCGGGATCATTTCCTGCGCGCCCTGTCTCTCTCCGGCGCAGCCTTCACGGCGCTGTCCCGCGACACATAGACCGCGATGGTCCGCGGCGCGACATAGATCTCCTGCAGAGGCTCGGCCTGCTCCTGTACTCCGCTTCTCCTGCCCTCCGCTCCGTCCCTGGGATCGCTGGAGGCATACAGCGCCCACTCTTTCCCCCTGGGAAGCTGCGGCAGCCCAAAATAATATGCGTTCCAGTGCAGATTGATGCCGACATATAGGAACGTATCGTCCCGCTGTCCGCCGATCTTTCCATATTGTCCGCAGTACATGATGCCGACACTGCGGGACGCCGGGCTTAAATCAGGCCGCCAGGCCTCCCTGCCGTGGCAGGAGATATCGGGATAGCCGCAGGACAGATAATCCATGCCCTTGAGCGGCTCCCTGCCATGCAGAACCGGATGGGATCTGCGAAGCCCAATCAGCATTTTGGTGTACTCAAACAATTCCTTCCCGCTCTCCGTGTGATTCCATTTGATCCACGCCACGGCATTGTCCTGGCAGTAGGGATTGTTGTTGCCTTCCTGCGTGTTGCCGAACTCGTCGCCGCTGTACAGAAGCGGCGTTCCCTGTGACAGAAAAACGAGCGACAGCGCATTCTTCATCTGCCGGAGCCTGAGTTCCTGAATGCTCTTGCGGCGGCTCTTTCCCTCTACGCCGCAGTTCCAGCTGCAGTTATAATCCGTGCCGTCCTGGTTGTCCTCGCCGTTCGCCTCATTATGTTTGCGGTCGTAAGCCACCACATCGGCCAGACGCATACCGTCCCATTTGGCGATGTAGTTGACAGTGCCCGTTTCGGGCCTGGAATCCCGCACATGGGAAAACAGCTGGCCGGCCATATTGTCATCGCCCTTGAGCGCTTTTCGCATGTCGTAGAGGAAACCGTCGTTCAGCCACCCGAGCCGCCTTGTCTGCGCCATATAGTCGGCGCCGTCGGGCTCATAATGCTGCGAAGTCAGAATTTTCGTCTCACACAGAAGCGGATCCCTGGTGAAAGCGTCAATCGACAGATCCACCCCCATCAGATGGAAACCGTCTATATGATACTCCAGCACCCAGTAGCGGATGATATCCAGCATCTGAGCCTGCGTGATCTCCGGCGGAAAATAGAACTGCATGAGCACCTCAATGCCGCTTTTGTGCAGTTTTCTGACCATATCTTTAAATTCCGTCACAGCGTCCCTGCCGTCGGCATAGCCGCTCTTCGGCATATAGTAAAGCCCTTTCTGATATCCCCAGTAATTCACTCTGTACGGCGCTGCGGCGGCGTCCGCGGACGTCCCGGGCAGTGCGCGCGCCGGATCCGCATCCATAATTTCGTCGAACTCATAAGCCGGCATAAGCAGCAGCGAGGTGATCCCCAGCTCTTTCAGATACGGGATTTTTTCCGTCAGTCCCAGATAAGTGCCCCTGTGGGCGACGCCGCTCGTGCGATGCCTGGTAAATCCTCTCACATGGAGCGCATAGAGGATCACGTCCTCATACGGATAGCGGAGCGTGTCGTCTCCTTCCCAGTCGTAAGTCTCGTCCAGGACCGCGCAGCGGGGCAGGCTCTTTCTTCTTGCGCCGTACCGGTACGGATCCGCAAGCCTTCTGCAGTACGGATCCTGCCAGATCTGTTCGCCGCAGTAAAACAGATAACTGCACTCCCTGTTTTGATATCCCTTTAAGAGCATCGATCTCACGGCTCCCACGCCGCTTCCCTCCGGGAAGGGGATGCGGATACCGTTTCGGTGCCCTCTGTCATATAAAATCATGCCGGCTTCGTCCGAACCGCCGGACACAGAACTGCCGCACACAGCCGACACGCGCATACCCTCCTCGCAGAAAGACACGCCGATCGGATATGCTTTTGCCTTTATCACATCAAAATTCTTATGCATCTGACCCTCCGGTAAATTCTGCCTGACTACCCGCTCCCCAACCTTCTATGAGTATTTTACCATATCAGCAGGAAATCAAGCGCGAGCAAAGCGAGCATTTGATTTCACCTGATATGGTAACGACAGAATCTTTGAGTGCGTAGCACGACGGCTGCGCAGCAGGCGGATTCTGGAGTCTATTATACCATAGAATGTATTTTTTCCCAACAAAAAATTATTTCCGCATTGTATCTCCCGCTGTTTTTCTGTAAAATAAAACTGTTCCCATGTGAAAGGAGGCGGTTTATATGGCCAAAAACAACGGGCCTGTCCCCGACGGCGGATATGCCGCGGAGGAGATGACGGTTGATCTGGACCTGGCGGACGGCACGAGCGTCACCTGTGCCGTTGTCACGATTCTGACGGTGAACAGCCGCGATTATATCGCGCTTCTTCCGCTCGACGAGGACGGCGGCAACACCGACGGAGAAGTCTGGTTCTATCGCTACAGCGAGAATCCCGACGATGCAAACGAAGAACCGGAACTTGCGTACATCGACGACGATGACGAGTACGAAGCCGTCGCAGACGCCTTCGACGAGTACCTGGACGCCGCGGAATTTGACGAGCTTGTGGGCGATGAAGACGACTGACATAAACATGAGAGGAAGCGGGAAGGCGCGTCTTTCCCGCTTTTTCCCTGCCAGGCCGTAACGCACAGCTCCTTCTTCGCGCGCGTCATCGCCACGTAGAACATCCTCCGCTCCTCCTCGATCTGCGCCTCCGTCTTCGATTTGGCGTAGGGAATCTTCCCCTCCTGGCAGTCCGGCAGATAGACACAGTCAAATTCCAGACCCTTCGCCGCATGCATCGTCATGAGCTGCAGGCCGTCCGGTTTTTTCTCATCCTCGGTTCTTACCTTCGCGGCATTTCTTTTCTGCAGCGCCTCCCCGCACTGGCTGATATAGTCTTCAATCGCCCTGCGGGAAGGGAAACGTTCCGCCAGAAGCTGAAAATCCTCCGCTGTGCGCAGCAGCTCCTCCGCTTTCTCCGCGCCGTATTTGTCCCGCAGATATCCGTCGTATCCGATTACCTTCCTGATATACCTGATCTGCAGATGCGGCTTCTTGCCGCGCAGGCTGTCCAGATCCTGAAAAAGTCTGCGCACGGCTTCCTGGAGCGCGGGCGCGTCGCGGTAATATTCCATCATCTCTTCCCGGCAGACCCGTTCGGACGAAATGCTCTCTCTTCTGAGATATCTGACCGGACGGTTCATAATGCGAAAAAAGCTGCGCCTTGTGTCGTCCCCTTCCGCCAGGGCGAGATACGCCATGATATCCCGAACCACAAAGTGATCGAAGGGGTTCCCCGGCGCTTCTTTCAGGACATAGGGAATTCCCTGCCTGTGCAGTCTCTGCGCCCAGAGCGCGCAGCCGTAATTGGTGCGGCAGATCAGCGCGCACTGCGCCAGCTCTCCGCTCTGCTGTTTGCCGCGCAGGGCCTCTGTCAGGTATCGCTCCTGCTCTATCTCCTCCTCTGCGATATAAAGCCGAAATCCCGCCCCCTCCGCGTGAGCTGCGCGAATCTCCTTGGCCACGCGGCTGCGGTTCTCGGCAATAACCCTGCCCGCAGCTTCCACGATTGTCCCGCCGCACCGGTAATTGACGTCCAGAAAAATACGTTCCGCTTCCGGGTAATCCCGCAGAAAAGCCTGCATGCTGTCCGGACTCGCCCCGCGGAAACCGTAAATAGACTGGTCGTCGTCCCCGACGATAAACAGATTGTTTTCGGGCGCGGCGAGCAGCCGCATGATCTCATACTGACCGGGAGAGATATCTTGAAACTCGTCGATCAGAATGTAGGCAAACTGCGCCTGCCACATAGCCAGAAGCGCCGGATCTTCCCGCAGAAGCGACAGGCAGAACCGCCCGATCCCGTCAAAATCCATCTGCCCAAACTCCCGCAGATAGGCCTCATATTCCCGGTTCAGGAAAGCGATGTCCTCCCCGTCAAGTCTCTGCAGAGAAAGATGCTGCGCGCACGAAGCCTGCGGCTTACCGCGGCAGGCGTCAGCACAGGCGATCACCTCCGCCAGATCCTCCTCCTGAACATTCGCAAAACGTTTATGCATACGGATGATCTGTCTGAACAGTTTCCTCCTCTCCGATTCCGTGATAATGGAATAATCGCGATACTGCGGCGACTGCCTCAGAATGTGATAGAATACGGCGTGAAAAGTACCGAAACGAACCGGCGGGCGCTCCGGCGCCATCAGCCGAAAGAAGCGTTCCTGCATCTCGAGTGCAGCCGCTTTGGTAAAAGTGATGACAAGAATATGCGACGGTTCTGCGCCGCAGTGTGTGATGAGATATCGGATGCGCTGTACGGTGACATGGGTTTTGCCGCTGCCCGGCCCCGCAAAGACCTGTGCGGGACCGGAAACGTGTCTAATCGCCCTCTCCTGCGCCGGATCGGGCCTGCGCTCAGACTTCTTTAAGCTTGGCGATTCCCCTGCGTATTCTGGCAAGAGACTCTTCCTTTCCCAGTATCTCCATAATCTCCGTCGCACCGGCAGGCGTCATCTGTCTGCCGGAGACAGCCGTTCGCACCGGCCACATCACATATCCGTTTTTGCATCCCTTCTTTTCCACATAGGCAAGCAGCGTCTGATACAGCGCGTCGTTGCTGTAATCCTCCTGTTCTTCCAGTATGGGAAGCAGTTCTTCCAGCACCTCGAGACTGGACTCTCTGCTCGTCTTCATCTTCTTGTGCGCATACAGCTCCGCGTCATATTCCGGCAGCTTATCAAAGAAACCGACCATCTCCCTGATATCCGGGAAGATCTCGATCCGCGTCTGTACCATGGACGCGATCTTACGAAGATCCAGGTCCTTCGTGATAACCTCCTGAAGCCAGGGCTTCGCCATCTCATAGAACCGATCGGGATCCATGGCCTTGCAGTACTCGCCGTTCATCCACTTGAGCTTCGTATAATCGAACACAGCGGGCGATTTGGACAGATGGCGATAGTTGAACTTCTGCACCAGTTCGTCCAGCGTAAAGATCTCATTGTTGTCCTCAGGGCTCCAGCCAAGCAGCGCCACGAAATTGACCACCGCCTCCGAGAGGAACCCCTGCTCGATCAGATCCTCGTAGGATGAGTGTCCGCAGCGCTTTGACAGCTTTTGATGGTTCTCGTCCGTGATCAGCGGACAGTGCACATACTCGGGGATCTCCCAGCCGAAAGCCTCGTAGAGGCGGTTGTACTTGGGCGACGAGGAAAGGTATTCATTGCCGCGCACCACGTGAGTGATCCCCATGAGGTGGTCGTCCACCACGTTGGCGAAATTATAGGTCGGGAAACCGTCCGACTTGATCAGAATCATATCGTCCAGCTCCGCGTTGTCCACAGTGATGTCCCCGTAGATATCGTCGTGAAAAGTCGTCGTACCCTCCGTGGGATTGTTCTGCCTGATGACATAGGGTCTGCCCGCGGCCAGGTTCGCCGCAATCTCCTCTTTGGACAAATGCAGACAGTGTTTGTCGTAGACGTTGATCTCCTTGCCGGCCACCGTCCTCGTCAGAGTCGCCAGCCGCTCCTTGTCGCAGAAGCAATAGTAAGCCTGCCCCTTGTCGATCAGTTCCTTCGCGTACTTCATATAGATGCCCTGCTTCTGGCGCTCGCTCTGCACATAGGGACCCACGCCGCCGTCCTTGTCCGGGCCTTCGTCGTGGACGAGCCCCGTCTTCTCCAGCGTGCGGTAGATAATGTCCACCGCCCCTTCCACATAGCGCTCCTGATCCGTATCCTCGATGCGCAGGATGAAATCTCCGCCCTCATGCTTCGCGATCAGATAGGCGTACAGCGCCGTCCTGAGATTGCCCACATGCATACGGCCCGTGGGACTGGGCGCATATCTCGTTCTGATTTTCATATTTTCACACTTCCTCCGTCAATCTCAATCTTTGTCCGGTATCTTCTTCTTTGCCGACTCCTTGAAGGCGGCGACCGCCTTGGCCGCGACGGGAATCGCGATATTGGTGCCGGCGCCCGCCACACAGCCGCCCGGACACGCCATGCCCTCGATCAGACAGCCGTTCTTCTTGCCGGCCTTGGCCAGCATCAGGATCTTCTTACACTCCGCGAGGCTCTCAGCGTGCTCGATATTCACGTCTATATCCGGATAATACTCCCGCACACACTCTTCGATCGCGCTGGCTACGCCGCCGGCGACGCCGTATCCGCGTCCCGCGCCCGTGGCGCCCTGCATCCGGTCCATCGCCTGAATCTCATTTAACAAAAGCCCTTTCGCCTCGAAAATACCGGTCAGCTCCTCAAAGGTGATAACAAAATCCACATCCGAGCGGATCGTCCTGCGGGAAGCCTCCAGTTTCTTAGACGCGCAGGGTCCGATAAACACCACTTTCGCGTCCGGATGATCTTTTTTGATCATTCTCGCCGTGGCCACCATGGGCGTCAATGCGTTTGAAATCTTGTCGATCGTCTCCGGGAAAAATTTCTTGGCCAGCACCGACCAGGACGGACAGCAGGAAGTCAGACTGAAAGGCAGCCTGCCCGTAGCCACTTCCTCCGCATAGTGCTCCGCCTCCGCAATCGCGCCAAGATCCGCGCCGAGCGCCGTCTCGTAGACGTCGTAAAAACCAAGTTCCTTTAACGCCGTCTTGAGCATGTCCGGCGTCACATCTGGGCCGAACTGCCCGGCGAAAGCGGGCGCCACCTGAGCGATGATCTTCTGTCCCGACTGCATCGCCCGAATCAGCTGGAAGATCTGCGACTTGTCCGCAATGGCCCCAAAAGGACAGTTTACCATACATTGTCCGCAGGCGACGCACAGATCATTGTCGATCACCGCCCTTCCCTTCGGATCATTCTTAATCGCGTTCACGCCGCAGGCTCCGGCGCATGGACGCACCTGATGGGAGATCGCATCATAGGGACACACCGACTTACACTTGCCGCACTTGATGCATTTCTCCTGATCGATCACAGACTTGCCGTTTTTCATGGAGATCGCGCCGCGCGGGCACACCTCCCTGCAGGGATGCGCCACACAGCCCATGCAGCGGTCCGTCACCTGATAGCGGTTCTCCGGACAGGCGTTGCACGCCGACGGGATAACCTGCATCAGCGGCGGTTCATAATATTTCTCCGCAATATTGCTCTCCTCAAGCCCCTGCGTCAGATGCACCGGCCGGTTTTCCGGCCTGAGAGAGAGCCCCATCGCGAGCCTGATGCGCTCGCGGACAATGGAACGCTCCCTGTAAATGCTCTCATACTCCGACTCGTCATAGTCCACGATCTGATACGGAAGCGCCTCCACATCGTCTATCAGATTCTCCGAATGATAAGCCAGATTCGCCACTTCTTTGAAAATCCGGCGCCTGTTTCTGCGGACCTGTGTATCGATCCCTCTCATGGCAATCTCCATTTCCCGTAAAAACAATCGACACATCCGTGTGATTGTCTTCACGATACCTCCCAACCGGTCATGTTAATTATTTCACAAGTCTATTCTTGCATAAACCGGCAAGGAAATCAAGAGGAATTCCTTCTCTGCGCATCTTCTGCACCGCGCTACTTCTTTCTGCGCCTGAGCCATATGACCAGGCCGGCGATCAGACAGCCGAGCGGAAGTACAAATATAGAGACAGCCGCCACAATATAAACCGTCCCCGCGGAGAACGCCAAATTGCCTATCTCGTAATACTTGGCCGGAATCGACACCGACGCCTCCCTGTCCGCCAGACTCGATATGACGCCTCCGAACAGCTTCACATTGTACCCGGGCACGATAGCGTCCGCGCCCGCCGTGAAGAGCGTCTCTGACGTAACGATCACCACCTGGGAGGTATCGCCGCTCTCCAACAGCTTCTCCGCTTTCAGCGCAACGGTAAACGGGCCGTCGATATCCCCCGCCGCCTTGTCAAAAGAATTGCCGCTGTTCAGCGGATCGACCCTGCTGAAAGAGTCGTCGCTCGTCGTGAGAAGCGGCGTGTACGCCACATTCTCCGTCTCCTCGTCGTAGGAAAGTCCTCTCGACAGCGGAGCAAGCACGGTTCCGTCATAGATTCTGGCAGTGATTTCATTATTCTCAACAAACGGGAACAGATCGTAGGGCGTCTGATAATAGCTGTTTCTGTCGCCCTCCACGATCACGCCCTCCACCGGCGTTACACCATAATCCGCAAGAAGACTCTCAAAGTTCGCAAGCGGCGTCTGAGACCACTGCGGCATGACGATCAGCGCATTGCCGCCGCCCTCCAGATAATCGCGCACTTTCCGCACATCATCCGTCGAGTAATCACTCAGGGGCGCGTTCAGGAAAATGCCGGCCGCATCCGACGGAATCGCATCCGCCGTCTGTAACTGCAGTTCCTCGTATTCCGCGTTTTCCTTGGCAAGCGCGTTTTTAAAAGTCTCGTCCAGTTCCAGTTCGTTGTGTCCGAGAAGCCCGTAAAATTTCGGGACGTCGTCCGTAGACGTGCGCATGACGGCGGCAAGGATCTGACCTTCGGCGTCGTTGGCAACCAGTTCGCTCTGATAAGTGTAATAATTCATCTCGTAGACATAGATATCCTGATAGTCCACAACCACGGATCCGCTCTTGCCGGACACAATCAGACTGTTATTTGTCGGCGGCGTCTCCGTGTAATTGTAATAGAACATCGGATTCTCCACCGGATTGACATATTCCACGGCAATATGATCGGAACGGCTCTCAAACTGCCGCAGTATCCTGTCCAGATCATTGTCCTTCGCCGTCTCGTCCGCCAGGACATAAATTGTCACATCGTCCGTGATTCCCCCGATGATCTGTTCCGTATCTTCAGTGAGCGTGAACAGATCGTTCGCCGTGACGTCATAGGAAGTGTAGCGCTCCGGCACATAATTAAGCCCGAGATTGACCGCGATGACCGCCGCCGCGGCAACGAGAATATTGAAAATACTGTACGCGCCGAGCTTTATCCCCCTCCCGGCCACAGCATATCTGCGCTTCTGTATAGCCTGCGCCGTGCAGAACAGTACAAAGGCGATGAACGTGACGTAATAGACGACGGACTCTACCTCAAAATAGCCGCTGGACAACACGTCAAACCGACTGACCATATCGAAGCAGTACAGCACCTTGACTGCGATATCCGCCACTGCCGTCGTGCCCGTGCTGGAGATGAGATTGCACAGACCGCCCATGATGTAGCAGACAAACATGGCGATCAGCGCAAGCACCGCGGCAATCACCACGCTCTCCGTGAGAGACGACAGGAACAGGCCGACTGCGAGTCCCAGACAGCCGTACAGGAAAAATCCAAGCAGCGAAGTGTAGGACAGCCCGGTCTGGAACTGTCCCGCCTGCATCAGGGCAGGCGGCGTCAGGCCAAGCAGAATTAACGGGATCGCAAATACCGTCACCAGCGCCAGATATTTGCCAAGCACAATCCTGCCGACCGATATCGGCGCCGTCAGAATCAGCTGATCCGTCCTGTACTTCCGCTCTTCGGAGAGCGAGCGCATCGTCAGAAGCGGAATGGCAAACACAACTACAAACACGATGGACTGCAGCACATAAGAAATCGTCGGATACCCTGACAGCATATTGCAGACGGTAAAGTAGATTCCCGTCATGAACAGCATGACCGCCAGATACAGCCAGCCCACAAATGTATGGAAGAAATAACGCAATTCTCTCTTATAGATCGCCGCCATCTTCCGTCACCTCCTCTGCCTCGGTATTTTGAGGCTCTTCCATCTCCGCCTGCACCGGGGAATCCGACGCCTCCTCTGACGGCGTTTCCTCTTCCGCCGCCTGTTCGGATTCCGCCCCGTCCTCTTCTCCCGTAAGTTCCAGGAAAATATCCTCCAGGGACTTCTCCGCCCTGGTCATGGACAGAATCGGAAGCCCCGCGCCTGCAAGCGCCACAGAAAGTTCGCCCCGGATATCCGTATCCCCCGCGGCGCGGACGCGTATCCTGACGCTGCCCTCCTCCGAGGCTTCCTCAATCTCATAGGACTCAATCTCCTGCATATTCTGCAGAAGTTCTTCTGCCCGCTGTTTGGCGCCTAAGACAAGCACCTCAATCTCGGCCTTGCCGCGCATCATTCCCTGCAGTTCCTCCGGGGAACCGCTCGCCGCCAGCCTGCCGTGCGAGATGATCAGCACGTGGTCGCACACGGCGCTCACCTCGGAGAGAATATGCGAACTCAAAAGAATCGTGTGATCCTTCCCAAGACTCCTGATCAGGTCGCGCATCTCAATAATCTGTTTCGGATCCAGGCCAACCATCGGCTCATCCAGTATCAGAATCTCCGGATAACCGATCAGCGCCTGCGCCAGCCCTGCCCGCTGCTTATAGCCCTTGGACAGATTTCTGATGAGGCGGTTTTTCACATCGCCCAGCTGTATTCGCTCTATAATCTCCTCCACGTGCGACGCCCGCTCCCTCTTGGGAACCTTCTTCAATTCCGCCACGAACAGCAGATATTCCCGTACCGTCATATCCGTATATAACGGCGGGATCTCCGGCAGATAACCGATACACTTTTTCGCCTTCTCCGGCTCCCTCAGGATATCATAATCATTTATTTTCACCGTGCCGCTGTTTGCGGCAATATAGCCTGTCATCACGTTCATCGTCGTGGACTTGCCCGCGCCGTTCGGCCCGAGGAACCCGTAGATCTGCCCCTTTTCGACCGTAAACGACAGATGATCCACAGCCGTGTGGCCGCCGTATTTCTTTACCAAATCCTCCACCTGTATCAAAGCAAAGGCCTCCTTCCCGGATAAACACCGCCTATCCGATGACTTATTCAAACACACTGTGACGATTATAACATATTATATCACTAAAAACATTGAAAATTTTGTGAAAGGAATCTCAATGAAAGATTATCTCTACAAAGAAAACTGTGACAGATATCCGATCGCAATGGCATACGTCCCGTGGCAGCAGTTCGACGGAATCTGCGACAACCTCGAGGAAGCGTTTGACGCCGGCACGGTTTTCCCCGAACTTGACAAACCGTTCTCAGGAAGGAGATGCTGCAGCTGATGAACACACATTTTGCAAACGAACAGGAAAAACTGCTTCACGACATCGGCATTCTGAACTTCGTGACCATCGAACTGTCCCTGTACCTGGACACCCATCCCACAGACAGAAACGCCATGGAGTATTTCAACCACTATAATCATATGACAAAGCAGGCGAAAAAAGAATACGCAGAAAAATTCGGCCCGCTGACGCTCGAGACGGCGGACACGACCGACTGCGGCACTTGGAAATGGGCGACACTGCCCATGCCCTGGGAAGGAGGCTGTGCGTAATGTGGAATTATGAAAGAAGGCTTGAATACCCCGTCAACATCAAGGAGTCCAGCGCGGATCTGGCGCAGGTCATCATCAGCCAGTACGGCGGACCCGACGGCGAGATGGGCGCTTCCATGCGCTATCTGTCCCAGCGATACTCCTGCCCCTACAGAGAAGTGTCCGGTATCCTGACAGACATCGGCACCGAGGAGCTGGCTCACCTGGAGATGGTGGCAGCGATCGTGCACCAGCTCACCAAAGATCTGTCCATGGAGGAAATCGACGCCTCCGGCTTCCGCAACTACTATGTGGATCACACTGTCGGCGTATGGCCGCAGGCCGCGGGCGGCGTGCCCTTCAACGCCTGCGAGTTCCAGTCTAAGGGCGACATCATCACCGATCTGATGGAGGATATGGCTGCCGAGCAGAAAGCCCGCACCACCTACGACAACATCCTGCGCCTGATTCACGAGCCCGACATCTGCGAGCCGATCAAATTCCTGCGGATGCGCGAAGTTGTACACTTCCAGCGTTTCGGGGAAGCGCTGCGCATCGTCCAGGATAAGCTGAACGAAAAGAACTTCTACGCGTTCAACCCGGGATTCGACTGCGACGAGTGTTCGGGTAAAAACTAGGGGATGCACCCTGCCGTTTCATGTGACAGGCGAGTAAGAGTATAGGGAACAGTGAATAGCACAACAATGCTGTCCGTGAAACAATAGACAATGAAAAAGGGATATGCCTACAATGTGGTGTATCCCTTTTCCTGCTATGGTCTTTAGTTTCGCCCCATATATTTCATGCAGCGAATCTGTCGGTTCTGCCGGCAGTTTTCACATATTTTCATCTTGAATCTGCTCCATTATCTCATTTCCCTTTTGCCCGGCACTTTATAACAGATCAATTTCCCATATTCAAACTCTTTCTTGTTTTTCAATAAGTAATATGTTATATTTTTACGAAATAGAGGCTTATGACATTTCAGCCGTTTTCACGAACCACAGCTAAAGGAGCCGCATGAGCAGACGGATATCTTTTGATCTTTCCGGAGCAGAGTCCGCGAGATATTCCAAAATTCAAAATGTGATAAATATTCTTAACGACGATGTTGATGGAGCAACTCGCAGTATCGTATTTAACGATTTGATTGCCTCTGCGGATCTGCAGCCTTTTTGTGTAGGAAAAGCAATATCGATTGACGGTCAGACGATCAACATCGGCAAAAAAAGCTATCCCGCTTATGAAATCCAAAAAGTTACCGTAAATACGGAAGGCTCCATGGCAGTCTACGACCGTTTCGGGAAAAAGATTTGCGGATGCCTGCGGTTGAACGTGTCTTTGAAAAATATTGAACTATTCTGCGTCTGGGTGCGGAAATATCATATCCCGGCAGAAATCAGATCCGGCAAAGCGGAATGGTTTTTTCAATATGCGCTGCTGGTGATCACCGCTTTGCTGTGCCTGTTATATAAGCTGATACGCGGGCTTCGGTAATAGCTCCGGGAATTATATCCCACCTATATAGATCCAAGTCCATCTTATCAAAATATTCCCGCCGCCAGATCGTATAGTCAAAGTTATCACATTTGAAATCTGTTTTTTCCGTTTTCATACCCTGACTCATATATCCTGCTCAATAAATTCCTTAAACCTTTTGCTCATTCTTATGCATAATATCAAGCATTTCTTTAGGGGTAACAACATAAGATTTTGCGGGAAAATGCTTGATATTCCCTGTCACAAGATATGTGTTATCATGTTCTTTTCGCCCCTCCATAACCACCTCATAGAAAATAGCATCTTTAAGGTCGGGGATTATTTCTTCTACTGGAACCGCATCTACAAAGATACCTCTGCTGATTATACCATCAATAAAAGTTTTCACCATGATCTGGTCAAACTTAAATTTCGGGCGTGCTAACACTTCCCGATACTCTGTAACTATTTCATCGCATAATAAAGGAATCAGATCGCCTAAAAGAGCTTCGTTGGCAATCTGTCCCGGAACAGACTGAACCTTTAGCATAGCGGAAACCAATACATTTGTGTCTATTACCGCATAATAATGCATTGTATCGTCTCCTATTTTGCTTTCCTTACCGCCTCTATTTCAGCATTTATCTCTTCCAAAGTCATTTCCGAAGTTCCATTTTCCATGGCAGCGCTGCTTAACTTCTGAAGAGCCTTTTCTGCTTTTTCAGCCTTATAGTCACTTTTGGGCAAAATCATATCAAAAGGAACGCCATTTACCATGACCGATCTTTTCAAAAACATACGCACTGCCGTAGACAAATCAATGCCCAATGCGTCATACACGGCAGTTGCCTGATTTTTTAATTCATCATCAATCCTGACCTGTACCAATGTAGTTGCCATATCAATCATCTCCGCTGATAAGTTTGTAATTCAATTATAATATATTGTATGACAATGTCAATCATATATTCTGGGTTCGGGACTGTTTTACCCGATACACCAGTATTTATATTTGCCAGATCAGACACTTCTACTTTATATTGCATATTTCTTCTTCATTCGCTGTGACACGATATCAGCTGGTGTTGTAGCCCCATATCGCTTTTTTTCATGGATCCAATAAGCTGCCTGACAATAACATCCTCATTAAATGACTCCAGAGGCATATCACTCATATCTTTAAAAATGAGATATTGAATATATTTTTGAACTTCTCTTAATTTATCTTCCGGCATTGTTTCAAGCATTGAAATCGTATATTCCAGCGTACTCATAAGCTCCTTTATTTATATTTTTATCCCATATCATCAGCTTTACATCGCTTATTTCGGTGTTTTCCGAAATGGTTATCGGTTCCTCAAACATAGTCATGTCGCCGGGCAGCTCATCCTCGGTCATATTTACCATGACGAGCGCGCCGTCCGCGTCGGCGAAGATGTTTGTGTCCTCGGATATTATCGTAACATAACCCTCCAGATACCATATATCTGTCACGCTGTTTTCATTCACTGTTACCGATACGTCCGAAACGGGTACGTCTTCGCCTGCCTCAAATCCTACGTACTCAAACTTATCGCTGTCAGAATTTCACCGCGCCTATGAGGTTCTTCGCGTTTGGGAAGAACGTCTGTCTGCTTACGCTAATCAGCGTTTCCTTTAATTGCTGCGGAATTGCCTTGTCTACGGCTGACGCGATGGTGAATTTCATCATGCCGAGTGCCGTCAGAAGTTCGTTCATTTTCTGTAAGCCTGCATCGCCCAAAGAGCCGAACCGCGCCTTTATCATATCGTTCCACATCCTTAAACACGTCGCGGAATCTATGCCGATTTTCTCCAGTGCCCTTTCTGGATTTCTGCCAGCCGTAATCACGAGTGTAAGAGCCATGCTCATGTAATCGAAAACAGGGTGGCCATACGTCATATCAGCCAGGTCTATAAATACAAGCTCGCCATCCTGAACCATTACATTTTTCGGATGAATATCGCCGTGGACGAACGTGTTCCTGTCGGGAACGCTGTTTATTATTTCGTGAAGAATATTTATTTCGTCAGCCGTAAGAAACTCCGCCATTTCGTCAGCCCATTTGTTGTACAGGCTCTTTGTGCTCGACAAGCGGTTTGTGTCGGCTTCGGTGGTATGGAGCGTGTTCACAAGCTCGATATATTTTTTTAAATATTCGTCGTATTTGTCGGGGTTTGCAGCGAGCACATTGCCGAAAGTGTCAGCGTTTATAAGCTCGAACACCGAGCCGTAGCTTCCGTTGCATTTTACAACGTCAAACGAAATAGCCGTCGGTATTCCCGCCACAAACGCGTTTCTCGAGTATTCGATTTCGCGCTCGATTTCGGCGAGCGGCTCATCCTTGGAATAGAGTTTTAAAATAGTGTCGCCGTTTATGCGGTATACCGTGCCGTGACTGCCCCTGCCTATTATTTCGCAGCCCTCGACCGAAATTTCGCGGAACGCCTTTTTCACGTCAATAATATCAATAAAGCCTGTCATGTTGAAAATGTCGTATACCTCGGACGACACGTTTATTATTTTTGAATCCGCAACGGCTTTTTTGAGCTTCAATATAACTCTCAATCCCGCGCTGGAAATATACTCCGTGTCAATCGCGTCGAGAATCACCCTTTTTGTGTCGCTCTCCTCAATCAGTGAAAATATCTCTTTTTCGGCATCGGACGCGTTACTCGAGTTGATTATTTGCGGAAGTTTTATCGTTAAAATATCATTGTTATATACATTTTCCATTTTATACTAGTCTCCTTTATTACATCATCCTGTAATATTGATGTCGGCGTATTTATTTGTCAAATTTATTTTTATCAATGCCAATTATGGTATTATTTAATCCAAGCGCCCTGCGGTATTCTATTTTATTCGCGAGATGGGATATAAGATATATACCCAGTTTTTCATCATTTTCATCCGGATTTTCATGAATATAGCGCACAGGGTCAAACTCTCGGCCGTTATCACGCATACGCACTATTATTGAATTATCCTTGTTTAAAATCATAATATCAAACCACTTTTTCTTACCCGGCGAAAAAGCGTGGCGGACGATATTTCCCGCCATTTCTTCTATGGAAAGTCCAAGCACATTAAGCGTGTGGAAATCTATATCTGTTACTTGTGTGCTGTTCGTTATTTTTTCGGAAAGCGTTAAAACTTCATCTATATCATTGCCTATGGAAACATCCCAACGTTGCTTTCCCTGCGCTCCGAAATCTTTTCCGAGCATCATAAAGTCAGAAAGCCCAGGCAACACTTTTTTGCTTCGGCACAGCACGAATATGTAAAGAGTAATCGCGGTCAAAACCTCTCCGATCAAGAACGCAAACCACACGCCGTTGCTTCCGAACGGGCGAACCAGCGCAAGAGCCGCCAGCACGGCATAAACAAACGACTCCAAAATACAAATCATGGTCGCCATACCGCTTTTTTTGGTGCTTTGATAAAAGTTCATCCAAACCATGTTAAACAGCTGAACGGGCATACTGACAGCAAACACGCGAACAGCGGCTGTTGCCATTCCAAGTGTATCCGGATCTGCTACTCCCAGCAGCCTTGCGAACAGCGGTGCTATTATCAGTAACGCTACAGCCGCGATGCCGCTCAGCAGCATTCCTATTTTAAACGTCGTCCGTACAGCACTTTTAAGGGCGACCGGATCTTCTTCACCGAAAAACATTCCGGCGACCGGCAATAGCGCCTGACACACTCCCATGGTAACCGCTCCGATGATATAATATGCCTGTTTTCTGACATTAAGTGCCGCCACCGCCCCGGCTCCCACGAACGCGATTAGCAGATTATTAAATATTGCTGTTTCAAATGTCACACAGGCTTGGTTGATTGCAGTTGGCGCTCCCGAGGCGGTTATTGCTTTTAATTCGGTTATGATTCTCTTCGGTAAGGTAAAGTGCAGAGCGCGGTTTTTTTTCATAAAATGAGTCAGTGCTATCGCTACGGCCAGAAAATAGCTGATCGTTGTGGCAAGGGCCATGCCAAACATTCCCTGGTGAAAAACCAATGCCATCATCAGATCCAGAATAATATCCATCGCGGACATAACTCCCATGGAGATCAGCGGCATTTTTGCTGAACCGTCTATTTTTACAAATCCTGTCAGTGTCGGCAGCATGATTGTTGGAACAGCGCCAAGAAAATATCCGCGCAAATAATCGACCGCCGGTTCGACAAGCTCGTCTCGCGCCCCGAGTGCAACTGCAATCTGCGGTGCAAACATTACGCCGATGACCGTTAGTGTTCCGCCCACAATTAACGTATATGTTATTCCTGCGGAAAAAATACGGTTCAGGCGATCCGTATCACCGCCGCCGACTGCCTGGGCCGCCCGAGCGGTTCCTCCGGTGGAAGATATGGTTCCGACCATTGAAAATATTGAGCTTATCGGTCCGACTATTCCCATCGCAGCAAGAGCGTTTGTTCCGAGAAAGTGACCGACAACAATATTGTCAATGAGCATACCTGCCGTGACAGCCAATGCCGTCAGAATTGATACCAATAAAAATGATTGATATACTTTTTTTACCACATAATCGTTATTCATATCACTTTTCACCTTTTTTCAGCGTCAGCGTGCCATTTCCCCGCTGCTGTTTTAACTGTAACCTCTGAATTTTGTTATAGCAGCCTTTATCGCTTCACTCTCTCGAACTCTAATTTTTTGCAATATTATTTATATAATAGCACAAACAGGCGAAAAATCCAAGTATTTCTTGCTTGAGTTTCCGTAGT
>CANQTL010000012.1 GCA_947626775.1 uncultured Lachnospiraceae bacterium | reverse complement strand
CAATCGGTGCGAATAGAAATAGGGTATATAGAATACGTGGGTAGCCGCTCGGTGACAAGGTGGTATTATTATAAGGATTACTAGTTGAATATCTTAAGGATAAATTGGACGAGAGATATATGGCGTTTGCAAGAAAATTTAAGGTGGAGCCGAGACAGCTTTTGAGTTATGCTTTGGATACAGAATTTTAAAAGATGGAGATATACCATGATCCCAATAAAAATTGAAACCCTCCTCGAAGGGCGTAAGGTAGAGCAAAACCGAATAGAGTATAAAGCTGGTTTTAATCCGTCGGAAGTGGTGCATACAGTGTGCGCTTATGCCAATGATATTGCCGGTGTGGACGGTGGCTATCTGGTTTTGGGTGTGCAGACGGAAAAAGGACTTCCCGTATTGCCGCCTGTCGGTTTGCCGGAGGAGCTGCTTGATGACATTCAACTGAAGATTTTTCAATATTGCAACAAAATAGAGCCCCGTTATATTCCTAAAATTGATATAGTGGAATATAAGGGAGTTCATTTGGTGTACCTGAAATGTGCTGCCGGCGATGCCGGACCGTATCAGGCTCCGATGGATGTTTATTCTAAAAAGGAAGCGGGAAAAGAGCAGGATCGCACCATGAAATACTGGATCCGTCCAGCGTCACTTACAACAGAGGCAAAGCAAAGTGAACTAGCGGAGCTTTTTGAAAAATTTGCTGCGATACCGTTTGTAGATCGTATCAACAACAAGGCGTCTATGGAATATATACGCAGAGGATATGTGGAAGATTTTATCCGGGAAAGCAATAGTTCGCTGATAGAAGAACTGAATATTCGCTCTTTAGAGGACTTGCTGATATCGGAAGAAGTAGCGGAAGAAAAGGATGAGGGAATTGTTATCAAAAACATAGGTCTTCTGATGTTTGGAGAAAGACCGGACAAACTGATCCCGGGGAGTAAGATTGAATTAGTGCGCTTTCACGATAAGGAGGCAGAAGCGTCAGACTTTACTGAAAAAACTTTTTATGGTCCGATCTGGAAGCAAGTCAGGGATGCGTTAGATTATATTAAAACAACAGTCATTGAAGAAAAAGTGGTAAAAGTGGATGGAAAAGCGGAGGCGGAACGTTTTTTCAATTATCCTTATAATGCATTGGAAGAAGCAGTGGTAAATGCTGTTTTGCATAAAAATTATAGAGAAGATGTGCCGGTAGAAATCCGTATTTATTTGGATCAGATACAGATCATAAATTTTCCGGGACCGGATCGCTACATTGATATGGAAAAATTCGCGGCCGGAAAAATCAGGGCAAGAAGATACAGAAACCCTAAAATCGGAGAATTCTTTAAAGAAATAGATTTGTCTGAGAAGAAATCTACAGGAATAACAAAGATCCTGCGGGAGCTGCGGAAAAATGGTTCACCATTGCCGGAATTTGAGACGGATGCAGACAGAACCTATATGATTACGACGATAAGGCAGCATGAAGGGTTTGAAGTTGAAAATAAAAACTTCGGTCAAAAAAATGACCGAAGTTTGACCGAAGTTTTGACTGAAGTTTTACCGCAAAAAAATTATAATAAAGTTTTGCCCATTATTGAATATTTGGAGAAAAATGGAGAAATTACGCCACAGGCGGCAGAAATGGTGATTGGAAAATCTAAATCAACTGTATACAGGTATTTATCTATGCTTGTAAAGACGGGATATGT
Source organism: uncultured Lachnospiraceae bacterium (assembly GCA_947626775.1). Lineage (GTDB taxonomy): Bacteria > Bacillota > Clostridia > Lachnospirales > Lachnospiraceae > UBA3282. The sequence continues at coordinate 73,205 of CANQTL010000012.1, read as the reverse complement.
GGAAGTAAGTGGAAGCACGAATAATGCAGTATATAAAGTGTTAATATAGTATATTGAACGCTGTGCAGCTTGGTACATGGCATAAGGCATCAGAGTTTGAAATGTTGTTGGAGTTAAAGAATCATGGATAAAAGCTTTACTTAAAATCGGTCTAATACCAAGCTTAGTAACAAGCTTGGTAAGTGGAGTTACTAAGCTTGTTACTAAGCTGATAAGCGAAAAGTGTACGAGGTTTCTGAAACAAATCAAAATATGAGTGTTGTTGAGCTATGGCATAACATCAGAAGACAAGAATGGAGTATCGTGCTTCTAAAATGCTTCTAAAATTTCCCAAAACCACAAAAATACACGGATATTGTTGATGATATAAATAAAAAAGTTCCCATTTTATCAGGGCTTGCGGCATACCATATCCCGCCGTAGCAACGTGAGGGTGGACGTATCGTAGGATCTGGTCGTGTGGCCAGCATCATTGAGCAATCTGATTGTCAAAGTGCAATAGAAATGTTTTAGCAAAAAGAGTCACTCCGCATTGCGGGGCGACTTTTTTGCTCTTGGAGGAACAATTATGCAGGAAAGTATTCAGGGTATTATGCGAAAGATAGGGGTTAAAGAAATACATAATATTCCAATTGGAAAGTTGCAGGGTAGCACGGTATTGGCGACGAACGGAAAGGAATATTTTAGAAAATTGGAGGATTGCGGTTTTTTCACGTCTGGAAACAATAAGCCTATTGGATTATTCGTCCAATGACAAAATAAACAACATCAGGTATGTTTGTATTAAGCATGGAAACTAGAACGCAGCAGCAGACGACTCTGCGATGCGGATATGAGTGCATCTGCACGGCGTTTTATGAGAATAACGGGGATGGGGTGAGATTATGTTGAGAATAAAGGAAGCGGAAGATTTTGGACTTGGATTTAATTGTATGACACGTCTGTATATGGATAGCTATGAGGAAGAAATATTGAATGATATCATTCAGGTGTGTGAGGAATATTTAAAGTGGTTTAGTCAGAGAACGATTATTTGTTCTTTGCGGGATCTGGTGAAGGAATATCCTTTTGGAGGGCATGAGGATCCTGTACCGGTGAATCAGACAGAGCGATATGAGTCTCTGATCAAAGTATTGTTTCGTAAGGCTGTAAGTAAAGAAAGAGAGAATTCCGGATATCGGGACAATCGTTATGTTGTGAATAGTGTAGCCGAAGACATAGGCATTATTAATTCCTTTTGGGGTGAGACAAAGAATTTTGACAGAGATACTTTTTATCAGTGGGTTGTGCATAATGGTTTGGCGGAAGATGCTGAAAGAAAAGCAGTGAAACAAGACGAAACGTTACCGTTGAAAAAGAAATGTGTTCCCCTGTTTTATAAAGTTTGCAACTATATGATTGATTACTCATATGGGCGTCACACCTATATGCCGTCTACATGCAGAAATTTTGTAAATGCCAATCAGAAACTGATGTCGGACGAGGCATTACAGGATATCGTGGAATATCTAAGAAAAAGAAATGCGGACATTTCGGAAAAAGAAAGCATAATTGATCGGATAGACAGCGATAACTGGATCAATATGCAGGAGGAGTTGGAAGAGGAGCTATTGGCGCGTGAAGCGTTTCGCATGGCACGGGAAAGAGGAAAGGATAAGGGCGAATTGAAAAATCTTTTAGATGAATTGTCGGATATTGCTTCCCTACATACACAAAAAAACTGTCTCCATATGTATCATCAGCTTATAGGAGTAGAACGATATGTGACGGCAATGGAGGATGCTGTATTTGTGAAAGAGATAGCAAAACAATTGGAAAAGAATAAAAATAGGATTGCAGAAAAGCGCTGGGAGTTCTTTGAAAAGGAAGAAGGGCACAAATACAAAAAAGTAGGAGACGGTCTGTATGTGCGAAAAAGCTAGAACTTCTATTAGGCATAAAATTTGACCAAAGCATAGATTAGAGGGCATTGAGTAAATTCAGAAAACGTGTTATGATAAAACAAATCTATGTTTTATGGATTGATTGAACGCCAATTTGAGGAGAAGTGTTATCATGTATCAGTCGATTGATCAGGAAAGAACAGGATTAAAACTGAAAATGATGTTAAGAAGAGCCGGATATGATGTGAAGTATGTTCAAAACTATCTTTGTTTGTCGTGTCCCCAGCCAATATACAGATGGTTTAAAGGGAAGATTCTGCCATCGGTAGAACATTTATGTGCTTTAAGTCGGCTTTTGCATGTTCATATGGAGGAACTCATTGTTTTAAAAGGGTATACAGAGGATAGGATGGATTGGGGAGGGATGAATGATTCTGTAAGAAAGCGTTTGGTTGCGTATATAAATTACGTTCAAAGAATTGCTCATGCAGCCGGGCGTGGACGCTTGGCTCAATGACAGCCGCATGCCATTAGCTTTCCCTGCATTCTCACAAATTCATCAGAAAAAAGGCATGAAATAAGGACTTGGCAAGGTTGTCAAGTCCGTTTTGAATTATGCGGGCAATGAAATGAGCCAAGCTGATAAGCTTGCTTGTCAATTTGGCGAATGCCTTCGATATATTGAGCCATCCGAATTCTATGCCTAACATAAACTTACGTTTTTAAATCTATAGGTGGGTGTATGTTGAAAGATCGTAATTGTAATGAATGTCTGAATATCCATCGCTTTTACATTTATATAATCAGACTACATTTTTGACTAAATATGAAAACGATAGAAAATTCAATGGTTTGATGATATAATAATTGAATACTTGGAGAATAGCGATGATGTATTAAGGGCAGGAACTTGAACCGACCAGCGCAAATTACCACGATAAGAAGGAGTCCCCAATGTCAAAAATAAAAATCGGTTCACATGTCAAAATGGCAGGAAAAGAAATGTTTTTGGCGTCGGTAAAGGAAGCGGAATCTTATGGCGCCAATGTTTTGATGCTGTATACGGGGGCGCCGCAGAACACCAGAAGAAAAGACATTGAAGAGTTAAATATCACTGCGGGATGGGAATATGCGAAGAAAGCCGGGATTGAGGAAATTATCGTCCATGCGCCCTATATCATTAACCTGGCCAATACAATCAAGCCGGAAATTTTTGAATTGGGGACATCTTTCCTGCGTAAGGAGATCAAAAGGACGGCGGCCATGCGCGGCAGAATATTGGTACTGCATCCCGGCTCTCATTTGGGGGAGGGAGTAGAAACCGGCATAGCGCAGGCAGTCAAAGGGCTCAATCTTGTGCTGAATGACAATGAAGACGATGTTTATATTGCGTTGGAAACGATGGCGGGAAAGGGAAGTGAAATCGGAGCGTCGTTTGAAGAACTGAAAATGATCTGCGACGGTGTGGACAAAAAGAACAGATTGAGAATTTGTTTTGATACCTGTCATGTGCACGACGCCGGGTACGATCTGGTTGGTGATTACGAAGGAGTTTGGCAGGAATTTGACCGTCTGATCGGCATTGACCGGATTGCGGTCATACATGTCAATGACAGCCTGAATCCACGCGGATCGCACAAGGACCGTCATGCCAATATCGGCAGGGGATATATCGGCATGGACATTTTAAAAAGGATCGTTCACGACGAACGGTTTACGGATGTTCCTAAAATTCTGGAAACACCATGGCTTAGCGAAGGAGCGTCCGGTAAAAAAACAATTCCTCCATATAAAGAGGAAATTGCGGAAATGAAGATGGGCGGTTTTGAGGCGGCCATGGGCGGGACATTCAGGCAGGAGGAAAGAATAAAAAAACAAAATATAGAATAACAGTTGCATTTTCCGCATACATGTTGTATACTGAGTTTACATAAAGTGGATAATTATGGAACCTTATGATTTCAGGATATACTTTACGGTATGATGGAGGTGCATTATGAAAAAACGAATCATGAACACATGTCTGGCGCTCTGCCTGGCGGTTGGCGTGTCGATGGTTCCGGCGAACATGCTGACAGCGGAGGCGAGCGAGGTGATCGCAACGGTGAGCGGAACAGTCCGCAAGGGGACGACTTCCGATCTGCTGCTTCTTGCCACATCGGACGGCAATATGGAAATCAAGCTGGACGGCGGTACGGATACGAGCGGCTGTAAGCTGCTTCTGCCGGACAGAAAGATCAGCGTCTCGGTATCGCATGGATCCGACGGTTATCTCCACGCGGTCAAGATTACGAATGAGGGAAAGGCGGCGACCGTCTCGGTTGATTCTTCCAGTTCAGCCGTAGTGACGGGAACAATCAAGTCGAAGAGCACGGGCGATATCCTGTATCTCGACACGAAATACGGCGAGATGGAACTGAAGCTGGACAGCACGACAGACATGAGCGGCTGCAAGGTGTTAGTCACGGACAAAACGTATAACGTCACCTGTGCGCGCGGCAGCGACGCATACATGCATGCGATCAGTATCTCCGACGCGGCGGCCTCGGGTTCGTCTTCGGCGTCCGGTTCTTCCGATGGGGCGCCGGTGATTGCGTCCGATATGACGCCGTCTCCGGACGGAACGGTTTCGCAGTCCACCACATGGATTTCGGGGACGGTCACGAAGAATACGACGGCCAGTCTGTTATGTCTTTCGACGAATAACGGCGAGATGGAGATCCGGCTGGACGGTGAGACGGATTCCCGCAACGGTATGATGGCGATGGAGGGCAGAACGCTTTCCGTGTCTGTCTATCGCGGCGACGACGCATACATGCATGCCGCGAATATTACCGGTTCCAAGATGAGCACGATCCCGGTAAGCATCGACACTTCCACGCCCTCGACGGTGACCGGCACGGTGAGCAGCAAATCTACGGAGAATACGCTGTACATGCATACGCAGTACGGCGATATGGAACTGAAGCTGGACGCGCTTGGCAGTGCGAAGGGCTTCAAGATACTGGTGCAGGGCCAGAAGGTCAGCGTGAGCTGTGCGCGCGGCGATGACGCATACATGCATGCGCTCAGTATCACGGCGATCAAATAATACGAGCCGCTCGCTGTGCAGCGAGCGGCTCTTCCTATTGTGTCATTGCGCCGGTTTCCGCCGCCGCAACGTCTTCTGTCATAACCGCCGCCGCGATTCCGGCAGAGCCGGGGTCTGGGTTCGGACGGCGGTCTGCCGATATGCCGCCCTGCGCCTCCTCGTACCGGCGCAGCGCATATTCTTTCTGAAAACGCGTTCGCGCGGCGGCGTCCTGTCGCATTTTTTTCTCGGTCTGTTCCCGGATGAGTTTTTTGATTCGTTTGTGGCGTTTGATCCACCAATCCTCCCGGTCGTCGTCCTGGTCGTCTTTGGGCGCGGTCGGTTTGTGAAAGCCTGTACCGTGGTGCTCTTCGATGGAAGCGCCGAAGTGTTCGGAGATGACGCTGCCGCCGTCGTCGCCCCAGCTGTAGAAGGGATTGCGGATAGAGCGGTCCTCTGTCAGATAGCCGATGACCCACGCCTCGTATTTCGGATCCTTCCGCATCTGTTCCCAGCCCTGCTCTGAGATAGAAATGACAGTTGTGTCATTCTGACGGGTGAAGTCGTAGGGGATCGAGTCGGTCAGGGCATAGATGTAAGCCTGATATTCGTCCATCGTCATAGCGGCGGTCATATCGGCGCTGAGACCGTTTTTTTCGATATAATTCATGCCGGCGCGCACCTGTTGGTCTACATGGCGGGCGCGGTCTGGATTGCGGGTTTTGAAATCATCCACGACGCTCCTGGCGGCGCGCAGGCCGCCTCCGAAGGAGACGTTGGAAGAGCGCTCTGAAGACGCGGCGCGTTCGGTTGTATAGATCCGGTCCGCATAGCCGCACCCTGCGGCGGCTGAGGAAGATAAGTACATGCTGTCAGCTCCTTTCCGGACGGCGAATTCGGTTTTGCGTTTCGCCGTCAATCTCTTTTTCGGACGATCGGCGGCCTTTCTTGAGAGGGAGGTCATAAACCGCGCATTCTGCGTTATGAATTGTGGAAAAGATCGATCTGTGATAAGATAGATGGAGTTACAGATATGTAAAAAGCGGAGGAAGAAGAGCATGAACACAGCGACGGAACTCAGGACAAAACTGAGAAGTATCGATCACAGGGGATATCCCGCATACAAGGAGTTGAAGGGGCAGTACCAGTTTGGAGACTATGTGCTCTCCATCGATCATGTGCAGGGGGATCCTTTTGCCGCTCCGTCCCGGCTCTCCGTGCGGGTGCCGAAGGAGAAAGCGGGCTTTCCGGCGGCATACTATGACACGCCGGCAAAGCGCATCAGGCTGCAGGATCATCTCACCAGGCTGTTTGCCAGAGAGGTGGCGGGCGGCAGTTTTCAGGCCAGGGGCTCGGGCAAGAGCGGGTTATTGTCCGTGTCGCGGTGCGGGCAGCAGGTGCTGGAGCGTACTGCCATGCGGGTGCAGGACGGCAGCGTGACGCTGCGGTTTGAGGCGGGCTTTCCGGCCAATGGCCGGACCATCAACGCCGGGGAGCTGGAAAAAATGCTTTTCGGGATTCTTCCCGACTGTGTGCGGAAGAGTCTCTATTATGCCAACATTGACGGGGAGAAACTGAAGAGAGCGATCTGGCTGTGCGAGGATCAGCAGGCGATCCGGGCGTGTCTCGACGAGCGCGGGCTGTGCGCCTTTATCGCGGACGGTTCCGTGCTGCCGAGGGAGAGCGGCGTCTCGGAGAAACCGATGAAGGGCGCGATAACTTTCCGGTCGCCGGAGAGTTTGCGCGTGACGATAAAGACTCCTCATAGGGGAGAGATTCAGGGCATGGGCGTCCCCAAGGGCATCACGCTCTTTGTGGGCGGGGGCTATCACGGCAAGTCCACGATTCTGCAGGCGCTGCAGAACGGGGTGTACGACCATATCGGCGGCGACGGCAGGGAGTACGTCATCACGGAGCGGTCGGCGTTCAAGCTGCGCGCGGAGGATGGCAGGAGCATTACGGGCGTGGACATTTCGCCTTTTATCAAAAATCTGCCCAATAAGAAAGATACCGTACACTTTTCCACGGAGGACGCCAGCGGCAGCACCTCGCAGGCGGCCAATCTGATGGAGGCGCTGGAGAGCGGCAGCAGTCTGATTCTGATTGATGAGGACACTTCCGCGACGAATTTTATGGTGCGGGACAGGCTGATGGCGGAGGTGATCGCGGCGGGCGAGGAGCCGATCACGCCTTTTATCGACCGGGTGCGCGGCATGTATGAGGAGCTGGGCGTCTCCTCGGTCATCGTGGCGGGCAGCTCCGGCGCGTTTTTCGACGTGGCGGACACGATCATCCAGATGAAAGAATATGTTCCCATCGACATCACGGAGCGCGCGAAGCGCGCGGCGGCGGAGGCGGGATGCGGCGCCGGGGCGGAGCGGGCAGAAAAGAGTGAGCCGGAACGCTTTCCGGCGTATAACAGGAAGAGATGTCCGTCGCCGGATATGGCGCTCAGAAGAGACGACCGCATCAAGGTGCGCGCTTCGGGGACGAGCGAGCTGTCGCTGAACAAGGAGAGCGTAGAGCTGCGCTATCTGGAACAGCTCAAGGATCAGGAACAGACGGCGGCGTTAGCTTGGCTTTTGAAATATGCGCAGCTCAAACTGCTGGACGGAAAACAGGATCTCAGACGGATCGGGGATCTGCTGGAGGAACTGCTCGACGGGAAAGGGCTGGAGAGCCTGTTCGAGCATGGCGATGTCTCCGCGCAGCTCGCCAGACCGCGGAAACAGGAGATCATGGCCTGCATTGACAGATACCGGAGATTAATTGTCAACTAAAACAGAAAATTAGTTGACAATTAACGGCCGCAGTGTTATGCTGTTTTCATGAAGAATCTACAGAACAGCAAAACTTTTGACATGGCTTATATCGCGCTCTTTGCGGTGTTGATCGCCGTCTGCTCCTGGATCTCCATTCCCACGGCGATCCCGTTCACGCTGCAGACGTTTGCGGTATTTCTGGCGGCAGCCCTGCTCGGCGGCAGGCGGGGCACGCTGGCGGTGGTCGTCTATGTGCTGCTGGGAGCCGTCGGCGTCCCCGTGTTTGCGGGATTTACGGGCGGCGTCGGCATTATCCTGAACAATACGGGCGGCTACATCATCGGGTTCATCTTCTCTGCCCTCGTCATGTGGCTGGCGGAGAGACTGTTCGGACGCGGGATGTGGGTGCAGGCGGCGTCCATGGCCGCAGGACTGATCGTGTGCTACGCGTTCGGTACGGCCTGGTTTATGCTGGTATATATGAGAGAGGCGGGAGCGGTCGGCCTGTCGACGGTGCTTGGCTGGTGCGTGCTGCCTTTTGTCATCCCGGATCTGGTGAAGATTGCGCTGGCCCTTGCGGTCAGCAGGGCGCTGAAAAAGCCGCTGGCGGGATTGCTGCGCGAGGCGTAGAAGAGGGCGGCAGGACGGGCGCTTTTATGGCGACCCGCGCCAAGGAGGATCGAATATGCCATACAGGATCAGAGCGCATCATGGGATGTGCTTTTTCTTTTTTCAGGGAAAAGGATACAGCGGGGAGTTCATTGAAAATATGCGGCGGATGAAGCGGAAGCTGGAACAGAATCCGGAAGTGGTGCTCCTTGCGGAGACGGACGACGTGTGCGCCCGCTGTCCGAATAACCTGGACGGGGTGTGCGCCTCGCCGGAGAAAACAGAACGCTATGACACACAGGTGCTCGCACTCTGCGGGCTTGAACGCGGGGCGCGTATCCGCTGGGAGGATTTCGAGGCGCTGGTCGGCGAGCGCATCCTGACAGCGGGCCGGAGGGAAGAGATCTGCGGCGGCTGCCAGTGGAGCGGCCTGTGTGTCGGCAGGGTGTGACCGGCATTGCGCTGCGGCGTAAGACGCGCAGGACACCGTTCACGACCGAAAAAAGGTCATTCGCAACATTTCCACAAAGAACAGAAGAGAAACCGCTCTCCGTGTGGTAAGATGTAATTATAATAGGCGCAAAAGAAAAACAAGCGGCGCGAAGCGCCATTTGTTTTTCTTGCGCCATTAATGAGGAAACAGCCATGCGAAGCGTAAAAATTGTAATCTGCGACGACGACAGGAACATGCAGGAAATCCTGCGGCAGAAGACGGCGGCGGTCTGCGGGGAGAGACAGACGGCGTGTCAGATCGTCTGTGTGAGCGCGGGAGAAGAGGTCCTGCGGGAGGAGCCAGCGCCGGACATTCTCTTCCTCGATATCCGCATGCCCGCGCGGGACGGCATGGATATCGCCGGAGAGCTGCGGGAACGGTGCCCGGACATGATTCTGATCTTTGTGACGGCGCTGCCGGAGTATGTCTATGACGCCTTTGACGTGGGCGCCTTTCACTATCTGGTGAAGCCTTTTGCGGACGACAGGCTGCGGGAGGTCCTGATCAGGGCGCTTGCCCTGTGGGAGGAGCGCGGGACGGGGCGGAACGCTTTCGGAGAGCAGTCTGCAGCCGGCGGAGCGCGCGCGGACAGGGCGGGCGGGACGGAGCCGCCGGCGCTTCTCGTCAAGCGGGGCGGCGTCTCCGTGAAGGTCGCGCCGGACGAGATCTTCTACGCGGAAGTATTCAACCGCAAGGTCATACTCCACACGAAGCGCGGAGACATCGAATATTACGGGAGACTGACAGAACTGTCGGAAAAGGCGGGAGACGACTTTTACAGGACGCACCGCGCCTATCTGGTCAATCTGCGGTATGTGGAGAAATACACGGCCACAACCGTCTGGCTGGAGCGGGGGCTGCGCGTGCCGGTCGCGAAGAAGCAGTTCCCCGGTTTCGTGCGGAGCTATATGCACTATATCAATGAAGGAAGGGGCGGTTGAGTGGACGGGATAGAACAGTGGTATGCGGTTGTCAACCGATGCGACCGCTGCTGCACGATCGCGATCTCAGCCGCCTGTCTCATCGTCTGGCTGTGGCCTTTTCTCAGGGACGGCAGAGCGGCGCTGCGCACGGGGGCCGTCTATGCGGGCACGCTGCTCTTTCTGCTTTTCATTCCGTACAGCGTGTCGGGCGCTTACCTGTTGGGGAGTCTGGCGGCGTTTGCCGCCGTGGGACTCGGGGAGAGGCAGTATACGGGACAGAAACTCTTTGCCGTTGCCGTGCACTACTGTCTGAAGACGCAGGCGTCCAGGGTGGTCACTGACGTGGCGTTTATTGTTCTGGTCGTGCAGGGCGCGGTCCATGACTGGGGACAGAGACACGATCTGGCGCTTCTGGTCACCGAGCGGCAGTGGTTCAGGGCTTTCGTCATGGAACGGGTTCTCGAAGCGGCATTGTTCGCCGGGCTTCTGTACGGCGGCGTCAGGCTTATGCAGCGGCTCTATGGGCGCAGACGGGAGCGGATCGGCGCGTTTGAACTTGCGCTGTTAGCCGCGCCGCTTGTGCTGTGCATCGCGGTGCAGGGAGGAGCGCGCTATGTGGACGCTTACCGGGAGGAACCCTGGATGACGGTATTGGACGGCTACGATAAGTATGACTGGTACGAGGTGTACCATATCGGCCTGACGTTTCTTGGCTGCGCCGTGCTCTTTCTCAGCGTCTACCTGTTCCGGCGCTGGAGAGACGGCCAGCAGGAGGAGAGACAGCGGGAACTTCTGGGCAGGCAGATGACGGATATGCAGAGCCATATCGCCCAGGTGGAACGGCTCTATCGGGATATGCGGGGACTCCGGCACGATATGGGGAACCACCTGACGACGCTTAGGGAACTCTACGACAAGGGGGAATATGAGGCCGCGGCGCAGTATGCGGAGAAGCTTGGCGGACAGATACGGGAGACCACCGGCGAGGTGGCGAGCGGCAATCCCGTCACGGACGTGATTCTGTCCGACAGGAAGCGGGAGATGGAGGAAAAGGGCATCGTCTTTGACTGTGATTTTCACTATCCGCAGGGCGGGAATATCGACGCTTTCGATCTCAGCATCATTCTGCACAATGCGCTGGCCAACGCCATCGAGGCGCGTCCGGCGCGCGTGTCGCTTGTCTCCCGGCTGGTCAGGAATCTGTTCATCATAGAGGCGGCGAACGACTATGACGGGGAGCTTGTCACAGAGGCGGCGGGCGGCCTGCCCGTCAGCACGAAGGAGGGGGAGGGCCATGGGTTCGGGCTCCCCGGCATCCGGCGCGTAGCGCGCAGATATCTGGGCGATCTGGAGGTTGGAAAAGAGAGGTACGGCGGCAGAGAGTGTTTCGTGCTGCGGGTCATGCTGCAGCTGCCGGAGAAAGACGCCGCAGAGCGGGAGCGGGCCGTTCACAACCGATAAACGCCCCTTGGCGACAATCCGCTAAAGAGGCGCTGCGGACGAGCCGAAATAGAAGACAGAACGATAAGGGACGCGGAGCAGGGACGCGGACGCGGAACGCAAACGCTCCAGACAGGAGGAAGATATGAGAGTAAACGGCGCAAACGGGATCAACATATCGGCGGCGGCGCTCGGCATGGAGGCCGGCGGATCGGCGGATCCCCAGGTGAAGGATCTGCAGAATCAGATACAGAATCTGCAGAAACAGTTGAAAGAACTCGGATCCAACAGCGAGATGCCGGCAGAGCTCAAGTCCAGAAAAAGACAGGATCTCCAAAAACAGATCAGCGATCTGGAGGCGCAGCTCAGGCAGCGGCAGATCGAGGTGAAGCATGAGGAGGCCGTGAAGAAACAGCAGAAGAAAGGCGGCTCTCTGGATGAGATGCTGGGCGCAAAGCCCCAGGCGAAGAAGGACGGCAGGCAGAGCGCGGGGATGTCCGCGGGCAGTATGGAGGCGCTGATCTCGGCGGACGCCTCCCTGAAGCAGGCCGATGTGCACGGCAGCACCGCACAGAAGATGGAAGGGAGAGCGGGCGTGCTGGAGGCCGAGATTAGTATGGACAGCATGTCCGGCGGCGCTTCTGCGGTGGCATCCAAGAAAGAACAGCTCGCCGAAGCGCAGGCGAAGGCGGCTGAGGCTGCGTCCGCGCAGATGGGTTCGCTGGCCCAGGCAGCCGAGGAGGCGAAGAAAGCGGGCGAAGCGGAGAACAGCCGCGAGGATACTTCCGAAAAGAGCGGCGATAAGGCCGAAAAGAGCAAAGACGGCAGGACCGGCGCCGCGCAGGAAGGCGAGAAAACCGATGGCACGGACAACGGGTCACAGGCGGCAGCCGTGGTTTCGGAAAACGTGGAAGAGACGGGTGAACAGCCGCAAAATACTTTCGACACGGCGATGCTCGGCGTGTCTTTCAGCCGCGGTTACCAGACCGTGGACGTCAAGCTGTGATCGGCAGAGCAATCTGACTGGAAAACGGTTCCGGCGACAGGGCGCACAGAATTTCTGCGCGCCCTGTTTTTCTATGCTCAGATGACCGTCTGCAGAGAAAAAGCAAAAAACAAATGCAACATTTTGTTATAGAATGTTGCATTTGTTTTTTGCTTTCACAACATATATCGGATACAGTCGGAAATACTTTAGAGCTATTTTGAAATTTTTTTATTTTTTCGCTAATTCCCTTTCCCGGCTTTTCAGAGAGCAATGTTCCGGAAGATTTCGTCCTTCTCGTCCTGCTCGATACACAGATATCTTACCGTGACCTGGTAGGAGGAATGGTTGAATATCTTCATCAGCATGACGGGCGGCACGCCCTGCTTCCACGCGTGGTAGCCGAACGTCTTGCGCAGGGAATGACAGCTCACATGTTCCTCAAGCCCGGCGTAGGCCGCGGCCTCCCTTGTAATGCGGAACGCCTGGTAGCGGCTCAGCGGTTCTCCCTTCCATTTCTTGCTCTGAAAGAGATAGTCGTCCTCCGTCACACCGTCGTTTTCCTCGCGAAAGAGCAGCAGTTTTTTACTCACGGTGGGATTGATCGCCACAATATTGAGCTTGCCGGTCTTCTGCTCCCGCACGCGGATATGGCTGCGCACGCGCTTTTTTTCAAAATTATATACGTCCTTCCAGCGAAGCGCCAGGATATCGCCTATGCGAAGCGCCGTGTTCAGACCGATCGTCAGAAGGAGCGCGTTGCGGCTGTCCGGGTGGACCCTCTCATAATACGATTTGAATTTCAGCAGATCCTGTTTGTTTTTAATCGGTTCCGTTGTACTCATATGACCCTCCTGTGTATGCAAAGTATTTCCCTCGATACAACATTCTATAACAAAAAGTGACACATCAGAATGTGCCACATCGGAATGTGAAGAAACATCGGCGGCAGGGACGCCATGGGATACAGGGAGGTAACGGTATGTTGAGACTGACACTGGCAACGGAAGAATACCTGCAGCTCGGAGACGACATCAAGGTCGCGTTCCTGGGCGGCACGGGCAGGCATCTCCGCATTATGGTGGACGCGCCTAAGAGCGTCAACATCGCGCGGGGCAAGTACATCGAGAAGAAGACGACAGACCCAGAAGAGCGCGCGAATCTCCCGAGGTACTACGCGGAGCCGGAGACGCCGGAGAAGTACCGCAGGAAACGGAACGCGCAGCCATCCTTATGATAATAGCCGGAGAATCCTAGGCTTCCGGTTTATTATAAACGGACGAACAAGTTCGTGGACGAATAAATTCGTGGACGAATAAATTCGTCCGAAGACAACTAAATAAAAAATTTTCCCGCAAAAGGATTTGCGGGGCAGCAACCACAAGGAGGTAATATTATGGTAGTACAACACAACATCACAGCAATGAACTCCAACAGAATGCTCGGTCTTACGACCAACTCCCAGGCGAAGGCGACTGAGAAGCTCTCTTCCGGTTACAAGATCAACCGCGCTGCTAACGACGCCGCGGGTCTTGCGATCTCCGAGAAGATGAGACGCCAGATCAGAGGTCTGACACAGGCTTCCGCAAACGCACAGGACGGTATCTCCTGCGTACAGACGGCAGAGGGCGCGCTGAATGAAGTACATGATATGTTACAGCGCATCAACGAGCTGGCAGTCAAGGGTGAGACGGAGCCTTCCATGACTTCCGCGGATCGTTCCTACGTCATGATGGAAGTACAGCAGCTGATGAGCGAGATCGACCGTGTACAGAGCACGACGACCTTCAACGAACAGAACCTTCTGACAGGAGAGTTCGCGGCGAAGGCCATTCAGGTCGGCGCAGAGGCAGGGCAGCATATCACCATCTCCATCAGGGAGATGTCCGTAAACGCACTGTTTAGCAGCGTGGCGACGAACTATAATGACAAGAGCTATGGCTGCAAGGATAGCGACGGCACTCACAAGACGGTTACCATCTCGGATACTATCACCGATGCGGTGCTTGATAAGTTCTACACCAGCTTTAATAAAGATATGTCAAGCACCTACGCGGAGAGCAAGGACTTTGCAAGCCTGAACGCGGTTGTCAAGTATGCGCTGCAGGAAGTATCCAAGCAGAGAAATGATCTCGGCGCCGTTCAGAACAGACTGGAGCACACGATCAACAACCTGGACAACATCGTGGAGAACACGACGAGCGCAGAGGCGCAGATCCGCGACACGGATATCGCCACGGAGATGGTGAAGTACGCGAACAACAACATCTTACAGCAGGCGGGCACGTCGATGCTGTCCCAGGCGAACCAGAGCAATCAGCTGGCGCTGTCCTTACTCGGCTAATCTCGATCCTGGGTAGAGAGAGGCCGTCCGGTTCGGACGGATGGGTAAAATTGCAGACTATCATAAGAAAAGGGCTGCCGGATTTTCCGGCGGCTCTTTTTTTATACAATAGGAAATTCCTTCGTCATTTTCTATTGTACAAAAAGCCCTTCGGGCCGGATCGCACTGTGGCGTTTTTCACAACAAATTATAACAAATTGTAGCATTTGGAAACAGGAAAACGCGAGAACATCGGCGGCAGGGACGCCACAGAATACAGGGAGGTAACGGATATGTTGAGACTGACACTGGCAACGGAAGAATATCTGCAGCTCGGGGACGACATCAAGGTCGCATTCCTGGGCGGCACGGGCAAACATCTCCGCATTATGGTGGACGCGCCTAAGAGCGTCAACATCGCGCGGGGCAGATACATCGAGAAACACACCGAGGATCCCGAGGCGAGGGCGAGTCTCCCGAAATACTACGCGGAGCCGGAGACGCCGGAGAAGTACCGCAGGAAGAAAAACATTGTCGTCAAGGACATACGGGTCGGGGCCAGGACAGAATAGACAGTTGAGCGGCAGCGGCACGCCGCAATATCAGATTTATGGTAATTACCGAAAAATCCTAGGCTTTTCGGTTGATTGCATAAAACAACTAAATACAAAATTTCCCCGCAAAAGGATGTGCGGGGCAGCAACCACAAGGAGGTAATATTATGGTAGTACAACACAACATCACAGCAATGAACTCCAACAGAATGCTTGGTCTTACGACCAGCTCTCAGGCGAAGTCCACCGAGAAGCTGTCTTCCGGTTACAAGATCAACCGCGCGGCTGACGACGCTGCGGGTCTTGCGATTTCCGAGAAGATGAGAAGGCAGATCAGAGGTCTGACACAGGCTTCCGCCAACGCACAGGACGGTATCTCCTGCGTACAGACGGCAGAGGGTGCGCTGAATGAAGTACATGATATGTTACAGCGTATCAACGAGCTGGCTGTCAAGGGTGAGACGGCTACGCTGACCACAGAGGATCGCTCCTACATCCAGATGGAAGTACAGCAGCTGATGAGCGAGATCGACCGTGTAAAGAGCACGACGACTTTCAACGAGCAGAGCCTTCTGGACGGTACGTTCAAGGACAAAGGCCTTCAGGTAGGCGCAGAGTCCGGCCAGCATATTGACATCTCCATCAAGAACATGTCTGTCGAGGGTTTGTTCAGCGCCGTATTCAATAATTACAAGACTTCCGATTACGGTCTTGGCGGCAAAGCTACGAATACGATCCAGCAGCTGGGTACCGGAACGCACAATGCGGTTTATTCCATGTTCTACAGCGGCTTCGACAAAAACGTCAGCTCGACCTATGCGACTTCCAGGGCTTTCGCAAGCCTGAACGCGATGGTAAAATATGCGCTGCGCGAAGTTGCCAAGCAGAGATCCGATCTCGGCGCCGTTCAGAACAGACTGGAGCACACGATCAACAACCTGGACAACATCGTGGAGAACACGACGAGCGCAGAGGCACAGATCCGCGATACGGATATCGCTACAGAGATGGTGAAGTACGCGAACAACAACATCTTACAGCAGGCGGGCACGTCGATGCTGTCCCAGGCAAACCAGAGCAATCAGCTGGCGCTGTCCTTACTCGGCTAATCTCGATCCTGGGAAGAGAGAGGCCGTCCGGTTCGGACAGATGGGTAAAATTGCAGACTATCATAAGAAAAGGGCTGCCGGATTTTCCGGCGGCTCTTTTGACAGTCCGGCCCATTTCTGGCATCACTTTCCGAAGATTACGGATACATCTCGTTGCTAAATATTTCAGCGTGTTATATAATAAAGAATGTAAAGAAAGTAAAGAAAGCGGACGAGCGAGAGCGGAAGGAGACAGATCAAATGGAAGTGGCAAAATTATCAAGCAAAGGGCAGATTACCATACCGGTTTCCGTGAGGGAAAAACTGAAGTTGAAGGCGGGAGATAAAGTGTTGATTCTGGAGGAAAACGGCCGCTTTTATATGGAGAATTCGGCGATGATCGCCTTTAACCGCGTGGCGGAGCAATTTGCCGGCGAAGCGGAAAAAGCCGGATTCAGGACGGAAGAAGAAATGCAGGCATATATGAAAGAAATTCAAAAAGAAGTGAGGGGATACTAAAGTGCGGATTATGTTGGACACAAACATTCTGGTATCCATGATATTTTTTCCCTCTGCAGTGACGCGGGAATTTGCGAAGGCGCTGTCCGGGGATTACAGAATCGTCATATGCGATTATGTGATAGAGGAGCTTCGGCTTGTCACGGAGAGAAAATTCCCGCACAAAACGGAGGCTTTGAATCAATTCTTCATAGAACTGCCGTTTGAAATGGTCTATACGCCGGGCAGGATGGATCCGAACCGGTTCCCTCAGATTAGAGACACTAAGGATTCACCGATCCTGGCGACGGCCATCATGGAGAATGTGGATGTTCTGGTGACGGGTGACAAGGATTTCCATGCATTGGAGGTGGAAAATCCGGTTATTATGACCATGGCACAGTTTGTGGAGAGAAGTCGTAGATAGCGGGCTGAGAAGAGACATAGAAAAGCGATCAGCAGGGTTTTTATTGAGACCGCTGGCAGAAATCATCACACGGTGATATCATTATAAATATTTTACTGTCTTGGAGGATCCGCTATGTACGCAGACAAAACAGCATTGATCAACTTCTTTCGGGACGCTGCTTCCCGGAATTTGCAGGAAATACAGAGGGTGTCGGCAGACTACAAAGAACAGGCCAAACGGATCAACGCGGTCATCAGAATTGAAAAAGATAAGACCATTGAACAAATGCTTCAATATGCAGAAGCAAATCAACTGGGAAATGGTGAAGTGCTGAATTATGTTTTATACATTACGTACGCTTCCTATGTGGTGATGCTCGAATTTCGTAATAAGGTCTGGCCGTATGAGTATATGGCGTTTGCCCGGCGTATCGGCGAACTGTGGGAACCTTTTTGCAAAGAGGCGTTCTATTATTCTGTCAAACCGCTGACCATAACAGAACCGCCTGTATTTGATGACGTCCAGCGCACAATGAAACAGTCTGCCGCCGACTATATTGATTCGCTGGCTGTTGACAGTCAGACAAAGAGAATGCTGCTTTATCATTACAATATTCCATGGAATCTGGTTGACAGCGGCGGGATTCAACTGGGTTTGGATTTGCACTTTGAACAGAATGGCATACGCTATAATTGTGATTTCAAGAGCGGTTTTAGTTCCAATGAGAAGGGAAATACAAATCGTTTATTACTTGTCGCGAGTATTTACCGATACTTGGGTCAGACAGAAAAGACCATCCTCTTTGTAAGACAAAACGAAGATGAAAACAATCATTATCTTCAAACGTTAAAAAATTCGGGATTGTGGGAAGTTTTCTGCGCCGAAGACGTTTATGCAAAAATATATGAATTCACAGGATTTCATTTGCGGAGCTGGTTAGATTCTAACGCCGTATGGGAAAACGATATTGACGATCAACTGCGCAGGCATCTAAAAGCAGAGGGGCTCATAAAATATTTGACGTGGTAACAGTGAGCGGGTTATACTTAAGCCAGCCCTTAAGATAGGAGGCGGCACATGAAAAATCTGTACTGCGCTTACTATACCAACTCCGATTTTATAACAACATATATGACCGATATGCTTCAGTTAAGCGAGAATGACAGAATTTTAGAGCCGTCTGCAGGCGAAGGCGTTTTTGTCGAATCCATACTGCGCCGGAATCCATCTGTACAGATCGACGCTTTAGACTTAAATCCCGAAACGATATCGGTGCTGCACCATAAATTTGATGATTTGAAAGGGTTTGTCACAATCAGGGAGACAGATACCCTTTTTGACGCACAATTGGATCTTTACAATGCGATGGGCGGATATTATGATAAAATAATCGCGAATCCGCCTTATGGCGCCTGGCAGGACTATGAAAGGCGAGCCATACTGAAAAAAAAATATCCCGGCTATTATGTGAAAGAAACATATGCGCTGTTTTTATTGCGCTGTTTGTCCGTTCTGAAATCAAACGGGCGATTATGCTTTATTATTCCCGATACGTTTATGTATCTCAATATGCATGAAAGTATTCGGAGAACACTCTTGCTGAATTCAAAAATCAGACAGGTTGTTATTTTCCCGTCAAAGTTCTTTCCTGGAATCAGTTTCGGCTATTCTGATCTCTGCATTATCACGCTTGAAAAAACAGAACAGGAGCAGGATGCGCTTGACAACTTTGTGGAGATAGTCAAGGGGCTTCAGTCCGCCGAAGAGTTGCCCGCTGTTGCGTCTGGCAAAATTCCCTCTCATCTATCGCGGGTTCAATTAAAGCAGAGGGATATCATTCACAACAAAAATGCGCGATTTTTGATCGATCTGTCCAACGCCGCTATCGATATGAATCGGATCCCTACGGTTCTTGGCGAAGTCGCCCATATCGTAACCGGTTTTTATAGCGGAGACAACAGCCGGTTTATCCGGGTTCGGGATAAATCGGTAAAAGGGGCAAAAAATTATGAAGTAATCGACATGGAACAAGTTTCCGACCGCGCGGCTGTCGAAGGGATTATGGACGGTTCCAAAAAATATATTCCATACGTTAAGAGCGCGCCCAGGAACAGATATCTGCAGGGGAAAGACGAATGGTATGTTCGCTGGGATCAGGAGACGGTTTCATTTTATAAATCCGACAAAAAGGCGCGGTTCCAAAATTCTCAATTTTATTTCAGAAAAGGAATTTCCATTCCCATGGTCAAATCGAGTACCTTGCGGGCGTCGCTGATGGAGAACAGAGTATTTGATCAGGCGATTGTTGGAATTTTCCCTGAACAGGAGAAAATGCTGTATTATCTTCTGGCGTTTCTGAACTCCGACATTGCCTGCCGCATGATTCGTATTATTAACCCAACGGCAAATAATTCATCCAATTATGTCAAGCAGCTGCCATTTATAGTGCCGGAAGAAAATGAGTTAAGCAAAATAACAAACGCTGTAAGAGAGTTATTGCAATTACTGAAAGACGAGGAAAAGGTAAAAAGTGCGGAGCTGATAAAATATCTCAACCATCATTTTGAAACCATGTATTTGAAAGAATTGTCAGCAAACTAATCCCTGTCAATCATCGATTGCTTCACAAGAGCTGCCGGATTTTCCGGCGGCTCTTTCTTTACGCACTGCGGCGTTTTTCACAACAAATTATAACAAAATGTAGCATTTGAAAACAGGAAAACGCGAGAACATCGGCGGCAGGGACGCCACGGGATACAGGGAGGTAACGGTATGTTGAGACTGACACTGGCAACGGAAGAATATCTGCAGCTCGGGGACGACATCAAGGTCGCGTTCCTGGGCGGCACGGGCAAACATCTCCGCATTATGGTGGACGCGCCCAAGAGCGTCAACATCGCGCGGGGCAGATACATCGAGAAACACACCGAGGATCCCGAGGCGAGGGCGAGTCTCCCGAAATACTACGCGGAGCCGGAGACGCCGGAGAAGTACCGCAGGAAGAAAAACATTGTCGTCAAGGACATACGGGTCGGGGCCAGGACAGAATAGACAGTTGAGCGGCAGCGGCACGCCGCAATATCAGATTTATGGTAATTACCGAAAAATCCTAGGCTTTTCGGTTGATTGCATAAAACAACTAAATACAAAATTTCCCCGCAAAAGGATGTGCGGGGCAGCAACCACAAGGAGGTAATATTATGGTAGTACAACACAACATCACAGCAATGAACTCCAACAGAATGCTTGGTCTTACGACCAACTCCCAGGCGAAGGCTACTGAGAAGCTGTCTTCCGGTTACAAGATCAACCGCGCGGCTGACGACGCTGCAGGTCTTGCGATCTCCGAGAAGATGAGAAGGCAGATCAGAGGTCTGACACAGGCTTCCGCTAACGCACAGGACGGTATCTCCGCAGTACAGACGGCTGAGGGTGCTCTGAACGAAGTACACGATATGTTACAGCGTATCAACGAGCTGGCTGTCAAGGGTGAGACCGGCACGCTGACCTCTACGGATCGTTCCTACATCCAGATGGAAGTACAGCAGCTGATGAGCGAGATCGACCGTGTACAGAGCACGACGACCTTCAACGAGCAGAACCTGTTGACGGGTGAGTTCCAGGGCAAGGGCCTTCAGGTAGGCGCAGAGTCCGGCCAGCATATCGACATCTCCATCAGAGATATGTCTGTAGCAGGTCTGTTCAGCTCTGTAGCAAAGAATTATAAGACGAAGTCTTATGGCGGCGGCGGCAGCACCAGCCAGATCCAGGGGCTTAACTCGGGTACGTCGAACAAGGTTTACTCCATGTTCTACAAGAACTTCAACAAGGATAACTTCAATACCTTCGCTACCGAGAAAGATTTCGCGAGTCTGAACGCAATGGTTAAGTACGCGCTGCTGGAGGTTTCCAAGCAGAGGAACGATCTCGGCGCCGTTCAGAACAGACTGGAGCACACGATCAACAACCTGGACAACATTGTTGAGAACACGACGAGCGCAGAGGCAGAGATCCGTGATACCGATATCGCTACAGAGATGGTTAAGTACGCGAACAACAACATCCTGCAGCAGGCCGGCACGTCGATGCTGTCCCAGGCTAACCAGAACAACCAGCTGGCACTGTCCTTACTCGGCTAATCTCAATCCTGGGAAGAGAGAGGTCGTCCGGTTCGGACGGATGGGTAAAATTGCAGACTATCATAAGAAATGGCAGTCCTATACGGGCTGCCATTTTCACGTGCGTATGTCGTCAAATGCATGCCCCGCGGCGTAAAGTGAGATATGCGCGGTGGCGGATGCGTGCTATAATAATATATTATGTGTTAGAATTGGAGAAAATATGGAAAAGTACAGTTTGGCTTTTTTGAAGATTCTGGCGGACAATGTGAAGGCCATCGTGAGGGGAAATTACGAGGAGGGCGTGACCGACCTGAACACGCTGGGAAATCTCGCGCTTTTCTGCATTGACAGGAGGACGGTGACGCCTTCGGTCAGGAAACTGCCCAGGCTGTCGGCGAAACAGCGCAGACAGGTGCGCCGCTTTTATAGGCCCTACGTCAGGTTTATGACGACCCGGTATCACAGGCTGTACACCGCGGTGTCCGGCAGATTTTACCCGGAGTATATTCCGGCGGAATTTTTTGCGATGCAGATCGACCGGTACTATAACGACCGGGAGGCGGCCAGATATCTGGACAACAAGTGCTACTATTACAGTCTCTTCGCCAATATCAGACAGCCGGAGCTGATCGCTATGCGGATCGGCGGCGTCTGGCTCGACGGGCGCCAGAAGGTGATCGGACAGGAGGCGGCGTACGCGCTGCTGCAGGGAGAGGCGGAGGCCGTCGTGAAGAAGGCGGTCAACTCGGAGGGCGGTTACGGCGTTACCTTCCTGAACGGAGAGAATATCGTATCGGAATTTCGGGCGCTCATGGAGAAGATCGAGGGAGACGTGGTCGTGCAGCGCCCGGTCAGACAGCACGAGGCGCTGGCCGCCCTGCACCCGCAGTCCGTCAATACGATCAGGATCGTATCGCTGATGACCGGGGACAAGGTCAGGATCTACGCGGCGGCGCTGAAGATCGGGACGGGGGAGGCGCGGACGGACAATAAATGGCAGGGCGGAATATACTGCGGCGTCCGGCCCGACGGCTCGCTTAGGGATTACGGAGTGCAGGCGAGCAGAAACATTTTGACCAGACACCCGGATCTCGGGTATAATTTTGCGGGGAAGAAGGTTCCCTGCTTTTCCAATGCGCTGAAGCTGGTGCGGGAGGCGCACGCCCTCATGGGGCATTTCCGCCTGCTGGCCTGGGACGTCGCGATCGACGAGACGGGGGAGGCGGTTCTGATCGAGACGAACCTGAGTCTGGGCGGGATCAATAACGTTCAGATGTGCTGCGGGCCGCTCTTTGGCAGGGACACGAAGAAGATACTGGATGAAGTGATGCAGGGAAGGCGAAAGGTGACGACGTTACTATGAATCGAGACGACCGTTTTCTCAAGAGGAGTTATTATAAAAATCTGTTTCCGTTTATTTTCTCCATACTCGGCGGCACGGTGAATACGCTGATCGACAGCGTGTTTGTGTCGCAGCGCATGGGAAGCGACGGGCTGGCGGCCGTGAATATGTGTATGCCGTTCTATTTCGTTCTGTGCATGTTCGGCTCTCTGGTCTCGGCGGGCGCCGCCCTGCTGTCGGCGCAGGCTGTCGGCCGGGAAAAGATGGACGAGGCGGCGGCGCACTATCACGACGCGCTTACGATCTGCGTTGTCGCCGGCGCCCTGATCACGGTGGTCGGCGTCCTGCTCTGCGCTCCGCTGGCGGGAATCCTGTCGCAGGGCGGAAGCCTGCGGCAGTATGTGTACGATTACAGTCTGGTCACGATCGCGGGAACGCTGCCCCTCATGCTCTCTTATCTGCCGCAGAAGTACCTCCAGCTGGAGGGCAAGATGCAGGCGATCGTCAACACGATGTTCTTGATGATCGCGCTGGACGTGTTTTTCGACTGGCTGTTTCTGTTCCGCTTCAGTCTGGGGATGCGCGGGGCGGCGCTGGCGAGCCTGATCGCGACTGTGCTGGCCGGGGCGTACAGTTTCGCGGCTCTGGAGACAGGGTACACCAACTATCCTATCCGGCTCAGGCGCACCTCGCTGCAGGAACTCTGTGAGATCGTCCGCTTCGGCAGTCCGATGGCGCTGGGCAATCTGCTTGATTCCGCCAAGCTCTTTCTGTTAAATATGATCATCCTCTATGTGGGCGGTCTTGGGGCCGCGGCGGTGTGGGCGGTGCTCAACACGCTGCTGGAGCTGTCGATGGCGCTGACCTCCGGTGTCCCCCACGCGGCTTCGCCCATGATGGGTGCCTACTGCGCTTCGAGAGAGAACAGCGGCCTGCGGATTCTGATGCGTCTGCAGATCAGGTGCGGCCTCGCGCTGACCACGCTGTTTGCCCTGGCGCCGCTGTTCGCCCACAGGCCGCTGGCCCGGGTATTTGATGTGTCGGACAATCTGCTGCTGCCGTTTCTGTGCGTGGGCGCGTATGTGATCCTGGATCTGCCAAGCAGTGCCTGGATCACGTTCTTCCACGCGGCGGGCAGGATCGGCCTGTCCAATTTTATGGTCATATGCAGGAAATTTCTGGCGCCGGTAGCCGCCGCGCTGGCGGTGGCCGCCCTGGGAGCGCCGATCTGGTTCTTCCTGCCGCTTGGCGGCGCGCTGGCGCTCCTGTTACAGCTTCTGGCGGTCTGCTTCTGCAGGCGCGGGCAGACAGAGGGAGTCCACGCGCTCTCGCCCATGCTCCTGCTGGACGACTGTCTGGAGAGGGAGAAGAAAGTGCTGGACTTCTCGATCGTCGCGAACAACGAGAATATCTGCACCGCCAGCGAGCAGATCAAGGACTTCTGCGCGGAGAACAGCATGGACCCGAAACAGACGATGCGGCTGGAGCTGGCCATCGAAGAACTTCTGACCGTCATAGCGCAGCGGGAGCCGAATCTGCGCAGCGTGGATCTGAGAGCCTTCGCGCTGGACGAGACGACCGGCATACGGATCCGCTGCGCCGGGAAGCGCTACAATCCCTTCGGCCCTCACTCCAAAGAGGAGGACGAGGCGATGATGGGCGTGGAACTTCTCAAGAAAATGGCGCGGGATATCGACTTCGTGTACTCGCTGGGAATGAATGTGATACTGATTTCGTTTGACAAGAAGAAAGTGGAAGGGATATGAAAGTGACAGCAGAACAGAATTTAATCCGGCTGCTCAGGGACAATCAGGACACCGACTTCGGGCGGGCGCACGGTTTTCGGGAGATCGAGGACGCGGATGAGTACCGCAGGAACGTGCCGCTCTCCACGTACGACGACTACGAGGAGGGGATCCGAAGGATGCGGCGGGGCGAGAAGCATGTGCTGACCGCCTATGAGCTTGCGGCCTACTGCAAGACATCCGGGACGGAGGGCAGGACGAAGTACATACCGGTGACCTATGAGTCGCTGTCGCGCTATTCGGACTGGTCGGAGCGGTACAAGAACCGGGTATACCGGGCGGCGGGCGGCGGAAAGCGGCTGTTTGTCAACACATTCCGGACCATGCCCAACGACGGGAAGATCGAGGATCGGCTCTTTTCGGAACTGTATAACCGCTGGATGTGCGAGAATGGGCTGCTGCGCCTGGAGGAGTACGCGGGCGGAGAGGAAGGACTCTTTGACCGGGAGGCGGGAGAAGCCCTGTATGCCAAGGTGTGGCTGGGGTTTGCGACGGAGGATCTGGTTCTGCTGGAGGCGGCTTTCCAGTATGACGTCCTGAACTTTTTTGCCTATATGGAGAGGCGCTGGGAGGAAATTCTGCGGGACATGGAGCGCGGTGAGATTCCCGCAGGCGTCGCTCTGTCGGAGAGGATGCGGCGCAGACTGCTGGCCTGTAGGCCGGGAGAGGAGCGGCTCGCCGAGGTCAGGCGGGAGTGCGGCGCGGGTTTTGAGCAGATCGCCGGGCGCTTGTGGAAGGGTCTGCGCGCTGTCTGCGGTATCAGCAGCCGGGCGTATTCGGCGGAGGACGCGGCGCTGAGGCGGTATACGGGGTCGATCCCCCGGCAGTACTTGTGTTACTGCGCCTCGGAGTGCTTTATGGGCGTGCCCGTCGACGAGAATTCCTTTGCCTACCGGCTCGTGCCGGAGAACGCCTTCTACGAGTTCCTGCCCTACGATGAGGCGGGAGAAAATGACGGGGAGACGCTTCTGATGCACCAGCTGAAACGGGGAGAACTCTACGAGATCGTCGTCACCAATTATTCGGGCTTGTATCGTTACCGCATGGGAGATATACTGAAAGTAGTGGATTTTGATGACGGCGTGCCCGTCGTGGAATTTATGTTCCGCAGGAACCAGGCGTTCAGCCTGGCGGGAGAGAAGCTGGATGTGCGCCACCTGGAGACTGCGATCGAAAGTCTTCGGGCGGAATTTCCGGTGGAGCTGTTCTGCTTCGGCGTGACGGTGCGGAAAATGCCGGGCGTCTACTATGCGCTGGTGACGCTTGGGGAGGACGGCGGCGGGGCCGGTCTGGCGGAGCGGCTGTCTGCGGCGCTGGACGACGCGCTCGGGGAGGCCAATGTGGACTATCAGGATCTGCGCCAGCTCGGGCAGCTGGGACAGGCGGAGGTCTTTCCGGTGAGCGGGGAGAAGCTTTCGGAGCTTCTGGCGCGCTATCTGCCGGCCCACCGGCACAACAAGCCGGTGCACGTCCTGCCGATGGAGATATCAGAGAAACTGTACGGGGAGGTTGAAGGTTTATAATGGAAGAGAAGAGAGGGCGCAGAATGGTTAAGCTGCGCACGAAATTTACGCTGCTGATCGGATTGGCGGTGCTGTTAGTCACCTCTGCGGTTGTTGTGAGAGGTATCATGATCTACCGGAATTCGATTATGAAGCGGTACAATGAGACGGCGTACCAGACGGCCGAGGCGGTCTCCGGGTATTTTTCGCCGCAGGAGCTGCAGGAATACGTGCAGGCGGCGGTGGCGTATGTGGACGGGGATCTGTCGGAGGAACAGCGTGAGGAGATCACGGGCAGCGCCAGATATATGGAACTGACGGCCCTGCTCGACAATATGCGTAAGAGCATGGACGCGAACGATATCAACATCTGCGTATTCGATATCGACGTGCTGAGTCACTACGACAAGCAGGCGCATCAGGAGAAAAGGTGGAAGCCCCTGATCTATGTGATGGACAGCTATTACGACGAGGCGCTTCGGATGCAGCTCGGCGACAACGGCTCCATTTTTCCGGAATACTGTGGGGAGATTCTGAAGTCCTACGAGAGCGGTGTGCACTCGAACGATTATTTCGTGGCGGACGGCCAGTTCGGATACACCACGACGGCGCTGTACCCCGTGGTCTTGGACGGACAGACGGCGGCGTTCGTGGCCGTGGAGATCCCGATGGCGACGCTGCAGGCGGACACGCTGCACTTTGTCGCGCGGATCGCTTTGAGCGCGGGCGTGACGGCGTTGCTCCTGCTCCTGCTGATCCTGTGGTTCCTGATCCGTACCATGATCTCGCCGATCAAGCTGGTATCGCAGGAGGCGGAGGACTTCGTAAAGAACAACAATGCGATCTCGACCAGGCTGCAGGAGATTCGGACGCACGACGAGATCCAGACGCTGAGCGAGAGCATTCTGAAGCTGGAAAACGATATCAACAGCTACATCGACAACCTGACGAAGGTGACGGCGGAGAAGGAGCGTATCGGCGCGGAGCTCAATATCGCGACGCAGATTCAGGCGGATATGCTGCCGAGTATCTTCCCGCCGTTCCCCGACAGAGAGGAGTTCGTCATCTACGCCACCATGATGCCGGCGAAGGAGGTCGGCGGCGACTTCTTCGATTTCTTCATGGTGGACGACCGGCATCTGGCCATGGTGATGGCGGACGTCTCCGGCAAGGGAGTGCCCGCGGCGCTCTTTATGGTGATCGGCAAGACCCTGCTCAAGGATCACACCGTGCCGGACAAGGATCTCGGGGAAGTGTTTATGGAAGTGAACGAGCTGCTGTGCGAGTCCAACAAGGAGGGGCTGTTTATCACGGCTTTCGAGGCGGTTCTCGACATCGCCACAGGAGAACTCAGGTTTGTCAACGCGGGGCATGAGCTGCCCTTCATCAAGAAAAAAGACGGCGCTTACGAGGCATATAAGGTGAAAGCCGGCTTTGTGCTGGCCGGCATGGAAGGCATCAGATACAAAGCGGGCTCCATGATGCTGGAGCCCGGGGATAAGCTGTTCCTGTATACGGACGGCGTACCGGAAGCGACCAACGGCGCGCAGGAGCTCTACGGAATGGAGCGGCTGAGCCAGACGCTGAATCGCTGCGGGGATTTGCCGCCGGAGGCGCTGCTGCCTGCGGTGAAAGAGGCGGTCGATACGTTTGTCGGCGACGCGCCGCAGTTTGACGATATCACGATGCTCTCTCTGGAGTACGTGAAAAAAATGGAAATCTGACCGGATTGCCGGCGGATGATTACTGCCGCAGATGGAACTCTGCGATCATGCTGCTCATGGAATCCGACTGACTGGTCAGTTCCTGGCTCGTCGCGGAGTTCTGTTCCGCGGAGGCGGAATTGGCTTCTACCACGGAGGAGATCTTTTCGATATTTTCGGAGATCTCCTTTATCATTTCTGCCTGCGTCTGCGATGCGGCGCTCGCGTTCTTCACGATCTCCTGCACCTGGTTCATGGAATTTAACACTTCCTCCAGCACGGCGGCCGTGTTCTGGGTGATGGCGTTGCCGTTGGCGATCTCCGCGAGCGATTTTGCGATCAGATCTCTCGTGTTGACGGCTGACTGCGCGCTGTCGGCGGCCAGCTTGCCGATCTGGTCGGCGACGACGGCGAAGCCCCTGCCAGACTCGCCCGCTCTCGCCGCCTCGATGGAAGCGTTCAGGGAGAGCAGATTGGTCTGGGAAGCGATCTCCTCGATGGAAACGGTGATATTTTCGATCTCCTTGGAGGTGCTGCTGATCTTCTCCATAGCGTCCAGAAGACGAATGATCTCCTCGCGGCCCCTGGCTGCTTCGCGAGCGACCTCGCTGACGTTGCGGGCCGCGGTTTCCTGATTCTCCGCGCTCTCCGCAGCCATGTTGGCGACGCTCTCGATCGTCGTCGTCAGCTCATCGATGGCGCTCGCCTGGTCGGTTGCGCCCGCCGCGAGAGCCTGCGCGTTCTGCGCGAGCTGCAGGGCGCCGGAGCTCACCTGTCCGGAGGCCTCGCTGATGTTCTGCAGGGTGTCGTTCAGGCGGTGGTTCAGCTCCCGGATGGACAGCATCAGGTTCTCGTAGATTCCCACATAGCGGTCCTCCATCTTGGCGTGGATGTTGAAGTTGTTGGCCGCCATCTCCTCCAGCATCTCGCTCGTGTCGGAGATGATGAGACGCGTCTCGGAAATCATGTGCCGCATGGCGTCGGCCAGTTCGCCGAGCTCGTCGGAGGACTCGTATGCGATATTGATATCGAAGTTGCCCTTCGTCATCTCCAGAGCGGATTCCCGCAGCTCGGAGATGCTGTCGTTCAGCATGTCGGCGAGGAATCTGGAGAGATTGACGCCGAAGAATACGCTGACGGCGCCGAGCAGAATCTCCAGAATAATGCAGCAGTACTTGATGACGTTGGCCACGCGGTACATGCGGACGGCGTTCTCGTCCTCCACCTGTTCGATGGTGGCGATGCCCTGCTCCATCTCGTTGAAGATATCCAGGTATTGGGAGTTATAGACGCCGTAGGCGCTCTGCGGATTGTGGAGGCGGCAGAATGTCTCAAAAGGCTTGAACAGGGTGTTGAGACGTTCCATGTCCTTGAGTATGGTGTCGAACAGCGCAGGATCCGCCGCGGAAGAAGATTTCAGTTCCGTGAGCAGGGTCGTCATGTTCTCGAAGTTTGCCTTCGCGGCATTCAGTTTTTCCTCCGTCGCCTCGTCTTCGGTGACCAGGCAGGCGTGCAGCATGTTCTTGCCGCCTTCCTGCAGATTGGACTGGCTCTGACTCGCCAGCGTCACATTGTGATAGGACACCTGATAGAAAGTCCGCAGCCTGTTTGAAATGAAGATCAGGCCGATCAGGGAGATGACGATGCACGCCACCATCAGAGCCAGCGTTCTGGAAAACGCAAAACTCAGTTTATCCTTTACCTTTTTATCCTTCAGCTTGTCATAGAGAGCCGCGGCGCTTGTCTGACTCTTGGCGCTCTTGACATTCTGGCCGCGCCTGGAACCCTTATTATTCTTACCCATAGATTTTTCCTCCGTTTTTGCCGGTAACCGTATCACCGGAAATCGTTATCTATCTACCATCTTATATTTTTTTGCGGTAAAAAGCAACAGACACGGCGCAAAATGTATTGTGTTTTCGAGACGGCAATTATATAATAAGGAAAAATCAGAAATACTGCGCGGCAGGGGAGAGAAAACGCCGGTCTGCCGCCTGACGGAGAAACTGTAATGCAGCAGAGCAGACTGCCGCTCAGCGGAGCGGCGCTGAAAAATGTGGCCTGTCTGACCATGTTTATCGATCACTTTTTTGCGATTCCGTTTGAAGTCTATATCCAGAAGTGCTGGGAGGCCGGACAGGATGTGCAGGGGCTTCTGACCGTGCAGGCGGCGGGCCGGGCGGTCGGGAGAGTGGCCTTTGTCCTGTTTGCCTTCCTGCTCGCGGAGGGGTTTGTGTACACGCGCAGCAGGAGCAGATATATCATGCGCCTGTGGCTGTTCGCCCTTCTGTCGGAGCTGCCTTTTGACCTGGCTTTTATGGGCGGCGCGCTGGAGTTTGAGCACCAGAATGTCTTCTTCACGCTGGCACTAGGAATGTGCGTCCTGACCGCGTGGGAAGGGGCGGGGCGGCGCGCCCGAGAGCTGCGGGGGACCGCGGGGGCTTCTCCGGGCAGGGCGGCGCGCGCGCGGATATGGCTCTTTCGCCTTGCGCAGCCTGTCGCGCTGCTTGCCGGCTGTGCGGCCGCATATCTGCTGCGCGCCGACTATCAGCATTTGGGCGTGCTTTTGATTTTTGTCTTTTATATTCTGCGGAACAGACCGGTGTGGGAGCGATTCCTGCCGGCGGCGTGCGTGTTGTATCTGGGGAAATTTTCCATGGCCTGGCTGGACAATGTCACAAAATGGGACTATAGCTATACGGCGGGAGAACTGCTGCAGTTCAGCCTGAGCGAGATGTACGGTCTGGCGGCGTTTGTGCCGATCGCCCTGTACAACGGAACGAAAGGGAGGCAGCTGCCGAAATGGTTCTTCTACGCGTTCTATCCGGCGCATCTGCTGCTCCTGTACGCGGTGACGGTGCTGCTGTTTGGCGCGACGATGAGGGTGGGGTAGGATGAAGGCGTATGTGAGAGGAGTTTTGAACAGAGTTGCGGCGGACGTCAGAGAGTACGGGGTTGCGGCTGCTGCGTTCGCGCTGTATGTTCCGGTGAGCAATCTGCTGTTCGGCGCGGTCTGCCCGCTGGTCGCTTTCTGCGGGATACCGTGTCCCGGCTGCGGCGCCAGCAGGGCGGCGTTCTGTCTTTTGACGGGCAGATGGCGGCAGGCATGGCAGTATCAGCCGATGATCTTTCCGATTGCGCTCGCCGCGCTCTATTTTGGCTGGAACCGCTATCTGCAAAACCGGAAGGCGCGGGGGATGACCGCCGTGGCGGCTGCGCTGGCGGCGGGGCTTGTGCTCGTGTACGGCGTGCGAATGTACTTGTATTTTCCGGACAGGGAGCCCTGCGTCTACATGGCCGACAATCTGCTGGCGCGGATCGCGGCCTGCGGGAGGCGCTTCTGAAAGACCGCGCCCGGCATGGCGGACGCGCCGCCGGTCAGCGTATCCAGCGACCTGAGGCGCCGCATGGCAGGATCAGACCGGTGGAGGCGACAGGCAGGCCGATCTCATCCGACTCCACATGTCCGCCGAAGGAAGGCACGAGAGCAGCATGTATCATATAGGTCAGCACGGCGGGCTGCAGGCCGGTCGTGTAGGAGTTGACGAGATAGAAGAGAGCGTCTTTCGACAGAAGCCGCGCGGTAAGCCGGATCAAGGGAAAGATGCTCTCTTCGAGCTTCCAGATCTCCCCTTTGGGTCCTCTGCCGTAAGAAGGCGGATCCATAATGACCGCGTCGTAGGTATTGCCCCGGCGGATTTCCCGTTCCACGAACTTAACGCAGTCGTCCACCAGCCAGCGGATCGGCGCGTCGGCCAGCCCGGAGGCCGCAGCGTTCTCCTTCGCCCAGGATACCATTCCCCTGGAGGCGTCCACATGGGTGACGCCCGCGCCCGCCCGCGCGGCTGCGACCGTCGCGCCGCCGGTGTAGGCGAAGAGGTTGAGCACTCTGATCTGCCTGCCGGGATCCTGCCGCCCCGCGTTCCGTATGATGGAAGAAAACCAGTCCCAGTTGACGGCCTGCTCGGGGAAGAGTCCCGTGTGCTTGAAGCTGAAAGGCTTCAGGCGAAAAGTCAGATCGCCGTAGGAGACGCCCCACTCGTCGGGAAGATCGAAGAATTCCCATTCGCCGCCGCCCTTCGCGCTGCGGTGATAATGGCCGTTGGGACGCGCCCAGCGGCGGTCTTCCCGTGGCGTATCCCATATGATCTGCGGATCGGGGCGTACCAGGATATACCGTCCCCAGCGCTCCAGTTTCTCACCGTTCGAGGTATCGAGCACTTCATAGTCTTTCCAGTTGTCGGCTGTCCACATGCTGTAGGTTCCTTTCTTCTATAATAAATGGATCTCTGTTCCGCCGGCCCGCGCGGCTGCGATTGTATTAAGGATAGCATATTCCCGCCGGAAAATCCATACGGCTCCGGTATGGGGCGGCACAGTCAAAAAATGACTGGGAAAAATGCCGGATTTCTGTTATAGTGGAAGAAATGGGCGCAGACAGGTCAGGCAGAAACGATCGAAAAGAAAACAGGAGGCTGAGAGGCAGAATGAAGAAAAGAGGAATGATCATAGGCGGAGCCGTCATATTGGCCGCGGCGGCGGGAGCGCTTGTCTATGCGAACAGGGACAGTCTGTTTGCGGAGAAGGTCGATTCGGACTTTACGGTGAGCTACGACGGTATCCCGACGGCGAAGATTGAGGCGGGCGTGAGCGTGCACGATCCCTCGATCCTGGCGGCGGACGGCAAATATTATATCTACGGCTCGCATATGACCGGCGCGGTCTCCACGGATCTGCGGCACTGGACCGATATCGCGAACGGCTATCAGCTCAACAACCCGCTGTATGACAGACTGCTCGCGGAGGAGCACGCCTTCGACTATGCCGGCAACAAGAAGAGCCTGATTCCCACGGACGACAGGACGAGGCACATCTGGGCGCCGGATGTGATCTATAATGAAAAGAACGGTCTCTACTATATGTACTTCTGCACGACTTCGACCTGGAACGCCTCCAATCTCTGTTACGCTACTTCCGAGAAACCGGAAGGCCCTTTCAAATGGCAGGGGCCGTTAATCTATTCGGGCATGACCAGGGAGACGCTGGGCGCCACTGACATCCTTGATTATGTGAGCGAGGAGTACGCGAAAGACCATTATATCAAGAAGAGCAACGAGTACAATTTCGAGGACTATCCGAACGCCATCGATCCCACCGTGTTCTACGATGCGGACGGCAGGCTCTGGATGACTTACGGTTCCTGGTCGGGCGGGATCTTCCTGCTGGAGCTCGATGAGAACACGGGCGAAGTGATCCATCCCGAGGCGGATCCGGACAACCGGGTGGACGCCTACTATGGCAGACAGCTTATGGGCGGCGGCCATATGTCGATGGAAGGTCCTTATATTCTGTATGATGCGGCGCACGGCTACTATTATCTGTTCGTCTCCTACGGCGCTCTGCAGCGGGAGGGCGGCTATCAGATCCGGGTATTCCGCTCCGAGACGGTGGACGGCGACTATGTGGACATGAACGGCGCATATCCGGCGAAGGGCGCGGATCATCAGCAGTACGGCCTGAAGCTCTCGGGCAACTATTTCCTGCCGAGCCTGGAGATGGCCTACATGGCGACGGGACACAATTCGGCGTTCATCGACGCGGACGGCAGGGAGTATATCGTGTTCCACACCCGCTTTGACAACAAGACCGAGGATCATGAACCCCGCGTCCATCAGTTCCTGGTAAACGCGGAGGGCTGGCCTTGTATGCTGCCCTATGCGACGGACGGAGAGACAGTGTCCGAAAGCGGCTATGCGAAAGAGGAGGTCGCGGGCGAGTATTACGTGATCAATCAGGGAACTCAGATCAGCGCGGATATCGCCGAGCCCTTCAAGCTGGTGCTCACCGGGCGCGGCGGCGTGTACGGGGACGGCGTCACCGGATCCTGGGAGATGACGGACGGCACTTACTACATGCATCTTGCCTACGGCGGGAAAGAGTACAGCGGCGTCTTCTGCGCGATGAACGACGAGGCCGGCACGCCGGTTATGACCTTCAGCGCGGTGGGTTCCAACGAGAGCGTCTGGGGCGTGAAATATGAGGAATAGAACGCGCAGCGCGTTCGACTGCCAGCCGGAAAATCCCCCGCCCGCAACAGGGCAGGGGATTTTTGGGTAAAATTTCTGAAAAAACACTTGCATAATGAAAACACATCATGTATAATAGCCATTGCTGTGGCATGATAGCTGTGAAGCGTGAGGTTGCTGGATGTCAGCAATGGCGTTCAGGTTTTCCGTGGAGCGAATGTCAAGTTAGGAAACTGACGACAAGTCACTGTACAAGCAAGATGATCCGGCACAGCCGGAAACAACGTGTTCGTGTCTTGCGAAGTAGGACACACACGGAAGAGTGTACAGTCACCGCTTGTCGTACTTAGAACTAAAAGTGCGAAAAGGAGGCGACTTTTTTTATGGCAAGTCAGGTAATGAGAATTACATTAAAAGCCTACGATCATCAGTTGGTTGATGCATCGGCAAAGAAGATCATCGAAACGGTAAAGAAGAACGGATCCCAGGTGAGCGGGCCCGTGCCGCTTCCCACGAAGAAGGAAGTAGTCACGATCCTCAGAGCGGTTCACAAGTACAAGGACTCCAGAGAGCAGTTCGAGCAGAGAACCCACAAGAGACTCATCGACATCATCACTCCTACGCCCAAGACGGTGGACGCTTTGCAGAGACTGGAGATGCCCGCGGGCGTCTACATCGACATTAAGATGAAGAACAAATAACAACCCCTACTAGAAAGAACCGGAGCAGACTCCCCGCCGGGGATCAGGCCGGTTCCGCTGTAGAACAACAGGAGGTAAAGGAAATGAAGAAGGCTATTTTGGCAACAAAAGTCGGAATGACACAGATTTTCGGCGAGGACGGGACGCTGACCCCCGTTACCGTACTTCAGGCGGGCCCCTGCGCGGTGACGCAGATCAAGACCGTGGAGAACGACGGTTACAGTGCGGTACAGGTCGGTTTCGTGGACAAGAAAGAGAGAATCGTCAACAAGGACAAGGGCGGCAAAAAAGAAGTGATCCACAGACACGGCGTGAACAAGGCCATGAAGGGACATTTCGACAAGGCCGGCGTGCCTTGCAAGAGATATGTGAGAGAACTCAAGCTGGACAACGCGGAAGAGTACGCGCTTGGCAGCGAGATTAAGGCGGATATTTTTGAAGCCGGCGATCGGATTGACGCGACGGCGATTTCCAAAGGTAAAGGATTCCAGGGCGCCATCAAGAGACACGGACAGCACAGAGGTCCCATGGCGCACGGCTCCAAGTTCCATCGCCATCAGGGTTCCAACGGCGCATGCTCTTCGCCCAGCAAGGTATTCAAGGGCAAGGGAATGCCGGGTCATATGGGCTGCGTCAGAGTGACGGTGCAGAACCTTACGGTCGTAAGAGTCGACGCGGACAGGAATCTGCTCCTGGTCAAGGGCGCCGTACCCGGACCCAGGAAGGCCTTAGTAACCATCAAAGAGACGACTAAGGCGGAAGCGAAATAGAGTGACTACCGGTCACAGATGAAAGGAGGACCATACAGATGGCAAACGTATCTGTTTACAATATGGAAGGTAAAGAAGTCGGCAAGCTGGAGTTAAACGATGCGGTATTCGGCGTCAAGATCAACGAACACCTCGTGCATATGGCAGTCGTCCAGACGCTGGCGAACAGGAGACAGGGAACGCAGAAGGCTAAGACGCGCTCCGAGGTTTCCGGCGGCGGCAGAAAGCCCTGGAGACAGAAGGAGACGGGTCATGCGAGACAGGGATCGACGAGAGCGCCCCAGTGGAAGGGCGGCGGCGTCGTGTTCGCGCCGGTTCCGAGGGATTATTCCTTCAAGCTGAACAAGAAGGAGAAGCGCGCGGCGCTGAAGTCCGTTCTCACGAGCAGAGTGCAGGAGAACAAGCTGATTGTCCTGGATGAATTGAAGCTCGACGAGATCAAGACGAAGAAATTCAAAGAAGTCATGGATAACCTGAAAGTGGAGAAGGCTATGGTAGTAATCGGCGAGCAGGACCAGAACGTGATCTGCTCCGCGAAGAATCTTCCCACCATATCTACGGCGGTGGCGGACAGCATCAATGTGTATGACATCCTGAAGGGCGATACGCTGGTGCTCACCAGGGACGCCGTGGCAAAGATCGAGGAGGTGTACGCATAATGGCAGCGATTCAGTATTATGATGTGATCCTCAAACCTGTCATCACGGAGAAGAGTATGGCGGGCATGAGCGAGAAGAAATATACGTTCCTGGTTCACCCGGAGGCGAACAAGTCGCAGATCAAGGAAGCGGTGGAGAAGATGTTCGAGGGAACGAAGGTCGCGAAAGTCAACACCATGAATCTGGACGGCAAGACCAAGAGACGCGGCATGGTGTACGGCAAGACGGCGAAGACGAAGAAAGCTATCGTGCAGCTGACCGAGGACAGCAAGGACATCGAGATCTTCGCAGGACTGTAAAAGAACGGAGAGATTTTCCGGGCGGCAGGACGCCGACGGAAAATCCAGGACTCCGCCTGAAAGAACCGGGGACGGTTCTTTGAAGACGGGACAGCAATATTTTAGAGAAAAGGAGATAAGATCATGGGAATCAAGACATATAACCCATATACCCCTTCCAGACGTAACATGACCGGTTCCGATTTCGCGGAGATCACCAAGACGACTCCCGAGAAAGCCCTCTGCACTTCTCTCAAAAAGAATGCCGGACGCAACAATCAGGGCAAAATCACGGTCAGACATCGCGGCGGCGGGAACAGAAGATTATACAGAAACGTAGATTTCAAGAGAAATAAAGACGGCATTGCAGCCAAGGTCATCGGTATTGAGTACGATCCGAACAGAACGGCAAACATCGCGCTCATCTGCTACGAGGACGGCGAGAAGGCATATATCCTCGCGCCCGAAGGCCTGACGGACGGTATGAAGGTCATGAGCGGACCGGAAGCCGAGGTGAGAGTGGGCAACTGCCTGCCGCTGGCGCAGATCCCGGTAGGTACTCTGGTTCACAATATCGAGCTGCATCCCGGCAAGGGCGGACAGATGGTTCGCTCGGCAGGCGGCAGCGCACAGCTGATGGCTAAGGAGGGCAAGTACGCGACGCTGAGACTGCCTTCCGGCGAGATGAGAATGGTTCCGATCGTATGCCGCGCAACCGTCGGCACGATCGGCAATGTAGATCACAACCTTGTGAAGATCGGCAAAGCGGGCCGCAAACGTCACATGGGTATCCGTCCTACAGTCCGCGGTTCCGTTATGAACCCGAACGACCATCCGCACGGCGGCGGCGAGGGCAGAGCTCCGATCGGTCGTCCCGGACCGTGCACACCCTGGGGTAAGCCCGCGCTCGGCTTGAAGACGCGTAAGAAGAAGAAAGCGTCCAACAAGCTGATCGTAAGAAG
Organism: uncultured Lachnospiraceae bacterium; assembly: GCA_947626775.1. GTDB lineage: Bacteria > Bacillota > Clostridia > Lachnospirales > Lachnospiraceae > UBA3282. The sequence continues at coordinate 36,299 of CANQTL010000012.1, read as the reverse complement.
AAGAGACGGCAGAGCGATTAAATAGGAGGAGAGAACATGGGTAGATCACTGAAAAAAGGACCTTTTGCAGATGAGAGCTTACTGAAAAAAGTAGATGCGATGAACGCTTCGGGACAGAAGCAGGTCATCAAGACCTGGTCCCGCCGCTCTACGATCTTCCCTTCCTTCGTGGGGCATACTTTTGCGGTTCACGACGGAAGAAAGCACGTACCGGTATATGTCACGGAAGATATGGTCGGACACAAGCTCGGGGAGTTCGTTGCGACCAGGACCTACAGGGGACACGACAAAGACGAGAGAAAGTCCAAGGTCCGCTAATTTGAAAGGAGGTTGTAATCTATGGCTAAAGGACATAGATCCCAGATAAAGAGAGAGAGAAATGCGAACAAAGATACAAGACCCTCCGCAAAACTGTCTTACGCAAGGGTGTCCGTACAGAAAGCATGCTTCGTGCTGGACGCCATCCGGGGCAAGGATGTGGAGACCGCGCTGGGCATTCTGGAGTACAATCCCAGATACGCTTCCGGCATCATCAAGAAGCTGCTGGAGTCCGCGCGCGCGAATGCAGAGTACCTGTACGGGCAGGATCCCACGAAATACCCGAATCCGGAGCACCTTTACGTTGCGGAGTGCTATGCGAACAAGGGCCCCACGATGAAGAGGATCAGACCGAGGGCACAGGGACGGGCTTACAGGATCGAGAAGAGAATGAGCCACATCACCGTTGTGCTTGACGAGAGATAGGATGATTCAGGAAGGAGAATAACATGGGACAGAAAGTTAATCCACACGGCCTGAGAGTCGGTGTTATCAAAGATTGGGATTCCAAATGGTATGCTGATGGAGAGTTTTCCGAGTTTCTGGTAGAAGATTACAACATCAGGAAATATCTGAAGAAGAAGTTATACAGTGCCGGCGTCGCTAAGATCGAGATCGAGAGAGCGTCCGACAGGGTGAAGGTCATCATCTATACCGCCAAGCCCGGCGTAGTGATCGGCAAGGGCGGCGAGGAGATCGAGAAGACCAAGAAAGAGCTCACCAAGCTCACGAACAAGAAGGTTTTCGTGGATATCAAGGAGATCAAGAGACCCGACAGGGACGCACAGCTTGTAGCGGAAAACATCGCACAGCAGCTTGAGAACCGCGTATCTTTCAGACGCGCTATGAAGTCCTGCATGGGAAGAACCATGAAGGCGGGCGCGCTGGGAGTCAAGACCGCGGTAGCGGGCCGTCTCGGCGGCGCGGAAATCGCCCGCACGGAGTTCTACAGCGAGGGAACGATTCCGCTGCAGACTCTGAGAGCCGACATCGACTACGGTTTCGCAGAGGCCGACACGACCTACGGCAAGCTCGGCGTCAAGGTATGGATCTATAAGGGTGAAATACTTCCTGCTAAATCCAATGTAGAAGGGAGCGATAAATAATGTTAATGCCTAAGAGAGTAAAACGTCGTAAACAGTTCCGCGGTTCCATGAGCGGCAAGGCATCCCGCGGCAATACGATCACATACGGTGAGTACGGTATCGTGGCGCTGGAGCCCTGCTGGATCAAATCGAACCAGATCGAGGCAGCCCGTATCGCCATGACGCGTTACATCAAGCGTGGCGGTAAAGTCTGGATCAAGATCTTCCCAGACAAACCGGTGACGGCGAAGCCGGCGGAGACGCGAATGGGTTCCGGTAAAGGTACTCTGGAATACTGGGTAGCGGTTGTCAAACCGGGACGTGTTATGTTTGAGATCTCAGGAGTGTCTGAGGAAATTGCGAAGGAGGCGCTGCGTCTTGCGACACATAAGCTGCCGTGCAAGTGCAAGATCGTTTCCAAAGCAGACCTGGAAGGCGGTGTGGCGAATGAAAACTAATCAGTATGTAGAAGAGCTGCAGAAGAAGACGTCTGCGGAGTTGGCACAGGCTTTGGTTGATGCCAAGAAAGAACTTTTCAATTTGAGATTCCAGAATGCGACCAATCAGCTGGATAACACGGCGCGGATCAAGGATGTCAGAAAGAATATTGCGCGGATACAGACGGTGATCACGCAGAAGGCTAAGGCTGCAAATTAGGAGGAGAGGCAATCGTGGAAAGAAATTTAAGAAAGACCCGTGTCGGCAAGGTGACGAGCAATAAGATGGACAAGACGATCGTCGTAGCCATCGAGAACCATGTAAAACATCCGCTTTACAACAAGATCGTAAAGAAAACCTATAAATTGAAAGCGCATGACGAGAATAACGAGTGCAATATCGGCGATACGGTCAGGGTTATGGAGACCAGGCCGCTGTCCAAGGACAAGAGATGGAGACTGGTTGAGATCGTTGAGAAAGCCAAATAACAGAACGAAAAGATTTCCTAAGGCGTCGAAAAACGCCGCCTAAGCAAATCTAAGTTTCGTTCGCAAGAATTTCCTCCGGAAATTCTTGCCAGACAGTCAGAATATAAAAAGAAGGAGAAATCGGCATGATTCAACAGGAAAGCAGATTGAAGGTCGCTGACAATACCGGTGCGAAAGAGCTTCTGTGCATCAGGGTTGTAGGCGGTTCCACAAGAAGATATGCGCGTATCGGTGATGTGATCGTTGCTACGGTCAAAGATGCAACACCAGGCGGCGTTGTAAAAAAAGGCGATGTTGTCAAGGCTGTCGTTGTGCGCAGCGTCAAGGGCGCTCGCCGCAAGGACGGTTCTTATATCAGATTTGACGAGAATGCTGCTGTGATCATCAAGGAGGATAAGACTCCGAGAGGGACCCGTATTTTCGGGCCGGTGGCAAGAGAGCTTCGTGATAAACAGTTTATGAAAATTGTTTCACTGGCTCCGGAAGTATTATAGGAGGTGCCGGTATGTCAACATTTAAGATTAAGAAGGGCGATACCGTCAAGGTGATCGCAGGCAAGGATAAAGACAAAGAAGGCAAGGTTATTTCCGTGGACAGAAAGAACAACAAGGTTCTGGTCGAGGGGATCAACATGGTCACCAAGCATGAGAAGCCTTCCGCAGCTAACCAGAACGGCGGCATTGTCCGGAAGGAGGCGCCTATCGACGCTTCTAACGTAATGTATGTACACAAGGGCAAGGCGACGAGGATCGGATTTAAGATCGAGAACGGCAAGAAAGTCCGCTTTGCAAAATCCACAGGCGACGTTGTCGATTAATTCCAGGAAAGGAGGTCTAAAACGTTGAGTAGTAGACTGAAAGAGATGTATAAGAACGAGATCGTAGATGCTATGGTCAAAAAGTTTGGATATAAAAATGTTATGGAAGTTCCGAAGCTTGACAAGATCGTCGTCAACATGGGCGTCGGCGAGGCAAAGGAGAACGCGAAGGTTCTGGAGGCCGCTGTGAACGATATGGAGATTATCACCGGTCAGAAGGCGGTTGTCACCAAGGCGAAGAATTCCATTGCGAATTTCAAGATCCGTGAAGGCCAGTCGATCGGCTGCAAGACGACGCTTCGCGGCGACAAGATGTATGAGTTTCTGGATCGTCTTGTGAACCTGGCGCTGCCCCGCGTGCGCGACTTCAGAGGCGTCAACCCCAACTCATTCGACGGCAGAGGAAACTATGCGCTCGGCATCAAGGAGCAGATCATCTTCCCTGAGATCGAGTACGACAAGGTGGATAAGGTGAGGGGTATGGATATCATCTTTGTCACCACCGCCAAGACGGACGAGGAAGCCCGTGAGTTGTTGAGATTGTTCAATATGCCATTCGCTAAATAGAAGGAGGTAAATTCATGGCTAAGACAGCAATGAAGGTGAAACAGCAGCGCAAACCGAAATTCTCCTCGAGGGGATATAACCGCTGCAAGATCTGTGGACGTCCACATGCTTATTTGAGAAAATACGGAATTTGCAGAATTTGCTTCCGTGAATTAGCATATAAAGGTCAGATTCCCGGCGTGAAGAAAGCAAGCTGGTAAGAAGGAGGAAAAATCATGACAATGAGCGATCCGATTGCAGATATGCTTACAAGAATCCGTAATGCAAACACTGCAAAACATGATACAGTAGATGTGCCCTCATCCAAGATGAAGCTGGCGATTGCGCAGATCCTTCTGGACGAAGGTTATATCAGGAAGTTTGACTTGATCGATAACGGAAATTTCAAGACGATCCATATCACATTGAAATACGGCGAGGATAAGAATGACAAGATCATCTCCGGCCTCAAGAGAATCTCTAAGCCGGGTCTTCGCGTGTATGTAGGCAAGGAGGATCTGCCTAAGGTTCTGGGCGGTCTGGGTGTAGCGATCATCTCTACGAACCAGGGCGTTGTGACAGACAAGAAGGCGAGAGAACTTCAGGTAGGCGGCGAGGTGCTGGCGTTCATCTGGTAGGGAGCAATAAAATCAAGCGCGAGCGAAGCGAGCATTTGATTTTATGCGACCGACAACGAGAGAATCAAAAGCTGCGAAGCAGCGTGTCCGCGAAGCGGACGGATTCTCGAGTCTGGAGAATGCCCCTGCGGGTCATTCTCGGGGAGCGACCGACAACGAGAGAATCAGAAGCTGCAAAGCGGACGGATTTCCGGGGTCGGAATTGTAGCAGCAATAAAAGATGTCGAATAAAATAGGAGGTACGGGCATGTCACGTATAGGAAGAATGCCAATCGCGATTCCGGCAGGCGTTACTGTGGATGTCGCAGAAAATAATAAAGTGACTGTAAAAGGTCCCAAGGGAACACTTGAGAGAGTGCTTCCAACGGAAATGGAGATCAAGGTGGAAGGCGACCAGGTTGTAGTATCCAGACCCAACGATCTGAAGAAGATGAAATCCTTCCATGGTCTGACAAGAACGCTGATCCATAACATGGTAGTGGGCGTCACGGAGGGGTATGAGAAGAAGCTGGAGGTAAACGGCGTGGGCTACAGAGCCTCCAAGTCCGGCAAGACCCTGACGCTGAACCTGGGTTATTCCCACCCGGTAGAGATGACGGATCCCGAGGGAATCGAGACCGTTGTGGACGGACAGAACATTATCATCGTTAAGGGTATCGATAAAGAAAAAGTAGGTCAGTTCGCGGCTGAGATCAGAGACAAGAGAAGACCCGAGCCTTACAAGGGCAAAGGTATCAAGTATGCTGATGAGACGATCAGGCGCAAGGTCGGCAAGACTGGTAAGAAATAACAGATAAGGAGAGTATGAAAATGGTTAGTAAGGAATCAAGACAGGAAGTTCGCATGAAGAAACACAAGAGACTTCGCAACCGTTTCAGCGGTACGGCTGAAAGACCGCGTCTTTCAGTGTTCAGAAGCAATAATCATATGTATGCTCAAATTATTGACGATACAGCCGGCCATACGTTAGTCGCGGCGTCTACACTCGAGAAGGCCGTCAAGTCCGAGCTGGAGAAGACGAACAACGTCGATGCGGCGGCATACCTGGGGACGGTGATCGCCAAGAGAGCGCTCGAGAAAGGCATTAAGACCGTTGTGTTCGACAGAGGCGGTTTTATTTACCAGGGCAAGATCGCGGCGTTGGCAGAGGCGGCGAGAGAAGCCGGTCTGGAATTCTAGGAAGGGAGAGGGAAATCACATGAGACGTACAATCATTGACGTAAGTCAGTTGGAATTGACTGAAAAAGTTGTAACCATCAAGCGCGTTACCAAGGTCGTTAAAGGTGGCCGCAACATGCGTTTCACGGCCCTTGTAGTAGTCGGAGACGGCAACGGCCATGTTGGCGCAGGCCTGGGCAAGGCAACCGAGATCCCCGAGGCGATCCGCAAAGGAAAGGAAGACGCGATCAAGCATCTTGTCCCTGTTGCGCTGGATGACAACAACAGTATCACGCATGACTTTATCGGCAAGTTCGGTTCCGCTTCCGTGCTCCTGAAAAGGGCTAAGGAAGGTACGGGTATTATCGCCGGAGGTCCCGCGCGTGTCGTATGCGAGCTTGCGGGCATCAAAAATATCCGTACGAAATCTCTGGGCTCCAACAACAAGCAGAACGTTGTGCTTGCTACGATCGCAGGCCTGAGCCAGCTGAAGACTCCTGAAGAGGTAGCTAAGAACCGCGGCAAATCCGTAGAGGAGATCCGCGCTTAGGCACCGGAGGTCATCGGTCAGAAAGTTTTAGGAGGAAAAAAAGATGGCAGCAAAAAAAGAAGAGACAAAGAAGTTGAAGATTACACTGGTCAGATCTACCATTGGTCAGGTCCCCAGGAACCGCGCTACAATTCAGGCGATGGGACTGCGCAAGATCAATCAGACGGTGGTACTGCCCGATAACGCGGCTACCAGAGGACAGATCAGACAGGTAAGTCATATGATCAAAGTAGAGGAAGCATAAAAGGAGGTGTTGGCATGGAATTATCAAATTTGAGACCCGCAGCCGGTTCGGTACAGAGCAACAATTTCAGAAGAGGCCGCGGACACGGTTCGGGCAACGGCAAGACAGCCGGCAAGGGCCACAAGGGACAGAAAGCCCGTTCCGGAGCGCCCAGGCCGGGATTTGAAGGCGGCCAGATGCCGTTATACAGACGACTTCCCAAGAGAGGATTCAAATGCAGAAACTCCAAGGAAATCGTGGGGATCAATCTGAGCGCGCTGGAAGTGTTTGACAACGGCGCAACGGTTGACGTAGACGCATTGATTGAAAAAGGAATTGTCAAGAACCCTCGTGACGGTGTTAAGATTCTTGGAAACGGAGAATTAACCAAGAAACTCGACGTGAAGGCAGGCGCTTTCAGCGCGTCCGCGAAGGAGAAGATCGAGGCACTTGGTGGAACAGCAGAGGTGATCTAATGTTTACAACCTTAAAAAATGCGTTTAAGATCAAGGAGATCAGGAAGAAGCTCATCTTTACTTTTTTGATGCTGGTTGTGATCCGGCTCGGATCACAGCTTCCTGTTCCGGGTATCAACAGAACCTTCTTTGCGGATTGGTTCTCGCAGCAGACCGGAGACGCATTTAATTTCTTTGATGCGTTCACAGGCGGCTCCTTTTTGAACATGTCCGTTCTGGCGCTGAATATCACGCCGTATATCACGTCGTCGATCATCATGCAGCTCATGACGATTGCGATTCCGAAACTGGAAGAGATGCAGCGTGACGGCGCGGACGGCAGAAAGAAGATCGCCTCCATCACCAGGTATGTGACCGTCGCGCTTGCTCTGATCGAGTCCAGCGCCATGGCAATCGGATTCGGGCGGCAGGGGCTTTTGCAGACCTACAACGTCATCAATGTCCTCACGGTCATTGTGGCGCTCACCGCGGGCAGCGCGTTTCTTATGTGGATCGGCGAGCGGATCACGGAACACGGCGTCGGCAACGGTATCTCCATCGTGCTGACGATCAATATCCTGTCGCGGGTACCGCAGGACATCGCACAGCTTTTTGAGCAGTTCGTGATCGGCAAGTCCATCGCCAAGGGAGTTGTCGCGGCGATTATCATTATCGCCATCATCGTGCTGATGGTAGTGCTCGTCATCATTCTGAATGACGGCGTGCGCAAGATCCCCGTGCAGTATGCCAAGAAGGTACAGGGCAGAAGAATGGTCGGCGGACAGGCGACAAATATTCCGCTGAAAATCAATACGTCGGGCGTTATCCCGGTTATCTTCGCCTCGTCCCTGATGCAGCTTCCCGTGATTATCTGTTCTTTTTTCAATATTACGGGGACAGGCGTATGGGGTGAGATTCTGAAAGGACTGAACTCCAATTACTGGTGCAATCCGAGTCAGCCGGTCTATTCTGTCGGCCTGATCGCGTATGTTGTGCTGGTGATTCTCTTCGCCTACTTCTATACTTCTATCACTTTCAATCCGATAGAGGTCGCGGAGAACATGAAGAAGCAGGGCGGATTTATCCCCGGTATCAGACCGGGCAAGCCTACCAGCGATTATCTGAACAGACTGCTCAGCTATATTATCTTTATCGGCGCAGTCGGCCTGACGATCGTGTGCGTGATACCATACTTCTTTAACGGAGTGTTCGGCGCCAGCGTATCGTTCGGCGGAACGAGCCTGATCATTATTGTGAGCGTTGTTCTGGAGACAGTCAAGCAGATTGAATCCCAGATGCTGGTTCGCAACTATAAAGGTTTTTTGAATGACTGATCATGAGATTATTGTGGGGACGGCAGGAAAACCGTCCCCCGCGCTTTCCGGAAAGGAGCGGATACGGATATGAAAATCATTATGCTGGGCGCGCCCGGCGCGGGCAAAGGAACACAGGCGAAGATGATCGCGGACAGATACGGGATCCCGCATGTCTCCACCGGCGATATCTTTCGGGCGAATATCAAGAACGGTACGAAGCTGGGGATGGAGGCGAAGCAGTACATGGACAAGGGACTGCTCGTGCCGGATGAGCTGACGGTGAAGATCCTGCTCGACAGGGTGGCCGAAGAAGACTGCAGGAACGGCTACGTACTGGACGGATTTCCGAGGACGATTCCGCAGGCCGAGGTGCTGGACGAGGCGCTTGCCGGACTCGGCGAGAAAATCGATTACGCTATCGACGTGGAGGTGCCGGATGAGAATATTGTGAAGAGAATGGGCGGCAGACGCGCATGTCTCTCCTGCGGCGCGACATATCATATAGAACATGTACCGCCTAAGAAGGAAGGCGTCTGCGACGTGTGCGGTCAGGAGCTGGTGCTGCGCGACGACGATAAGCCGGAGACGGTGCGCAACCGTCTGAAGGTATATCACGAGCAGACGCAGCCGCTCATTGAGTTTTACCAGGCGAAGGGCGTTCTGAAATCCGTGGACGGCACGATGGACATGAAGGACGTGTTCGCGGCGATCGAGAAGATTCTCGAGGCATAGGCGTCTGCGGCGGGCGTACATAACACAGGTAAGGCAGGTGTGTCACATGGCGATAACGATCAAGTCCGAGAGGGAGATTGAACTGATGAGAGAGTCGGGCCGGCTGCTCGCTCTCGTGCATGACGAGCTGGCGAAGATGATTCGCCCGGGAATTTCCACGAAGCAGATCGACAGAGTCTGCGAGGAAATCATCAGAAGCTACGGGTGTACGCCCAATTTTCTGCACTATCAGGGATATCCGGCCTCCGTGTGCGTCTCGGTCAACGACGAGGTGGTGCACGGAATCCCGAGCGACGACCACATCATACAGGAGGGGGATATCGTCAGCCTGGATATGGGTCTGATCTATCACGGCTATCACTCCGACGCGGCGAGGACGCACGCGGTAGGACAGATCAGTCCCGAGGCGCAGAAACTCATCGATGTGACGAGACAGAGTTTCTACGAGGGCATTAAGATGGCGCGCGCCGGCATGCATCTGCACGATATTTCCAATGCCATAGCGGACTATGTGACGCCCTACGGATACGGTATTGTGCGGGCGTTAGTAGGACACGGCATCGGGACGAGGCTTCACGAAGACCCGCAGATCCCGAATTTCGCGCAGCACAGAAAAGGTCCGAAACTGCGGCCCGGCATGACGCTGGCGATCGAACCGATGATCAATATGGGCGGCGCCGATGTGGAGTGGCTGGACGACGACTGGACGGTTGTGACGGCGGATCATTCCCTCTCCGCGCACTATGAGAACACGGTGCTGATCACGGAAGGGGAGCCCGAGATACTGACGCTCGGGACGATACCGTAAGAGGGAAGCCGGCTGTATTATATATAGAAATAAAAGGATATGAAGAGGTTGCGGTATGATAGGAATGCTTGCCATATCACTGGCCGGACATGACAGGGGATGCGTTTACGTCATAGTGGACGAGGCGGACGGATATGTCTCTGTAGCCGACGGGCGGACGAGAACCGTAGACAGACCGAAGAAGAAGAACAGAAAGCATGTGCAGATCGTCGGGAAAGTACGGATAGAGAGACCGGAGGACGGTTTTGAGGATCTGGAGATCAGGCGAACAATCAAAGTTTATCAGGAGGGAGCAAATGTCAAAAGCTGATGTAATTGAAATCGAGGGAACAGTCATTGAGAAGCTGCCGAACACCATGTTTCAGGTGGAACTGGAAAACGGTCATGTGGTCCTGGCGCATATAAGCGGCAAACTGCGCCAGAACTTTATCCGTATTCTTCCCGGCGACAGAGTGACGCTGGAGCTGTCGCCCTATGATCTGTCCAAGGGCAGAATTATCTGGCGCGACAAATAGGAGCGTAGAAAAAGCCGGAAAAGCCAGAAAAAAGCCCTTGTCAAATCAAGGGTATGATGGTATAATGTAAAACGGTCTTTTTTGAAAGGAGGGTTTGAGATGAAGGTAAGATCTTCAGTAAAACCGATTTGCGAAAAGTGCAAGATCATTAAAAGAAAAGGAAAGATCAGAGTGATCTGTGAGAATCCGAAGCATAAGCAGGTACAAGGTTAATCCCCCGAAAGGTTATAGATATAACGGGGTTCGCATATTTGAGAGAGCCCGCAGGAGATAACTTTTTGATACCAGACCTTATGTTTGGAAAGATCGGGTCACCCGGATCCGATTGGGCGCAGAGCGCCTCAATCAATTAGTGTCGCGTATACGAAAGTATACAGATTATGAAACAGAGAGATGGAGGAAACGTAAATGGCTCGTATTGCAGGTGTTGATTTACCGAGAGAGAAACGTGTAGAGATCGGATTGACTTATATCTACGGTATCGGCAGAGTAAGCGCAAACAAGATCCTCGCGGCGGCGAACGTCAATCCCGACACCCGTGTCAGAGAACTGACGGACGATGAGGTAAAGCGGATCGCGGAAGTGATCGAGAAGGATTATATGGTGGAAGGTGATCTGAGAAGAGAAGTCGCTCTCAATATCAAGCGTCTTCAGGAGATTGGCTGCTACAGAGGAATCCGTCACAGGAAAGGACTTCCGGTTCGCGGGCAGAGAACGAAGACCAATGCCAGAACGAGAAAAGGTCCCAAGAGAACGGTTGCAAACAAGAAGAAGTAACAGAAACCAGTAGAAAGTGAGAAAGTAGGTTAGTTTATTATGGCTAAAAAAGTTACCAAAAAAGTGACAAAAAAGCGTGTAAAGAAAAACGTTGAACGCGGACAGGCACACATCCAGTCTTCTTTTAACAACACGATCGTTACCCTGACGGATACCGAGGGCAACGCGCTGAGCTGGGCAAGTGCCGGTGGTCTTGGTTTTAGAGGTTCAAGGAAATCTACTCCGTATGCAGCGCAGATGGCTGCAGAGACAGCCGCTAAGGCTGCATTGGTTCATGGGTTAAAGACGGTTGACGTTATGGTAAAGGGTCCCGGTTCGGGCCGCGAGGCTGCGATCCGCGCGCTTCAGGCATGCGGGCTGGAAGTGACGAGTATCCGCGACGTGACCGCGGTACCGCATAACGGGTGCCGCCCGCCTAAGAGACGCCGCGTATAGTCGGAGAAATTTGCTTCGCAAATATCTCCGGAGAAATCCACTGCGTGGATATCTCCAGAGAAATCTGCTGGCGCAGATATCTCCAGAGAACCGCTTGCGCGATTCTCTGCGGGCTGCGGCGTTGGCATGTAAGTATTTAGAAACTTTGGACGAAGGCGCGCAGGCGCTGTAAACAAAATAAGAGAGGAGCCGGAAAAATGGCAGTAAACAGAGTCCCTGTATTGAAGAGATGCAGATCACTTGAGTTAGATCCCATCTATCTGGGATACGACAAGAAATCCAAGAGAAAGAATATGAGAGCAGGCAAGAAAGTCAGCGAGTACGGCCTGCAGCTGAGAGAGAAGCAGAAGGCAAAATTCATCTACGGCGTGCTGGAGAAGCCGTTCAGAAATTACTATGAAAAGGCCGACAGAATGAAAGGCATGACAGGTGAAAACCTGATGGCTATGCTGGAGTGCAGACTGGACAGCGTAGTGTTCAGAATGGGTTTTGCGAGAACGAGAAGAGAGGCGAGACAGGTCGTAGGCCACAAGCACTTCCTTGTGAACGGCAAGCCGGTGCATATTCCTTCCTATCAGGTCAAGGCGGGCGATGTGATCGAGGTGAAGGAGAAGGCGAGATCCCTGCAGCGCTATAAGGATATCCTCGAGGTGACGTCGGGCAGACTGGTCCCTGAGTGGATGGAGGTAGATCAGGACGCATTTAAGGGAACGATCAAATATATTCCGACCCGAGAGATGATCGACGTTCCGGTAAACGAGATGCTGATTGTCGAGTTGTACTCCAAATAATTGTGGGTTTTGGCAAAGGAGGGTATTTGCGTGTTTGATTTTGAGAGACCTAATATTGAAGTTGCGGAGATCTCGGAAGATAAGAAGTATGGCAGATTTGTAGTGGAACCTCTGGAGAGAGGCTACGGTATTACCCTTGGTAATTCTCTTAGGAGAATCATGCTTTCTTCCTTGCCGGGCGCAGCGGTCAGCCAGGTGAAGATTGAGGGCGTTTTGCATGAATTCAGCTCGATCCCCGGTGTGAAAGAGGACGTCACGGAGATCATCATGAACATCAAGAGCCTTGCGATCAGGAACAGCAGCGAGACCAATGAGCCCAAGACGGCGTACATCGAGTATGAGGGAGAGGGCATTGTCAGAGCATCGGATATTCAGGTGGATCAGGATATCGAGATTCTGAATCCCGATCTGGTCATTGCCACGCTGAGCGGCAAAGACACGAAATTGTACATGGAGCTGACGATCACAAAAGGCAGAGGCTATGTCAGCTCAGACAGGAACAAGACGGAGGATCTCCCGATCGGTGTGATCGCGGTGGATTCCATCTACACGCCGGTCGAGAGAGTGAATGTCACCGTGGAGAATACGCGTGTCGGTCAGATCACGGATTTTGACAAGCTGACGCTGGACGTGTACACGAACGGCACGCTGGTGCCCGACGAGGCGGTCAGCCTGGCGGCCAAGGTGCTGAGCGAGCATCTGAGCCTGTTCATCGATCTGTCCGAGAATGCCAGAACCGCGGAGGTGATGGTCGAGAAAGAGGACGATGAGAAGGAAAAAGTGCTGGAGATGAGCATAGACGAGCTGGAGCTGTCTGTGCGCTCCTACAACTGCCTGAAGAGGGCCGGCATCAACACGGTCGAGGAGCTGACGAACAAGACTTCCGAGGATATGATGAAGGTCCGCAATCTGGGCCGGAAATCTCTCGAGGAGGTTCTGGCAAAGTTGAAGGAGCTGGGCCTGCAGCTCAATCCGAGCGAGGAGGCCTGATCTGTGAAGGGCATGCGGAGTAAGGCCGACGGGCGTTCGCGTGTCTGCTCACAAATGGAACTGTAGACGCATTCGGCAAATAAGACCAAAGAGCGTTGCCGGATGTCACCATGACGGGGGAGAGAACTCTCCCGGTGAGAAAGGAGCCCATAATGGCAAAATACAGAAAACTCGGCAGATCAGCCGATCAGAGAAAGGCGCTGCTCAGGAGCCAGGTAACGGCTCTGCTGTATAACGGCAGAATCATTACCACGGAGGCCAGAGCCAAGGAGATCCGGAAGATCGTGGAGGGTCTGATTGCGCTTGCCGCTAAAGAAAAAGACAATTTCGAGACGGTCAAGGTCAGCGCGAAAGTGCCGCGCAAGGACAAGGACGGCAAGAGAGTCAAAGAGGTCAGGGACGGCAAGAAAGTCACCGTGTACGATACGGTTGAGAAGGAGATCAAGAAGGATATGCCTTCCAGACTGCACGCGAGGAGACAGATACTGAAGGTGCTGTATCCTGTGACGGAAGTGCCTGCGGCTGCAGCCGGCAGAAAGAAAGGCACGAAGAAGGTCGATCTGGTGGCGAAGCTGTTCGACGAGTACGGTCCCAAGTACGCGGGCCGCAGCGGCGGATACACCAGAATTATCAAGATCGGTCCCCGCAAGGGCGACGCGGCGATGGAAGTGGTTCTGGAGCTGGTATAAGCCGATCCGGTGAAGAATATGACAAAATAAAATCCCCTGCGGGCCGTGGCCTGCAGGGGGTTTTTCTGTCAGAATCAGGAGACGTCCCTATTTCGCGTTGTTCATCTTGTCGATGGAAGCGGAAATCTTGTTGGCGGATTCCGTGATGTGCTTGTAGATGTCGGAGGACTGTCTGGAAAACTCGCCCATCTGTTTTGCGATGATGCCGAAGCCCGCGCCTGCCGCGCCGACTCTCGCCGTCTCGATCGCCGCGTTGAGCGCCATGATGGACTGCCGTGAAGAGATGGTCTCCAGTTCCTTCGTGCACTGCTTGATCTCGCCGATCGTCTCCGTGGCTGTCTGCAGTTCGTTCTCCCAGACGTTCAGTTTCTTGTACTCGGTGGCGTTCATGTATTCCTGCTTGACGATGCGGTTGATCACATCCTCCAGCAGATCTGCCGCCGCATAGATGGATCTCTCGGGGCGCACGGGCACTTTCTTTACCGCGGCCACATAGGCTTTCGGATCGATGCCCAGCTCCTCCGCGATTCCGGCGAACTTCTCCTCGTCCGGAGGATTGGGAAGTACCTGGCCGCCGATCACGGAACCGAGTTTCTCGCCGTTTAACACGATATCGATGGAAAAGTCCATCAGCCCGGCATGGCATTCATAGGTTCCCTTGCCCTCCTGGTCGCATTTCACACAGCGCTTGGAACCCTCCGCGCAGCCGCGGGTATATTTCATACAGAAATCCGTGAAGTTGCTGCCTTCGGTTATGTATTTGCCGTCGTTGTCCACCGCGATCGCCGCCAGTCCCGTAGCGTCGGAAAAGGCGTCCTGGATCTTCTGTAATATCTTTAAATCCATAAAATCTGTAAGTTTCACAACTGTTCCTCCTTAGATATACATGATGCGCGCAGGCGGAAATTCGCCGCGGATATAGCTTCGGCAGCCATGGAACACTGCCGTTAGTACTATTTTACCATAGATCTCTGACGATGGAAAGCCATTCTTGTAGAGTTTTTGAGGTTTCCTTTTTTGAACGGCCCGCTGATCCGGCAGATTTTTGGTGAAAAATCACAAGGGGGGGGGCAAATCAAAATTTGCACGGCAGTTTGACAGTTGAATAGGATAAAAGTATCTTACAGGCCGCATTAGGTCTGTATTTCTTTGTCAAATTTTTAGTTTTTTACTATGGTAATATATAGTAACGTATGGTATAATAAGACTTAGGAGGTAACAGCCTATGAAACTCACCATTTCTAAGTCTAAGAATTCAGAGTCTTTTTACATCACCAAGGGTTATATCAATGACAAAGGGGTCAGCACATCCACTGTTATCCGCAAGCTGGGAACCCTGCAGGAATTACTCAAAGAGCATGGTCCAACGAGGGACGACGTGCTGGCCTGGGCCAGGGAAGAAGCTAAACTCGAAACAGAAAAATACAAAGAAGAACAGCAATCCAGGACTGTTCAGATTACCTTTCACGCTGACAGGCAGCTTGACTACGAACAGCAGGTACTTCACCGCGGTGGATATCTCTTTCTTCAGTCAGTCTATTATTCCCTCTCTTTAGATAAAACCTGTAGAAAACTCAGGAACAAATATAAGTTTCAGTATGATATCAACGCCATTCTTTCCGACATGATCTTTGCACGCATCCTTGAGCCGTCAAGCAAAAGATCCTCTTTTAAAGCTGCTTCGGAATTTTTGGAAAAGCCAACCTATGAGCTCCATGATATATACCGGGCTTTGGATGTCCTGGGGAACGAATGCGATTTCATACAGTCTGAGGTATATAAAAACAGTCATCTTCTTGGAAAAAGAAACGACAGGATCTTGTTTTACGATTGCACGAACTACTACTTTGAGATCGAACAGGAAGACAATGTCCGGAAATACGGCAAAAGTAAAGAACACCGCCCCAACCCCATTATTCAGATGGGCATGTTCATGGATGGTGACGGCATTCCTCTTGCTTTCTCCCTGTTTCCGGGAAATGCCAGCGAACAGACTTCCCTGAAACCTCTTGAGGAAAAAGTCCTTTCTGAGTTCGGATGTCAGAAATTTATCTATTGCAGCGACGCGGGACTGGGGTCGGAAAAGATAAGGAACTATAACCACTTGGGTGAGAGGGCCTTTATTGTGACGCAATCTATCAAGAAACTCCGGGCAGAGGATAAAGAATGGGCCTTGAGCAAAAAAGGATTCAAAAGAGTGTCAGACGATACTCCCATAGACCTTTCTGATCTGCCGGATGACGACACCGGATTGTATTACAAAGAAGAACCTTATACACCACAGACGCTCCATCAGCGCCTTATAGTTACCTATTCGCCCAAGTTTGCCAGGTATCAAAAAACCGTCCGTGACGCACAGGTGGAACGTGCGCAGAAACTGATTGACTCAGGCTCCATAAAAAGAAACCGAAAAAATCCCAATGATCCTGCCCGCTTCATCGGAAGGATTGCAATTACTGACAGCGGAGAGACAGCACAGATCCATAGCTACCTTGATACGGATAAAGTAGAACAGGAATCTCTTTATGATGGGCTTTATGCTGTGTCAACGGATTTACTGGATGACCCGGTCAGAGACATCCTGAATGTCAGCGAAGGCCGATGGGAAATAGAAGAATGCTTCCGGATCATGAAAACCGACTTTGAAGCAAGACCAGTATTCCTTCAGAACAGCATCCGGATAAAAGCGCATTTCCTCACATGCTTTCTTGCCCTGATCGTATACAGATACCTTGAGAAAAGCATTGATGACAGATACACCTGTGATGACATACTCAGCACACTCAAAAAAATGAACTTTGCAGGCATAAAAGAACAGGGTTTCATCCCCACATACAAGAGAACAAAACTGACTGATAACCTTCACGAAGTCTGCGGTTTCCGAACAGACTATGAATTCATCACCAAGAGTCAGATGAAAACAATTCAAAAAAAGAGTAAAGGGAAATAAAATTACCATACTTCAAAACAAAGAAAAAAGTCTCGCAATCGAACTATTTATAGGGTCTGCGAGACTTTTTGTCCTTTTCAACTGTCAAAGACAGGATTTTACCATAGATCTCTGACGATGGAAAGCCATTCTTGTAGAGTTTTTGAGGTTTCCTTTTTTGAACGGCCCGCTGATCCGGCAGATTTTTGGTGAAAAATCACAAGGGGGGGGGCAAATCAAAATTTGCACTGTACATTTTTACCAAATTGTATTAAAATATATTTTATCGAGTATATATTTATTATCATTTTGGGACGGAGGAGAGGAACGAGAGATGAAATTGAAACAGAAGATCATGTTGATTTCCATCACACCGATTGTACTGTTGGGCGTGGTGATGCTGTGGGTCAGCAACAAGCGGATCAACGCGGTGCTGACGTCGGCGATCGAGAACGGGCTGCGGGGCGCGGCGATCTCAGTGCTGGACTCTCTGGAGGAAGTCAATGACGAGGCTTTCTACATCGGCGAGGACGACGAATTATATAAGGGGGATTACAATATCACCCAGCACACGCGGCTGGCGGACGAACTGCGCAACAGCGCCAAGACGGATATCACGATCTTCTACGGCGATACGCGCTATATGACGTCCGTGGTGGACGAGAACGGCGACCGCGTACTGCGGACGCAGGCGGGCGAAACCGTGATCAATACTGTGCTGAAAGGCGGGCAGGATTACTTCGCGACGGATGTGGTCGTAGTGGGACAGGATTACTTCGGCTACTATGTACCGCTCACGGACGAGACGACGGGCGAGATCGTGGGTATGGTGTTCGCCGGCATGTCGCAGGCGGATGCGAAGAACCAGATCCGCAGCATTACCTATCTGATCGCCGGTATCGTGGTGGTTGTGGCGATTGTGTGCGTGATTCTGATTCTCCTGATCGTCAGCAAGATGGTGAAGACCATTACCGAGGGCGTGAACGCGCTTTCGCAGCTCTCCGAGGGCAAACTCAACGTGCAGCTGAGCGAGACGCAGCTGAAGAGCAAGGATGAGATCGGCGATATCAGCCGCGCGATCCATAAGCTGAAGAGCAATCTGACGGATATTATTTCTTCTATTAAGAATGACAGCAACACGCTGCTCAACGCGTCCGAGCAGCTGAGCGAGAAGACGAGCGACACGAGCAACCACGTCGAGCAGATGGAGAAGGCGGTCGGCGAGATTGCGATCGGCGCGGGCAGCCAGGCTGAGGAGACGCAGGACGCCACCGAGAATATCATCGTGATGGGCAATATGATCGAGGAGACGGTCGAGGAGCTGGGCAATCTGAGCGAGAGCGCCAAATCCATGAAGGAGCGCGGCGAGTCGGCGATTCAGGCGCTGCGCGAGCTGCAGTCCACCAATGAGCAGACGAGCGCTTCCATCGACATCATCTATGAGCAGACGAACGTGACGAACGAATCCGCGCAGAAGATTAAGGAGGCTACGGCGCTTATCACCAATATCGCGGAGGAGACGAATCTGTTGTCGCTGAACGCGTCCATCGAGGCGGCGCGCGCCGGCGAGCAGGGCAGAGGCTTTGCGGTGGTTGCGGCGCAGATCCAGAAGCTGGCCGAGCAGTCCAACGAGTCCGCCAAGCAGATCGAGCGCATTATCCTCTCCCTGATCGAAGACTCCGACAAGTCGGTTGAGACCATGAACGAAGTGAAGGAGATCATGGAGCAGCAGAGCGAGAATGTCACGAACACGAACAAACAGGTTATGGATCTTCTACAGAATGTGGAAGAGTCGCTGGCCGGCATCGAGGAAGTGGTCGAAAAGACCAACAAGATCAACGAGGCGCGCAGCAGCGTGGTAGACACGGTGCAGAATCTGTCGGCGATCGCGCAGGAGAACGCGGCGAGCTCGCAGCAGACGTCGGCCTCCGTAACGGAGATCAGCAGTATCGTGGGCGAGATCGCGACCAACGCGGTGGACCTCAAGGATATCTCCAACAGGCTGGATGATAATATGGCGATGTTTGAAATGTAACTGAAATCAAGTCGGCAGGAATCACTTCGCGATCCTGCCGACTTATTTCGCAAGAATCGCTTGCGATTCTTGCAATAAGCGATAGGTTAATCTACGGCAGGGTGATCTGGAAGTGCTGGTAGTCTTTGGTAGAGTTCCAGCTGCCGCCCCAAGTGAAGCCGTGTGCTGTGAAGAGTTTGTAGCACAAATCATTTTCGTCAATTTTATATGGGAAATTTTGGGAGCGGTCAGCGTAGATCTCACTTCCCCTGGGGGAGATGTAGGTTTCACCGCTCCCGTTCCTGTTATACACGACATAGGGATTGTAGTAGGGGTTGACGTCAATGGCGCAGCCGAGCGCGTGTTTGGAGAGCGTGGAAGTGCCGTCTACCACCCGGTAATTGAAGCAGGAAGTGTTGTTGTCCTCCATGGAGAGCGTATCGTCGCCGCCGTATTCATCGACCAGGCGGACGCGCTCCAGCCGGTAGTCGTTTCGGTACAGTTCATAGAAAATCTCCACCATATCCTGTGCGATCGCCGCGTTGCAGATCAGTTCCCCTTCCTGTACATTGCCGTCGAAATCCACATAGAGAAGTCCCACGTAGTTCAGATCCTCGTAGGGCACGGTGCAGCCTTCCTCCGGGTAGGAGACGCCCGTGATGCGTTCTTTGATCTCGTCGTTCAGCGGCTCATAGTAAAAGCCGTCCTGATAGACGGTGCGGTTTGGGTTGGCCTGTTTTGTCATGGTTTCATCACCCGCTTCCTGCGCCGCGGGAGAGGAAGTGTCTGCCGCGGCTTTGCCCTGTTCTTCTGCAGTATCATATGCGGCAGGCTGCTCGGCGTTCCCCTGTTCTTCCGCGGCGTCATATGCGTCAGGCTGTTCGGCGCTCCCCTGTCCTTCCGCAGTGTTATATGTGGCAGGCTGCTTGGCGCTCCCTGTGTCTCCGTATGCCGCTTCGGGGTTATTTTCGGCGTATTCCGACAGCGTCTCCGAGTCTAACAGATAGTGCGCCAGGAAGGCGCATACCATGATCAGGCACAGGAGGAAGGTGAGCGGCCCTGCGATGGCTTTCAGCAATTTTTTTTTGTCAGCCGGCCTTTTGCCGGAGAATGTATTTTGTGACATGCGTGTCGCTTCCTTTCGGGGCAGGGATCTTCTTCTATCACAGCAGATTCTTCTGCCCTGCCACTCATTATAGGGTATCGCCGGCAAAAAAACAACACTCCGGCCGGCGGGGACGCTTTAGACCTTGTGTTTTGACGGATTAGTTAGTATAATAGGCGGAGAAAATGTTTGACAGGAGAGTCCGATGGGGATTATCAAGACCGAGAAACTGGTTTTTGAATATATACGCCGCGACGAGGAAGGAAACGTGGAGGGCATCACCCGCGCCGTGGACGAGGTGGATCTGGATGTAAAACAGGGCGATTTTGTGGCGATCCTGGGGCACAACGGCTCCGGCAAGTCCACCCTTGCCAAGCACATCAACGCCATCCTCTATCCCACCGAGGGGGCGGTCTGGGTGGACGGCATGGACACGCAGGACGAGAAGCATCTGTGGGACATCCGCCAGGAGGCGGGGATGGTATTCCAGAATCCTGACAATCAGATTATCGGCCAGGTGGTTGAGGAGGACGTGGGCTTCGGACCGGAGAATATGGGCGTCCCCACGGAGGAGATCTGGGCGCGGGTGGAGGAAAGCCTGAAGGCGGTGGGTATGTACGAGTACCGCAAGTATTCTCCCAATAAGCTGTCCGGAGGACAGAAACAGCGCGTCTCCATAGCGGGTGTGATTGCAATGCATCCGAAATGCATTATCCTGGACGAGCCGACCGCCATGCTGGACCCTAACGGGCGCAGGGAGGTGGTGCGCGCGGTGCGGGCACTGAACGACGTGGAAGGTATCACGATCGTGCTGATCACACATTACATGGAAGAGATCGTCCACGCGGACAGGGTTTTTGTCATGGATCAGGGCAGGATCGCCATGCAGGGGACGCCGCGGGAAATTTTCTCCCAGGTGGAGCGCCTGAAAGAACTGCGCCTCGACGTGCCTCAGGTGACGCTGCTGGCCCATGAGCTTAAAAAGAGCGGCGTCGATCTGCCGGACGGCATTCTGACGTCGGAGGAACTGGTACAGTCGCTGCTGCGGGCGTATCGCGGACAGAAATGACAGGAGTGTCATTAAAGCCGTCAGGACGTAATGAAGCCTAAACAGTGTGCCGGGGGCGGCAGCTTGTTTGGCGGCAGCCGGAAATCGGCGGCTTCTGCCATGGCAAAGCGAAAGAAAGGGTAACAATGTTATCATGTCGATCATATTGGATCATGTGAATTATGTGTATGAAGGCGACACGGCGCTGGCCGTGCACGCATTGAAGGACGTCAACCTGGTGATTCCCGACGGACAGTTTATCGGACTGATCGGTCACACCGGCTCCGGCAAGTCCACGCTGGTGCAGCATCTGAACGGCCTGCTCAAGCCGACAGAAGGGAGTATCTATTACAACGGCGAGGATATCCATGCGGCGGATTATGACAAGAAAAAGCTGCGCAGCAGGGTGGGGCTGGTCTTTCAGTACCCGGAACATCAGCTTTTCGAGATCGACGTCTTTTCCGACGTATGCTTCGGACCGAAAAATCTGGGACTGTCCAAGAAAGAGACGGAGCTGCGCGCTTATGCGGCGTTAAAACAGGTGGGACTGGAGGACGAGTACTTCTATCAGTCGCCTTTTGACCTGTCGGGCGGGCAGAAGCGGCGGGTGGCGATTGCGGGCGTGCTCGCCATGAAGCCGGATGTGCTTATCCTGGACGAGCCGACCGCAGGCTTGGATCCCAGGGGCAGGGACGAGATCCTGGATCAGATCGCCAGACTGAAAGAGGAGACGGGCATCACCGTCATTCTTGTGTCCCACAGCATGGAGGATGTGGCGAAGTATGTGGAGCGTATCATTGTGATGAACCGGGGCAGCGTGATGTACGACGGCGCGCCGAAGGAAGTGTTCGCCCACTACCGCGAACTGGAGGCGGTCGGTCTCGCCGCTCCCCAGGTCACTTATCTCATGCAGGCGCTTCGCGCAGGCGGGATGCCGGTGGCGGCGGACGCCACGACGATCGGAGAGGCAAAAGAAGAGATCCTGAAGGCGCTGGGAAAGGAATAAGCTATGTTACGGGATATTACATTGGGCCAGTATTATCAGACGGACTCCGTCATCCATAAACTGGACCCGCGTGTCAAGCTGGTGGCGACGATTTGTTTTATCGTGTCGCTTTTTGTGGTAAAAAACTGGGTAGGTTATGCGGTGGCGGCAGTTTTTCTGGCCGTCATGATCAGACTGTCGAACGTACCCTTCAAATATATGGTAAAGGGCATGAAGGCGATCGTCTTTATCCTGCTCATTACAGTGGTGTTCAATCTGTTTCTGACGCCGGGCGAGACGCTGGTGAGCGTGTGGAAGCTGCGGATCACGAAGGAAGGACTTCAGCTTGCGGTGATGATGGCGGTGCGGCTGTCCTTCCTGATCGTCGGCTCGTCCGTGATGACGCTGACGACCACGCCGAACAGCCTGACGGACGGCATGGAGAAGCTGATGAGACCGCTGAGAATTTTTAAGGTGCCGGTTCATGAAGTGGCGATGATGATGTCGATCGCGCTCAGGTTTATCCCGATTCTGCTGGAGGAGACGGATAAGATTATGAAGGCACAGATCGCCAGAGGCGCGGATTTCGAGAGCGGCAATCTGATCAGGAAGGCGAAGGCGATGGTGCCGCTCCTGGTGCCTCTCTTTATCTCCGCGTTCCGGCGGGCGAATGATCTCGCGATGGCCATGGAAGCGCGGTGCTATCGGGGCGGCGAGCACAGGACGAAGATGAAGCCGCTCAGATATGCGGCCAGAGACCGCATCGCTTACGGCGTGCTGGCGGCGTATTTCGCATTGTGCATTGTGATACGGACCTGTCTATAACCGCGCGGAATCAGCGGTTATGCGCGGAAGAAAGGCGCTTTGTGCCGCCGGCGTCCGGGATAGGACACGGCAGGCGCAAAAATGGATGCAACGATGAAAAGAGTCATGCTTACGGTCGCTTACGACGGCACGCGCTATCGCGGATGGCAGATACAACCGAACGGGGAGACGATAGAAGGCGTTCTGAATCGATGTCTTTCCGAGCTTCTGGGAGAGAAGATCGAAGTGATCGGCGTAAGCCGCACCGATTCCGGCGTCCATGCGCTGGGCAACGTGGCGGTATTCGACACGGCAAGCCGGATTCCGGCGGATAAGATTGCCTATGCGCTGAACAGAAGTCTGCCGGAGGATATCCGCATACAGAAATCGGAAGAGGCGGCGGCGGACTTCCATCCGCGGCGCTGCGCGAGCCGCAAGACCTACGAGTACCGCGTCTACTGCGCTCCTTTTCCACTGCCGACCAAGAGGCTGTACGCCCACTATACCTATGTGCCTCTGGACGTTGGCCTGATGCGTCAGGCGGCGGCGTATCTGGTGGGAGAGCATGATTTCCGGAGCTTCTGCAGCACGGATACTCAGGCGGAGACGACCGTGCGGCGGGTGGATGCTCTGGAAGTTGACCAGAATGGTCATGAAATTGTGATGCGTGTGTCAGGTAACGGATTCCTCTATAATATGGTGCGCATTATCGCCGGTACGCTGATGGAAGTTGGGCGCGGCCATATCCCGCCGGAGCGGATGCAGGATATTCTGGAGGCGCGGGACAGGCAGGCGGCAGGACCCACCGCGCCAGCCTGCGGGCTGACGCTGATGGAGATTGCTTTTATGGAGGAGGTACGGCGCTGACCGGAGGGGGATACTATAGCGGATATCATTATACTGCTGGAAAATCAAGCAAAAAACGGGTTGACACGCTCGGAACCGTATAATATAATAGGTAACTGTGACAGTGTTTGAAAGTGTCCGGCCAAAGCCCCGGCAGGACATTTTTTGAATATGGCAGAATGATTGTCCGCTGTTTGACAGATTGGGAAAGGCGGCCCGGACATCCGCCCGGAAAATCGGCACAGCGGCGCAGACAGTCGAAAGACGAATTGTTACTATGGAGGTAATATCATGAAGACTTTTATGGCAAGCCCGGCTACGATTGAGAGAAAATGGTACGTGGTCGATGCGGCAGATATGACTCTCGGACGTTTGGCCTCCGAGGTCGCTAAAGTGCTGAGAGGCAAGAACAAACCCATCTTTACACCGCACATGGACACGGGGGACTACGTGATCGTAGTGAATGCCGCGAAGGTGAAGGTGACGGGCAGAAAACTGGATCAGAAGATCTACTATCATCACTCCGATTATGTGGGAGGCATGAAGGAAACTACCTTAAAGGAAATGATGAGAAAATATCCTGAGAGGGTTATTGAGCACGCGGTAAAGGGTATGCTCCCGAAGGGACCCTTGGGAAGACAAATGTACACGAAACTTCACGTATACGCTGGCCCCGATCATCAGCATGCGGCGCAGAAGCCGGAAGTATTAACATTTTAATTCGCAGGGACTGAAAGGAGAAAATAAGAATGGCTAAGTCAGCTAAATCAGCAGCAAAATATTACGGGACCGGCAGAAGAAAAACCTCTGTTGCGAGAGTATATTTGGTACCGGGTAAAGGTCAGATCACCATCAATAAGAGGGATATTGACGATTATTTCGGATTGGAGACGCTCAAGGTGATCGTTCGTCAGCCGCTTGCGGCTACGGATACCACAGACAAGTTTGACGCGATCGTCACGGTCAAAGGCGGCGGCTTTACAGGACAGGCGGGCGCCGTAAGACATGGTATCGCGAGAGCGCTTCTGCAGGCGGACGCAGATTACAGGCCGACTCTGAAGGCGGCGGGTTACCTCACCAGAGATCCCCGTATGAAAGAGCGTAAGAAGTACGGCCTCAAAGCGGCAAGAAGAGCGCCACAGTTTTCAAAGAGATAAGGATGATCTGCGGAACGAGGATATGGAAAAAAAGCACAACGCAAGTTTACTTGCGGCTGTGCTTTTTTATATATCCGAGATTCCATAGGAATCCAAGAGATGACCGAGATGGAGCGCAGCGGAATCGAGGTTCATCGCGAGGGTTTGGCAGATGACCCGTAAGCAGGCAGATAATTTAATTTTACAGGGATTTCAGAAATTGTGGAAAGTTGTTAAATGTGTTGGATTTTAAGTGATGTACAGTAACGTTTTTTATTGACAAAAATAGAAATTATGATAAGCTGGAGATAGAACACACGTTCGACCCTGGGGGGGGGCTAAAAGTATAGTATATAATGCAATAGTTCAAAAGGTGTGGTGAAATTAGTGAAAGTGTGCTAAGATAATAGCATATAAGCGGGATAATGTAAAAGAAAGTGGCGTATAGCCATAACTGAACATATTTTGGTAGATTGTTTATGAAGAATTGACATCATTGAAATCTGGCTTTGGAGAATAAAAAGAAGGTATAAAGAAATATTCGCAAGATAGTAAAAAGATTTAGGAGGTACATTCATGGCTGTTGAACAATATACAGAGAACTTAACCTTAAAAGAGATGAAATGTTCAATTGGAAAAAACGATTTTGGATATGTATTTCCACAGGGCGATGTTTCGGCAATTGATAAAATAGAAAATTTACTAAAGCAAGCCGGAGGAAAACCAAAGGAATGTAATCTGGAAGATTATTCTAAAGGTGGAAATGGAAAAGCAAAACCGGAATTTATCATAACGTTTAATGACGATATTAATACAATTATTGTGGTTGAATGCAAAAATTCCGTTAAAAAACACCAAAGTGAAGAATTAAATAGACCTAATGGCTACGCCGTTGATGGTGTGCTTTATTATGCGAAGTTTTTGAAACAGGAATATAATGTTATAGCAGTGGCTATAAGTGGGACATTGGTTAGTAATATAAAAGTTGATACGTTTTATTGGCAATGTAAAATGGAAACATATTCTAAAATGATTAAGGCTAGAGATATTATTTTAGAGCCAAAAAATTATTTGGAATTGGTGAAGGGAAATAAATTACAGAAAGCATATTCACTTGATGAAATTAGAAATACAGCAATTGACATGCATAATTATTTGCGCGAAATCAAAATAACAGAAGCACATAAGCCTATATTTATTGCAGGAATTTTAATTGCTTTAAATGACTCTGATTTTTCAAAGACATATATGGCATTGACCTCGTATAAATTGGTAATGCAAAATATACAAAATGCTATTGAAAATGTTCTTAAAGAAAGCGATATTAAGAACAGTAGAATTGATTATATCAACCAAGTATTTAGTACATTGCAAGAAAATACGAAATTTGCTGAAATTCCGTTAGGACATTTTAAATCAATAACTTGGTATATAGAACAGCTTGAGTTAAAGATTAAACCTATGATGGATTATGCGGATAGTACGATAGATGCATTAGGAGTGTTTTATCATGAATTTATAAAATACTCTGGCGGAGATGGAAGTGGATTAGGGATTGTTTTGACACCTCAGCATTTAACGGAATTTATGTGCGAATTAGCAAATGTTAATAAGAATAGTAGAGTGGTCGACATATGCTGCGGCTCTGGCTCTTTTTTGGTAACAGCAATGAGTCACATGTTTAAAAATGCGAATCCAGAGGAGATAAAAAATATAAGGGAAAACGGCCTATATGGCGTTGAATTTGATGATGGATTATATACGTTGGCTATTGCTAATATGATTATTAGAAAAGATGGAAAATCTAATATCTATAAAGGGGATTGTTTTAATAGTAAAATTGTAAAAGAACTTAAAGAAAAAAATATTAATGTGGGACTTATTAATCCGCCGTATTCTCAAAAAGATGTTGTGGAATTAGAATTTGTTGAACATCTTTTAGATATACTGGTGGTAGGAGGAACAGGCGTTGTTGTGGTACCTATGAGCTGCGCAATTGGTACTAAATTTAAAGAAGTTAGAGAAAGATTATTTAAAAAGCATACTTTGAAAGCCGTATTTTCAATGCCTGATGAAATTTTTTATCCAACAGCAACAAATGTATGCGTAATGGTATGGCAAGCTCACAATCCGCATGATGAAAAGGTTGAAACGTTTTTTGGCTATTGTAAAGACGACGGATTTGAGAAGAGAAAATATGTTGGAAGGGTGGATGTAAACAATAAGTGGAATGACATTAAGAATGAGTGGCTGTCTTTATATAGGCACAGAGATGTAAAAGATGGTTTGAGTGCCAGAGAATGCGTTTCCTATAGAGATGAATGGTTATGTGAAGCATATATGAAAGTTGATTTTTTAAAGATAAGGCAGCATGATTTTGAGCAAACTATTCGTGATTATTTGGCATTTGAAATTAAGCATGGAATGACTTCGCTTGATGATAAGTATGAACCTAATAATGTGTCAGTGGAATTAAATGTAAAGAAATGGAAAGAATTTAAAATCGAAGATTTATTTATTGTAGAGAGAGGGAAGATTAATAATCTAACTAGTTTAACAAAAGGTAGTTGTCCAATTGTTTCTGCGTATGGGGAAAATCAAGGAATTGCATTTTTTGCAGACGAAAAGCCCCAATATAGCAATTGCTTGACTGCATCAATGAATGGCAGCAAGACAGGTTATGTTACATTTCATGGATATAGATTTAATGCAAATTCAGATTGCGGTATACTTATTCCCCGATTTGAATTGGATATTTATGCAGGACTATTTATAGCAACCGTAATGAAACAGTTTTCATACAAATACATATATGGCAGGAAATTGACAAAAAGCAGACTGAATTCGGAAAGAATAAAACTTCCGGTAAATAAAAAAGGGGAAATTGATTTGGGGTATATGAAAAAATATATGATGTCTTTGCCATATAGCAATAAAATATAAAGGGGATAGGAAACCTTATAGCGTGGATAGGGATGTGAGAAATTGAAAGTATACCGAAACGAGTGGAAATACTGCTGCAGCCTGAATGAACTGCAAATGATAGGCAGCAGGCTGGATGCGGTTATGGAGCGGGACGAATACGGCGGCGCAGACGGCAGATATTACATCCACAGCCTTTATTTTGACGATTACAGGGATACCGGTGTCCGGGCGAACGATCTGGGGTTGTCGGAACGGGTCAAGTACCGTGTGCGCTACTATAATGACCGCAGTGACAGGATGCGTCTGGAACGCAAGGAGAAGACGGACGGCCGCTGCCACAAGGAGAGCTGTCCGATCACAGCCGGAGAGCTGGCGATGATTATGGAAGGGCGCGCCGGAGAAGTGTTCTGGCAGACGGGCGAAGAGCTGCTTAGGCGCTTCTGCATCCGGTGTATGACAGGGCTTCTTGCCCCGAAAGCGATGATTGACTTTGAGCGCCGCGCCTATGTCGAGAAAGTCGCAAACATACGGATCACGATGGACCAGAATATATCCGCTGCCGACGATTTTGCGCATTTTGCGGATGGAGGTTATCTGCGCTATCCGCTGCAGGAGACGGGACAGCATGTACTGGAAGTCAAATTCGACTATATCCTGCCATCCTATATCAGACATATCGTCACGGAGCATCAGCTGATCCAGTCTTCTTTTTCCAAGTATTCGCTGGGCAGGAAAAAGCTGCAGGCAATGGGAAGACAGTGACTCTATCACATAAGAAAGAGGAGGATACAATGAGTATCATACAGGATGTACTTGAAAACATTACGAGCGCTTACGCCAATCCCGTGGTGGGGGGGGGCAAAAGTCATTCTTTCAGTGCTGTTGATGGTACTGATTCTAAGCGTATATGAATTTATCGTATACAGGGTTATCTCTCACAGAGCATTCTACAACAGATCGTTCCATATCTGTATCGCGGTTCTGCCGTTTTTTATCTCCACGATTATTTTCAGCTTACAGTCCAATATCGTCATCACTCTGGGCACGATCGGCGCGCTGGCGATCCTGCGCTTCAGGACGGCCGTCAAAGATCCCGTCGATATGCTGTACCTGATGTGGTCCGTCCACATCGGCATCATCTGCGGGTGCCAACTGTACGAGCTGGCGGTGTTGACTTCTCTGATGGTCACCGTCGTCCTGCTCTGCTTTGAACATATCCGTCTCGGCAGAAAACCGTTTGTGCTGGTGCTGCACTGTGGCGCGGAGGCGGAAAGCTCTGTCACGGACAGGATCGCGGCGCATACCTCCCGCTACCGCATCAAGAGCAGAAATTATGTGGGCGACGGTCTGGATATGGTGATCGAGCTGTCGCTTAAAGATCCGCAGGAGCTTATGGCGGACATACGCGGGGCAGGCGTGGAACGGTCTTCCCTCATCGAATATGACAGCGAGGATATTCTGTGATGAAGAAGACGCTTGGCCTGTTTATTTTGTTCGCATCGCTGCTTGCCGGAGCGTGTCTGCTTCGCGCTGCGGAGGGCGGGGTGCGTTATTCCGCGTGCGTGGTGGATGAGAGCGAATTTGAGAAAATTACGGCGCGGCGAAACGCGTTTCTGGGCTTGCCGGAGGCGCTTATCTTCGATGGGGAAACGCTGCACTTCGATCTGCGTTCCGGTATCTATTACTATTCGCTGGTACAGGGAAGTGCCGGGGCATATGATCCGCACATCAGAATACAGAGCAGAGACAGAGGCGTGCGGATCGCTTTTCTGGAACGGGAGATCACCGACGAGGTGATCGCCGGCAATACCGCCATACCGTTTCTTCTGTACACGGACGACGCCTATGCGCGGTATGAACTGAAATGTACGACGCTTCCCCTCATGGATATCGAATATGAGGGCGGGGAGATCGGAGAAGATATGACAGCCATGTCCATGACGCTGTTTGATAACGCGGCGGGAGCCTTAAACCGCCTCGCCGTATCCGACGGCACGATCCATGTGCGGGGCAACACGACGAAAGTGTTTCCGAAGAAAGGATACCGCCTGTCTCTCGTCACGGATTCTGTCGGCAATCACACCCGTCCGAATCAGACGGCGCTGCTGGGAATGCGTCAGGATGACGACTGGATCCTCTATCCGGCATACAACGATCAGGAGAAAGTGAGGAACGTATTCTGTACCAACCTGTGGAAAGCCTCCTGTGCTGCGGATAACGCACAGGGGATCGATACCGGCACGGAATACAGATATCTGGAACTGTTCCTGAACGGAGAATATTGGGGATTATATGCGCTGGGCTATCCGGTTGACGAAAAACAGCTTTCGCTGGACCCCGATTCCGACAAAGATGGTCTGTATAAAGGGGTACTCTGGTCTACAGACGGCAATATTGCTTTTACCGAGGGTGGCAACCCCGTGGGATTCCGCATCAAAGGCACATTCCATGAAGCGGCGCGCAGCTGGAAACCTCTTCTGGATTATGAGTATCTGCTGTGGGAAAACCGCAATGACACGGCGAGACTGTACCAAGGGATCGATATCGACAATGCCATAGATATTGTCCTGTTTTATAATCTGATACAGGGCGGAGACAATGTCAACGGCAAGATGATCAAAAATCTGTATCTGGCCATCAGGGAGGGCGAGGACGGGCCGACGGCGCTGTACGCGCCGTGGGACATGGATCTCACCTGGGGAAACTGGTTTGTCAACGATCTTGCCGCCAATCTGGCGACGCCGTACCAGCTTACGCCGTCCAATCACATTCTGATGCAGAGCGGATATCTGAACCAGATTCTGGTAAACGGCGATGAAGAGGCATGGGGCCGCATTTATGCAAAATATCGGAAGCTGCGGGAGACGGCATGGTCGCAGGAGACGATCGGGGAGATGCTGGACGAATACGAGGCGGACATCTATCTGTCTGGCGCATATCTTCGGGAGATGGAGCGGTGGCCGGAGGGCAGCTACGCGGACGCGGCGGACGGCCTCGGGCGTTTTCGGGAATATGTGTCAAAACGGCTTCAGGAGACTGACCGCTATTATGAAAAACTGAACCGGACTCACGAGGAGGGAAGAACGGGTTATGAACTGAAAGTGGAGTTTGCCACTGTGAGCGATGCGGTATATTATCTGCAGGCCCTGCAATATGCGGACTGTACAGCGCTGCTTGCCATAAACGACACCAGCGTCCTGCAGGATGAGCGGTATGCCGCGTCCTTTGCGGCGCTTGGACTGACACGGGAAACTGTCGGCAGTCGGGGCGGTGTGTTCGTGCTGCGCGATGGCGGCGCACAGAAAAAGATTGCGGAAGAGGAGGACTGGACGGAGACGGAGAGGGCATATGCGGAGAGTATGGCGGACGCCGATGCGGCAGCCGTGAAAATCACGGTGCTGGATGCGGAGACAGGGACGGCGCTCGACGGGGCGTCACTTCAGTATGTACGCTTTGACGAGCAGGATGATGAGGCGTCGCTGCTCCTGCTGTCCCGATAAAATAGCGGTGGAAAATCTCTTCAGAATCGGTATAATAAGAGTATGGACACAAGGGACGTCAAACTCATTGTATTGAATCTGGCAGAGAGCTTTTTTACATCCTGGGCTTTTATGAAGACCGGCAGCATGGAACCGGGCAATCTCCTGACGGGGGTGATTTTCCTGCTGGCCTTTTTTCTGTACCGTCACATCAGTCTCCGGCTGTCTGTGAAGACTTTTGCCTACACGTGGACCGCGCGGATATCGGCGATGATCCTGTCGGCGGCGTATACGATGTTTTACATGCTGATGGAATATCGCCGCTATGTGGAACTGCTGACCAACAGGCTCTACCGGTTGATTGTGCTGGCTGCTGTTTTTGTCGGATTTTTTATCTGTTTCTATAAGCTGCTCCTGTTTCTGTTCTCTTACAGTGCCGATACGGTGACGCTGCGCCGGTTTCTGTACAGGGGCGAAGAACAGACTGCGCCCAAGAGTCTGTGCCTCTACTGCTGGGCGGGATGCATGCTGTTCTGGTTCCCGTATTTCCTGTACCAGTACCCGGGCGTCATGACGCCCGACAGCATCAATCAGCTGGAGCAGGTGCTTGGCGTAATCGGGTACAGCAACCATCATCCGTTTGTACACACGATGATTTTTTCTCTCTTCTATCATATTGGGTATTTTATTTCCGGGAATATGTCGTCGGCAGTTTCTCTGTATACCTTTTTCCAGATGTGTTTTCTTTCATTCAGCGTATACTATTTTCTGAAAACGCTGGAGCTGTACTGCGTCAGGCCGGCGATTCTGGTTCTTATCACGCTTTTCTATGCGCTGGTGCCTTACCATGCGGTATTTTCCGTGACAGTCTGGAAAGACATTCCTTTTGCAGCGGTGGTGATGCTGTTTAGCTGCAGTATGCTGCGCCTGATGAAAAAGAGCGGCGCTGCGTCGCTTGGAATGTTCGTCTTTGCGGGCACGATGATTTGTCTGCTGCGCAGTAACGGCTGGTACGGATTTCTGTTCTGTGTGCCGTTTTTGCTGTATGCTTACCACAGGCAGGTGAAAAGAATGTTCCCCGCTGTCGCGGGTATCATTCTGGCGGCAGTGA
Organism: uncultured Lachnospiraceae bacterium; assembly: GCA_947626775.1. Taxonomy (GTDB): domain Bacteria; phylum Bacillota; class Clostridia; order Lachnospirales; family Lachnospiraceae; genus UBA3282. The sequence continues at coordinate 4,148 of CANQTL010000012.1, read as the reverse complement.
TCGTCAAATATCCGGTCATGAACGCTCTCCATGTAGCGCAGCCGGATCTGATCGAGTCGCTGTCAATCCCGACGCAGCAGATCGCCGCCGTCCTGTGCCACGACAGACCGCTGAGCGCCGATCAGAGGGCGCTGGTGGATCATGTGATCGACACAACCTATATTAAGGATTTGTATAATCCCGCGTTTGCCGACAACATGAAGGAACTGGTGCGCGCCGGAGATCAGGCTTATCTGGAGCGGCACAAATGGGAATATTTTAAGCTGTGGGTTTCGCTCGGGCTGGCTTATCCGGCGGATTATCTGCAGGCATACATCGATCAGACATGCGGGTACTGGTATCCGGATTCTTTCTATCCCGTTGCCGAGGGGGAGGGCGTCAGCGCGACTAAGCTCGGCGTATCGCACAGCCCTCTGATCGGCGGGCCCGTGGTAATCAAGGCGAAAGAGATCGCGCTGAAAATGGGCGGAATGCTTCCTCTGTACGGGCTGCTGTGGAGCATGGGAGTGGCGTTCTGTTTCCTGCTGTTCTGTATCGGCAACGCCTTCGTGCGACAGGAAAGGGCCAAGCTGCTTTTGTATCTGCCGAGCTTCGCCCTGTATCTCACCGTCATGATCGCGACGCCTGTGGCGACCGATTTCCGGTATGTCTATTTTATGGTGTTTGCCGAACCCTTTTATCTGATGGCGGCTCTCATTGAGACGTCCGGGCCGATTTGCGCCGTTACGTCCAGCCACCGTCCAGAGTGATGATCTGGCCGGTCAGATAGGCGGGCGCATGCAGGAGAGAGAGAACGGTATCGGCCACTTCGGAAGGCAGGCCGACGCGGTCGGCGGGGATCTCTGTGCGCAGCGCTTCCAGTTCTTCTGCTGAGAAACAGCGGTTCATGTCCGTGTCGATCACGCCGCAGGCAATGGCATTGACGGGAATACCGCTTGGCGCCAATTCTTTGGCCAGCGCCCGCGTGAAAGCGTTGACGCCGCCTTTGGAGGCGGAGTAGGCGACTTCCGCGGAGGCGCCCACACTGCCCCAGACGGAAGAGATGTTGATGATTCTGCCGCTGTGTTTTTGGAGCATCAGCGGAACGGCATGTCTGCATGTGTAGAAAACGCTGTCCAGGTTCGTCCGCATCACGCGCTGCCAGTCGGCGACGGACATGTCCTGCAGGAGTCCCACATAGGAGACGCCGGCGTTGTTGATGAGCACGTCCAGAGACTGGATGTGGGCAAAGAGCCGTGCAACGTCTTCCGGATCGCCCATATCCGCTGTGACAGGCACGCATCCGACGCCGTATCGCGAGGAGAGCTTGTCAGCCAGTTCGGAGAGTCTGTCCGCAGAGTGCAGACAGGTCAGGTACAGATGGTATCCTTGTGCCGCGAGCCGTTCTGCGACCGCCGCTCCGATGCCGCGCGACGCGCCCGTAACCAGGGCGTATCCGGGTTGGGAATGATAGGTCATATTTTTCCCTCCTATCTATGTCAGCAGGAAATCAAGCGTGAACATGATATTTAATTATAGAAGAAAAACCGCTTTTTTGTAAAGAGAAGGGAGAACAGAGATGTACGATTTGCTTATTATCGGTTCCGGGCCGGCAGGGCTGTCCGCGGCGGTCTACGGAAAGCGCGCGGGGCTGGATCTGCTGGTCATAGAAGAAAAACCTATGAGCGGCGGTCAGGTCCTGAATACCTGTGAGGTGGACAACTATCTCGGGATGCCCGGCGTCAATGGCTTCGATATGGGTATGAAGTTTCGGGAACATGCGGACACGGCGGGGGCGATATTCAGGACGGCCTCGGTTGCGGAGCTTCAGGATCTGGGAGAGACAAAGCGCGTCAGGACAGGCGACGGGGCGGAATATGAGGCTCGCGCGCTCATTCTGGCGACAGGAGCGGAACACAGAGCGCTCGGCGTCCCCGGGGAGGAAGAGCACAGGGGAAAGGGCGTGTCTTACTGCGCGACCTGCGACGGCGCTTTCTTTCGGGGTAAAAATGTGGCGGTGGTCGGAGGCGGCGACGTGGCGGTGGAAGACGCGGTTTATCTTGCGCGCATGTGCGCGAAAGTGTATCTGATTCACAGACGCGACAGCCTGCGGGCGGCGAAAGGGCTGCAGGACAAGCTGACGGCCTGCGGGAATGTGGAGATCCTGTGGAACAGGACGGTACAGAAGATCTATGGCGACGGATCTGTGGAGGGAGTGACTCTTTGCGATACGGCGGCGCAGACGGAGGAAGACTTGGCGGTGGACGGTCTGTTCATCGCGGTGGGGATGCATCCGAACACAGAGGCGTTTCAGGACGTTGTGCCGTGCGACGGACAGGGATATGTGATCGCGGGCGAGGACTGCGCTTCGCGGACAGAAGGGATCTTTGCGGCGGGCGATGTGCGCACGAAACAGGTGCGCCAGATCATCACGGCGGTTGCGGACGGCGCGTGCGCCGTGGCGTCCGCGGAACGGTACCTGACGGGGAAGCGGTGAGCGTTGACTATTATATTTAAGAAAGCAAGGCGGTCGGCGGCTTTTTTTGTGAAAAAATGACAGATCTTCGTTTGTTACAATTATGAAATATTTGTGAATTGTGGCAGAATACACAAGAAGTTGCGTAAATACGCGCTTTTATTGGTATATGCTGTAGTTGACAAAACGTATATTCAGTGTTATATTATAGCCAACATGTAACAAATTTGTAACAAATGAGGTAAGTTATGAAGAACGGATACGTAAGAATAGCAGCTTGTACGATGGCGGCGGCCCTGGGTTTTGCGGGCATGGGAATGCAAGTGAACGCTTCCGATAACGTTGCGTCGGTTCTGCCTTCGTCAGGCATTGACTACTCTTTACAGAGTGAGGATAAATCTACCTCTCTTTCCTCCCTGCAGGAGGAATCGGAGCGGGAAGCGGCTGCGGCCGCAGCGTCGGATGAGGGCGGTATGAGCGTCGGCAGCGTGCAGGTCGGCAGCTTTGCGGAACTCGCCAGCACCGAGGACAAGGTGAGCGCGGCGCCCGCGAAGAAGATCGAGGATACGATTGTTTTCAGCAAAGGCTATACGGAAGATCTGAAGAAGGCGGCGAATACCGGTCTGTCCGAAGAAGAGGAGAGCTTTAAGAATCTGGTGATCGCCAAGGTCAACGATTACGTGAATGTCCGGGATATTCCGAGCGAGGACGGCAATATTGTCGGCAAGCTGTACAATAAATCAGTGGGCAATTTCATCGAGGAAGAGGACGGCTGGTACAAGATCAGTTCCGGTTCCGTGGAGGGCTATGTGAAAGCCGAGTTCTGTGTGACCGGCGAGGATGCCGTCGATTATGCCAAGGAAGTGGGAACCCGAATCGCTACGGTTACAACGACGACGCTGAAGGTGCGCGAGGAGCCCGATCTTGACGCCGCGGTACTCGGCCTTGTACCGATTGAGGACGAGCTGATCGTCACGGAAGAGATGGACGATTGGGTTAAAGTTAATATCGAGGAAGGCGACGGTTATGTGTCCATGGACTATGTGACCCTGTCCACCGAGTTCGTCAAGGCGGAATCCATCGAGGAAGAACGCGCCCGTCTGGCGAAGGAAGAGGCTTCCAGAAAGGCGGCGAAAGAGGCGGCCAGCAGGAAGGCAGCGGAGAATTCCGCCTCCGGCAGCAGTACGACGAGCGGCGGTAAGACCTATGCGAGTCCTACCGGAAGCACCGGCGCCGACGTTGCGAATTTTGCAGTGCAGTTTGTCGGCAACCCGTACGTGTACGGCGGTTCGAGTCTGACGAACGGCACGGACTGCTCGGGATTCGTCATGAGCGTGTACAACAATTTCGGTGTGAGCCTGCCGCATTCATCCTCAGCGGACAGAAGCGTGGGAGCGACCGTCAACGGTATCGAGAACGCGCAGCCCGGCGACATCATCTGCTATTCCGGACATGTCGGCATCTACGTGGGCAACGGGCAGATCGTTCACGCCTCCACATCCAGGACAGGTATCATTGTGTCGAGCGCGACATACCGTTCTATCCTTTCGATCAGAAGAATTTTCTGATTGCAGATCATCAGAGAATCACAGGGCGGCTGAAAAATTCAGCCGTCCGCAGACTGTCGACAAAGTCCCGCACATCTGTGCGGGATTTTTCTGTGTGAAATGCCAAGAAGTATACTGTTTATGCA
>CANQTL010000011.1 GCA_947626775.1 uncultured Lachnospiraceae bacterium | reverse complement strand
CCGTCTTTTCCGACAATAGTTTTTGGCTTGTCAAGCACAGCTCTTTCGATGCTTGGGTATCTTACAACATTTAATTCCGGAGAAATTGTATATCCTGCAAATCTGTGCGCGATATTTCTTGCATAACAGTATTCGCAATTATGGTTGCAGCCAGATATAGGATTCCAACTGCTATCGCACCAGTCTATCCGTGTCTTATCCATTCATGCCACCTCCGCTCTTTTTCGCAGCAAACGCTCTGTCTGCCACCGCTCTATCAAAGAATATCTCCGTTCCGAATAAATCTACCGGTGCTGCATATCCTGTTCTTTCAAGCCGGACAATGACCTGATCCTCCAGAACCATATATCCGCACACAACGTCCTCAAACACGGCTCTTTCGTATCTGAAATAATCGCAGCTATCGCCGTCACGTTCCTGTTCATGAGGGCAGCTATCTTCCATTTCATACGGGCAGTAATATCCTGTCGCCGTTCCCGGTCCGCCATTAGAATCATACAGAGTGCCGTCAGGAACACCGCTGACCGCCTGACAGGTTGCGATCACATACACGGTTGTTCCAATTCTGCACGGCAGAGATAGGTTAAACGGTTCCATTGTTGTTTCCATTGTTCTCACTTCCTTTCCTATTCTTCGGTTTGAATACTCCCACATAGTTTACATAACCACAGTAGCAGCATCTAACACTGTCCCTTGTCGAACTTTTGAACAGTGGATTTCCGCACTGTTCGCAGTCAAACATTTTCGGATTTTTCTTCATGCTCAGCCTCCTTATATTTTGGTGGTAACGGGCGCCACGCCGTCACGTTGTATTTTGTCAAACCGTTATAGAACAACACTCCGTCATAGAAAGCCATGATAGGATATTGCCTATACGGTATTGATACGAGAAATGGGATTTTGTTACCGTATTCGTCTATGTATCTATCCGGCATCATCTCGTAACAAGGCGTCCATCGAGTCCTCTTTTTCAGAGAAATCAGCCTCTCAGTGAGAACGTCAACCGCCTCAGATAATTCATTCAGTTTGTTCGCCAGTTCCTTTATATTGCTCATTTCCTTTTTCTCCTGTATCTCTTTGGTAGCGGCTGCCATGCGATACACCTTGCTCTCATGCCGCTTAAACTCCATACTCCGTTGTATTGATAGCCAACTCCATAAGTGCGGTACATTCTGTTATAGACGCCGTATCTATAATATTCGTACCATACAAGCACGCTCTCCCCATCTTCCGGCAGATAGTCGTCACAGTCGATCCACCTATCGTCATTCATCAACTTCTCGATCTTGCTTGCGGCTTTCCTCAGTAGGCTACAGGTCTTGCCGCTTCCGAGATCATCTTCGAGGTATGACGCATGATCTCTCAATTCCTGCACGAACTTATCACTCATTCTCCTGTCCTCTCGCCAAACAGAAAAATGGAAACAGCTTGTCATAGAACCATTCAGGACTAGCGGTGTGCCTGAAATCTTCGACCGTTTCAATTTCGCCAGTATCAGGGTTGACCGCAACGTATTCGACAGTCATACTTCTGCCGAAAATATCTGATAATTCGATCATCTTAACTCTGACAAGCATTTCTTTTGAACCGAGTTTCAATGTCCATAAGCTACCGACAGGATATTTCCTCTCAACCTCAGATTTCTCATATGGAACAACGTATTCATCTGTACGAAACGGAAGATTAAACGCCTCTTTGTCGGCAGAAAGATCGTCTATGTAGCAAGTCGCCCATATCTTACGGCAGTTATTACCGTACTTCTCTATGTTCTCAGGAAGATTGTCATTAACCGCATCGAACATAAGACCATGCTCAGCACACCAGTCAACCGCCTCTTTCAGCCTATCTTCTATCCGGCAAGTCCAGAGTATGACCTTTGCACCCTCACTCTGCCTTTGTTTGAGCCATTCGATCAGTTTTGTGTTCGGGGCACCTATCTCCGGCCATTTGCTCTCGCAAAGCGTTCCGTCAAAGTCAACCGCGTAAATCGGTACATTACTGCTCATTCGTTCTCTCCTTTCTCATACCTATCTGGAATAGTGTCATTTGCGCCGTATTCCGCTCATATCGCTCTTTTGACTTCTCATAGTAGTATTTGTCCACTTCAAACCCAACAAAGGCTATATTCGCCCTCTGGAAAGCGATCAGGCTAGATGCAGAACCTACATGAGTGTCAAGTACGCGCTGCCCCCCCCCACAAATATCAAACGCAGATATGAGATATTCATACAGGGCAATCGGTTTCTGCGTAGGGTGTATCTTTTTCTCAGCGTTTGCACCGCCGGTATTGGAATACCTGAACAACTTTGCCGGTACATCGTAGGAAGTCCATGCGATCTCTACCTGAGAGAAAGCCTCCCACGGCTGCACCTTATCCCACACGACAATCCCTCTTGTCGGCGGCAGAGAGAAGTAATTTCCTCCCCATATGATCTGATTTTTCGATACCCGGAACAGTTCAGCAAAATACTCTGGTCCTGGCGCAACTTTATCCCAATCCCTTGTCTGTCCATCTCTTTTCAGCCGGTCAGCCGTGCTTTCTGCAGGATAGCCGTTTCCAGTCCTGACCTTGTTTGTACCCATAGCCATATCCGGCGCATTGATGCCGTATGGAGGATCAACGATAGCCACATCAAAGTATTTGTCCGGGAACTGCCTCATTCCTTGCATACAGTCGCAATTCAAGTAAACGCTTTCAAGATTGTCTAAATTTATTTTTCGTCCGCATATTTCCATATGTAACCACCCGTTGATTTAAGTTTCCCTTTACAGCATTTATATATCTCCCACCTCTATTTCAGATCGTCCAGTGAGATAACCATGCCCCGGCAGAACGGTTCATCATATTCATAGATCATAAATGTTTCATGAGGAATGTCCGTTTTGAACGACCACGTTATCATGTCGCCGTTGATGTCAACTGCGTTTTCATCACAGAACATAGGCTCGATCACGTTCGGCTTGGTAAGCTGCTTATCATCGTCAGATACGCCGTCTTTGTCGAAATCGACTTTCTCTCCCTCATACCAACAGATTTCAGCGGTAATAGCGCCATCAAATACCACGCAGTCGTCACTATCTCCGTGAACAATGACAAAGCCGTTTTCCTTTGCCATTTCAATTTCCTCTTTTGTGAACAGTGGGAAATAGTATTCTCTCCCGGTGAGCATTTTTGCAAATTCCTGTGTTGTCATATGAAATTCTCCTTGAATAGACTTATCTGTGTATACTCCATTTCTTCATCTGCGTCAGTATCTTCGCAAGATTGCCGAGAACCATCTTCGCCCCCCGCAGCAAAGCATCATCATTTCCCCAACAATCCCAACCACTCGCCTTTTGACGTGCAAAAAGTTCTATCCGTGGTAAATCTCCCATCAATTTAACAATCTCTTTTCGCACCCGCGCCGGTTTCTTACTGTGTTCCTCGATGTGAGATACTATGACACTATGTACAGATGCACTTCTCCTTTTCGGCTTTCCCTTTGTGGCGATCAGGCATATCTCAGCGTTTGATCTCGTCCAGAATCCAAGACCCCAGAACAGACTGTTTGACTTTTTGTTCTGTTTTACCCATGTGAAAGCGCAAGTCTTGTACTTAAAACCCCACGCCTTTATAAGTTCAAGTCCTTCCTCCAGACAAGGGAATGTAACCCATAAAAACAATGTGCAATCATCTTCACATATATCCTGTATAGGCAACTCCTGTATGCTTTTCTTGTCCATACACGGATAATGGTTTTCAGCGCTATGCTTGTCTTTCCCATTTCCGTGATATGCCGTGTACTTCCACGGAGGATCAGCATAGATTATGCTGTATTTTTTATCAGTATTGAAAATATCCACAAACATCGTGTTTCTCCGTTCTGCTAAAGATAGCAAAATCTGTAGCCGTTAATCGTATCTATCTCACCACGGCAAACCCTGCCAACCGATCCGCAAGGCAGATCATATATCCGCTCAACCTCCCTGCACGAGAAGTAGATTTCTTCTGAGTCGCCTATGCACACCACCATGCGGCTTTTCCCCGGCTTATTGTGCCTGTTGGTACACTGAGTATCTTTGTTCGCCCACCGCAGATTGTATATGCTATTGTCATACCTCTGTGTATTCTCGATATGATCCACCGTATCGTACTGCTGCCGCTTGTCGGGATAAAACGTCTGCATCACGATCTGATGCCGCTTGAAACGCACCTGTGCGCCCATTACGTCCGTGAACATAGACGATATATCCCATTTGTCGCAATACGTCAGATCGCATATCGTTCCGTCACGCATCAGTCTGCCGAATGAAGATACAAAGCAGTCCATATCAAACTCATGTACGCTTATCACTCTCCCATGTGAATCAAACTTCGCAAGCCGCTCTACTCTCAGCCAGACTTCCTTTTGATCCTCATATTTCCGAGAAATGTATTGAAAAATGTCGCTTTCTCTCATGATTCTCTCTTATCACATCTTCGGGTTATGATTCTCCAACCGTTTCATCTGGCGGCTGATTTTGTAATCTATAACCTGTTTTACCTTGTCATGGCAGCCGAAGATAATCTCCATCTGCTCAACCATAATGCGAACATCTGCCAACTCGCCTATGATGTCCTCTCTCAAAGCTGACATTTCCTCGCCAGTAGAAGAATTGCTATTACTCTTTCTGCGGTATTTCAATAGCGCCTTTATCAGTTCGGAACATTCCTCAATGCACATATCAATCTGAGGATCGTTGCCGTAGGCATCAGCAATTTCTTTGAGTTTTTTCCGCTTTTCCTCGTCCTGTTGCGAAAGTACCTTGAAATCAATATTTTCCTTAATCATCTCGCAAATATGGTTTACAAGATCGTGGTTAGCAGCCTGAAATGAAACACTGTCTTTCAAATCCAATAATTCATCAATACTCATGCCTGTCCTCCTAATATCTGATATTCAAGTCCCCGTTTTCGTTGAGCCAGTCTATCAGGAACTTATATCCGAGTCCTCTGTTGTCTGGTTTCCAGATCGCCGTGATACTGAAATTCTCATTGTCAACATTGTTAGAAACCCACTTCTCTATCTGCTCTGCCGTACAATTCCTTAACTTTATTTCAGCGCCGTTTTTGTCCTTTATTGTGTACTCATAAGCGCCGCCGCGCATGATATAGTCGTACTGGTTCGGGTGTGTTTCTTTCATGCGCTCAAATCGTCCGGGAGAATCTTCCAAGTGGCAGCCGTAGCCGCAGAACATACAGCCTGTCCGGTCACACCCGGTAGTATGTAATGTCGGTCTGCCAAAATCGAAAATCCCTGTGTCAAGCACATCTGCTATGGTAAGCTGACCGCTTTCTTCATCGTCTGTAACGATTTCTCCATAGACTGAGCAAATCGGAATACCTTTTTCACGGATATAGAGCAAAACGTCCTGTTCCGTCCAAAACGACATAGGGTTGCTAATCGGGGATTTCATATCAAACCCATTGCAGCCGTTTTTCAGCCATTGCTGTGTGCGAAGTCTGCTCTCGCTCGCCATCTGTGCCGTTATAGGAAATCTGCCTGTTTCACGCGCATATCTATGTGCCGGAGCCTTTTTCATGACAGAACAGCACTTCGCTGATATATTTGCCGGACATTCGAGAAGAAATTTGTATTTCTCGCAACTGAACGCGCTCCTGTCTTTACTAGGGATATTCGCCCCGATCTGGTTCTCTCTCCCCACCATTCCGAGAAGTAGCGCAAGACGGAAAGGACTCCCAGCGTTTCTCATGTTCCCTATATCCTTTGCGACTGTACTCGCCAAGTCCACGGAGTTTTCTATACTTGTTGTCGTAACCCCCCCCCGTTGGGTGCTGCATACTTGCCGAGTCCGCATAGTTTGTTGTACTCGATTGGTATGGAGTTTTTCTCGTATTCTCCGATTCCGCTGATCTTACGATAGAATTGTGCATACGGAGCGCTGTCTGTCTGTCTGTCTGTCTGTCTGTCTGTCTGTCTGTCAAGGCTTTCTCGTTCTGCGATGTATGTCAAGTATTTTCTCGCGCCATCAACGCACTCCGACACTTCCTTGCTGATAAAAGGATAGCCGTACTTTTCAAGCACCTGTCTGAACGTGAGTTCCGGCTTGATCCAGTCCACGTTATCGAACTTTTTCACAAACTGCCTGATTTCCGGGTATTCCAAGCCGGTATCAACAAACGCTGCTTTCATTTCCGGATAGATGTTTCTTGCAATATGCAACAATACGGTGCTATCCTTGCCGCCAGAAAACGACACATACACTCCGTTTATCCCATATTCGTCAACCCAATCCCTGATCCGTCTTTCCGTCATGCGTATCTTGACGCTCAGCGGCGCGGCTTGCATCATATGAAGATCGTCCATCGTGTGTTTGTTACTCGTTTCTTTCATGTGTCAGGTCCTCCGCGTATGCCGCCGCCTTTATTACAAACGTGTTGTCACTGTCCAATTTTTCACTTATCTCTTTCAGCCGCAGATCATACGAGGAATACACCTTACGCTTATTCATATCAACGATAAAGAACTCCGTTCCGCTCTGTATGTACTTCCCCACCTTGCTTTTTGGACATATCTCGTAGTCCTGATATTCCACTGTTGGATTGATTTCTCTTGCCTCTTTACCAGTCATGATTTCTCCTTTCTGTTCGTTTTGCTTTTCATTATTTGTTGCTATTCATGTGCCGTCTGTTCTGTTGACTGAACATCTGGCGCAAAAAAATTTTCCGGCAGCATTTGTTTGAAAATCGCCTCCAGAACAGGCACTACAATGGAGTTGCCCGCCTGTTTATAAAGCTGTGTGTTTGAATTGACTTTCTCAGCTTTGTCGTAATCTTCGTCAGTAAAACCCATAAGACGCCAACACTCTCTCGGAGTCAACTTTCTTATCCGATACTTCGTATATATCTTCGGGTTGGCATCTCCGTGTGGTCCATGAGTCAGAGTCGGCATATTCCCATCTTCCGAATACACTGATCCTCCCTGACTGCCCTCTACCGATACATATCCGACTTTCTGCAATCCGCTTTCCACGCTTTTCTCTCCTTTCTCTACCTTGCATATTCCCATGCTCTGTGAAGTTATCGTGGGGCAAATATCGCCCCCCCCCTTGTACCCTGCCGCGCCGCAGCTTGCTCTCTGGATAAGAGAAGTCTGCAACGCCTCCGACTCTGCACTCTATATATCCCTTTTTCGTTGCCTGTCTGATGCCTACTTTATTCTCCATAATAATCTGTTCTCTCTAACAAAAGGCAATCTTTCTGTACCGTTGTGATCGTGTTGGATATGCCGTCATTCCGTGGCTCTAATTTGTTCATATTTCCTCGTTTCTCATATATGGTGTGGCTCTCATATGCTTTCCTGATTTCCTTTCCTGATTTCCTTTCCGTATTCAGTCCTTACAAGCCTCAGCATCACATATTCCCTATACTCTATCATCAGTTATTACCTCTAAAACATAATTGTCTTTGGCAACACTGGTAAGCGTATTGCACAACCCCTGTGAGTTTGGCTCTAACCTCTGATCTGTCGGTGCTCCCGGCGTTCTGTCTGATGGATTGTCTGGATTTCTGCCTCTGCTTGCTACAATGATCTGTTCTATCACTCTTTTATCTCCACATTCGCCTGTTGTTCTCAATGTTCCGCAACAGCCATCTTTGAAAAGCCTGATCCCCTCGTCCGATCGTTCCTCACATACAATCCGGTGCAGGACTCTTTCGTGAGTACCCCCCCCCACCGGTCATTTCATTTTCATAGTAAATCAAGTCATTCTGCATCTTTTTCCTCTACCAAATACAAATATGAAAACCCGCCGCAGTTCCCTACAGGCTGAGATAATATACACATTGCTATTGAGTCGCTGCTATACACCCTGTTCCCTTGCCGGTACTGAGAACCGAAATTGATAGGGCCAATGCCACCGACAAGGATCGGCACAATATTTTCATTCATCTTCTGCCTCAACAATTACCATCGTCTGTCTATTGCCCCCCCCCAATGTCGTGAGAGTCGGACATATACCGCTTACATTCCACACGTTACCGGCATAACTTGTTCCGTATTCATCATCATAAACATTCCCAAGTCTTATCGCCTTTGGTTCTTCCATCTGTTACATTTTCCTCCCTGTGAACTATAACCATTGGCTGTAAGTTCCCCCCCCCAGATAAATTTGTGATCGTAGGGCATATGCCGTTCACATCATAAACTCTGCCCTGATTAGGGTTATCTCTCGTCTTTGTCGGTGTGATATTCCCAATCCACTTAATATCAGTCTGCATACTCCACTACCATCTTTTTATGCTTATAATCGCTCGCAAGAAGTGTCGGACACGTTACTCTGTAGAGCGCCCTGTTGTATGGATCGTATATTCCACAAGCACTTTCGGCGGATCTTTGTAATCTGTCGCTCTCAGAGATTGGCAAACTCCCCCCCCCAGATAGAACTCTCACACGATCCTGACACTCTTTGTCTGGATTGAGTGATCCCACGACCTCTATTTTGTTACTCATTTGCTCCTCCGATAATCTCTACCAACAGATACGTTGCCTGTGTTGCCCCTGTATTGGCTTGTAATGCGGGGTGTATATAAGAAATATTCCTTTTTCTCGTGCTTATTCCGTCACCAGCTTTATGTGAAAAGTTGTTCGGTGTCAGAAAGCAAATAGGCGTTTCCTCTCTCATATGTCCTCCGCAGATCGCTTATCCTCAACGACCACCAGTATCGCCGTTTTGAAACCCTCTGGCCGTGTCGTTATTGTAGGAGATACCCCCCCCCGAAGCACTCTCTGGTTATAAGCGTCTATGATGTCGCCGGGCTTGCAGTCATTGTTGTATAGGACGGATAGCGCTTGTTCAAAAAATCGTTCGTTCATTGTTGTTCTTCTCCATCGTAGCCACTACGTCCCATTGATGCCTGTCTGTCGATCCTCTCCCCCCCACGAACCGTTTTTGATACCTTTTCCAACTGTCCGCTCTCTTGCAAATCCTTGATAAGCTGCTGAGCCTTTTCGGAGTTGATGTAGTATTTCTCGTCAACCTTTTCCTCCAGATAGTCTTTCATGGTCTTTGTGAGCGGCACAGGCTGAGGAAATTTGTAACTGTATTCTCCCAATATAGAAACCATAAAGCACCGTTCCCGGTTCTGTGCTACTCCGTAGTCCTTTGCGTTGAGTATCTGCACATAGTTCTTATATCCTTTGCTTTCCAGAAAATCAGTCCATACATGGAAATCATTGATGTTCTGATTGCTTACCACCTGTGGCACATTCTCCATGAGAAGTATCTGCGGCAGATTTTCCGTTTCTTCCAGGAGTCTTTCGACTTCCCACAACAATCCTGATCTTGTGCCGCTGCCCTTGCTCATGCCGCGCATCTTTCCGGCAAGTGAGAGGTCCTGACATGGAAAACTGTATGTTAAAAGGTATGTGTATTTGTCCGTGTCTGTGATCCTCAGATCAGCGCCGCTCGTTGCCATGATATTAACCAAGTTGTGAGTCGCCTTGATATTACTGTATACCTGTCTGCGCCACTCAGGACCGTTCTGGTGCTGCCTGATCTGCTGCTCTGTCAAAGCTGTCTTGCCGTCTGCCGATATTCCGAGTGAGATCAGCTCCCTTGTGACATCTTCATCACTCATACCGGCACTGTAATCTCTAGTGTCGTCACTCATATGTATCGCCCTGTATGACGCAACTGCGTGGATTTCCCACTCGCATATTAAGTAGTTCTCAAACGGCACTTTCAGATTCCGCAGCGCCATAGCCTGTGATCCTACTCCGGCAAACAGTTCTATGAGCCGTATTGGTTTGTCGATCTTATATGATGGGTACATAATATCGAACATCGAAATTTGATCCACTTCGTTACTCCTTTCAGAATAGTTTCATTTGTTCCCAATCTTTCGTTTCTACCGTACATATTGTGTCATTCTTACTCCCGCCATGTGGCACTATGAGTATTCTCTGCATTGAAAATGAACGTTTCTCCCCTACTCCGTTGCTATTCCACCCAAAACAGAGTGCTTTCCCTCCGATTTTCAAAATCCTTGCTATCTCGTCAAGATGTTTTCTCCTCCATGACGACTGAGTTGTTTCCTGAGTAACTTCCTTTCCGTACCCTTTGTAGCACTCGACTACTTGACGCAAAGAATACGGAGGATCATATAAAACAGCGTCAACGCTTTTATCTGCAAAGGTTTTCAGGAAGTCCAGTGCGTCCATATGGGTATCTGCTGCAATATCAGGGTTAAGATCATTGGTTATGGTACTATCCGAAAATCTGTACCCATTACTAAAAGGATCAATGATTACCCCACATAAAGATATTTCGTCAAGTTCATCATGCAGCAGATCGTTTATTGGTTGTATCGAGAAAGTACTTTTGTTTGGCATCGCCCATACTCTTTCAATCTTCATATCATTCTCCGACGGTCAGCCCTTGCGCCTTATTCTTGTAATAAACTGCCGCCTGTCTTACCAACTCATGCCTGAGAGCCGTTTCTTTGTCGATCTTCTGTGTTACGCAGTATTTATCAACATACTGCCTGAAATCATCATTCTTGGCATACAGACTATGTACGTTCACTTCGTTTTCCTCCTTAGTACAATATCCCTGTTTTCTGCAGGACTTTTCTCGCATCTTTCGCCCCTTGTGAATTGGCGTTTTCCACGTTTCTCTGATAGTGTTCCTCACAAACCTTATATCCCGGCTTTACCGGATTGTCACAGAAATAGCACAATCCCTGTAAATACCTATCTTCCCTGTCCGGCTTGCCGTAGCGTATACGTTTCGCCGTCCGTCCTTTATCTCTGCATATTCCGCAAGTGAAGTAGCCATAATCGGCGTTCCTCTTGCCGCATCTGACACACAATCCCTTTTCCTTGCGCTTTTGATATATGCTTTTATGCAATATTCTCTGTTTCGCATTGTATGATTCCCTATCCCTGTCCCTTAGTGCAGCCGTTCCGTTTGTTGCCTTTGCTCTGCACTCAGGACAGTTCTTTTCATCGCCCATAATGCTATTCTTTCTGCATCTCGGACAGATATGGTTGTCCTGATACCAGTGCCGCGTTTCCATAGTTTCACGGTTTAACCTCTTCCTGCACTCAACACATCTTATTCCATCACGGTCAAGTGGCTTTCCGCAATCCACGCAAAGACCGTTCGCTTTCCTCTTTTCTATGAACCTACGCTGATTTTCATTCATGTTCCGTAAACCCTGTAATTGTATTCCTTTCCTATAATCTCGATCTGATGCCCTCTCGCCATCTCGATCACTCTGCTCATGGTTCCCTCGTCAAACTCCAGAAGTTCCTCAACGGTCTTTTCCGTGCTGATAACCATAGGCATATTGTTGAGGTATCTGTAATTGATGATCTCAAACATGATGTTTATGTCCGCATCGGTGTTTTTCCCTTTGAGCAGATCGTCAATCATGAGGACCGGCGCAGTTTTGAACCTGTCTATTGCCCGGTTATAGTTGATCGAGTCCGTCACTGTCTGCTTTATTTTCAAGACTTCATCTCGATACGGCATATAGACGCAGCCGACCTTATGCACATTCATGATGTTGTTACAAATCGCCATTGATAAGTGCGTCTTTCCTGAGCCGACCTGTCCCATATATAGTACTGAGTTTCGCTTTTCGTTGCGGATCGTCAGGAAATTTTTGCAGTAGTCAATCCCTATCTCTCTCGCCTTTTTCAAGACTTCCATGCCGCGAGTATCGAAGTTGTTAAACCCTTTTTTCTGAAATTCTTCCGATATTCCGCTCGATATGAGCCGTTCCTTTGCCCGGACAAGACTCAGGCAGTCACACTCCTTAACATATTGATAGCCGTCCTTTTCATATCCGATATAGCCTAATCCGTGGCATTTCTCGCACTCTGGCAGTCCGTACATAGCATCAACTCCTTAATAAAAATCAGAACTGTTCCCTGTGTCGCCGTCTATCTTGCTGTCTGTTTCCTTTGCAAGCCGTTCCCTTATTCCCGAATATGCCGTTTTCTTCTCCACCGCGCCGCACTCGTTCAGATAACTCTCAAAATGTGACGCCGCGAACAGAGTTTCCGGTCTGAGATATGACGCCATCTTCTTATCGCTCAGCCATTGATCGCTCTTAATATCAATGACCGCCTTGAAATCGTCCAACCGGAAACCGTCTTTCCACCGCCCATTGATAAGTCTCTGTGTGGCCTTTGATCCGGACTTATACTTTGAGTGTGTCTTTTCGTTCAAATACGATATGATCTCGTCATACGGCGGCTTTTCTTCCTCTTTTTTGCTTTCGTTACTTTTCTGTTCATCTCCGTTACTCGGTGTTACATTGTAACGTTTTTCTTCATCTGGTTTCTGGTTCTCCCTCTGCCTGTTCCTATACTCCCGGACTCTTTTCGCCGATGCAGACTCAGAGCCTATCATTTTGAGCGACTTCGGCAAGAAAAGCGTCTTATCGCTTTCTTCCGTAACCAATTCCAGATTTTTGTATACGGTCAGTGCTTTCCTCACAAAACTCAGCGGAAAGCCGGACACATCGGCAAGCAGCTCTTCATCGTATGGTTTCGTTTCGGAGTACCGCAGCTTGCCCTCGTGGTCTATGCACTCAGCAAGCAGCCAGATATAGAAAACCACAAGCATCTCTCCGAATGTATTGCCGGGATATTCCCCGCTCACTTTTCCCCTTAAAATTTTGATGTAGTGCTTTTCAAAGAAATTCCGGGGAAGTTTGAGCCAGAAATATTTCTTCTCTCCATCAGCCATCTAACTTCCTCCGTTCATTCCTCTATTTCCTGTATTGTGACTTCCACTCTCGGCCTGTCTTTGTCAACATGGAAGTCTTGGGAATACCCACGGATATAAACCCAATTATCGTTTCTCAGCACCTTGCAGTCCTGCAGGGCGTCCTCAAACACTTTCACAAAGAACGCCGTGACATTGCTTATATCTCTCTTGTGATCCGGCTCGTAAAAATCGTAGTGTATACGCACCGGCTTTCTGATCGTCAGACGCTTTAACTGCGTCCGTATCGCATTACAAGCGATCAGTTGGTAGTCCTTTTTCATCTTTGCGCCGACCTGTGGGTGTCTGCCGCAAGCGTGTATATAATCGTTCAATGACGGAAATACCTTGTCTTTGCCGTAAAATGTTCCTTTGACGACCACTCTGTATTCCATCTCGCGTATTCCTCTCTCATAGTCCGGCGCAGCGATACTTCAACCGCGCCGGAGCATTTTCATCGGCGGTCTACCGCCATTTCTCGTGATATACAAATCTTGGTAACAAGCATGAACTATTGTTTTCGGGTTACTGTTTAGGAAATGATCGTGATGTTGTCACTCCCGGCAAGCTCTTTCATGAGATACTCAGCGATATTCTTAATCGCCTCGTTCTTCCATGCGCCGCCGTCTGCCTCATACAAGGCGCACGTTACCTCGCCGTGTGATCCCTCGTCCAGACGGAAGATAAACTCACTGGACGGCTGCTCTACCTCAACGAACGTGCGATACGGTACCAGTACGCACGGACTCGGCACTTCTGCCTCAGACAGAGATGCCACGCCTGTCTTGATCGTGGCTTTCTGTGATATTCCATCGTCTTTGTAGTCCGCAACCGTGCCGCTCTTTACCGTTCCGGCGAATTTCAGGATCAGTGCCTTGTCGTTTTCAGCCGGATCGCCGTCACAGAACTTCGACTGCACGTTAATCAAAAACTGCTTATGCGGTATCTGTCTGCCGAAATCAAACTCCGGCACATTCGCTCCCGCGATCGCAAGCGTTTCTCTGCGTCTGTCCGCGTCCAGTTCAGAAATAAGCCGTACTTCCGTAGGGGAAACCACCTGTACGATATACTTCTTTCCCTTGTTCAGATCGCCGCTGTTCTGAATGAACGCCACGAAACTCGACAGCGTACTCATGCAGATTTCGTTCGCTCTCAGTTCCTTGTCGATACGGGTAAGTTTCCTGTCGCAGTAGTTCTCGCCGTCAATCTCAATGATCTCCGGCGCTGCCAACTCCAAAATCCTGTTGATAGCCTCTTTAATCATCTTTCTTCCCTCCAGTTGCATCGCTCAGATCAATGCCCTCGATTTTCGCCCGCCACTCCAGAATGGTAATGTACTTCTCCATAGCCATGCGCTGATTTTCAAGCAGCGTTATCGGACAGGTAGGCGTAAATGGAAGTGTGCCGCTCTCGTTCTGGCTGAGCATATTCTTTAACTTCTGAGCGCGTATTACGGTCTGGAAATACTCTGCCCTGAAACGCTCCTTATAGTCCGGCGACAACATTCCGTCAACGGTGTCCTTTAATTCCATCGGTCTTAAATCCATCACTTCGTCCTCCTTAACCTTGTGCCGCCCGGAGGTTCACAACCTTTCCGGTTTCCGGCAGTATCTCTCCTGTTTCTGGATCGCAGCCAAGTTCCTCTGCGGTTGGCGGTGGAAGTTCTTCCTCCTGTTCCAAATCGTCAAAGCTGAGCTGCCCTTTGATCTGTCCTTTCGCGTGTTCCACGATGTTTACCATGCCATTCTGGAGGTTCTTCGTAAGGAACATCTGCGTTTTAAGACCTGTTTCGGGAGCCAACTTCATGCCGACTGATGCCTCTACCACAACATCTTCCCTGTCCTCTGCGCTCGGTTTGAGTGTCAGTGTAAGGGTTATTGACCGCTTTTTCTCAGGATCGGTGTTCGGATCAAGAATGTTCTCCGATACTTTCTGTAAAGCATGGTTTATTCTTTCCTGCACACCGCCGCCGCATATTGTCGCAAGCGTCATTATCTCTTTTGCCATTTCATCACCCCCAATCAGAGATAAGATTTTCCATATCTACGCCGGAAGATTTCTTTCGCCTCGTCTTTCGTTTCGGCTTTCCCGGTAGATACCAAGTCAAGTTCATAGGCAAGCTGCCCTATGATGTGCATGAGCGCTTGCATTTCTTTGTTTCTGTGTACGCTCATATTCCCCTGATGATGGGCGTAGGTCAAAGGCACCCACAACCCATCTTCATCTGATTTATTCCTGTTCGGACCGCCGAATATGTGGTGCCGCTCTACTGACGGAGCGCCGTCAATCAGGTCATAGTCGGCGTATTTCATGTCTATTACGATAGAGTCTTTCATCAGATTTCCCCCATGATCTGGTCCATTGATACAGGTCCGTCCAAAACTTCTGTGTCGGCGCAGTAGTCACATACCTCGCACCGCAGCGGCTCAATCTCGCCGGTCTTAATCATCTGGATATTCTGGATATTTCTCTCTATCTCAATCAGCTTTTCGTCCATGATACGGGGTGGAACCTCTATTACCTTGATCCGTGGGTGCGGTATGCCGTCTGTCTTATCCTTGCTGACCGCACAGATATAGAACGGCAGCAACTTCCCTGTGTTCTGGCGGTATACCTCGCGGTAAAGCGCACCTTGAATGTCATACCCCCACCATTCGCAGAAGTTCAGGCGTTGGTTGAGGTCCTTTGCATAAAAGGTTTCTGTGACCGACCGCACTGTTTTGAGGTCCGTTAATCGGTGTCCGTCAGTACTGTCAATCTTGATCTTTACCGGCACTCCGCTCACTTCCCCAGTCATAATGACCTGTTTATCGCCGTCCATGTACCGCATGAATACCTGATCCTTAACGGCACGGTCAATCATGACGCTCGCCTGTTTGAACTCGCTTTTCAGTTCTCCGGCAGTCTTTCCTCTGGACGAGATGATCTCAGGGTGTTGTGCTACGAACATTGGCAGAGTTCCCTCAAAGTAGGCGTCCACATACGAACCGACAAGCAGCGCGGTTGTCTGTACTTCCTCAATCTCCCCGCGCAGCTTAGCCATAGCCGCCGCCTCACACCCCATCTGTCCTGTCGTTCCGCAGAAGTCTTTGTACTGGCTCGCCGAGACGTAGTGCATATTCGCCTCGGCTGAGTAGTAGTTTTCCGGCGTAAGGGCGAAGTTACTCATTTTCGTTTACCTCCCGGAAGTCTGCATCAATCGCCCCATCAGCACCCTCAGCATCTTTCTGAGTGTTCTGATCGTTCGACTGGTATACGTCCTGTGCCTGATACTTCTCTTTCGGCTTGTCCTTTACATCGAACTCTGATCCCTCCTCGAACGCCTGACACTGTTCTGCCGTATCGAAGTCAAGGTCAATCAGCTTGCAGAGCCGCCGCAGCACCGTTTTCTTGCACATCTCGCCGTATGATTCTTTCCATGCCTTAGAGTTAGCCGCCTTTGAGAACGTCTGCCGCGTATGTTCAATCTCAGCCTTGCTCATTGTGTCATACATCATGCTGCCGTCCATATACAGGACGATTGAAAATGCACCGATGATGTCGCCGTCATTAAACGACTTCGGCTTGAAATTCACTGTCTGCCGCCCATTCTCGATCACTTCCTCAAACTGATCTCCCTCACGAACGACCTTTGCGTAGATGTCTTTGATCGGATTACGCGAGTACCGCTTACACAGCTTGATCTCTCCCTTGTAGTCCGTCTGGAAGTTGCACTGTGTACCATACGGTATCGCGTAACACTCGCCGTTAAAGAAGTCGAGTCCGAGAAACGCGCCTTTCATCAGCGTCCGCACCACCGTTTTCGGATCGCACTTTGAGAAATCGGCCGTTCCGTCCTGTAAGACGGTCATACAGTTCTGCAGGAACCTCTGCTTATTGAACTGTTCCGGCAGCGCCTTGACCTGTTTCGTCAGTCCATCGTCAAGTCCGTTGTAAACTGCCAGTAAGTAGTTGTTTTCCTGTGTTGCCATAATCTACCTCCTATGAAATTTTTATGGTTATCCGCCCACCTATGATAGATGGACGGATAATTTCTGTATCATGTGTCGTATGTTCTGTTTACGATGTCCATTATGTAGTCTGGTGTTTCCTCAACAGTGGTGTCTATACCCGCCCCTGCTAACTTTTCCCTGATCTTCTCAGCAACGATGTGACCGTATTTTGAGGCGATTTCGCTTACATCACTGGAAAATTCCTTTATCGTATCTTCCAGTCCGAAAGCCTGTGCGAACATCTTATTCCCTGTCGTGGCGCAGTTGATACCAAGCGCCGATGCCGTTATTTCAAACGACATCACATTGATCTTTCTGGACTCCTGATTTTCCTTTTTCAGCATAGCCGCAAACGCCGCCGCCCTGATTACATCGTCAAAACTTCCGTTCATGTATGTTCCTCCCTACAACTCGATCACTTTCAGTTCGTTGTCGCTTGTCGTCCGCGTCGATATGAACTGCAACCCTTTGGCACGGCACTTATCATACAGACGCATACGGTTGTCCTCAGACAACTTTTCGATGCCGTCAATAAGAATAATCTGCAATCCCGCTGGGTTCTGGATCGCCACATCAATGCAGAGGTCAAGTTTCTCACCCTCAGACAGATTGCTTACCGGCAGTCCGTTAATCAGCGGCACACCGTCCTTTACGCTCAGTCCGTCAATCGGTATCTGAGCAGTTTCGAGGATTGTTCCCGGAAGTGACCGCGCCAGTTCGATCTTCTCTGTGAGATTTTTGGACTCCTTTTCGAGTTTGTTGATCTGATCCTGTATGCTGCACATACGCCGCCACTCGCCCACATGACTTTTCATCTTCTCTGTTTCATTCGCCTCAGCCATGAGATCGTCAATCGGCTGTATCTCTTTGTCCGCGTATTCCGCCCATGAAGATACTTCCGCGTCATACCGAGATACGGCAGCATCATACTCAGAGTTGATGATCTTGGTCTTGTCCAGTTTCACAGTATAAAGACCGCCCTCTTTTTCCTCCAGAGCCTTGATCCGCTCTCTCAGCGCAGCGATTTCGCTCTTGATCTCCTGTTCCTCCTGCGCCATCTGGCGATCCAGAGCGGCGAGTTTGACTTCCTTGTCTGCCTGAAAACCGCGTATCTTATTGTCATGGTTATCTCTGAGCATACGCGCCTTTTCGATATTCTCATTCTCTTTCCTGATCTGCTCGATCTTGGTATAGAGTCCACCGATGTCGGCATTTTCCCAACGCTCACCGTCATATCCGACCGGCAGCGCCTCGCCGATGTCAGCCACAACCGCTTTCTTCGCACGAATGTCACGGTTGATGTCCTGTCTTGTCTGGAAGTAATAGCCGTTCTCTGCCTGAATATCGTTCAGCACGGCGAGGATATTCTGCTCGTAGTTCACGTCAGGAACAATCTCTCCGAACCATTCCTTGATCGTGTCCAGACTCCAATCGTACTGGATCATGTTCAGAATAGTCGCGTTCTGCGTTTTCTCGTCCATAGCGATAAACTCCATAGGCGAAAGCTGCAACGGCGTGAAGATACTCCTAAGAACCGCCTCCGGCGAGTTGATCGTGTTATTTCCCTCTTTGACAGACTTATAATCTGTCATGCCGACTCTCTTTTTACGATCAATGGAAAGGCCTGTATCTGTTTCTATGTAGATTTCCCCCTCGCTCTCGCCGTTTTTGACGATGTATTTGCGGTTGGAAGAATTGGTAAGCGCATACCTGATCGCATCAATCACGGAGGTCTTGCCTGTGCCGTTCGTTCCGATCAGCTCTACGCTCTTTCCGTCTGCCTCATGCTCGGATATGCCGAACAGGTTTTTGATCTTGATTTTCGTGATTCTCATTCTGCCGCTCCTTTCTGAAATGCCCCGGCTGTCGTATTGATAATGTTGCTCATTACGTCATATCTGCGCCGGAGTTCTTCAAACATGATCTCTGTGGCGATAGACTTCGCAACCGCTTTCTGTTCCTCTGGTTCCATGTTAGACACTACCTCGGCAAGTGCCTTTTCGTGTAAATCCATACTGTTCCTCCTATCCGACCGCATCGACAAGCTGCACATACACCTTGCCGCTGGTCAAAGCCATCCACTCTTTACATTCCTCTAAGGTAGGGAAGTATATGTCAATCACTTTCCCTGCCTCTATGCTGCCTATGCCATCACCGTCAGCATCACCGCCAAACCCTGTGTCAAGGCACTCGTATATTCCGAGAAGTTCGCCGATACTGCCGTCATTGTCCGCATAGACAAGTGCCGTTTTGCCAACCCATTCCGGCTTAACCGCGCAGATACCATATCTCACTTTCGCGCCGGTACTGGTTACTTCGCCCTGACAATAGGCGGTTGTCTGTATCTGGAGAGGTTCATCTACGCCCCCCCCCATAAATTTTTCCTTTGCGCTAACGTGCATAGCCGATACCAACGTAACCATACAGCAAAGCGCTATGATTGCTCTTTTCATTCAGTTACCTCATTTGCGGGGTTTAGCTTATGCCGAACCCCGCCAGATTAGATTGCTCTTACGTCCACCGCCTGATCGCCTTTGTCAGAGTGCTTAACCGCAAACTCTACTCTCTGGTTCTCAGTCAGTGCCTTGTAACCGTCAGAAACGATAGCAGAATAATGTACGAACACTTCCCTGCCATCATCTCCGATCAGGAAACCGTAGCCTTTCTGGTTATTGAACCATTTGACTGTACCTTTCATCTCAGTTCTCCTTTCCTTGCCGTAGGCAATAAATAGATATAATAAACACTTTCGTGTGTTTATCCAATTCCCAATCGCCGCTTTTCCGCGTCAAGCAATCCCCGATATATGTAATAGCAGTATCTTGTCTTGCCGACCTTTTTCACGGCATATCCAATGTTCAGTTTTTCCGTCTGCATGAGCAGTTGCAACGTGAGAATGTCCATTTGCAGTTCCCTCGCCGCCTCCCTCGTGGAAACCCTGTCATTAAATCCCTGTTCTGTCGATTCTGTCATAGGTATAACCGTTCCTCCCTCCGTTTGTTCGCTCTACTGAACATTCTGAGCAAAAAGATCACTCACGGGAACTTCCAACGCTCTCGCTATCGCATTGAGAGTCCCTACCATCGTTTCGTTTTCCTTGCCGTTCTCCAGATGGCTGATTGTCGTTCTGGACACTCCCGACAGTTTCGCAAGTTCATTCTGGGGCATATTCTTTGACTCCCTAATGTCCTTAATACGATATTTCACTTTTGCACCTCCTCTCTCCGTTCGCTCGACTGAACAATATGAGTGTAACAGACTGAACATACGTTGTCAAGTAGATTTTACAAAAATTTTCTACTCAGCATATTTTATGTTCGCCCAAGTGAACACTCTGTCAGTTCAGTCGGCAGTCTGAATGATGTATAATCCGCTTTACATTTTGTTTGACATATCTTCTCTTATAATGTATAATGGACTTAACAAAGCAACGGAGGTAAGGCTTATGACACTCGGAGATATTATCAAATCGTACAGAGAAACAAACTCACTCAGCATGGACGATTTCGCCAGATCAAGCGGTATCAGCAAGACCTACATATCCATGCTCGAAAAGAACTTCAACCCCAAAACAGGACAGGAGATCGCGCCGACAATCGAAACCATCGGCAAGGCTGCAAAAGGTATGTTCATGTCCTTTGACGAACTGTTCGCCATGATCGGCGAGGACACAAAGGTTAAGCTGAACGCCACCGGCAGCGACAAGATCGCAAAGAAGTCCATTCAGATTCCGGTTCTCGGCAAGGTTGCCGCCGGCATACCCTTTTCTGCCGTGGAAGATGTGATTGACTATGAGGAAATATCTGAGGAAATGGCACATTCTGGGGAAATCTTCGCCCTGAAAATCAAAGGCGACTCTATGGAACCTGAGATAAGGAATGGAGATGTCGTCATTGTACGCAGCCAGGACTCGGCAGAAAGCGGCGACATTGTGATCGCTCTCGTGAATGGAAATGATGCTACTTGCAAGCGCCTTGTCAGATATGCAACCGGCATACGCCTCATGCCTATCAATCCGTCTTATGAGCCTATGTACTACTCCAATGAGGAAATTGAGAGCAAGCCTGTCAAGATCATTGGTAAAGTCATTGAGAACAGACGCAAATACTAAGTAAAAACGCCTCTGCTGCAAACAGAGACGTTTTCGGAACACAATACCGGCAAGGACCGATATATGCTCGACTGAACACCTTGCATTATATCACCAACCCGGTATTTTATCAAGTACCGGGCATTTTTGTGCCCATTTATAAGGGACGGTGATTGTGTATGAGAATGGGAAACGGTAACGGAAGTGTCCAAAAGGTCAAAGACAGACGCAGAAAGCCTTGGAAAGTCGTTGTCACAACCGGCATCAAGTTTGACGAGGAAAAGCAGAAAGCCAAACAAGTCCGCAAGGTTATCGGGTACTATCCCACCCAGAAAGAGGCTATGGAGGCGCTGAACAACTATCTGAAAAATCCGTATGACATTGATGCCAACAAAATCACATTCGCTCAGCTCTACGACCGATGGAGTGACGAACACTTTGAAAAGATCGTGCCGTCCGCAGCGAGGACATGGAAAAGTGCGTTCTCCTACTTCACTCCAATTCATGATATGCGGTTCGCCGCTATCCGCCCTAACCACATCGAGGGTTGCATCAGGGACGCACAGGTAGGCGCAAGCACCAAGCAGAGAATGAAATCCCTCTGCAATCTGATGTACCGATATGCCCTAAAGTATGAGATTGTGACAGTGAACTATGCTGATCTGTGCGACTCCATCAAACGCCCGCGCCCCTCTATCGTCCGTCTGCCCTTTACTGAGGACGAAGAACGGCTGCTATGGGATAATATTGACTTTCCCTTTGTTGATATGGTACTCATAGGAATTTACTCAGGGTGGCGTCCACAGGAACTATCCACTCTGAAAGTTGCTGATGTTGACTTGGAGAACCACACATACAAAGGCGGCCTGAAAACTGATGCCGGAAGAAACAGGATCGTTCCTATCCACGACAAGGTATATGATCTTGTAAAGAGGAATTACGACAAGGCCGTTAAAATGGGAAGTGAATACCTTTTCAATGACGAGGACGGTCAGCAAGGCACCTATCTGACATACGACAAATACCGTGGGCGGTTCGTCAAGATCAATAAGCGCCT
The DNA here is from genome assembly GCA_947626775.1 of uncultured Lachnospiraceae bacterium. Classification (GTDB taxonomy): domain Bacteria; phylum Bacillota; class Clostridia; order Lachnospirales; family Lachnospiraceae; genus UBA3282. Next base: position 57,705 of record CANQTL010000011.1, on the reverse strand, counting down.
TGGCCTATCTCACAAGCCTCATGACACACGGCACACGTTCATTACCAGAGGAAAGTCTGCAGGAATGGACGAATACATTCTGAAACTCATTGTAGGCCACGAAATCGGAGATGTCACTGAGAAAGTATATACCCATAGAACACTGGAGGAATTGTTTCGTGAAATGCGCAAAATTCCTTAATTTTTTTCGATATTTTTGGGTGCTACGGCTGGGTGCTACGCGGGTGCTACTTGGGTGCTATCAGTTCAAAACAACGTCAATCAGCTTACGCTTATAGAGAAATCAGAAAACAAAAAGAAATGCCGCAATTCCTTGAAACTGCGGCATTTCCTGTGTTTTTTGAATGTTGATGTTTAGAACTTGCCCGCTTTGGCAGCCTCCTCGACCGAAACCGCAACGGCTACCGTCGCGCCTACCATCGGGTTGTTGCCCATACCGATCAGACCCATCATCTCAACGTGTGCCGGAACGGAGGAAGATCCTGCGAACTGTGCGTCGGAGTGCATACGTCCGAGCGTATCCGTGAAACCGTAAGACGCAGGGCCCGCAGCCATGTTGTCGGGGTGCAGCGTACGTCCCGTGCCGCCGCCGGAAGCCACTGAGAAGTATTTCTTGCCGGCCTCTGTCCTCTCCTTCTTGTAGGTACCCGCAACGGGATGCTGGAATCTCGTCGGATTCGTGGAGTTGCCTGTGATGGAGACGTCCACATTCTCTTTCCACATGATCGCAACGCCCTCCGGAACGGAGTTCGCACCGTAGCAGTTTACCTTGGAGCGCAGACCGTCGGAGTAAGAGATTCTCTCAATCTCCTTCACCTCGTTCGTGTAGGGATCGTACTCTGTCTCAACGAATGTGAAGCCGTTGATTCTGGAGATAATCTTTGCAGCGTCCTTGCCGAGACCGTTCAGAATAACGCGCAGCGGTTTCTGACGAACCTTGTTTGCCTTCTCCGCAATACCGATCGCGCCTTCCGCAGCGGCAAAAGACTCATGGCCTGCCAGGAATGCAAAGCAGTCCGTATCCTCTTCCAGCAGCATCTTGCCCAGATTGCCATGACCCAGACCTACTTTACGGGTGTCTGCAACGGAACCGGGAATGCAGAACGCCTGCAGACCTTCTCCGATCGCTGCAGCCGCCTCAGCCGCTTTCCTGCAGCCTTTCTTGATCGCGATCGCCGCTCCTACCGTGTAGGCCCAGCAAGCGTTCTCAAAGCAGATCGGCTGAATCTTCTTTACCTGATCATAGACGTCCAGACCGGCGTCTTTCGTAATCTTTTCGGCTTCCTCAAGGGAAGAAATACCATAACTGTTCAATACGGAATTGATCTTGTCAATTCTTCTCTCATACGATTCAAATAAAGCCATCTTATTCTATTCCTCCTAATCTGTTATTCGCATCTGGGATCAATGATCTTGACAGCGTCGTCAACGCGTCCGTATTGTCCGCAGGCCTTCTCGTAAGCGGTGTTCGGATCGTCGCCCTTCTTGATGAAATCCGTCATCTTGCCGAGACTTACAAACTTGTAACCGATGATCTCATCGTTGGCGTCGAGCGCGATACCCGTCACATAGCCTTCCGCCATCTCCAGATAACGGGGACCTTTCTTGAGCGTGCCGTACATCGTGCCGACCTGGCTTCTCAGGCCCTTGCCCAGATCCTCCAGACCCGCGCCGACCGGCAGTCCCTCCTCGGAAAAAGCGGACTGGGAACGTCCGTATACAATCTGCAGGAACAGCTCTCTCATCGCCGTATTGATCGCATCGCACACGAGGTCGGTATTCAGCGCTTCCATAACCGTCAGACCCGGAAGGATCTCGGCAGCCATCGCCGCGGAGTGCGTCATGCCGGAGCAGCCGATCGTCTCAACAAGCGCCTCCTGTATGATGCCCTCTTTTACGTTCAGCGTCAGCTTGCACGCGCCCTGCTGGGGAGCACACCAGCCCACGCCGTGGGTCAGCCCGGAAATATCCTTGACTTCCTTTGCCTGTACCCATTTGGCCTCTTCGGGGATGGGAGCACAGCCATGATGTACGCCCTGTGCTACGGTACACATTTCTTCAACTTCTTTTGAATAGATCATGTGATAACTCCTTTCGATTATGTAATAATATTTGATAACAGACCTCTGCGGATCTGTCATAACCGCTGTCTCTATTCTCGCATATCACAGACAAAAAATCCAGTCATTTCTAAAAAAGAAATCAGGACAGTATCATCCGATCGTTGGCGAATTCGCCGCCGCTGATCTCCTCGAATTTTGCCATCAAATCGGACACATGAAGGCTCTTCTTCTCTTCGCCGCGCACGTCGTAGATAATTTTTCCCTCATGCATCATGATCAGGCGGTTGCCATGGGTGATGGCGTCCTTCATATTGTGGGTGACCATCATGGCCGTCAGGCTGCTGTCCGCAATGATCTTGTCGGACAGATCCAGCACTTTCGCCGCTGTCTTCGGATCAAGCGCCGCCGTGTGCTCATCCAGAAGAAGCAGCTCAGGTTTCTGAAGAGACGCCATCAGCAGCGTAACCGCCTGCCTCTGTCCTCCTGACAGAAGACCGACCTTGGAGGTCAGACGGTCTTCCAGACCGAGATCCAGCGTCTGCAAAAGTTCCCTGTACTTTACTCTCTCTTCTTTCGTGACGCCCCATCTCAACGAGCGTCCCCTGCCGCGTCTGGCCGCGATCGCCATATTCTCCTCGATGGACATGGTAGCCGCCGTGCCCGTCATGGGATCCTGAAAGACGCGCCCGAGAAATCTTGCGCGCTTGTGCTCCGGCAGCGTGGTCACGTCCACACCGCCGATCATGATGGACCCCTGATCTACCGCCCACACACCCGCAATCGCATTGAGCATCGTGGACTTACCAGCGCCGTTGCCGCCGATGATGGTCACAAAATCTCCTTCGCCAAGCTGAAGATTCAGACCGTCCAGAGCCACTTTCTCATTGATGGTGCCGGGATTGAAGGTCTTGTGGATCTCCTTTAATTCCAGCGCATACTGTCTTGTCTCACCGCTCATGACCTCGCCGCTCCTTTCCTGCCGAATTTTCCCTTCAGGTAAGGGAGCGCCAAAAAGACTGCCACTACGATCGCAGAGAAGAGCTTCAGATCGTCCGACGGCATTTTCAGCCACAGCACAAAGGCGATAACCGCATAGTAAATCACCGCGCCGATAATCACGGAGACCATCGTGAACGCAAACGCCATCTTACGCCCCGCGCAGAACTTGCCGAACAGGACTTCTCCGATAATCACGGCAGCCAGGCCGATGACGATGGCGCCGCGCCCCATATTGACGTCCGCCGCGCCCTGATACTGGGCATAGAGCCCGCCGCTCAATCCCACCAGACCGTTGGAGATCATCAGCGCCAGCACCGTGTGAAAATTGGTGTTGATGCCCTGCGCCTTGGCCATGCGCATATTGCAGCCCGTAGCGCGGATCGCCTGCCCCTGTTCCGTCCCGAAATAGCAGTACAGGATTGCCACGAGAATCAGACAGCCCAGAATCACGCCGCCGTAGAATTTAAATTTGGTCAGCGCGTCGCCGGATATGTACCTCGAAGAGACCACCAGTCTGTACTGATCCACATTGATCGGCTGATTGGATTTGCCCATGATATTCAGATTGACGGAATACAGGGAAATCTGCGTCAGGATACTCGCCAGAATACCCGGAATTCCCAGCGCCGTGTGCAGAAGTCCCGTCACCATACCCGCAAGCATTCCAACCGCAAAGGAGACAATCAGCGCGGTCCAGGGTTCCATATCCGCAACGCGGATCAGCATGACCGCCGTGGCCCCGCCTGTCGCCAGCGTTCCGTCCACCGTAAGATCCGCAAAATCCAACAGCCGGAAAGTGATGTAAACTCCCAGCGCCATGATGCCCCAGATCAGTCCCTGAGCCACCGCGCCCGGCATCGCCCGCAGCAGCGACAGCGGATTGAGTGCTAATAAGATCATTTTGTAACCTCCGTCATACAGACAAGATGGGGATGGCAAATCTGTCATCCCCATAGATGAATCGTTTATTCTTCCACGGTAATCGCCGTGTAATCGTCGGGAACCGTCACGCCAAGCTCGGTGCAGATCGCCTCATTGTACTCTTTGGTCACCTGCGGAGCGTACTGGATCTCCATGGTGGAGATGTCAGCCCCGTTTACGAGAATGTCGTAAGCCATCTCGCCTGCCTTATAGCCGATATCGTAGTAGCTGATGGACAGCGTCGCAACGCCGCAGCCCTTGCAGATACCTTCCTCGCCGGCAATGATCGGAACGCCCGCCGGAAGCGCCACATTATTGATCAGCTCCGTGGAACCCGCCATCGTGTTGTCGGTGGGGATATAGAGCACGTCGCAGGACTCGCACGCGCTCGTCACAACCGCCTGGATCTCATTGGAATCCGCCGCCGTGAACTCCTCGTAAGCGATCTCATCCTCGTCCAGACTTGCCTCGAACAGCGCCGCCTGATACTCGGAGTTGGGCTCTGCCGAGCAGTACAGGATGCCAACTTTCTGCACATCTGGGAACAGCTCTACCAGCATATTCTCCTGCTCGTCGATAGGCGCCAGATCGGAAGTGCCGGAAATGTTCGTGCCCGTCGCACCCGTCCAGTCGGAGATATCGAGCGCCGTCGCATAATCCGTGATGGACGTGCCGAGAATCGGGATCTCGTTGGTCGCGGCCGCCGCAGCCTGCAGAGGCGCCGTCGCATTCGCCAGAATCAGATCCACATCATCCGTGACAAACTGTGTGATAATCGTAGCGCAGTTCGCCTGCTCGCCCTGTGCGTTCTGCATATCAAACGTCACGTTCTCGCCGAGCAGATCCGTGAGCGCCGCCTCGAACCCTTTGGTCGCCTCGTCCAGAGCCGGATGCTCCAGAAGCTGGCAGATGCCGATATTGTACGTCTGATCGGAAGCGGCTGTGTCGCCTGTCTCCTCTGTGGTATCCGCATCTGCGGTCTCCGTCTCCGTCGCAGCGTCTTCCGTCTGCTCTGCCTCCTCTGTCTCCGATACGTCAGCCGCGCTGTCAGCGGCAGCGCCGTCTTCCCCGGAACCGCAGCCCGCAAGCGTGGCAGCCGTCATAGCCGAAGCCAGCAGCAATGCCAATGTCTTCTTTTTCATAATCATTCCTCCTCCATAAATACTGATACGCTTTAAAGCGTGAAAGCGTATGCTTTCCTATGAAAATATACACGAAAATTTCCCATTCGTCAATCTACCCTATGAAATATTCCGAGATATCAATGCAGTTTAAGAGCGCCAGCCCGTTTTCCTCCTTGCACTCCAGCCAGCTCGCGCTGCATCTGTTCCAGCTGCGCAGAGAGTAGTTGAACAGCTCTTCCGTGCATCTGCAGTGCGGATCCCCCTTATTCAGCTTTCTGGCGATACAGTTGTCGCATGGCGACTCCCTGTTCTGCAGCGCCTTATAGCAGATATCGCCGATTTTCACCTCCGGCGTGACCGACAGCACCTTCTTATTGATGAAGCTGAGCTCGTATGTATTCGGATTCACAATATACACATAGCTGTCCAGATTGTCGAAGATAGCGATCTGCGTCACAAAATCCTGCAGGCGGTCCATCAGGCCGATCTGCAGAAGATGCGCCTCGATGATACGCATGAGGGAACGGATCTCTTCCATCTGGCTCTCCGTAAACTCCAGCTGCACGTCCTCGTGGTTCTCGAAGATGATCGCGCCCTGGAACTCGCCCTGGGAGGTGATCGGATAATAGAGGATGCTCTTGATTCCTTCGGAGCGGAAATACTCGTGCATCTCCGCCGCCGTGAGGTCATAGTCGTGGATGATCGACACCTTGCGGAACGATTCAAAGAGAATCTCGCTCACAACCCGTTTGAGCTCATACTGCGCCTGTGTCTCCCGCCCGATCTCGTAGCCGGACGCGGCAAACTGGACCGTCCGGGAGATCGGAAGCGAGTCGCTGCCGCAGATATAACCCCTGTGAAAACCGTACTGCGCGGTGATCAGCTCGATAACCGACTTTAACGCCGACTCCATCTCCTTGTCCTCGAAGAGCACCTGCATGACCAGATCCTCAATGCTGCGGTTCATCTCCATTCCCTTCTCAGGGTTGTATTCCGTATTTTTCCGCGTCGCGTGGTAGACCATCGTGGTGGCGGCGTCATAGATGCGGTAACCGCACTTGCCGTTGGCTTTCGCCGTGTAGACCGCCTTGTCCGCCTTGTTGAACAGTTCCTCATACTCCGTGCCGTGATAGGGGAAAATGGCCACGCCCACGCTGCAGGTAACCTGTATCTGTCTGTCCTCGTAGTCAAAACTGTAATTGACGCCCCGCACGACCTTGCCCGCCAGGATATCCGCGTTGGAGATGGCCTTCAGGTTCTTCATGAAGACGACAAACTCGTCGCCGCCGATACGTCCGACGATATCTCCGCCCTTGAAGATCTCGTTCAGCGCGTCCGCCGTATCCACCAGCACCTGGTCGCCCTGCGCGTGCCCCATCAGATCGTTTACCTCCTTGAAATTGTCCAGGTCAATGATCATCAGCGCGTTTAAGGTATCCTTCTTGCTCTCCTGGATCGCGTTCTCGATCAGCTGCTTCGTCGCGCCCTTGTTGTACAGGCCGGTCAGAGCGTCCTTCTCGGCGCGCAGCATCAGATCCAGCTCCTTTAGCTTCTTGTCGTGAATATTGATCATGCGCCCGACGATCCTCGTCACGTATCCCTCCGGACCGAGCAGGGAGGTCAGATTGAGCTGGTACCAGGTGTAATCCTCGTCAAAACGATTCGTTCGGTACTCGATCGTCTCGTTTTTCGGGGAAGTCAGAAGCCCTCTGAACACGGAGCGGTAATAGGCCACGTCGTCCGCATAAATCGGAGACTCGTCAAAACGCTCCATATAAGCCCGGATGATCTGCTCTCCGCTGTGCTCGTATTCCTTGGAACCCTTGATGACCATAACGTCCGTCTTGGCGTTGTAGTCTATGATTTTGCCTCCCTCCGCCTCGGAGAGGATATTGAGACGTTCGGCCTGCTGCTGCAGTTCTTCCTCGACATTCTTGCGGTCGGTGATATCCTCCACGACAGACACGATGGTGTACTTGCCGCCCTCCCGCGAATAGAGATTGGCCCGCACGTGCAGCCAGCGCAGGCCGCCGTTTCCCGTCACGGTGCGGAAATCCACGTCGATCGCGCCGTCGTCCTTGAGCACGTCCTCGATGCCCTGCTTAAAGATCGGCAGATCCTCCGGGATAATGCTCATCTCCACTTTCTCGACCAGCTTCATCCCCTGCGCCCTGGAGTAGCCCAGCATACGGAACATGCCGTCGTTGACATAGAACGGCGTCATTTTCCCGTTTTCATACTCAAAGAAGCAGATTCCCGCGATCACATTGTCGATCATGGATTCAAAATTTTCCACTATAAATCTTCTCGCCATCTTTTTCCGTCCCCAAACACTTTCTGTTAATATCGTAAATTCCGCGGCCAGACAACCCTAATACTTCTCCGCAATCTCGCCCTGTTTCTTGTAAATGCTGTTCGCCGGTATGAACCCCCTGACCATGGAGGTCGGATAGACGTTCGCCTGCCTGCCGATCACCGTGCCGGGATTCAGCACGGAATTGCAGCCCACCTCCACGCAGTCGCCCAGCATGGCGCCGAATTTTTTCAGCCCTGTCTCCATCGACTCTGCGCCCGCGCGGACGACCACCAGGGTCTTGTCGCTCTTGACGTTCGATGTGATGGAACCCGCGCCCATATGCGCCTTGTAGCCGAGGATACTGTCGCCCACATAATTGTAATGCGGCACCTGTACTTTGTTAAAGAGAATGACGTTCTTCAGCTCGGTGGAGTTGCCGACGACCGCTCCCCTGCCGACAATGGCGTTTCCTCTGATAAAGGCGCAGTGCCTGATCTCCGCCTCCTCATCGATGATAGCCGGACCGCATATGCACGCGCTCGGATACACATGAGCGGACTTCGCAATCCAGACGTCGTCTCCTCTCTTCTCATAGCGCTCTTCGGGCAGCGTGCCGCCCAGCGCCACGATAAAACCGCCTATTTTCGGAAGTACTTCCCACGGATAGCGCGCGCCGTCGAAAATATCTTTCGCAATCGTCTCGTCGAGCGTATAGAGCTCGCCGATCTCCGTATCCTTCATGCCTGCCATTGATCATACCCTCTTTCCTGAAGCCTGCCGGCTTCCGTCGCTTTTCCGATAAAACTGAGCCACATAGCTGAACCGGTCATAGAGCGCCGCCTGATTGTTCAGCTGCTTCACCGCGTTGGTTCTTCTGGTCACAAAATCATCCAGTTTCCCCATGTACTCATCCCCTGTGATCTCGCCGCCCGCCACGAGCGTGAGCCCTTTTTCCCAGCTGGCGGTCAGCCGCGGATCTAAGAGCGGCCTGATAGACCCTGCCACGACTTCATAGATCATCTCTCCCAGAAGCGTCGGCGTGATGATCTGCGTCTTTTTATTCAGGGCCAGGTACTTGATATTGACCAGCTTCTTCAGAATCTCAGCCCTCGTCGCGGAGGTGCCGATGCCGCTCCCCTTGATCTGCGCACGCAGCTCCTCATCCTCTATGAACTGTCCGGCGTTCTCCATTGTGAGGATCATCGTGCCGGAATTGTATCTCTTAGGCGGGGAGGTCTCCCCCTCTTTCCTGCCGAGCCCTCTGAGCGTGAGCTTCCTGCCCTTTTTCAGCGCGTTGACAGCTTCCATAAAACTCTCGTCGCAGGCTGTCTCCTGCCCGGCGTCCTCCGGTCTGTCCTCCGCCTCGCCGCTCTCTTTCCTGCCGGCGAAAGAATATCTGGCTGCCCTGAGATATCCCTCTTTCGCCAGCACCTTGAAGCCTGCCGAGAACTGCTCTCCCTTCAGCATAACGCCCAGACTGATCTTCTGGTACACCGCTGCGGGATAGAAGATACTCAGGAAACGCCTGACGATAATTTCATAGACTCTGGCCGCCGTCGGGTGCAGACCGTTCAGAGCGCCAAGCCCCTGGCCTGTCGGAATGATCGCGTAGTGATCCGTGATCTGCTTGTCATTGACATAGCGCGACTTCGCAATGGTCTTATAGCTTCCCGCATTCAGGATCTCCTGCGCGTACTCTGCTGCAATCGGATAATTGCGCAGGCCGCCGATATTTTTGTGAATCTCCTTGGCCACCGCGGTGGACAGCACGCGCGCGTCCGTCCTGGGGTAAGTTGTCAGTTTCTTCTCGTACAGCTCCTGCGCAATCCTGAGCGTCTCGTCCGGGCTGATCTTGAAGAGCCTGGAACAGTCGTTCTGCAGCTCCGCCAGATTGTACAGAAGCGGCGGGTTCTTCGTCTCTTTCTTTTTTTCGACCCTGCTGACGGCGGGCGGCTCCGCCGGCTCTTTCCGCAGCCAGTCTATAAACGCGTCGGCGTCCCGTTCCTCCAGGAAGCCATTGTCCTTGTAGAGTTTCGGCGACTGATAGAACCGCGATCCCTCCACGGCCTTCCACTCGCACGTACACTCGCGCCCTTCGATATCCGTCTGCATGAGCACACGGTAAAACGGAATCTTCACAAACCCGCGTATCTCCCGCTCTCTGTTCACCACCATGCCGAGCACACAGGTCATCACGCGCCCCACAGACACGACCGCGCGGTCGGTCTTCAGGTAGGATTTGATCGGATTGCTGTACTTCAATGTCAGCACACGGGAGAAATTGATTCCCATGAGGTAGTCTTCCTTGGCGCGCAGATAGGCGGCGTCGGCCAGATTGTCGTAAGCCGACAGATCCTTGGCCTCCCGGATGCCCCTGAGAATCTCCTCCTCCGTCTGTGAGTCGATCCAGACGCGCTTGCGCTTCTTGCCGTGCACCTGCGCCTGCTGTTCCACCAGCCGGTAGATGTACTCTCCCTCGCGCCCGGAGTCTGTGCACACATAGATGACGTCCACATCCTCCCTGTTCAGCAGCCCGCTGACGATCCCGAACTGCTTCTTCACGCCCTCGATCACTTCGTACCTGAACTGCTCCGGGATGAACGGGATCGTATCGAGGGACCATCTTTTGTACTTCTCGTCATAGGCTTCCGGATAGCTCATCGTCACCAGATGCCCGACGCACCATGTCACGACGGCCTCGTCGGACTCCATATAGCCGTCTCTGTTTTTCATATTATATTTTAACGCCCTGGCAAATTCCCTGGCAACGCTGGGTTTTTCCGCTATATAGATACTTTTTGCCATAGATTCCTCATTGTCCGCCGCCGGAATGCTACAGGTCCGAGATTTGGACCAATTTCAGGTTCGGCCTTACCTTGGCCTCCAGGTTCAGCCGCTCGTCGAAGCGGAACGCCGTGTACATGTAGACGTAATCCGCGCCGATCCTGACCTTCTTTGCATAGCTTAACAGCTTCTCATAATCCTCGTACGCCACAGGCTTTTCCCAACAGCACAGACCGATCACCGTGCGCCCGTCCTCGTCCTGGGCGATGATATCCAGACCGCCGTCCTTGCCGACCCACTCCCCCACGGTGTCCAGCGCGATCGGCAGCTTATTCCGCTTGTTTAACTTCGTCAGATGCTGCCTGCAGATCTTCTTGAAACAGCCGGACACATATCTGCGGAAATCCGGCATGATATATCGGTTGTAAAACTCTCCGACAGAGAGCGTCTGCAGATCGCTCAGATACGGATACATGTACGTGTAATAAAAATCCACGAACGGATGGCTGATCCGGTAAATCCCTTTCTGCGCGTTGTCTCTGCCCGCCGTGTCGTAGGAAAACACCTTCTCGACCAGCTCAAGTTCAATCAGATTTTTCAGATAAACGCTGATCTTGGCCCTGGAAAACTCCGTGTGCAGATACAGATCGTTGAGCTTGTGGTTCCCGGCTGCGATCGACGCCATGATCGTATTGTAGACGCCCGGCTCCCGCAGCTGATCCGTCAGCATGCGCTCTCCTTCCCCGTACAGCAGGCTGTTGACGTCGAGGATATTCCGGCAGATATTCTGCTGGATCGTCAGCCTGTCGTCAAACTGATTCCACAGCCCCGGGAACCCGCCCAGCACGGCATACGCCTCCACGCACTCTTCGATGCGGAAATTGGGGAACCGCTCTACGATATCGTCAAACGGCATCTCCCGTATCTTGAGGAAACCGGACAGCTCGTAGGCGGCCTCGCCGATGCGCGTAACCATGCTGTTCTCAATCCAGCCGATGGAAGAACTGCACAGAACGACCATGACCTCGTCCCGGTTCCACTGGTTATGCACGAAGGCGACCAGCTCTTTCATAAAACCGCCGCTCGCTCTGACAATGTTTTGGAACTCGTCGATCACAAGCACTTTTTTGCCGGGCTCCCGCCTGGTAATCTTCGCAAAGATATCATGGAAAGACGGAAACTTCTCCGTCTCATAGCCGTCCCTGGCCAGCTGGGCGCTCCACTGGTACACCTGTTCTCTCTCCGAACAGGCTCTGGCGAGATAATAATATCCCTGCTTATCCTCCATGAACTCCCTGACAAGCGTTGTCTTGCCGATGTATCTCTGCCCGTACACGACCAGAATCTGGCTGCCTTCCCTGTCAAAATAATTATTCAGATATTTCAGTTCTGATGTTCTGCCAAGCAACATGGATTCTCTCATGCCTTTTACTTCTTAACAATATATCCCAGGGCCTTCAGCGCCTCCGCGCAGAGGATTCCGCCGCCGGCTGCGCCGCGGACCGTGTTGTGGGACAGACCGACGAATTTCCAGTCGTACACGCTGTCCTCCCTGATCCTGCCGACGCTGATCCCCATACCGTTCTCATAGTCCACATCCAGTCTGACCTGGGGTCTGTCGTCCTCCTCCATCACCCGGATAAACTGTTTCGGCGCGCTGGGGAGCTGCAGCTCCTGCGGCAGCCCTTTAAAGTTTACGAGCTTCTCCACGAGCTGTTCCTTCGCCGGCTTCTTTCGGAACTTTACAAACACCGCCGCCGTATGGCCGTTCAGCACGGGCACGCGGATGCACTGACAGGTGATGACAGGCTCCGTGGCCGGAACAATCTGTCCGTTCTCAACTCTGCCCCAGATTCTGAGCGGCTCCTTCTCGCTCTTCTCCTCCTCGCCTCCGATATAGGGAATCACGTTCTCCACCATCTCCGGCCAGTCCTTAAAGGTCTTGCCGGCGCCGGAAATCGCCTGATAGGTAGTCGCTACCACCTCGTAGGGCTCGAACTCCATCCATGCCGTCAGCACGGGCGCATAACTCTGAATAGAGCAATTCGGTTTGACGGCGACAAAGCCCCTCTTCGTGCCGAGCCGCTTTCTCTGAGCCTCGATCACCGCAAAGTGATCCGCGTTGATCTCCGGGACGACCATCGGCACATCCGGCGTCCAGCGGTGCGCGCTGTTGTTGGACACCACGGGCGTCTCCGTCTTCGCATAATCCTCCTCGATCTTCCGGATCTCCTCTTTGGTCATATCCACCGCGGAGAACACGAAATCCACGCCGGCCGCCACCTCGTCCACCTCGTTCACGTTCCTGACCACAAGATCTTTCACCGCCTCCGGCATGGGCGTGGTCATCTTCCATCTGTCTCCCACCGCTTCCGCATAGGTCTTGCCCGCGGAGCGCGGGCTGGCCGCGATCGTCGTCACCTCGAACCAAGGATGGTTCTCCAGCAGAGCGATAAAACGCTGTCCCACCATACCGGTCCCGCCTAAAATCCCTACTTTCAGTTTGTCGCTCATATCTAAATACTCCTTTCTATCTGCCAGTCTTTCTCAAGATATTCTCTCTCTATGGCAATGATTTTCCGCATGGCCTCCGGACCCGGCGCTCCGAGCGTCAGCCGCTTCTCAACACAGGTTTTCAGGCTGACGGCGTCGTAGATATCCTCCTCGAATACCGGGCTGAAGTTCTGCAGCTCCTCCAGGGAAAGATCCTCGATTGCGCACTGTCTGTCAATGCAGTACAGCACCAGTTTCCCGATGACGGCATGCGCGTCTCTGAAAGGCACGCCGCGCCCCACGAGATAATCCGCGGCGTCCGTCGCATTGGCGAATCCCCGTATGGCGCTTTTCTCCATGACGTCCTTACGGAATTTCATGGTCCGCACCATGCCCTCAAACAGGACGAGACAGCCCTTCGCCGTGTCGATGGCGTCGAAAGTCAGCTCCTTGTCCTCCTGCATATCCTTGTTGTAGGCGAGCGGGAGCCCCTTCATCGTCGTGAGAACGGACACCAGCGCCCCGTACACCCTGCCGGTCTTGCCCCGGATCAGCTCCGCGATGTCCGGATTCTTCTTCTGCGGCATGATGCTGCTCCCCGTAGAGTACGCGTCGTCTATCTCCACGAAGCGGTACTCGTCGCTGTTCCAGATGATAATCTCCTCGCAGAAGCGGCTCAGATGCATCATGATCGTGGAGAGCGCCGCCAGAAACTCGATCACATAATCCCTGTCCGCAACGGAATCCATACTGTTCAGGGTCGGTCCCTCAAAGCCCAGAAGCGACGCGGTATAATTCCTGTCCAGGGGATACGTCGTCCCCGCCAGAGCCCCCGCGCCCAGCGGACAGTAATTCATACGGAAATAAATGTCCTTCAGCCGCGACCTGTCGCGTTTAAACATCTCAAAGTAAGCGCCCGTATGGTGCGCCAGCGTCACGGGCTGCGCTTTCTGCAGATGGGTAAAGCCCGGCATGAAAGTCTCCGTATTCTCTTCCATGATATGTAACAGTGTGCGGAGCAGCTCCCGGAGCAGCTCGTCCACATAGAGCACTTCCAGCCGCGTGTACAGGCGCATGTCGAGCGCGACCTGATCGTTGCGGCTTCTCCCGGTATGCAGCTTCTTTCCCACGTCCCCGACGCGCTCGATCAGATTCGCCTCCACGAAACTATGGATATCCTCATATTCATCCGTGATCTGCAGCCTGCCCTCGTCCACATCCCTGCGGATCCCGGTGAGCCCCTTCAGGATGGTATCCTTCTCATCCTTCGTCAGGATCCCCTGTTTCGCCAGCATGACCACATGGGCGATGCTTCCCTCAATATCCTGCGCAAAAAACTTCCGGTCAAAAGAGATCGAGGCGTTGAACTGATACACCAGCCTGTCCGTCTCCTTCGTAAAACGACCGCCCCACAACTGTGCCATGCGCTATTCCTCCACTTTAATTAAATCTGAATTTGATGATACCACAAAATACTTTTCTTTTCAATCAAAACACATATTTTCTTGCAAATCATACTATATCGTATAACGATAAGGAGTTGTTACGCTATGGAGCTGCTGTTATCGCTGCAGGATATTTCCTACGCCTATCACAATCTCAAAGGGGAAACTCCCGCGCTGTCACATATATCGTTTGAAGTATCTCAGGGGGAATTTCTGGCCATCGTAGGGCCGAGCGGCTGCGGCAAGTCCACGCTGCTGTCCATCATAGCGGGGCTGCTTGCGCCGGAAAAAGGCAGTCTGTTCTACCGGGGGCAGTACGTCTCCGACTGCGGTCTGCGCGACGTCATGAAGGTCGGCTACATGCTGCAGCGCGACCATCTCTTCGAGTGGCGCACGATCTACAAAAACGTCCTGCTGGGATTGGAGCTAAATCATGCCCTGACCGGAGAAAACATTGACTATGTACTGAAACTGCTGAAAGATTACGATCTGTACGCTTTCCGGGACAAGAAGCCCTCCGAGCTTTCCGGCGGCATGAGGCAGCGCGCCGCGCTCATACGCACGATGGCGATCCGCCCGGATCTCTTTCTGCTGGACGAACCCTTCAGCGCGCTGGATTCCCAGACGAGGCTCAATGTCTCCGCAGACATCGCGCAGATCATCCGCGGCACGAACAAGACCGCCATTCTCATCACGCACGATCTGTCCGAGGCCGTCACTCTGGCGGACCGCGTCCTCGTCCTGTCCAAAAGACCCGCCTGCGTCAAATGCGAGATGCCGATTCATTTCGACACGGACCGCAGCGATCCTCTCGCGGTCCGGAACAGTGCCAAATACCGGCTTTATTTCAATCAATTATGGGAGGTTTTGACCAATGAACAGACCGCTGTTCCGACCAACTGACGCCATGTCCGCCAATCAGCGGAGATTCCTGCGCGCGCACAGGCGCCACCACCATGCCGTCGCACTCGCCAGGCTGCTCTTAATCACCGCGTTCCTGGGCCTGTGGGAAATCGCCGCGCGGCGCGGCTGGATCGATCCCTTTTTCTTCAGCAGCCCCGGCGGCATCCTGTCCTGTCTGTGGCAGATGATTGCCGACGGCTCGTTCTTCGCCCACACGGGAATCACGCTGGCAGAGATTATCGCAAGTTTTCTCCTCGTCACGGTGTTCAGCCTGCTCGCGGCGTTCCTTCTGTGGTATATTCCCAACCTTGCCGAAGTGCTGGAACCCTATCTGGTCGTCCTCAACTCCCTGCCGAAATCGGCGCTTGCACCGCTTCTGATCGTCTGGCTCGGCACCGGTACGGACACCATCATCGTCGCCGGGATCTCCGTGGCCGTCTTCGGCTCCGTCATCAATCTCTACACCGGCTTCTGCCAGGCTGACCCGGAGATGTCAAAGCTCATCTACACGCTGGGCGGCAGCCGCCTGGACGCCTTCTTCAAGGTCATCTTCCCAAGCTGCATCCCGCTGATTCTAAGCGGCATGAAAGTCAATGTGGGCCTGTCCCTGGTGGGCGTCATCATCGGCGAGTTTCTCGCCGCCAGGCGCGGACTGGGATATCTGATCATCTACGGATCCCAGGTATTCCGGCTGAACACAATGATCACGGCCATCATTATCCTGTGCGCCATCGCCATGATTTTCTACAGGCTGATCCAGAACCTGGAACATTATTATAAGAAGAGATGCTGAGCCGTTCAGCGGCTCTCCTCTCCCAGCAGATACAGGGCGAAACTGCCGCTCTTTACGCAGGGAGCGGCATACCGCTCCAGCTTCGCCCTGCACTCGCTGTCCAGATCCAGAATCAGATACTCCTGCGGCGTATCGCACAGTCTGTATGCTTCCTCGCCCTCCGCGGCGGACGCCGCTGTTCTGGCCAGATACTCCTCTTCCGTGACCACGCCGATATGTCTGTCCGGAGAGTCCAGCTGCACTGTCTCGATATAGGTATTTCTCCCGCCATACACATAAGTGACCGGTATGTCTTCGTCCGCCTGTCTGATACGGTTGCAGACAATCTGTTCCCGGTAGATCACCTCATTGAAAGCATAGGTATACTTGTCGTTCAGCCTCATCCCAAGAAGGAGTTCCGCCGTAATCAGAACGGACGCCACCGACGCAATGACAAGAAATCTCCTGCCAAGCCAGATTCCGAAATACAAAAGGCACATAGCCAGTATGCTCAGCGCCCATATCTTTCCCAATTCGCCCGCCGCGTCGAAATGCATATCGTCCGCCGCATAGCTGATTCCGGCTGCAAAATATCCCTTCAGCTGATCGCTGCCGCTCCTGTACACGGCATAGACCGCCACCGGCAGCATGGCCGTGTGCGCCAGCGCCGCATACGCGAGAGATTTGACGCGCAGTCTGTGCCCATAGAGAAACAGAAATCCAAGTCCCATAAAGACCGGCAGCAGATAGTCATTGTATCTCCCATACAGCACCTCGTCCACCCTCCTCGGCCTGTTCATGAAGACGGCGGAGACCAGAATCTGCCCGGCAGCCGACAAAAGCAGAAACAGAGCGGTCCACTCGCCGGGCCTGACCGTGCCGCCGTGCCGGAGCGCATGCAGCAGACTGCCGCATTTCTTTCTCAGATAGGCGATGGCAAAATAAAACAGCCCGAAAGTAGCGCTTCCCAGATAAAACAGCTTCGCCGTCAGGCCGCACAGAAATCTGACAATTCCCTCGGGCGAACAGATATCCAGCACGCGGCTGATCTGCCCCGTCACATTGTTGGCGGCCATCATCTCGGAGTCCGCGCTGCGGTACACCGTGCCGAGTATAACGGCGCGGGCCGCGGCGCCAAGAAGCAGTCCGACCGCCAGCGCCCCGCACCCTGCCGCCGCCTTCCTGCGGTATGCCGGTTCTCTCAAGAGCAGACACAGCAGCACGAAGACGCCCGCCGCGGCGACGCCGACCGTCCGCATATGCACGAAGACCAGATAGAGCAGGAAAAGCGCCAGAAGAAGCACTTTCGCCGTCCCCGGCTTCTCTGCCACGCGCAGAAGCAGATAGACGATCCAGACATACAGACAAAACAAAAGCCCTTCCGCCAGCGTGGACAGACCGTAAAACATCCACACCGGATAAAAGGACGCTATTCCGGCGCCGCAGACGACCGTCTGTTCATGCAGTTTCGGGAACATGCGCCGGAATATCCCATACAGCGCAAAAACCGACGTTCCCTGCAACAGGACATTGAGAGCGACAGCGCACCTGTAGGCCGTCAGGCCGTCCGGCGCCAATTTCAGAATGGGGACAAGAAGCAGACTGTAGCCGAAGGAATAGTATGAGCCGAGAGCGGTCAGGCTGCTCCAGTCATAGCCGAGCCAGCCCGCCGCATTAGCCCAGTAGCCAAACTCGTCCGGATAGTAAATCATCCCATATATTTTATGGGCGCCGAACTCGTAGCTGCCAAAAAGAAGACATATGAAAAGAAAAAAATAGACGATTTTTTTGTGCGCAAAAAGGTTGGAAGAAGAAAAGACCCCCTCCAACCTCTTCTGCAAAGTGCGGATTTTAGTACTTGATAAATGCATATACCGCCTGACCCGCAGTCGTGTCAAACGTAACCGTATTCGGATCGGCGTCCGTATCGGCCAGAATCGACACCGCACCGCCCGGGCGTACGGCTACAACCGAGAAGGTCTTGCCGTTCTGCGCGAAGGACTTGGGAATACCGACCTTCAGAGTGATCTTCTCGCCGTCCGCAGGGAGCAGGCTGAACTTGCCGGCTGCCATTTTGCCGATCTCGACGTTGATCGCCGGGCCTACAGCCGCGCCCATGCTCGCCGCCGCGCTGTCGATGCAGGCCTGAGCGAGATTGCTCTTCTTGCCGTCGAAGTTATAGACTCTGGCGTAAGGACGCTCGCCCGCTGCCAGACCGTAACCGCTCGCAATGTTCGCAAGTCCCGTTGTGATGGCCGTCCCGTTGACGCTCGTCGCAAGGTAGACGCCGGATACGCTGGACTTCACGCCCGCAACCGCGCTGGTCGTGGGAATCAAAGACGCCGCCTCAGACACCGTCTCAACCGACTCCGACACATAACTCTGGACGCTCTGGATGATCTCATCCTCTGTCTCAGACTTTTTGCTGCTTGAGCTTGCGCCCGTCGATGCAAAGACTGACATGGAAGATGCAAGCAGAAGAGTCGTCGCCAGCGTTCCTGCAAGAACCCGCTTTGTAACATTCGCTCTCATTTCTTCTCTCCTCCTGTTGATTTATTTGCGACGCGGATGAATACCGCGATACCGCCTGGAAACAATGTAATCATATCACACAAAAATGCTATTTTCAATATCTTATTAGTGATAATACTATATTATGAGTATATTATCAAGTGCTATTTTCACTAAAATACTATTTATTAAGCGCTATCGGTTTCATACATTTTGCCATAATAAACGCAGAAAGGATTTGATTATTATCAACACCGTCAACACAAACAGGCTGGCCCAATATCTGAAAGAACTGCGGAAATCGCATGGGTATCAGCAGGAATTTGTCGCCTCCCATCTGAATATCACCCGTCAGACCTACTCCCACTATGAGACCGGCAGGATCACGCCGCCCGTCAACTCCCTGTACAATCTGGCGGCTCTCTACGGAATCCCCGTCGAGAATTTCATGGAATTTCTCGTCACCTACAATATCAGCACGGACTTCCGCAGAAAGACGCGCTCTCCGCTGCTGACGGAGCCTGCCGACGATCTGAACAAACTGATGGCCTACATCAATAGTCCGGAGCGGAGCAAAAAATTCAAGGCCCTCGACCACGGCGAAAAACTTCTTCTCTACTACTATCAGCACCTTGACCAGCGCGATCAAAAAGACATCCTGACATTCCTGAAAGTAAAATATGAAAACAGAGAGCTGGACGAGCCGGAAATTTAATTTCGCATTTTTTTCGATTTTGCTGGTCATTCTATATTTTTTTCGTTATAATGCTATTATTAATATATTTTTATAGTTGGAAGTATATTTATGATAGCATTAATAAAAGAAAAAAACGTCCTGTTCATCACAACGAAACGACTGGATTATATCAGGAATACACAGGAGATCCGGCTGCTGCAAAAACATGCCGCGCGCCTCAGCATCGTCGGCGCGGACAGCAAATCTTATTTTTTCAGGCTGCTGCGGGTATATCTCCAGCTCTTTCGCACCTCCGTCAAAGACTGCGACACGGTGTTCATCGGCTTCGCCCCGCAGCTGATCCTGCCCTTTTTCGCCTGGAAGCTGCGCGGCAGATACCGCATCGTAGATTTCTTCGTCTCGCTCTATGACACTTTCTGCTGTGACAGACGCGTTTTCAGGCCGAAGGGACCGGCAGGCCGCCTTCTGCATCTGCTGGACGCCTACACCCTGCGGCACGCCGACGCCGTCGTCTGCGACACCAAATGCCACGGCGACTACTTCGTCCGGGAGTTCCAGGCGGATCCGGCCCGGCTGCATCTGCTCTATCTGGAGGCCGATCCGTCGATCTACCGTCCCATGTCCGTCCCGAAGCCCGCTGCCGCGAAAGGAAAGCACACCGTCCTTTTCTTCGGCAGTATGCTGCCGCTGCAGGGGTACGACCTCATACTGGACGCGTTCTATACACTGCGGGATCGGACGGACTATTTCTTCTATTTTATAGGTCCTCTCGGCAAGGCGTACAAAAACAAAGTCAAGGATATGCCGAACCTGTGCCTGTGCGACTGGCTCGTGCAGGAAGAACTGGCCAGGCATATCGCCTTCTCCGACCTGTGCATCGCAGGGCATTTCAGCGCCGCAGCCGAAAAAGCCGCACGCACGATCCCCGGCAAAGCGTACATATACCGTGCCATGAAGAAACCCATGATCCTGGGCGACACGCCGGCAAACCACGAGCTCTTCCACGCCGACAAAAACACGGTTTTTATCCCCGTCGGCGGCTCCCTTGCGATCGCAAACGCCATTCTGAGCTTCTTCGGAGATCCTGTATACGGCTCCGAATACGCTCTGCAAGATAGAGCGGATATAAGCCTCTGTACAGACCGCATCTTACCAACAGAATAACCGGTTTCAGCCGCCACTCTGCATTTCTCAGCCTGACCCGCCCGAACGCCGTCCTGTAGGGCCGGCCGCGCAGCACTTCTTTGACGTACGCCTGCCTCTCCCGGCGGGACTTCGGATTTTCCACATGATAGAAATTCAGCCGGCAGCAGATCGCAAAAGAGCGAATGATCCGACAGTAGAACGCCTGCAAAAAGGCAGCCCTCGCCTCCCCGTCCCATCTGTGCAGCGCCGCCTGGCCGCGCATATACGCCCCGATATAACGCCATACGGCCCGGTCCTGTTCCACCCGGTCCGCCCGATACGCGTTGGTGACGGAACCCTCCACTTTACGGTAATGATAAATCTTCTGTTTCACATAGACAACCCGCTCCGCTCTCCCGATGCTCTCCATGTTGAATACCATATCGTCCAGCACCCTGAGCTCTTCCCGAAACCGCAGTCCGTTTGCCAGGATAAAATCTCTCCTGTACAGCTTGTCCCAGGGAGCGGCTAACGGCACTCCCGTCTCCGGATAAGCCATCGGATAGTAGAGGACGCCTCTCTGCAGCCGGTTCAGCTGTTTCCGCGTACTCCAGACGGCTTCTTCCCGAAAATGTTCCCAGGGGACTTCGCGCTTTCCTGTATCCTGCCAGGCGTCAAACAGGATGATATCTGCCCGTTCCGTTCCTGCCGCCGCTGCAAGCAGCAGGCGGACGCCGTCTGCGTCGATCCAGTCGTCAGAATCCATGAAATACAGCCAGTTTCCCGACGCCTCGGACAGCCCGGCATTTCTGGCGGCGGCCACCCCGGCGTTGCGCTGATGCAGAACACGCATACAGGCGCAGCGCGCCGCATGGCGCTCGGCGATCCGACCGGAACGGTCCGTGGATCCGTCGTCGATCAGAAGTATCTCGACGGCGTCCGTCCCGGCCTGCCGGACCGCCCGTTCGACGCTTATAAGGCACCGGTCAAGATAGGGTTCCACATTGTAGATCGGTATGATAATGGATAGCGGTGTTTCCATAGGGCATTCCTCTCATCTCATCACTGCCGCTGCAAAAACTGTGTCAGCGGCTCATAAATTCCACATAATGTTCCAGAACTTCTTCCGGCTGTCCGATCTCCATCACTTCGCCGTCATGCAGCCACAGTATTCTGTCGCAGAGTTCCAGGAGCGTAGCTTTGTCATGCGATACGATGATGACCGTCCGATCCTTGTCCAGGATCAGCGCCCTCATCTTCTCCAGGCTCTTCTTGCGAAATCGCTCGTCCCCCACGCTCAGCACCTCGTCCACCAGCATGATATCCGTCTCCAGCATGGCCGTGATCGCGAAAGCCAGCTTGGAATGCATTCCGCTCGAATAAGTTCGCACAGGACGGTCGATAAAATCTCCGATCTCGGCGAATTCTATAATCTCATCCATGCGCTCATTGATCTCTCTCTCGGTAAATCCCAGCAGCATACCCGACAGAACGATATTCTCTCTGCCGGTCAGCACATCCTTGAAACCGACTCCCAGCGCCATCAAAGACACGGAATGCCCCATCAGGTCGATCTCCCCGGCATTGGGAGAAAACACGCCTGCGATCGACCGAAGCAGCGTAGACTTGCCGCTGCCGTTCCTGCCGATAATCCCCAGGATACCACCCTTCTCCACCGTGAAGGAGACATGCCTGACCGCCTCGAATATGACCTCCTTCTCCTTCCTGCGGGCTACGCTCTTCTGCACGCTGGTATTGTTCAGAATCCTGTAATTGATGCACACGTCCCGCAGCTCTATCGCATTCTTCTGCGCCGTCCGCCCGACGCTGTAGACGCCGTCCATGTTCCGTACAGGCTGCGGCGCTGCCAGGAGTCTCCTTACTCTCCGCGGAAAATAGGTAAAGCCCCGTCCGATTCGATAGGACAGGGAACGCCTGAGAGTCTCGCCAGCCTCCCTCTGCCTTATGACTTCCGTTTCCGCCTCCTGCAGTTTCCGCTCCTTTGCCCCCAGATCTTCCTGCAATGCCGCCATCCTTGCCGCCAAACCGGTCATTTCAGTTTCGGCCCTGTTCAGCGCATCTTCAAGACTTTGGAGTTGTGCGCTCTTATCTTCACTCTCTTTCCTGAGCGCCTCGCACTTTTCGGCAAACTGCCGCTTCTCCCGTTCCAGGCTGCTCTCGAGCAGCCAGTCTGCCGCATCGGGCCCGCCTTCTACGCGCTCCCAGGGAATGAGTCCCTCGCTGCGATGGGAACATTTGCGGCACAGGTCGATAGGCGCTTCCAGCCTTCTGATCATTTCCCACGGATCTTCGATCTCTGCCAGACTGAGATTCTGACGGGAAACCAGCTGTTGGTCCATATTGCCTATCAAAATCGCATCCGGGCACTTGGCTATGACGCCGTCCCTGAGATAATGACAGCCCGCGCTCCCGCACAATTCGTTGTTGCGCCGCTCATCCTCAAGCGGATATCTGCCCCAGTGTTTACGAAAATCCCGCACTGTCCGGGCAATCACATAATCGACGCCGCGTTCGTTAAGCACTTCTTCAATCTGCTCCAGCTGCGGCGCCATCGGCGGATACAGCGAGATATGTATAATCGCTCTGTTTTCACGGATACACGCCCAGAATTCCGGCGTCATCTGGCCGACCAGGATCGCATTGGTCAGCACTCTCAGTTCCGCGCCGGGAAAATAGCGGCGAAAACATGCAATCATCTGACAACAGAGCTGCGGAGCTAAAAGCGGCTCCCCGCCCAGCAGAAAAAAGCGTCCGATATTGGAGAAACGCTCCGCAAGAATTCTGATATCCTGCTCGAAGCGGACCAGATCCGCGTATTTTGGTTCCCTGACGAAAGGCGAAAAATTATTGCACGCTTTACAGTTTAAGTTGCAGTGATCACAGACATGCGCTTCCAGATGCACCAGATAGGGCCTGTCCTCCTGGGATGTCAGATGATGCACATACCGCGCATCCAGACCGCCGTCATGCAGGAAACCGCATTTCTTATCCAGCGCATACAGCGTGATCACATAGACGTCTCTGCTCTTCTGTTCATAAAGCCTAAGCAGCGCTCTCTGCAAACTTCGGTTCGCTTTGACCGCAATCAATACGGCGTCATGTTTGATCTGTGAAACAGCCGCAATATCCTTTACCGGATAATTTCCATACTGATCCGTCTTCGGTCTGTTTACCGCGAAACAGACAAGTCTGTGATCCCGGTTCCCGCCGTCAGCGAAATGACCGATCACGTAGTCCCTCAGATTGTCATCGGAAATAACCACAAAATCCATATCTGTCCTCCCGTTTACATCCTGCTTGAAGTCTGTGCTTGACACCGCTGTCTTCCCATGTTACGATAACCTTGTTCAGAGGGACGTTCGTCCCCTCTGCGGCATCGCGGTCCTGGCGTCTCGCCATTACCCCTTGTTTTATCTCTATCGTCACTTGCCGGTCCGGCCTTCCTTCTTGTCGTTGGCCGCCTATTCACATCACGAAAGCGAGGTCTTATCTCATGTCTGAAAAGTCTGAACAACATTCCGCCTGCCCTTTTTCCGAGCCGCTTGCACATGCCTCCGGCCCTATCGACTACGGTTTTACCAACGATCACATGTTCCGCAGCGTCTTACAGCAGAATAACCGTGTGCTCAAAAGTCTGATCTGCTCTCTCCTGCATCTCAACCCGGACGAGGTAGTGTCGGTGGAAATTACCAACCCCATCCACCACGGCCATGCTGCCGACGACAAGGAATTCCTTCTGGACATCGACGTCATTCTGAACGGCAACACCCTCATCAACCTGGAGATGCAGCTGTTGAACAAGGGCAACTGGCCGGAGCGTTCCCTGAGTTACCTGTGCCGCCGTTTCGACCAGCTCAGCAGCGGCGAGGATTATATCAGCTGCAAACCGGCTCACCACATCGGCTTCCTGGATTTCCAGCTGTTCCCTGAGTATGCGGAATTTTATGCCACCTACAAACTGTTAAATATTAAAAATCATCATTTATATAGTGACAAATTTACCCTGCGTGTGGTAGACTTGTCTCATATAGAACTGGCAACCGAGGAGGACAGAGCCTATGGTATCGACCTGTGGGCCCGCCTCTTCAAATCCAAAACCTGGGAGGAACTCAAAATGATCGCCAATAACAATCCAGCCCTCACCGAAGCCTCTGAAAGTCTCTATGTCCTCAATGCCGACGAGATGGAACGGGAATTCGCCCGCGCCCGCGCCGAGCGGGAAGCCTTCGATAACTACTATACTAAGAAAACCGCCGAGCAGGCTGCTCAGATTGAAAAGCTAGTAGCACAAATCGGAAAGCAAGCATCACAGCTCGAAGAGCAGGCTGCAGTCATTGCTGCTCAACAAGCGGAACTGGAAAAATACCGCCAGGCGGAAAACGCCAAGTAACCAGCAGTCTGTGATATCGACCACAGGCCCGCCTCTTCAAAACCAAAACCTAGGAGGAACTCAAAATGATCGCCAATGACAATCCAGCCCTCACCAAAGCCTCTGAAAGTCTCTATGTCCTCAACGCCGACGAGATGGAACGGGAATTCGCCCGCGCCCGCGCCGAGCGGGAAGCCTTCGATAACTACTATACTAAGAAAACCGCCGAGCAGGCTGCTCAGATTGAAAAGCTAGTATCACAAATCGAAGAACTGACTGCAACCAACACTTCCTTACAAGCGGAACTGGAAAAATACCGCCAGGCGGAAAACGCTGAGTAAGCGACAGTTTATCGCAGTTTTGTTATTCACATTCAATCGGGCCGCATTACTATATTCATGCCCGCTTATAACTTTTTACAATAGAAGATAATAAATCAACTATCCTTTCTGTTATAATCGAGTAAATAATAGTTATCAGCAAAAATATCGCCGTTTGTTCAACATACCCCCCCCCTGTATGATCCAAACTATTCAATATATAAAATATTGCCATATGATTAAGAAAAATAGGATAACTTAGTCTACCGCAAAACAACATCAGTCGTTTTATATAACTATTGCATAGCATTGCCAGCCAGCTATTATTTAAGGATGCAGATATTATTAATACTGCAAAAAATACAATTAAAATAAAGTCTTTATCAGTGTGGCCTTCTTTATAACACAAACGCAAAATCAGCCCTAACAAACCAATCTCTCCTATCGACTGCAGAATTCCAATCATCCTGTTATCTCTGTTTAGTTTTTGTTCCAAATATGTATATAAAACATAGCTAATACACCCCAATGACATACATGCAAATCCCTGAATAATCCCGCTCGTAGTAAATACTACTATAGGACTTGCGGCTGCCATACTACCAAAACAATCATTGAAATAACAAAACATAAATATTACTGAAAGCGGTGCAACGATATAAACATATGTATCCTGGTGTTTCTGCAACAAAAAGAAAATAACATAGCCGCATATCACAACCGCACACAAAAACCATGTCGGTGGATTAATCAAATTCCCTGAAGCTCTAATTCCGATATTCTGCAAAAATGTGGCTTCCCAAAAAAGTGATTTCAAAAACTCATTAAATGTCATCAGTTTTAGTACAACAACTTTTATAACACTCAAAACAATAAGCGAAAATATAAAATGGGGATAATACCTACTAATTCTCGCTTTAAGAAAATTCAAACAATTTTGATAGATATTTTGCCTTTTTAATACATCAAAATGATCAAAGTAACTCTTGGCAAGCAAAAACCCAGATAAAACAAAAAAGAATTGCACTCCTACATACGCGCCGCGAAAATGTCCCCTATTCCAATGAGTAAGACATATCAAAATTGCAAATATAAATCTCAGCAATTCAAAATAAGCATTTTTTTCTCGTTTCATGCCAATAAGATATCTCCTTCCGCTATCGAATCAATCTGTTTTGAACTATGCAATTTCTCAATTGTTTCTCTGTTCCATAATCAAATTTGCAAAGTCTAAATCTTCCTTGTAATCAATATCCACCGCTTCCGTGTCAGTCACCGGTATAAGCCGCAATTTATCACCATATACAGAACCATTCGGCAATGCGACCTCCCGCCGGAATGCATATAATCCCATTTCCATATATACAGGCTCAATATCCTGCGTTCGCAATAAATGATCACGTTCAAAATTCATTGGCATATTCTTATACCATATATATTTTCGCTGCGCAGTCACACCAATTGCGCTGTCATATCCTTCCCGCACAATAGAACGAATTGCCTCCGCAACACTTTCCCTTGTCAGGAACGGGTTCGTAACATGTGCATACAAATAGACATCAGCAGGAATATCCTGAATCATTGCACTCACAATTTCCTGCCTTTTTACTGAAAAACCATCTAACCTGACATCACGTTTAAAAAATTTAATATTATCAGGCAAATAAGAAACAACTGTCTCGTCACTGCAATAAACATATGTCTCCAAATTTTCTATTTCTGACAATGTATGCAGCAGATAAGTACAAAGCGGCCTACCTCCCA
The DNA here is from genome assembly GCA_947626775.1 of uncultured Lachnospiraceae bacterium. Taxonomy (GTDB): domain Bacteria; phylum Bacillota; class Clostridia; order Lachnospirales; family Lachnospiraceae; genus UBA3282. Next base: position 31,098 of record CANQTL010000011.1, on the reverse strand, counting down.
GCAATGCCAGATTTTTATTGGGGAATCTTTCATTATTCAATTTAATCGGAACAACTGCTTTGATTTTCATATTAACATTCCTCTTCAGATATCATGTTTCGCAATTCATTCTAATATCGCTATCCCTTTCTCATTTATTTCCAAAAGCCTCCTCTGCCGTTTCCTCTTATCGATTTACGGCTTAATAATCGCAATGCTCATATCATCTCCTATCGGCGTCCTAATCAATTGAACAGCGTAATTCTTTTCGTAGTCTTCGACAGCCTGACGCACATTCGGATACGCATCGGAGAAGTAATCATGAATAAGGAGTGTACCACCACTTATCAATTTAGGATAAAAAAATTTAATTCCCTCATAAATAGGCTTATACAAGTCCATATCCAGATTAACAAAGCAAAACTTTTCGTCGATGCCCGTGGCAGTATCAGGGAAATATCCTGTCCTAATCTCTACCATATGTTTATACGGCATCTTTTCATATACTAACTGTTCAGACAGTCCTTTCATATAATTGGCTACCGTCATGGATTCTTTTTGCTCCATATTAATATCCTTTTCATCAAAGCCGTCGAATGTATCAAACAAAAAGCATTTTCTGTCCGAATAATATTTGTTGATTTCCTTCGCAAATTCGCCGCGGAATACGCCTGCTTCGGCAACAGCGGCTTTTATATCTCCCCCCCCCACCCATCAACTGTTCGCGTCTGTAATACTCCTCTGCTGTTCTCTTTAAAAATAAATCACGCGCATTCACTGAAATTTCAACATATCCAGAAACAATTTTGTTTTCAGGAACATTCAGGTTTTTTAACTGCCTTCGTATTTCATCGCACCCCATAAATGTCCCTAACATAATGCAGTCAAAATCCATATGTATCAAATTAGCGGGATCAAACACAGGTATGCCGTCTATGTTCTCACTATTCCATCTGCTAGAATCATTGTCTGCGAAGCCAATAACACTATATTTATCTTTCACTTTCTGATAAACTCTGCGTCCTGTCCCTCCAGCACCAAAAATAACAAGTCGTGTCATATTATATTCCCTCTCTTTCATTTTATTTTTATGGCATTTTCATAACGACTTGGCGTTATAAATTGTATATCCATTTTATTACGGTTACGTTCAGCAAATCTGTACAAATGCCCCTCAAGTTCTCTGTTGATTTCCTCAAACTGCCCGGCGCATCGCTTATCAATGTCCGTATCGTTAAAATAATTTGCCTTATCATTGCTGAAACCATCCATACCGGCAATTCTAATTTTGGTGGCATTGATGCGCTGTAACAAATTCAATAACATCAAGGTTGAATTATCAAAATAATTTCCTGTTTCTGCTATACAATCAATATAATTGACAATAATCTCATTCCCCGTCCGCCGTGTCACATTGGAAGTGACTATAACCTTAATATTTCGTGGAATGCTTAGTGCACCACATTTCTGATACCTACGATCATTGCCCCAAAAAGCGAAATTACTGCAATCAGAGATATAATTTACGGTTATTACAACGGGATGATGTTCGCAAACGTATGCCTTTAATTTCTCGCCATAAGTTTTAACCGATAAGCCTGCCGCCAGAACCAGCACTTCCCTTTTACCGATATATTGCCTTATTTCCTTTAATGCCTCACTATCATCCAATGGGTTGGCAAAATAGTCCTTATATATATTCCTGATATTGTCGTAGTCATAGCGTTGCCGTTTGTCCTCATCAATTAGCGAAAGCATTTTCCGTATATCCTTCGTACTTATACGGAACTTATCAGTCAGGTATATGACGTTATTAGGATGTGACTTATAAATACCTGCCATTAATCCGGGCAACGAGTATCCCCATGTTTCACTGTGTTTAAATACTTCAACATATTCATCAATTGCATCTAATAAAAAATCAAATTCATAATTTTTTCTACACTTTTGGTTGAGGTAATTAGCAACGAGCTCCGTATTGAGATTTCCGGCACATTTCCCCATTCCATCCAAAGTTGCATCAATGATCAGTTTGCGTTTCCCCTGACACATCCCGACAGCTTTTTGCGCTAATGCAAAAGCCATCTGCATATTGTTATGTCCGTGAAAATCAATGGCGGTATTACTGTCCAAATTAAAATCAACCAGTGTATAAAGCCTGTCCAAGTCCTCAGCATACATAGCGCCATATGTATCTACAATCCCGAAGGAATAAGGACTCACTTCATTGGCCAAATCGATCAGTTCCAATAGTTCTCTATCCGTATACCCTACAGTATTTACTCCCTGAAAATACAACCGATATCCCTTCTCTTTAATCAAGAGCATCTCATGTTTGAGACTTTCTCTTTCATGTATAAAATTATGTTTGGTAAAACCATAGCGTATTCCGCGAATTTTTCCCGCATCGTAATGAGGTAATTTATTGACATCATACATTCCATAATCTATAAAGAGTGTAAATTCTGATGTCTGGTTTGGAGGGAGCAATGTTTCAGCCTGTTCAATACGTTCAAAGAAAGTACTGTTTCCATGATAACTGATACTATCACGCAAAAATCCAAGTTCAATTATATCTATGTTTGCCTGAGCCAAACGAGCAATAATTCCGATAATTTGATCATCACGAAAAGCACAATCAATAATACGCCCGCCATCACGTAAGGTACAATCCAAAACTTTCAACTCATTAGTCATGTAAAAAACCTCTTATACAAGTATTTCCGTTTTTACTAATCTATTTGATCGCAACAACTTTATAATACAATTTTCTTATCACATATCTAACGCCATTTTCTTTAATATATTTTAAATACCAACTTAAAGTCCTCTTCTCAAATAATTTTTCTTCAAATTTCCGTTGGGTTTCTTGTATTAATTTTACATTTTTATGGATTGTGTTGATATTGCCTTGAAGATAACTTGTATACCAAAACATACACATTATTGCCGCATTAGTATCTTCCATTTGAGCAAGATAACTACCAATACTAGGTATAAATTTATAAAATCTATTCATTATAGTTTCAACGGGCAATATATCAGGTATATTACTATTTTGTACCATACTAAATAATTGTACTATTTTATTTGCCGATATATTATGTCCATCATATTGCCTACACAATGACGTAAAGGCTGCTTTTACAAATCCAGTTGTACTTTGAATATACTTTGCATAATCTAAACTACATACTTCTTCCAAATAACTACATAAATATTTCAAACTGCTTTCAGATGCATTTTGCTTTTCTCGTATTAACCCCATATAATAATTGTATGGGCATTGAGCTAATACATATTCTGAATTCATATTTTCAATACAGTCATACAATCCCATCTCATAAAAAGCTTTAAAAAGCAAAGACTGATTTATAGAATCATTCATAAGCAATTCGTATTCTGCAATGATAATTTCATTTTTTATGTTTTCCATACTCCTATATAAATCTATATATCCTTCATCACACACTTGAACCTCCATATATTTTTCATTTAATTTTTCATAATAATTACTATAATTTAAATTTGCATCTATCCAATCAAAACACCTGGTAGAGTTTAAAATACCATTTTTAATTCGTTTTCTTTTTAGCATCTCCCAATTCAATGACTCATCTGCAACCATCTCCTGTTGGTATGTTTCATAGTCATACTTTTTTATTTTAGGAAAACGTCCATATTTTATAAAATGTTCATAAATCCATTCTACGGCATTGACAATTCGTTCTGAAACATCAGTTTGATAAGCTAATAGCTTATCTAAATGCTCCTTTTTGCACGGCAACCCTTTAGGTAAATATTGAATAATTTCCTTATAGTTTACTAAACATCCTGTGTTTGCTGCTAATTCTGTCATTTCGCGCATAGTTACATTCTTACGCATTTCATATTGTTCTTCTGAATCTAACCCTCCTACAATTAATACATTTTTACCTCTAAGAGCCACATCTAAATATGTTGAATAAGATGTTGTAATAACACAAATACTGTCATCAATCAATTCGGCCAAATCCAAATGCCTGTCTAACAATTTTAAATTATTAGGAACATTTCCACCGGTTAATTCATCAATAATTAAATATAAGTGTGTACTCCTATGAGTGATATTAGTATCTGCGCGCAACCAACGTGGTTTAACTACTATTTCGTATTCAGGAAAATTATTACAAATATCCAATAACATATTAGCGATTTGATATTTTCCTTTTTTGCCAAATGGAAAATGCCCCGCATCAATATATAATATTTTTTGAAAATTTTTATCAGATTTTTTTTCCAAAAAATCTCCTTTTGGATCTCCTATTGGCATAACTGAACAATCCTCTTCCATTCTCATAGGGCTGAATCTCTCTTTACATATTGTGAACATAAAATCAGAACCTTCAGATGGCCAACGATTTATAAAAATGAAATTATAGTTAAATACATATATATCAGCCCAGCGTAATACTCTCATTGCATCCGTCCCGCAAAATGCAATATCATATTTTGCAATTATATCTGTTGTCAATTCGTTAATTTGATGCACTGGTAGTTCCATATTAATGAACATCCTATTGCTTTTATAGTCATCAAACATGCCATATACTTCGACTTTATGATTTCTTCGCACGAACTCTTTAATAATATTTTCTATCGATAAATTAGTTGCATCCGCACTTGCTATTACTAAAATATTCATTTTTTTCACCAAACTCCATCATAATTTTGTTTTTTACATTATTCATGTGTCTCAAATCATAAAGGACTTCAATGTCGTTATCTATTTGATACATTTGATTTATTGAAAAAACGCCATGATAATCCGTAATATCCGTCCTCCCAGATGGTCGATCAGGATATAGCACTATACGTTTACATTTTGCGTCAATAGTAATATCTGCAAGCCCTGTACGTACCGAGATCATGCTCCCCGCTTTTTCCAAGAAAAAATTTATTTGATCTAAACGGACAGCCAAAGGTTGTGTGCCAGGAATTTCTGTTTCCATTTTGCTAACAACATTAGTACAAACACAGAAGCCTCGCTGAATTAATTCAGATGTTAATGACTTCCAAAAATTTAAATTGGGCAAATATTTTAAAGAACTTGAATATGGAATAAGTAATACTGTTTTGCCAGGTTTTAATGAAAATTTTTTAAATATTGAATCAATATAATTATCATCTATTTTTATATTGGGATAATATTTGATTTCCTTTATTCCTCCAAAAACAGCATACTTAAACATTGAATACATATTATAATTATGCATGCCTTCAAGTGCTCTTAGTACCGAAATGTGTTGTATCATCATTCCCCAATGTAAAATTATCCCTCTTAATTTTATATTCCACCCATACATCCAAAGTTTTATCAATAATAAATTTTCTTTAGCATTGATAACTGCATATGGATTTATTCCATACATATCTGTAATGCATTTGCCATTATTACCAGTTACAACAAATCTTAAATTTCTATTTTCCCATTTTTCTCTAATCATGCATAAATATTGTCGAATAAATCGAGAAATAATATATACGTCTCCCGAACCACTAGGCGCTATTATAAATTGCGTATTGGCATATTTTAAACACAACGTTGCATAAACGTCATATGCTTTTGCTATTTCTTTAAACTTTTTCCATATTAAATAAGGGTTTGAATTAATAATGCAATTTATCAAGTTATTCAACATAATTTTCTTTCTCTATTATATTAATTACATTGGTTATCATTTCTAGCCAATTTTGATTTTTATTTTTATATTCCAATTCCACAACATTATCACTTAATTTCATATCCTTCATAGAAAAAAATTCTTTCCAAGTAGATACACCTTCTGCTATTTTCCATTTAGGATACAAAACAATTTTTTTGCAATGCACTGCCGTTGATAAAATGTCGCACAAACCGCTTCTTATGCCCACAAATACTCCCCCCCCCTCGTCCATAATTGAAGTTATCAAGTGATACGGTAAACATAATCGTATCGTTTCTGGTATAATTTTTTCTTTTTTTTCATCACAACTATTTGTGTACACCTTAAATCCCTTTTCAATTAAATATTTTGCTATTTGTTGCCAAAATGCCATGGGAATTTCGCGCATATTACTATGGCTCATATATGGAGATAGTAGAGCTATTCTTTGGTATTTTAATCCTAATTTCTCTTTAAGAGCTTCAAGTTCTGATTTTTCACAATAAAATCTATACGGTATAATTCTATCAAAATCATCCAATATATTTAAATTAGATTCTATGCCGATACGAAGTAATCTTGAAAAATTTAATCCTTTATATCCTTGCATATGACGCAATATTCCAGAATATCTGAGTGGAACAGATTCATATAATAACGGCAAAACCTTTATTGGCTTTTTAATAAATCTATCCATAATTCTCAAATCCCAGGCTTCCTGCACAGTTATTTCTACTATATAGCTAAAATTAAAATATGAGGCAACTCTACTTACCACAGAACCTGCAGCGACCAATACATCATTATTTAAAATTTGATTTTTTTGTGCTAAGTATGAGCAACACAAAAAAATATCACCTGAACCACCATAATCCATAAAATAAATTCTTGTGTCTGGTTTAAAAAATTTATTACTCAAAACCTTCTTATACGCGTTATACCCTTCCAGCACACTCTCCCGAAACACCCTATTCATCTCCCGAAGTTTCTTCGGCAGCACCGCTTCCCATACCTTCCTGCAAATTCTTCCTGCCGTATCCCTGACTCCATCTCGCCCGACTGATTTTATATTGTTTTCCTTCATCTATAACCTCCACGGAGCCATATGCTGAAACAGCATCAAAAAACTCCCGGTGCAAAATATCCTGCGTCGTCAGACAGCCGCATACTCTGCATCGGGAGTTTCCCTGTTCTAATATTCTGTTTTATCTTTGTTTTTCAGTTATCCTGCTTTCCTATCCGACATTCCTTCCCGCGAAACGCGAATCCATAACGCCGGATCCGCCCGGGCGATATCCCCTTAGCCTCAAGAGCTGCCGAGTAGTGTTTTTCCTCAATCTGCGCGAGGGCGGTCTGCACGGTATCGTCGAGCGTCTGCTCCTCGTCTGGATCGTACACCTTGAATTCTATAATGATGGCGTCATCATTCCTGCCAAGAGGCTCCAGCATGACATCGTAGCGGCCGAACCCGCTCTCACGATTTGATGTGACGGTATAGCGATCTGCGAGATCTACGATCAGTCCTAATACAAATCCATGATAAAAGCGTTCTGGCTCCGTGTATTCGGACGGTCTGGTTCCACTGTCAAAACTGCTGAACGTTGCAAGCGCCACGCGATTCATGTAATGATTCATTGCTTTTATATCATCGGCGAGCATTGCCTTTATGAAACCGTTGTACGGCGTCTTTGCACTGTCGCTGTCAAACCATCCTTTCACCATGTCAGAAAACATATTTTCGACTTCCATGTTTGTGAGTCGCAGGGTATATACCGGTTTGTGGAACTTTCCTTCATAGTTCAGTTTCTCTATTCTGAGATAGCCCGTGGCCAGCAACAGGCTCCATACCGCGCCGACATTATCTTCCAACTGGCTGAAAACGATCTGTTCATCTATCTGTGCATCAAAACTTCCGCCTGTAAGAAGGCTTTCCATCGTCTGCTTGATCTCTGTGTTTCCCTTCTGTATGAGGGAATTTACAAGGCCATTGCTGCTCGTGTTTGCCCAGTAAGGCTCATATTTTGCTCCGTTTTCAATGAATGACAGGATTGACCAGGGATTGTAAATATCACTGTGGCTGCCAAACGTAAACCCGTCATACCATCTTTTCACTTCTTGTTTTTCACTCCCAAGCCCTTTGTCATCAAGCGCGGCAAAGACTTCATCCTCTGAAAATCCAAAACAGTCAGCGTATTTGTCGGAAGTAGAAGTCACTACTTTTAGATTGTTCATCCCCGAAAATATGCTTTCCTTGGAAATCCTCGTAATCCCCGTTATAATGCCCCTGTTGACATGATCGTTTGTCTTGAAGGTGGCGTCAAAGAACCGCCTGAAAAAGCTGACAGCTTCATCCCAACAGTCTGACAGCCATGCCTCCTGCATAGGCGTGTCGTACTCATCAAGCAGAATAATCGCCTTTTTTCCATAGCGTTTTTCCATATATTCGCTGAGACGGTTGACTGCTCTTAGCACGGTTTCATCTGACATCGTATCCGTTATATTGCTATAGTATTCCCTGTCGCTGTCGTCAAATACCGCATCGGACATCATGTCCCTGTGCTTGCGGTACAGCTCTGCAACAATCTGCTTAACGGCAGTCTTTATCCCTTCCATTTCTCCGGTTTTGACCGAAGCAAAGCTCAGGAATATCACAGGAAATGTTCCCTGCAGATGGCGGTACTTATATGCTCCGTCGGCGTCTTTCGCCTCCCATACAGCCTTGTCTTCAAACAGGTCGCTTCTCCCTGCATATTTATTGGAAAAGAAACATTCAATCGTACTCATATTGAGCGTCTTTCCAAATCTGCGTGGGCGGGTAATGAGCGTAACTTTGTCCATGGCGTCCCACCATTCGCTTATGAAATTCGTCTTGTCGATGTAAAATATGTTCTTTGTGATGACTTCTTCATAGTTCTGGTATCCCAGAGCCGGTATCCCCGCCATGCGCACCCCTCCCGCCTGAGCCTTGGATTTTTATATCGCCATAGTCTCATTATAGCCGTTCGATGCGTTTATTACAACATTTTCCCAATGTAAAGTATGCAGTTGTCAAGGTACGCCGCGCAGCATAGCACTGCGCATCTATAATCAACAAATATTTGATATAAATCCTGTTTTCAGCACACAAAAACTCCCGACATAAAGCCAATTTCACACTTTATATCAGGAGTTCTGAAAATCTCTGTATTATTAATTTATTCCATTTACCGTATCATATCAATTGAATATTCCTACTCCACACTCTCGTAATACTTCATGACCTCATCTCGGGTACAGTGCATATACACCTCATTCTTGACAACTGCGTTATATACCGTCTCGAAATCGGGGAGCATAGATTTCAAAGTTTCTACCAGTGCTGAAAGTCCTTTTTCTATACCCTCTTCCAGACCTTCTGCACGTCCTTCTTTTCGGCCTTCTGCACGGCTTTCTTTCAGTTCCGCCCTGTGGTCCGCCTGATCCGCATAGTACGACATGTATTCCACCATCAATCTCGGATCTCTTTTCGCTGTCTCCACTGCTTCCACCAACTTTCTCGTATACTCGTCTGTCGCCGTCCCTTCCGCCAGATACTTCAGAAAACGCTTCAATTCTGGCGAAACGTCATCCATATCCGAACAGGGATTTAAGAAAATCTTTACCGCTCCGTCGCCGAGGTGTAATTCCTTATCCTCTCGACATCTGTTTTCAAAGGTATATATGTGTCTGCCTTTATGGAAGATATCCTCCATACAGATGAAGATCACAAAACTTCGGTTGAGCAGGCGGTAGTCTACGCCCCGCCCCAGCAGATCCACATCGATCAGGTTCTGGTAGTACCGGCTCCGCTGCGGCAGATTCGCCGCATGCGCCGCCTGCATCTCCACGTTATAAATGGTGGCTTCTTCGTCCTTCACGTAGATATCCAGACGGATGCCTTTGGCGTCATTCCGAACTTCGATGGTCTTCTCGCCTTCCAGATATTCGATGCGCTCAATCTCCAGACCGAGAATCATCTCCAGGAGCCGCTTACACAGCGCAGCATCCTGCATCACCTTATAGAAGATGAAGCGGTCGGCGAGAGTCAGTTCCCTGAATGTTTTTAAGGCCTCGCTTTCCCTGCTTCCCTGTCCGTCTTTATTATATGACGCGCCAGAAGATTTTACAATGGTTTTTCGTTTCTTTTGTGTCAATCTGCCCTCTCTTTCCGCATGGGAAAGGAGATACATTCAGTTTACCAAAAACTTCAAAACCCGTCCCACGCTCTGTTATACTGTTGTCTGCTTCTTTCGTTGGGATATCTGCTCTGAAAACGAGAACTATCCATGTGCCAAAAGATTTCCGACAGCAAGATCACTGCCGATGATTACACTATAACAGATACATACGGGAAGCGCAAGCGTTTTATGACACAAAAATCATTTTATTCCTGATATAAAGTATGAAATTTTCAAGGTGCCTCTACTTTCTTCCTGACTCAAATGCGTCAGTCTATCATGAAGCCTTGCGGCATGATAGCGTCATTCCTGTGCCGCTGTCAGTCACGCGGATTTTCATGTATGGCCGCGCTGGTTTGTCTGTACAGCGTCTCCCAGTCATTGTCGGCTCCCGTCTCCAGCTCTATGGCGTCGTCGCACAACCCCATATGATTAAGGCCGGTATAGGCTATGGACTTTCCGTCCGGCCACCATTTTGCCCGATAAGTATGCAGGATGATTTTTCTGCACCGGGAAGTCGCGACAATATCGCACAATCCGTTCCGAATCCCGATAAACATTCCCGCCCGGTCCAGAAACGGCACAATCTCCGCGTAACCGACACAGAGCGGAAGCGTCCCCGCGACCGGCGTCTCCTCCCCTGCGCAGTTGGTACATACCGACCACCCCATAGCGGCGCATATCCGCGCGATTTTTTCCCAAAAAGAATCTGGGATCTGAAACTGCTCAAGTCCTGTAGAATACGGGGACAGCATAACCGTTTTCCCCTCCTGCAGGCCGTGCTCTGTAAAAATCCGTTTGATTTTATCCCGGTCCTTCTCAAAGACCGGGCTGTCAGCGGTCGTATCGGACGAAAGGCCGAACCCGCTGTACAGATAGAAGTCAACCATATGCAGCCCGCGATATCCCATGATATGACTGTTGGTAATGTTCCACATCCAGTTGAAAGGCTGCGGCACCTGATGATGGAGATTGACGACGCTCTTTCTTCCCAAACCGGCGAAGCAGGCAAACGCCCTCAAATTATCACAGATTACGCCTGGTTCTTCTATGGTATGTCCTCTGTAAATCGGGAAAAGCCCGGTGACGTTTGTCTCCGCTCTCCCGAAGGTCAAAAAGATCCAGTTTTTTATGTTTTCTTTTTCAAGCCATCTGCGGAGGTATCTTCCCGTAATATAGTAATCGCCCGTTCCTTTTGCGGCGCAGAATACAATCTTGACGTCCCGCCCATAGGCAAGCACATAACTTTCATACACCCGATACCCTTCCCGCACGTTCCTCCAGAATATCCGGCTGATATCCCGAAATCCTCCTGGCAGGAGTCTGACCAGTTTTCTCATCACTCCACCATTCCCACAACCGCGTCGAGCATACCGTCCCGACCGCTTCTGTCATATTCCAGCTCTATGGCGTCGTTACACAGTCCCATCTTATTCAGTGAGAAGATGTCCCTCGTCGTGCCGATACCCAATCCGCCGTACAGAGGCCAGGTATCTTTGGGATACAGAATGATCTTCCTGCACGGCACGGCTGCAGCGAGGTCGCACAGCCCGCTGCGGTAACCTATCAAGGTTCCCGCCGCCTGCAGGAACATGTCCATTTCTCTGTACGGTATAATGATTCCCACAGTGTCCTTTACCGCCGTCTCCTTAGGGTGCGAGAGATTCGTGCAGACACAATAGCCCATTGCAGACAATCTCTGCGCCAGCAGCTCCCAGAAGCCCTCGTCCGGCCCTTCCGCTATGGATCTCGCCGTCGGTGCGAGCAGAATTGTCCTGCCTTTTTTCAGGCGGTATCTGCGGAAAATCTCTTCCGTCCACCGGCTGTCAGTATCCCATGCCGGAGGCGGAAGCGTGATCTTCTCGTCCCCGAAAACCGCGGCGCGGTACAGATCCATGAAACCGATGCCGTTCAGGCCTGCCAGGAAGATCAGGAAGCACTGATACATCGGAAGGCTGTCCATATAGTGAAGGATGCGGACGCGTAAGTTTTCGCCTCCCAGAAAGCGGTACAGCCAGAGAACTGCCCGCGCCTGTATCTCTCGCAGCACGGCAATCTCCGTTCCCTCTGTCCGAAACAGTTTGGCGACATGATATGCACTCTGGCCGTTCACTGCAAACACGCTGCGCTCCTGTTCCCTATCCGACCGGTCTGAGGTTTCGTCCAGATATTTCAGATAGGCGGCGGCCAGATACACGTCCCCGGTTCCCCGGTAATATTGCAGATATACGATCCTGACGCCGTACTGTCTGAGCAGGCGCGCGTACTGCCGATATCCGTACCTTATGCGGACACAGAATTCCAACAGGATCCGCAGGGGCGGCGGTGTGAATCTCCCGGCGCATCTTCTGAAGAATCCGACGAATCTTCTAAGCAGACGCCGCATCCCCGTTATCCTTCAACACGTCGTATACCGACAGAAATTCCCGGACAATCCCGTCGTCTCCCTCATAGACCGGCGCGTCCGGCCTGGTGAAGGGATACACCCGGTACACGCCGATGACGAAGATCTCCTCTTTCGTCGTCCCCCGCTTGCCGATCAGGGCGGAGCCGTTCCTGCCGTTGGGTTCATCCAGGGACGCCACGATAAACCGCTTATTAAATTCATACAGGCAGTAATACTGCATCAGATGTTCTGCCTTCTTCCGGCTGAAGGGGACTGTCTTCAGAATTTTGTCCGAGAAGAGCGGCGCGGCCCTGAGCACCGCCGGATCATGCGTCAGAATCACCGCGTTCGCGTACTTGCGGGACCGCAGCATGTCGTCCAGATAGAGTAACGCCAGATAATTGGTCTCTCTGTCGAGGGACGGCAGGAGCACCACCGCCGTGTTTGCGCCGACGCCTTTGATACGATTGATCATAACCCAGTGCCACCATCCCATATAGGAGAGGACCAGATTCCTGTACAGCTGCCTCTTCACCCTTCGCAGATGCCTTATGGTCTCCTTATCCGGTTTTGACTGATTTGTTTTCGTATCCGTATCACAGGTCTGCATCTGTCTCATACCTCACATTCCATATGCTGTCTCTCTGTCTGCCGACGGCGTGTGCCATGCATAACCCCGACGGCTTGTCGTCGTTGATCAGAATTCTCTCGCCGTAGGGCGCGCCGTACAGGATATGATCCCAGCGTATCCCGCTCTCCCGCAGGAACCCTTCCGTCTGTGCTGCGCAGCTTACATCCCTGGAAGTCAGGAATACGATCATATCGCTCTCAGGAATCGACAGAAGGAATTCTCTGGCTCCGTCCAGCCAGACGTCCCGTCCGTAGAGTTTATAGCCATTGTGCGCTACCAGCGTTCCATCCAGATCCAGGATCCAGGTTTTCGGCAGGGCCGACAGCGTCATTTTCACGCTCACACCGTTTCTCCTCTCAGTTTCGCACCGATACCGCCGCCCGGATGATTCTTCTTAAAATCATCCAGCGATATGTGCATCCGCTTCGCGATCTCCATGGCGATTCCCTGCAGCAGAATCAGATAGATACTGGTAGAATTGTTGGGCACGATGTTCCATTCGTCCCCCTCTTCCTCCAGGCGCATGATCAGGCTGTTTGCCTCCATCTTAGCCAGTTTTCCGGCTTCATTGAAACTCAACAGCCACAGATCTGTCCCCCGCTCTTCCAGATAACCGGCCAGCATCACGGATTCCTCGGTATTGCCGCTCTTGGACAGCAACAGCACCAGATCTTCTTTTCGCACGATTCCCAGATCTCCGTGAACCGCGGAATTGGTGTGCAGGAATCTGGCGTCCATGCCGAGGGAATTCATGGTGCCTACGAATTTCTCGCAGATAGGCACGTTTTTGCCCAGTCCGCTGGCTATGATCTTCCCGCCTTTTCCCAACGTGCCGACGCACTCACAGATCAGCCTCTCATACTGCGTCTCGTCGATCGACGCCAGAGAGTCCCGGATCGCCTCGAGCACCTGTCTGTAGTAATTTCTCACTGTTCCATAACCTCTCTCAACAGATACAGCCCTCTGTAAAACGCGCCGCATATCGAATCGTAATCCTCCCAGGCATAGGTTGTCAGGGAGAGCCATACGAGCGCGTGCAGCAGACGGATCTGCTCCCGGCTCACCTCGTCCGCAAGCAGGGCGAAGAACTCGTCCTCCATATCTTCCCAATGGTTGGAGGCCGTCTCCAGGAAGACTTCCCCGCTTTCGATGCGGAGCGTAAATCTCTTCAGATTAAACTGATCGTAATTCCCTGCTATGGAGTAATACAGTTTCACCCAGTCATAGGCCGGATCGCCGTAGTATTCCGTCGTGCCGAAATACCCTCTGGGATCGATGAGCACCGGCGTACCGTCCTGTCTGAGCATCATATTGCTGAAGGTACAGTCGCCGTGCAGCAGCCGGAATTCCGACGGCATATAGCTTGCCGTGCGCCTCTCCACCTCTTCTCTCAGATAGAAGATATTAGGACAATCCACGCCGTTGATCCGCACCGTCCTGTCCCGGGCGAAGGGAACCAGATCCCGTATCTTGTCCAGCCGTCTGTAGGTCTTGCCGACATAGGCTTCATAATAACTCGCCGCGTCCGCCGGGCAGCCCTCCAGCGCATGAACCGTCCTGAGACAGGCGATCAGCTTCTCCAGTATCTGCCTCTTCTCTTCGTGCGCAGACGCGCACTCATAAATATTGCAGCCGTCTATCTTTTCCATCCGCAGCGGATCCGTCTGATAGATCCTGGGGATATTGGGCAGACGGTACTGTCCGACTTTAGCGTACCAGCGCCGTTCCCGCGCCGCCAGCTGCCGGCCCTGTTCGTCGAGCGGTTCCTTGACAATACACGCCCCGTCCTGCGTGATACGGTTGAATGGACGACATTTTCTCTCCTGCCGGTCATATGCCTCCGGCACGCCGTACTCTTTCGTCCCATACAGGCGTTTAGGCTCGAGGACAAGGCTCTGTTCCTGTTCTTTCAGCCATCTGACGAACTCGCCGTCCTCCGGCACAGCCTCCACCGCCGCCTTGTCCGCAAAGATGAACTGTCCCGCCACGCCGTATTCCGCGCTCGCCTCCTCCGCGAACACGCGGTTCTCGTACTTCCATCTGCAGACGAAATTCCCGGAAATACCGATGTAATTTCCTGTCTTTTCGGGGAATACATACTCCGGCGGAAGCACCAGGTCACACCAGATCAGCATGAACGCCTCGCCCGGCGGAATCTGCTCAAACGCCCGCCGCAGTCCGGCGCATGTCCCCTGGTGTCCTCCCGCATCTATCAGCGTGTATTCCACCTCCGCGAAAGTCCGCAGATAGCGTTCCAGCACGTCATAGCGGTAATCGCCGATGACGATAAATTTTCTGTCGGGATATCTTCGAAACAGATGGAACAGCATGGGAAGATTGTCCACGGGAACCAGCGCCTTAGGCTTGTTATAAGTCAGCTGTCCCAGCCGCGAGCCTTTCCCTCCCGCCTGTACAACGATATACTTGATCTCCATCCGTCTTCTCCTCAAATGCGCGCAGGATCGCAAGGATCCCGCGAATATCTTCCGTCGCCGACCCGCGCAGCCGATACTGGGCGGTTCTCGGATTATGTTCATTCATTCTGCACAGATCGAAATAGCGCATCAGCCTGCTGTCAGGAGGATACAGCGCGATCGCGGGGACTCCCGCAAGCGCCGCCAGATCGAGCAGCCCGCTCCGCATCCCTATGACACAGTCCGCCCGGCGCATCCGGCGCGCGCATTCGTCTAACGGGACCGTCTCATCATTGACAGACACCTCGAAGCCTCTCTGTGAGAAGATCCCGCACAGCTGCCGGAACAGTCCCTGATACGGTCTCCACTCGGTCACGGCAGCCGACGGGCACAGCAGAATCCGCTTCGTTTCTCCGTGACCGGGCGCAGCCTGGCACAGCTGCGGCAGTTCCGGCTGCGCTTCCTCTGAAAGCCGCAGTATCCCGTACTGAATGCAGTCCCGCAGAGTCAGATTCGGAAAAGTCTCCACATAGGCGAACTGTCTCACAAAATCTCTGGACGGCTCGATCACGCTGACAGGCGCCGCCATATAATACTGCCGCCCGATCCAGGTCCGATACGCGGACAAGATCAGCTGCAGGCGCCTCTTCCCCACGATGCGGTACTCGTCGATCACACCGGGATAGAACCGCGCCAGACTTTCCAGTCGCGCGGTCCCGACGACGCGGAGCCGCCGGATCCGGTTCGTCCGCTTAAATGCTCTCAGATAGCCGGCTGTATACAGAAAATCACCGATATGATCGCACATCAATATGTCGTAACAGCCTCTGTCCCGGACCGCCATATAAGACAAGATCCCAATCGGAGCCAGCGCACGCACAGCCAGCCCTCTGATGCTTTTTAGAATGCTTTCGCAAAACCCGAACATTTTTCACATCTCATCTATTATATTTCTTTTAAATGCTATTTTCAATAGCATTTTTGATCTTATTTGCTATTTCTTTGCCGTCTGCCGCCGTACATACCGGAATCCCTCACAGCTCAGATCATCTTCACATAGGCATTCTCGCTGCGATAGATCGTCAGCACGCCGAATATATCCAGCACAAGCGCCGTCAGAGTCCAGACGCCCATCAAGTTCCAGTCGGGAGCCTGTCCGTACAGAAGCACGCCCCGCATGGACGATATCAGGAACGCCATCGGATTGTACCGCTGCAGCAGATCGCCGTATGGCGTCGGAATTCTCTTTCCCACATTGTAGAATACGCCCGTCATATACATCAGCATCGTGAGCACGATCCCGACAATATAAGAGAGATCGCTCACGTAAACCCCGTAGTGCATGAAGATATTGCACAGGCCGAACGTAAACAGAAACAAGAGCAGGAACACGGGAACCGCATACAGGATGTTTTCCGTCGGTCTGACCCGGAACACCAGCATCATGGCGCCGACCACGCCGAAGGAAATCATCATCTTAAAACCGTATACGAGCATCCTGGCAAGGAGCAGGATAAATTTCGGCATATAGATTCTGGTGATAATCGCCCTGTTGGCTCTGATCAGATTGACAGAGCTGTTGACGCATCTGGAAAAAAAGCTCCACATGGACAGGCCGATGAAGATAAAAACCGGAAAATACGGTTCCGACGCGTGGAACACGACGCTGAACATCACCGTATAAATCAGCATCATACAAATAGGTTCGATCAGCCACCACAGCCAGTCAAGATAGGAGTTCGACACCTCCGACCTAAGCTCCGCTCTGGCCTCCCAGAACGCATAGCGCGCATATTTTCTCATATCATGCAGGAATCGTCCCGCATAGGAGAGAACGCCTCTCCCCCTCCCTCTCTCGTCCGCAAAAATGCCCACAAAAAAAGGCAGTACAACGGCCCACGCACAACCCATACACAGATATTTGACCCGATAGCTGAACGTCATGCGGTCGAAGCGCAGCTCCTTGACGCCTCTGAAATAAGAGACGGCAAATGTACAGAGATTGACCAGTACAAAATAGCACAAAAAGAAAAAAATTTTCTTCTTTCGTCCGAGCTCGTCCCGCCGCAGAAAAATATGGATCCGCCACGCCAGCAGCGGCGGCAGGACAAGCATTGCCAGATTCATCATTCCGATTCTCCTTTTCTTCTGTTCCTGCATGCGGAGACAATACTGGTGGCAAAGATGCCGGCTACAAGCACGGCGATCACCGTCCCCCACAGCCTCGACCGCTTCGCCTCGGCCCGATGCCGCTCCACTTCCTCCACAAACAGCTCTCCCTTTTCCTGCTCGCTCTCAAATTCCTGATCCAGGGCCTCCACGTCCACATTCATCTTTGCCACTTTCGCCGTCTCCACATAGCCGGTCGTATCCTGATACTGGACTCGGTACCAGCCGTCCGGCAGCTCGCCCGTCACAAAGATGCTGTCGCCTTTCCGATAGCTTACGACCGTCTCTGACGAGGCGTCGGGACTTTCCTTCGCATCCAGATCCTCCGCCGCCGTCATAATGACGCTGCACTCTGCGATCTGCGCGGCGGCGTCCTCTTTTGCCCTTACGGCAAGCGGGAGCATATAACACAGCGCAAGACCAAGAAAAAGCGCCGGCATGATCCTTCCCGTTCTGTTGGTTCTGTTTTTCTTTCGCCGCATCGCACGACATCTCCTTTTTCTTCCCTTTTTGCTCAGTCCTGTTCTATTCTACCTTTTTTATTTGCTATTTTCAATAGCTTATTTTCTTTTGTATGCTTATTATAAGAGCATACAACAAGTAAATTACGCTTGCCAGCCTGTCAGCTTGGCTCATTGCCCGCGTAAAAAAAGAGCCGGCATAAGCCGGCTCCGCCGCGGACCCTCAGGCCCTCACTCTATTCTTTTAGCTACTACCACAAACCTTCCGTCCTGTTCCGAATTGTCACAGGTGGACAGCGTCAGAAGTTCGTCCCCATAGCTGGCCGTGACTCCCGTGTCATACAGGGACAGCGCCGCCATCTCCTGCATGTCGGACTCGAACTCCTTGGCCGAGGCGGCGTCCAGGAACTGATAGTACTTGAACACGATCTCGTCCTCGTTATAGATCCGCGAGCGGAAGACGTACATGACTTCGTAGGTCCCCTTTTCATAGATCGTGTCAAACTGGATCGTCGAGTGTTTTTTGCAGTAGTCCTCACTGCTGTACATATTCAGATTGCCGAACATCTTGCCCGATTTCATGTGGTGCCCGTATATGATAAGGTTCGTGTTCCTGTGCACCACATCGCAGTCCTTATCCAGGAAAAGACTGCCGTTCTTATCGTACTCCTGATCGTAATTGTGATCGAGATAATACTCGTTGTTGACCGTCTGCATAACCGGATAGTCAATGTTGGTATCGTCGATCTTGAGCCAGCCGATCAGGCTTTTGTTTTTGTTGTACAGCGTCTGGTACTCCGGGAGCACCTTCAGCTCGATCTCTTCTTCGTCCGTGTAATGGATCGTCACGGTCGGAACCTGCCCTGCAGCCAGTGTTGTGTTGCCCTTCAGATCCGCCAGATTCTCATAGCTCGTCTCCGTCCTGTCTGCGAAATAATAATACACGCCGAAGTAGATAAAACACGCCGCCGCCACGACGGAACACAGCGCGAGCATCAATTTACGGCGTTTCTCCCGTTTCTTCAGCTCGTCGAGAATGACCGCCTGCATATTTTTATCGTAATCTTTCAGAGAGACGGTCTTCCTAACGCTCTTCTGGCCGGCGGAATCGGTTTTCGCCGCTTTTTTCTCAGCCCTGCGCGCCTTTTTCCCCGCGGCGATCCTGCTGTCTTTGTCGTATCCCTGCCGCTTGAACTGCTGCGCCAGCTCATAGATCTCGTCGTCGAAATCGTTGCCGACTACCGTCTCGAACCGATACTTTCCCGCCTGCATATCCGCATACAGCGTGATGACCTCGCCCGGCTGCCGCATATCGGTCTGCGACTTGATCTTATCTATTTTGGCCTGATCCCGCAGCGCCGCGCGATAGTCCGCCTCGGTGCGGAACCTCCTGCCGGCAACCTCTAATCCCGGCATACAGATCGCTCCTTTACCTGTTATTATCAGCACACAGCCTAATTCTACTATATCCTGAAATTTATGCAAGTGTTTTGGCAGAATTTTCAGGCGGCCGTCCTGTCACCAACCCGCGGCCCGCACATAGGATATACCATAAACAATATTTGGAGGCTTAACGATGAGCGATTTATCAGCAACTCAGTGCGGATGCAACAACAATAACGGCGGATTTTTCAGCAACAGCGGGAACGGAGGCTGCTGCTCCCTGATCTGGATTCTTCTGCTCTTATCCGCCTGCGGCAACGACAATGACAACGGTATCAGCCTGCTTAGCAACAACGGCGGCAATGGCTGCTGCAGCACCCTGATCTGGTTACTGCTTCTCTCCAGCTGCTGCGGCAACTGATCTTCGCGCGTAATCCCATACACATCTGTCCTGCACATCTTGAGAAATAGGCTCTGGCTCCATCGGAGCCTATTTCCCGCATCGGGAACATATACTATAGAGAAAATCGACAGGTATCGGAAAGGCGCACCCTATGACAGCGAAAAGTGAAGAAGCGGAAAACGTTGCGGCATTTGACGCCCTGTACACGACAAACGAACTGCAGAAGCTCAAAATCCTTCTGCCCTGCGCAGAACCTTCCATGCAGAGGCAGCTTGCGGTCTACATCAAATACAGGGAACTCCAGTACACGATGCAGTATTCCAGACTGCATCCGTCTCAGTTGAGCGGCTGCGGCGTCTCCCGCGGCGGCGATCCTGATCTGCGCTCTCTGTGCCGCCAGCTCTCCTTCTACTCCACGCCGGAGGAAATCCGGCAGCTGGAACAGCTGCAGAACATGCTTCAGACGCTGGAGACCATGCAGGAAATGTCTCAGACGATGTCCGTCCTGCAGGAACTCTTCCCGGATCTCACCGTCCCGTACGATGGAGACGCACCCGGCGCCTCCGGCGCGCAGAGTACAGAACAGGCGCGGACAGAACCCTTTTCAATGATGGACATGATGCTGAACATGCTCACACCCGAGCAGCGGAACATGTATGAGATGTTCCGGCAGACGGACGAAAAAAGGACTCCCGACCGGGAGAGTCCAAAATCAGATCCTGAAAACAGGGAGGCTATGACATGACAACAAACTGGATGGACGACCCGGCTGTCGCGAAGATCGACCGGGCCAAACTGGACTTTCTGCAGACGCTCGTCTCCGAGAGCCGCGCCCTCTCCGGGGAACAGCTACTCCCCTTTCTGATGGCCGCTGCAAAGAAAATCAAAGACAATCATATTTCCTTTGACGCCAAAGAGACGGAGACCATCGTCTCCGCGATGCGCAGATACGCCGCGCCGGAGGAACTTGAGAAGCTCGACCGGCTGCGGAAACTGCGCGGGCGCTGATCCTGCGCCGCTATTTCTGTACGATATTCACGATTCTGCCCGGCACGTAGATCTCCTTCACG
This sequence comes from uncultured Lachnospiraceae bacterium, assembly GCA_947626775.1. Classification (GTDB taxonomy): domain Bacteria; phylum Bacillota; class Clostridia; order Lachnospirales; family Lachnospiraceae; genus UBA3282. Next base: position 10,322 of record CANQTL010000011.1, on the reverse strand, counting down.
ATCGTCCCCGTCAGCCTGTCCGCGACGATCTCTTTCGCTCTGGCGATCACGTCGTCCTTAGGATCATCCTTGCCGATCGTGAGCGTCGCTCTCGTCTTGCCGTTGATCTGCACTGCAATCTCCACCGTGTTCTCGACAGTCTTGGCCTCGTCATACGCAGGCCATACGGTCTGGTAGATCCTGCCCGGGAAGCCTACCCTCTCCCACAGCTCCTCCGTGATATGGGGCGCCACGGGATTTAACAGTGTCAGAAGCGTCTTAAATTCGCCCTTTGTCACCGCATTTTTTCTGTAGAATTCGTTGATAAGCGCCATCATCGCCGCGATGGCGGTATTGTATTTCAGGTTCTCAAAGTCGCTGCTGACTTTCTTGATCGTCTGGTGCATCTTTGTCTCCAGATCCGCCGAGTATCCCTCGTCGTCCGTCATGCAGTCCTGCAGCTTCCACACCCTCTCCAGGAAACGCCGGCAGCCCTTGACGCCGTCCTCGCTCCAGCCCGCGCTCATCTCAAAAGCGCCGATGAACATCTCATAGGTTCTCAGAGTGTCCGCGCCGTACTCCGTCACGATGTCGTCCGGATTCACTACATTGCCGAGGGATTTGGACATCTTCACCACGGGATGTTCCGCCATCTCGCCGTACTTCTCTTTCAGTGCTTCCCTCGCCGCCTTCTCGCTGCCGTACTCCGCAAGCAGCTTCTCCTGCTCCTTCGCGGGCAGATTGGCAAAGTTGTGCGGATTCAGCCCCAGGATCATACCGTGAGACGTTCTCTTGGCATAGGGTTCCGGGCAGGGCACTACCTTCTGGTCGTAGAGGAACTTATGCCAGAACCTGGAGTAGAGAAGATGCAGCGTGGTGTGCTCCATGCCGCCGTTGTACCAGTCTACCGGCATCCAGTATTCCAGCGCCTCCCTGCTCGCCAGCGCCTCCGTATTGTTCGGATCCGTATAGCGCAGGAAATACCAGGAAGAACCCGCCCACTGGGGCATGGTGTCCGTCTCCCTTTTCGCCGGCCCGCCGCAGCACGGACAGGTCGTATTCACCCAGTCCGTCATGAGCGCCAGCGGCGATTCGCCGTTGTCTGTCGGCATATAGCTGTCCACCTCGGGCAGTTCTAACGGCAGCTCGCTCTCGTCGAGCGGCACATAGCCGCACTTATCGCAGTGTACGATCGGAATCGGCTCGCCCCAGTAGCGCTGTCTGGAGAACACCCAGTCCCTGAGCTTGAAGTTGGTCTTGGCGCAGCCGATACCCTTTTCCTCCAGGAAAGCGATCATCTTCTCTTTCGCTTCCGCCACGTTCAGCCCGTTCAGGAATCCGGAGTTGACAAGCGTGCCGTCGGCCACATCGGTGTAGACCTCCTCCTGCACGTTACGTCCGCCGGCAACCACCTCGATGATCGGCAAGCCGAACTTTTTGGCGAAATCCCAGTCTCTCTCATCGTGCGCCGGCACCGCCATGATCGCGCCCGTGCCGTAACTCATCAGCACATAGTCGGAAATAAAAATCGGTATTTCCTCGTCGTTCACGGGGTTTACCGCCGTCAGGCCGTCGAGCTTCACGCCGGTCTTATCCTTGGCCAGCTCCGCCCGCTCGAAATCGGATTTCCTCGCCGCCTGTTCGCGGTAAGACTCGACCTCGCTCCAGTTGGCGATATCGTCCTTATATTTGTCCAGCAGAGGATGCTCGGGAGACATAACCATGTAGGTCACGCCGAACAGGGTGTCGCACCTGGTCGTATAGATGCGCATCTTATCCTCTTTGCCCTTGATGATAAAGTCTACCTCCGCACCGGTGGATTTGCCGATCCAGTTCTTCTGGGAAACCTTCACGCGCTCCACATAATCGACGGTATCAAGCCCTTCGATCAGCTTGTCGGCATACTCCGTGATCTTTAACATCCACTGGCTCTTCACCTTGCGGATCACCTCGGAACCGCAGCGCTCGCAGACGCCGTTGACGACCTCCTCGTTGGCCAGTCCCACCTTGCAGGAAGTACACCAGTTGATCGGCATCTCAGACTTGTACGCAAGCCCCGCCTTGAACAGCTTTAAGAAGATCCACTGTGTCCATTTATAGTAGTTCGGGTCGGTCGTGTTGACCTCCCTGTCCCAGTCAAAGGAATAGCCGAGCGAATGCAACTGATCCTTGAAGCGCTTCACATTGTTCTTCGTCACAATCTTAGGATGGATATGGTTCTGAATCGCGTAGTTCTCCGTCGGGAGGCCGAAAGCGTCCCAACCCATAGGATACAGCACGTTGTAGCCCTGCATTCTCCGTTTCCTCGCCACGATATCCAGTGCGGTATACGGTCTGGGATGTCCCACATGAAGCCCCTGCCCCGAGGGATAGGGAAACTCCACCAGCGCGTAATACTTCGGCTTGGAATAATCGTCCGAAGTCTTAAAGGCCTTCTCGTCGTCCCATATTTTCTGCCATTTCGTCTCTACTTCCCTGTGATTGTATACTTCCGCCATCGGTACCTGTCCTCTCTGTCCGCCTTCCCTGAGATTTTCCCATCATTCTGCGGAACATAACCATTTTACTATACCGGGGGGATTTGTCAAGCCCATGCGGGAGGGGGAGGGTCTTCATCTTCTTACGAGATTCTGCTGAAATCGAATCATGGCTTAGCCGCCCTTTATACCAGATATTTTGCTTCCCAGTCCTTTTCGAAAGCTACCATATCCTCCGAATGGTCATCATAATCATAATATGTTTTCATGTGACCATTCGAATCCACTCTCATCGTAAACACAGTCCATGTCTTATCAGGAGTAAGTTCTTTTCGTTGTGCAGACAAGTCATTATCAATTTCCATAAACAACTTGATGAGCGATGCCTTTGATACTCCAGGCATGTTAAAGCAGTCAATAAACTTCTTATCTCCACTCTCCGAATAAAATTTCATTGTATAACTTCCAGTTGTATACCCGGCAAAAAATACCATATTTATCCATCCGGCAGGCAAGAAGTCAACCACTTTATCAAATATGGTTTGAAATATTTTTTCTTCCATCTGATCATTCCTCCTTCCCATTCGGGAATACTCTTACGCTCACCTTGCCATCTATACTGTATGTCACACCAATGGCAACCGGCCGTCTTGAATCGCCTTCATATATTGGCTCTATCTTTACCGTCACCTCTTTTCCTTCTTTTACCGCACCCGCAAGCTCATTCTCAAAATTCCTAAAATCCTTCTCGTTGACATCAGCATCCTGTGGAATCATATTCTCGAGCCCATTCGATCCATCAAACTGATCTCCTATCAAGTGCCCTCTATCATCGCCATCCCGCTGATCTCCTTTTCCAATAGCTTCAATACTATCTCTAATTCGCAGTTTCCCTTCCCTATCTTTTAAATGCAGTGTACCCTCTGCAGAGACAATCCGCCCCTTTTCATCGGTTTTGTATTTATACCCATTTATCTCGTATTCACTATTAGGTGCCAGATCTTTCCCTACACGGTATAGCTTTCCGTTGTCATCGTAATAATATGTTTCGCCATCATGAACTTCCGTATGCGGATTTTGTTTTGTTTGTTCTATTTTTGACGTCTCATCCGTACTATTACTTCCTTCATCATGCATTTCATCTTTAAAAACGTCCTTCCAAAAGGAGTGAGCTTCTTCAGATGTCATCCCATTCTCAGGCTTTATTTCTTTATAGTTTCCTGACTCCGGGCTTTTCACTTCACCGACATCATTTATATCTCCAACCTCCGGCATCAGTACACCCTTCCCTTCGTCTTATAGATTTCTGTAAATCTCGCATATATATCGCTATAGGATGCGTCCCGCACAGACTGCTCGTTTACCAGAAGAGCCATTACCCGATCAATCTGGTCTTTTGAATACTCATTTATCCTTGGTGATAGTTTGTCGGCAACCGAATGAACCCACTTATTGATATCCTCATATTTTTCAGACGCCTTGATTGCCTCTTCCGCATCCAAAAAATCATATACAAGCGCCCCGAGGGATCCTATTGCATTCTCCTTTCCCGCCGTAATATAATCCAGAAAATCACATTTTACAGTTGTATCCAAGCTGGATCTCAATACAATGTCTTTAAGTTTTCGTATATCCGCCCGATCCCCCTTGCGATATATTTCCTTTGTCATGATACACTCTAACAGTGACTGCTCCGCTGCTCTTCTGTCAACGGTATTTTTAACAGGCGGCTCATCTTTGCCATTGACAGGAAAATCGCCGCCCTTACCTGTATACAAATCAACCTTGCAAAGCACAGGTTCCAGCCAATCACTCTGTGAAATGGCTGCCACTCCCTTTTCCAGTCTCGCTATTTCAATAATCTGGTTATCATTCAGTCCCGACGCTTTACCAACCAATTCTCTATCACTGAAATCGGGCAATCTAAGAATAATCTTTGTATTGGTATTTCTAATAACCGACATATCCAATAACCCAGGAGACTGATCCGCTATTATGAATCCTTCGCCATATGTACGCATTTCTGCTATTGAATTAGCCAGCATTTCTACAGACTTGCCAAGCATATTTGCCCCTTCGCCAGTCTGTTCCGCAGAAGTTCTTTTCAAAAGATTGTGGGCCTCTTCCAGTACAGTTACATGTTTTAATTCATCGTTAGGCCCGCCGCCCATACACCGTTGCTCCATACGATGTTCATGCAGTTTAAGCACCAGAACCCCCATGATCAGAGACTTCGTCTCTGTCGAGCCGATCCTGCTCAAATCTACAATGGCATTGCGGTCAAATATATCATCGTCCTTTAGGTCATCCGCCGAAAAGATCAATCCATTTATTCCATTTGTGAGCGACTTAAGCCTTGTAACGAGAGCGCCTGTATAATCCCCTTTGTTATCATTTGAATAATCGCTCTCATTCAACACCTGCCGAATCTCTCTTACTACATCATTAAAAGTAGGAAACAGCTTCGAGGAATATTCAGCATATCTGTTTTCAGATTTCTCTAAATCCCACCCACTTTTGACATACGCCCTTTCAATAGAATCTTTCAGTATTGCAGGCATCGCCGCATACATAGGCCAACATACATTAAAAATTTCAACCAGACGATCCAAATGTTCAAGAACATGGGTATGCTTAGGGAAGCGGAACGGATTCATCCTCAACAATCTCGTATCCGTGATCAAAGGATTTGTTCCATAAGTAGTCACCCCTTTCTTATTTCCCAAAGCCTCCTTATACTCTCCCTTCGCAGGCTCAACCACAAGGAAGCGAATCCCTTCATTTCCCAGTTTCTCAAGCAGTTTGTATATTGTATTAGACTTACCTGATCCCGTAGATCCTGTAATAAAGGTGTGTTTCGTCAGTTCTTCTTTAGACAGGGAAATTCTCTGGTTTTCAACCACCTTTCTCATATGGTATCCGCAGCCGATCTCAACATCCAGCTTTTCCTCCAGCAGCGAATGCGGTTCCCTGCCAAACGGTACAACTTCAAATACCGGCAGCCCGCTCACGGATTTCCGGGGAAAATTCAGCGCTTTGGCAAGTTCTTTTCCAGAAAGCAGCGTCGCAGCATTAACTACGGACGGATACATCAGCCACTCATCTTCCAATGAAGCCTTCAATGCAAATACAGGATGCTGAAGTCTTTGTACGCATGAAAGTATGATCTTTGCCGCATCGGTATCTATACATCCATCCCAGCAATTTACTGCAGACTTTGAAATGAACGACTCTTCTCCCTGAGTTAATGCAAGATACATATGAGCGACATTATTTGCTATCACCGGGCTGTCAGAGATAATATAGGACGCAAATTCCCACATCCCCAAAGCCGAACTCTCTTCTATCCTCTTTACCTGTTCTTCGATAACGTCCAAAGTATGTTTCACGCCATAATTCGTATATGTGCTTGTTCTCCCCTCGCTTTTCCCAATCTGCATCATTGTATTTGATACCCGAGCGAAAGATGCGCCGAAGTTTGCAGTTGCAACAGAGCTTACGCCTACACTTGCATTAAGGCCTGCGCTGGCAGAGCTTCCCTCCAGTTCAGACTGAGTGTACTGATGGCTCGCCTGCCATTCCGAATATGGCGATAACGCTGAATACAACTCATATAATCTGTTCTTGGTTTCCAGCTGTTTATTCACGGGTTTCGCCAAAAGTACCACTGTGTAGCTCTGGCTATCGTCTTCCGGAACAATTCCATCCAATAGTTTTTCCATGCTTTGGCTTATAAAATTGTCTGACTTTTCTGAGGCCACATTTGATACCACTACAATAGATTTACCGGTCTTATCGCCCGACAAACAATCCGGCACGCCGATACCGTAAACGCCGCCGTTCTCATTCTTTTCATTAACTTCTTTAATATCTGATCCGGGAAAGTTCCCTTTTATCGCACCCTTTACACGCCAATAATACTTATCGGCTATAGAAGGATCCGACGAATCTTCGTCCGTATTCACTATCCCCAGCGTGATTTTACATCCATCTGCCGTTCTGTGATAAATAAGCGCAATATTGCAGTTCTCATTGCTTAATACATGGTACACATTCACAAGCTTATCTATACTCTGTTCCTCAGAATCTGTCACCCATTTTGTTATATCAAAAAACCGGATTCTATTATCAGCATCAAAGTTCTCTGACACAGAAGCGATCGGCACATATAAATCTTTCAGCTGATCAAGATATGCCTGATAAACCTCTATGCCTATTGCCCCCAGATTTTTTCGGATAGCATCCTGTATTTTATCATCACTCATGCCCAGTGTTTCACGCAGATATGCCGATCTTTTTTCATCCATGTCACGAAGTTGTTTTGAGTTCAAGGAAGGTTTTTCCAACAGTATTCTTTTCCAATCGTATATTATACCCATGGCCATTCTCCTATTTTTTAACCAGCATGACAGCGATTATCGTTGCAGCCAGCGCCGCTATGCCTATTATTGCGAACCGAATATTTTCATCCACCGTTCTTCTCATTTCAATTTCTCCTTCCTTTACGCTCTTTTAATTTGTCGTTGATGATACCAATAAGGTTTCTAACTACCATATCTACATCTTTCAGTTGTTGTTCTGTAAGCTTTTCCCATAATTCCTCGATAGAATCAACGAACATATATCCATAAAAAGCAATCATGCGCGCCGCTCTGTTATTCTTCGGAATATCTTCTACTTTTACAGCAAAACCATCCTTTTTTTTCTCGCTCAAAAGATTACTGATTTTGTCGCTGTAGCCTACGAGATCAAATGGCATTATTAATCCCCAAAAGTTATTCGAAAAGTCTACTCCGGACTCCTTCATAATCTTGTTGACGCTCTCTTCTGAGAGAATGGTGTTATACATTCGTCCAATCTTCCCAAACATCGCCATTATTTTTCTGTCCGTAGTAAAAACTTTGACAAGCGGAATGTTATCCCACCGACCGTACTGAGCCTCCTTAGCATATTCATAAATAATATTCTCACACTGCTCCCTCTTTTGCCCCCTGCTTACACGCTGAGCAGCAACAAAGCCGCTCTTGATGAATTCCGGCAGCCGGCTAAGAGTTTCCTCCACCAAAGCATCTAATCCAACCGCAGGTTTGGTAACGACGGTATCTTCATCAATTTCAATCTTATAATCCGTTGCAAGAACGCGAATAATATTAATGTCGCCCAGTCCATGTTGTCTGTTTTTCTCTTTGATTTTATTCTCAAATTCTGTTATTTCTTCCTTTCTGCCCCAGCATTGAGTCAATACAATGATGAAGGGTAAATGCATAGAGTGCAGTTCCTTAACAAACGCCACCTCGGAATCCTGATACCGTCTGCTTGGAAAACCGACACAATACCAAACAGCATGTATCCTGTCAAACTGATCCTCTGCCGAGGCCTTCTGAGCGACAGTCTCCTTGATTGATGCAATAGACCTCGCGGTCTTTTCTGAATCCAGTTCCAACCCTACTGTATCCCAGATACGAACAGGGATATCGTCATTATGATATTCATTGATGTTTTCCGTTACGGGGCTGCCAATCCCCGTTTTTGCTAATTCCGAGCCAAATACCGCATTTATCAAAGTACTTTTGCCGGCTCCTGTAATGCCCGCAACAATAATGTTTGCTGTCGGCAACCCTTCTTCCGAGAGCGTACTCAGTTTTTCGTCCAGTTCCTCCTGCTGCCGCCTTAATTTTTCCTCTCCAGTCATCCCAGCCATTTAAGTAACCTCCTGTTATTTTTTTAATTTTTTCAATTCTTCCTTGATTCGTTTAATCATAAGATCGTTGTCCTGCAGCTCTCTGTCTGTTGAGCGACCTATGACCTCTATTAGCGCCTTTAGGTAACTTTCTCCCACAGTTTCCACATAAGCGCTTGCTACCCTTTCGCTTAGCCATGGCACGGCCATAAGTGGAGTAGCTATAACACCTACAACTGCATTTACAAAAATTTCTGAAGCAAGCGCCTGATCCCTTTTGATACCAGCTATCTCATTCAAATCCGCCAACATCTTTATACATATCCCATGTACAGCCGGTATACATCCAACGGGAAGGACCCCTACCTTCGCTGCTGCCGAAGAGCGCTTTTTTATGCATCTGTTCCCCTTTGCCTCAATTTCCCCAATGCGTTCGCTTCGCCTGTAAACCAACTGATTGATTTTATCTTCCAGTATCCTGACTTTGCGGCCCTGATAATCTTTTATACTCTTACGAAGTAACTCTTCAACCCCCTTTGCCGGCACTGAAATCTCATCATCTATCGGATACTCTTTTGCAAGCACCTTGGCCAATGGCACATCAGGAAGATCTTTTTCTATCTGTAATTCCAGATCCCCTTTCTTCTTTGAAATACTTTGTGTCAGTACAACAACAAATGGAATCTCATAGTCTATCGACAGCTTTTTTATCAGCTCTATCTCATATGATTCAAACCGCTTACTTAACTCGTTTACGCAAAACCACACCATACTGATATCATCAATACGCAGCGTCCTTTTTGCTTCCTGCATATGATTCCTGATTTCTTCAAGCGTACGGTTCGTTATTGTTCGATCTATCTCCAATCCTACGGTATCATACATAGAAAGAGTAGCCAGCACCATTCCATACTTGCCCGCTTCATACTCGCCTGTAGGCAGCATCATTTCTTTTTTGTATATTTTGTTTTCTCTTGTAACTGCCTGCCCGGTACCTGTGGGAGCCAGCTCTTCTCCAAGTACCGCATTGATCAGAGTGCTTTTCCCGGCGCCGGTTTTCCCCATTACAATAATATCTACAGTACGCATCTTCATCTCCTCTCAAAGACGTATTTTGAAAGGGTATCCAGTCCAAAAGGTTTCTTGACAAATTCTTTTTCTTCCCCGGTATTTTCATCTGTTATATCGAACACGTACTCTTTAGCCAATATTGGTATGACTCTGACCTGATCTGTCAGTTTCTCTATTTCATTAACCATTGATCCCGTATCGGTTCCGATGCTCATTGTAAGCGCTATGAGAAATGTTGTGGATGGGTATTCTGCAACCATTTTCCTGACAAAATCCAGTTCTATTTGTTCCAATTTTCTCCTGGCAGCGCTTATACAATAAACAATGGCGGATAACCCCTTTCCGGCCAGTTCTGCGACGGTTTGATAAGCCTCATTAACATTTTCAATTCCGAGATCGATCCCTTTAACTTCGTACCACTCAGCATGATTTCCTTCATCACTATAGAGTAAGTATTTCGGGGACTTATTAACAGAATACTTGTATCCCTGCAACTTCTCCATTCCTTCTATAAGGACGGACTTTCCAGTACCTGTTTTGCCAAGCACGGCTATTTTAGTCACTCCCATAGAGCAAACAATATCCCTGTCCGGAAGGTAATATCCGAAAGCTCCCTTTATATAGTCATAGCTTTGTGTTGTACCCTCAAATAAAATATCCAATCCCCTATTACCGCGGTTATACACCTCATCTATTTTTTTCGCAATTTCTTCCGCGCGCTCTTTCATCGTTGTATTCGTATAATACTGGCGTGACAGAGGTGAATCTCCAGAGAGCACTTGCCATGTGTCTTTTTCATTCATAAAGAAATATGAGATCTGATTATTATATGGATCACAAACAATTTTAATAGCGTTTCTTCTCATCTAAAACACCCCGTTATTGTTGATTTTATATTGTGTTCTCCTAGCATAACCGACATCCGAACGCATTCATTATACTATATTTATTTTCGAAATTGGTATGCTGTCAGCAGACTTTTCAACATTTTTTTACAATTATGGCAACATACGCAAAAAGGGAGTGTCGCAAAATAACTAACTCAAACTTCCCACACCATTTGGTGTGATGAACCTTGAAAAATCAATACTTTAGCCAATAAAAATGGCATAAAC